>DASZMV010000030.1:0-71553 GCA_035551675.1 Caulobacteraceae bacterium | reverse complement strand
TTCCAAGTCTTCCTTTTTTTTCCGCTTTCCGTGGTTCAAAAACTCCTTGTCTTTACTGAGCCGCATTTGCCCGGTTAAGTCGCGCTCGTGAGGTCGAGGGGCGCTATTTCGGTTTGGATGCGGGCGGGGGCGTGCGCGGTGGCGCTCGCGCTGGCGGGCGTGTGCGCGAGCTTGGCCGCGCCGGCCGACCTTGGGCCCATCGCGCCGGATCCGGACGTGCGGCAAGGGGTGCTTCCGAACGGGCTGCACTATGCGGTCATGCGGAACGGGACGCCGAAGGGGTCGGTGTCGCTCCGGTTTGCGGTGCTCGCGGGGAGCTACGAAGAGAACGACGACGAGCTCGGGCTCGCGCACTTCCTCGAGCACATGGCCTTCGCCGGGTCGAAGAACTTTCCGGGGGGCTCGCTGGACAGCACCTTCGCCGACATGGGCGTGGGCTTCGGGCGCGACCAGAACGCCGAGACCAGTTTGTCGGTCACCGAATTCCGCCTCGACATCAACGATTCCAACGCGAAGAAGCTCGACACCGCCTTCCGCTGGACACGCGACATCGCCGACGGCGACACGCTGGACGAAGCGGCGGTCGAGCGCGAACGCGGGGTGATCCTGTCTGAGCGCGAGGCGCGCCTCAGCCCCGCGCAGTCGCTGCGCATCGCGGTCGACGGGTTCCGTCAGAAGGGTCTTCGCTCGCCCACGCGCATGCCGATCGGCACCGTCGAGAGCGTCTCGACCATGACCTCCGCGCGGCTGCGCGCCTTTTACGACCGCTGGTATCGGCCGGAGAACGCGGTGGTGGTCGCGGCCGGGGATGACAGTCTCGACGACCTGGAAAAGCGAGTGAAGGACGCCTTCGGCTCGTGGACCGGCAAGGGGCCCAAGCCGACGCGACCGCCGCGCAACACGCCGGACCCCAAGCGCGACCTCGATGTCCTGACCACCTCCGAGCCGCAACTCTCCAGCGGCATCAGCGTCTGCAAACTGCGCGCGCCCGACGGCGTCTCGCTGCGCACGGTGAAGCGGTTGCGCTGGATGACGCTGCGCGCGGTGTGGAAACGCATCCTCGACGAACGCCTGTCGCGCCTCGCCGCCGGCGACAAGCCGCCGTTCCTGCGCGCGGCCGCGACCTTCGAAGGCGGACGCGAGGCGGCGCAGGCCTGTTTGCTGATCGCGCCGCTCGACGATCAGTGGAAGCCGGCGCTGGAAGCTGCGTCGAACGAGTTGCGCCGGTTTGCGCTTTACGGCCCGACTCAGGACGAGCTCGACCGCGCCATGGCGGCGGAGCGGTCGGTCTATCAGAGCGCCAATTCCGCCGCGGGCACGCGTTTCACCGAGGCGGTCGCCACCTCGATCCAGAACGATATTTTGAGCGGCGACGTGGTCGCAAGCCCCGCGGAAAAGCTGAAGGACTTCGAGATCGTGTCGAAGACCATCACGCCGCAGTTGCTGCGTGACGAGTTCGCCTTCGACTGGTCCGGGAACGGGCCGTTGATCTCGGTGGTCGCGCCCAAGGCGCCGAATGCGCGAACCGTGCGCGACGCCTGGACGGCCATCGCCGCGGAGCCCGCGCCGAGCGCCTATACGCCGCCGAAGGCCGAGACCTGGTCCTACACCAACTTCGGTCCGCCCGGGACGGTGGTGAAGCGCGAGGAGATCGCTGATCCCGGCTTCACGCGCCTGACCTTTTCCAACGGCGTGGTGGTGAACTTCAAACAGACCGCGTTCCAGAAGAACCTGATCATCGCGCGTCTGCGCTTCGGCGCCGGACGCCGCGAGATTCCCAACGACCAGCTGACCGCCGGCCAGTTCGCCGGCGCGTTGTTCGTCGAGGGCGGTCTCGGCAGGTTCGACACGGATACGCTGCAGCGCCTGTTCGCCGACCAGAGCTGGCAGCCGTCGCTCGACATCGAGACCGATGCGTTCGAACTGCGCGCGCTCAGCACGCCGTCGGCGTTCAGGAACGAGTTGCAGATCCTGTCGGCCTATCTCACCGACCCGGGCTTCCGGCCCAACGTCGATGCGCGGGTGCCGACCGCGGTCAGCGACGCCTTCCGTCGCATCCGCTCGACCCCGTCGTCGGTGTTCGCCGAGAGCTTCCGTCGCGCGGCGGATCCGCAGGATCCTTCGCTGCTGCCGCCCGAGGAGGGGTTGAAGCAACTGAAGTCGACAGACTTCGCGCGTCTCCTGAAAGGTCCGGTCACCCAGGCGCCGCTCGAGGTCACCGTGGTCGGCGACATTGACGAAGCGACCGTCACGAAGCTGGTCGGCGAGACGCTCGGCGCCCTTCCCGCCCGCAAGCCGGCCGACCGCGCGCGCAATGACACGCGCTTCCTCGTCTTCCCCCAGACCCTGCCGCCGACCGTGCGCG
The DNA here is from genome assembly GCA_035551675.1 of Caulobacteraceae bacterium. Taxonomy (GTDB): domain Bacteria; phylum Pseudomonadota; class Alphaproteobacteria; order Caulobacterales; family Caulobacteraceae; genus JAFECT01. The sequence continues at coordinate 69,188 of DASZMV010000030.1, read as the reverse complement.
CGACCCACGAGGGGCCGAAGGAGAAGGCGATGGTCGGCGTGGTCTGGCCGCTGTTCGAGGCCGACCGCTCCAAGCGGCGCGAGGAATACGCGCTCAACCTCGCCGCCCGCGTGCTGTCCGACGAACTGCGTCACCGCGTGCGCCAGGAGTTGGGCAAGACCTATACGCCGCAGGTGACGCTGCAGGCGCCGGACCGCGCCGACCAGGCCTATGTCGTCGCCACCGTCGAGACCGCGCCCGGCGAATTGGATGCGGTCGCGTCGGAGATTGTGAAGTCGGCGCAAAAGCTCGCCGCGACCGACGGCGTCACCGCCGACATGCTGGAACGCGCGCGCCAGCCGCTGCTCACCGCGCTCGACGCCCATCGCCAGACCAACGCCTGGTGGCTGGAGGCCATGGACGGCTCCGCCGCCGACACCCAGGTGATCACCGACGCGACGGACCAGCAGCGGCTCTATCGGGAGATCACCCTGGACGAGGTGCGCAAGGCCGCGGCCACATGGTTAAGGCGGCCGCCTTTGGTCACAACCGTGGCGCCTTCGCCTGTTAAGCCGCCTCGCTAGCGCCGCGATCATTGGCCCTATAAGGTCGCGTGAACGTCTCGGATCGGGGTTTTTTCGTGCGTGGATTGTATTTGGCCGCCGCGCTGGCGGTGTCTTCCCTCGCCTTCGCCTCCGTCAGCCTGGCGCAGAACGCCGGAAGCCCAACGGCCCGCCATGCGGGCGGTCAGGCCGCCGCGTCCGGCAACGGCAATACCGTGCGCGACCTCTCGGCGGTTCAGCCGGATCCCGCGGTCCGCTCGGGCGTGCTGCCCAACGGCATGCACTATGCGGTGATGTCGGGCGGCGCGCCGGCGCGCGGCATCTCGTTCCGCTTTCACGTCAATACCGGCAGCTATGAGGAGCACGACGACGAGCGCGGCGTCGCGCACTTCCTCGAGCACATGGCATTCAACGGTGGGCGCAACATTCCGGGCGGCCAGCTCGACAAACTGTTCGGCGCCCAGGGCGTGCTGTTTGGCCGCGACCAGAATGCCGAGACCGGCCTCTTCGGCACCACCTACGAGCTCGACATTCCCGAGGTGGACAAGGCCAAGCTCGACCTCGCCTTCGGCTGGCTGCGCGACATCGCCGACGGCCTGACGCTGGATCCCGCCGCGGTGGACCGCGAGCGCGGCGTGGTGCTGTCGGAAGACAACCGCTCGCGCGGACCCGCTCGCACCTGGGGCGAGGCGGTGCAGAAGTTCCTGGCGCCGGAGCTGCGCTCCACCGACCACGATCCGCTCGGCTCGCGGGAATCGATCAAGAGCATCGACGCCGCCAAGCTGCGCAACTTCTACCAGCGCTGGTACCGTCCCGATCAGGCCATCGTGGTGGTGGTCGGCGACCTGCCGGTCGACGAGCTGGAAAAGCGCGTCGTCGACACCTTCAGCTCGTGGAAGCCGATCGGCGCGGAGCCGCCCCGCGTGCCGATCTCCAAGCCCAACCTTTCACGCCCCTTCGAGGTATTGAACGCGGCCCAGCCCTATCTGCCGGCGAGCGTCGATCTCTGTTTCGGCCGCGCAGACGACGAGGAGATTCCCGACACGGTCGCGCGCGCGCGCCTGCTGCTCGAGCGGCGGCTGTGGCGCGACGTGCTGAACGAACGCCTGCGCACCGAGGCCGGCAGCGACACGCCGCCCTTCGGCCGCGCCGAGGTGGGCGAGCACGAAGCGGACAAAGAGGCGCTCTACAGCTGCCTCGATGTGCTGCCCTTGAAGAACGACTGGAGGGGCGGCCTGGACGCCGCGCTCACCGAAGTGCGCCGCCTGCAGGCGCACGGCGCCACCTCCGACGAGGTCGGACGAGCGCTGGAAGGCATCCGCGCCGAGTACCGCGCCGCCGCCGACAGTTCGCGCGCGACGCCATCGGCGGTGCTGGCCGAGCGTCTGATGAACGAAGAGGTCAACGGCGATGTGCTGGCGACGCCGCGCGAGCGTTTCCGCATCCTTGATCGCGCCGACGCGGGCCTGACCGAGAGGGACATCGACACCGCCTTTAACCGCGATTGGGCGGGCAGTGGGCCCTATCTGATCGTCTCCACCCCCGACGGCGTCGACGCCGCGGCGGTGAAGGCCGCCTACACCGAAGACATGTCGGGCGCGGTCCCGCCGCCTCTGACCGCGGTCAAGGCCGCGACCTGGGCCTATGCCGACTTCGGCCCGGCGGGGAAGGTCGCCAACCGCAGCGAGGTCGCCAACCCGGGCTTCGTGCGCGTCACCTTCGCCAACGGCGTGGTGCTGAACTTCAAGCGGCTGACCGCGAGCCAGGACAAGATCGAGGTGCGCGTGCGCTTCGGCGCGGGCCGGCGCGAGATTCCGAACAAGGACTACTACGCCGCCGAACTGGGCTCGCAGCTGTTCGTCGAGGGAGGCCTTGGCAAGCACGACGCGGAGACGCTGCGGCGCCTGTTCAACGACCACGGCTGGGGCGCGGAGTTCAACATCCTGGACGACGCCTTCGTGCTGCAAGGCGCCACCAACCCGACTGACCTCGACGTCGAGATGCAGATCCTGGGCGCCTTCGTCACCGACCCGGGGTTCCACAAGGCCATCGACGCCAAGCTGCCGACCGCTGTCGACCTGATGGAGCGCGCGGCCAAGACCTCGCCCGAGTTCGCGGCGTCCCAGGCGCTGAACCGCGCCGTTGCGCCGAACGGCGTCTATGTCACGCCGCCCCGGGACGAGTTGCTGGCGATCAATTCGTCGACCTTCGAGCGTCTGTTCAAGCCGGCCCTGACCCAGGCGCCCCTGGAAGTGACCATCGTGGGCGACGTCACCGAGGACCACGCGGTCGACGCCGTCGCGCGGACGCTCGGCGCCCTGCCGCCGCGCACGGCGACCGATCGGGTGCGGCCCGACACCTTCTTCCTGCGCTATCCCAAGACCGCGCCGCCGATTATCCACACCACCTATGAAAGCAGCGAGGACAAGGCGGTGGTGTCGCTGCTGTGGCCGCTGTACGTGGCCGAGCCCAAGCGTCGCCGCGAGGAGTATGCGCTGAACGTCGTGGCCCAGGTGATGGACGACGCCATTCGCCACCGCGTTCGCACGCAGATGGGCAAGAGCTATGCGCCGCAGGTGGGCATGGCCTCGCCCGACGACGCCGACCAGGGCGCGATCAATGCGCTGATCGAAACCACCGCCACCGACGCCAACGCCGTCGCCGAGGCCGCGCGCGACACCACCGCCGACATCGCCGCCCACGGCGTCACGCAGGAAGCCTTCGATGCGGCGCGCAAGCCGATGCTCGACGCCATCCCCAACCGGATGGAAGACATCGACTGGTGGGAGGGCGGCCTCGACGGCTCGGCCGGCAATTTCGAAATCCTGCGCGAGTTCATCGACTACAAGGCCGACATGGAGTCGGTGACGCTGGAGGACGTGAACCGCTACGCCAAGATATGGCTGAGCCAGACCCCGATCATCGTCATCGCCACCCCGGCGCCGCCGACCTCGACGGCCAGCGTCGGCGCCAAGGCTCCGGCGGAGCGCTAGGGAACACGGAGGAAGGGGAGAAAGAGGAAGCGCGGGGCCGACTTGCTGTCGCGATTATTTCTGACCGCGCAATGCGTGGTCGATCCGATCAAGCTGGCGCCTGTGGCAGGTGCGCGTCCTCCTCTTTCTCCCCTTCCTCCGTGTCCCCCCGCCAACGCCAGAGCAAAGCGTCGCCGTCCGCCATTGGCCCACTCCGACTGCAAGTGCTAAATCCGCTGACCTTCCAAGGAGGCCCCATGAGGCTCGCCCCCGTCGTCGCCTGCGCGGCGCTTCTTCTGTCCGGCCTGGCGGTTTCCGCCGCGGCGCAGCCCGCGCCCGTTACGGTCGCGCCGGTGCATTACGATTATCGCGTGCTGCCCAACGGATTGAAGGTTTACGCCGTCCACGACACGCGTTCGCCCAACGTCGCGGTGCAGGTCTGGTACCAGGTCGGGTCGAAGGACGATCCGGTCGGGCGGTCCGGGTTCGCGCACCTGTTCGAGCACATGATGTTCAAGGCGACGCGCGACATGCCGGCGGAATATTTCGACCGCATCACCGAAGACGTCGGCGGCGCCAACAACGCCTCGACCAACGACGATTACACCGAGTACCACGAGGTCGTCCCCGCCAATTATCTGAAGACCATCCTGTGGGCCGAGGCCGAGCGCATGGGCTCGCTGGTGGTCGACGAGGCCAACTTCAAGTCGGAACGCGACGTGGTGAAGGAGGAGCTGCGCCAGCGCATTTTCGCCCAGCCCTACGGGCGCCTGTTCGGCCTCGATCTGGCGGAGGCGTCCTTCGACGTGAGCCCCTATGGGCGGCCCGGCATCGGCTCCATCGAGAACCTCGATTCCTCGACCCTGGCCGACGTGCAGGCGTTTCACGCCACCTATTACCGCCCCGACAACGCGGTGCTGGTGGTCGTCGGCGACTTCGATCCGGCGCAGCTGAACGCCTGGATCGACCAGTACTTCGGCCCCATCGTCAGGCCAGCCGGCGCGATCCCGCGCGTCACCGCGACCGAGCCGATGCGGACGGCGCCGCGCACGATCGCCGACTATGAACCCAACACGCCGCTGCCGGCGGTGTTGATGAGCTATCCGTTCCCCGCCGCGTCGAGCCCGGACATGCCGGCGCTGATCGTGCTCGACGCGATCCTCAGCAAGGGCGACAGCTCGCGGTTGAACGACGACCTCGTCTACAAGCAGCAGATCGCGCAGGAGGCGTTCAGCTTCCAGGAGCTGCGCCAGCAGCCGGGCGCCTACGCCATCGGCGCGGTGATGGCCGAGGGCAAGACGCCGCAGGAGGGCGAGCACGCGATCCTCGCCGAGCTGGCGCGGCTGCGTAACGAGCCGGTCAGCGACGCGGAGCTTCGGCGCGCCAAGAACCAGCTGATCACCGACACCCTGCGCCAGCGCGAGACGGATGAGGGCCAAGCGAGCGAGCTCGAGACCGCGGTCGTGCTCTACGGCGACGCGTCGAAGGTGAACCGGCTGGTCTCCGACGTGCAGGCGGTGACCGCCGCGGACGTGCAGCGCGTGGCCCAGAAATATCTCGGCGACAACCGGCGCGTGACCGTCGACTACCAGGGCGATGAGCATAAGCCCGCCGGCTTCACGCCGCCTGCGCCGGCCGCGACCATCCAGGCCCAGACCCTGACCCGGCCCGCGGACATCCGCGTCGTCGCCGCGGCACCGGAGGCTGAACGCATCAAGCCGCCGGCGCCGGGCGAACCCGTCGCCGCACGGCCGGTGGAGACCCACGAGAAGGTTCTCGCCAACGGGATGCATGTCATCGTGGCGCCGCTGCACAGCGTGCCGCTGGTGACGGCGGAGATGACCGTTGACGCGGGCGCCGCCACCGACCCGCAGCGTCTGCCGGGCGTGGCCGAGATGGCCTCGACGCTGATGACCAAGGGCACGACCTCGCGCTCGGCGGAAGAGATCGCGCGCCAGATCGAATCCCTCGGCGGCGAATTGGGCGTGGGCGCGAGCTATGACGGTTCGCAACTCAGCCTGGTCGTCAAGCGCGACGAACTCGACCCGGCCATGACCGTCTTCGCCGACGTGGCGCGCAACCCCGTGTTCGCGTCCGAGGAGCTGGACCGCGCGCGTCAGCAGACCCTGGCCGGCATCCAGGTAGCGATGGGCAATCCCTCACAGCTCGGAGCCATGGTCGCGGACCGCGCGGTCTACGGCGCGGCGCCCTACGGCGAGCCGAGCTCAGGGACCCAGGCGTCGGTGTCGAAGTTCACCCACGACGACGTGGCGCGCTTCCACGCGCAGTGGTGGCGGCCGGACGAAGCGACACTGGTGCTGGCGGGCGATGTCACGCCGGAGCAGGGCTTTGCCTTGGCGGAACACCTGTTCGGCGACTGGAAGCCGGCCTCCGGCGCCAAACCCGCCGCGCCCGCGCCGGTCGGCGCCACGCCCCCGCCGCGCATCGTGGTGGTCGACCTTCCCCACGCGGGCCAGGCGGCGGTGATCGTGAGCCGCGTCGCCATTTCGCGCGACGATCCGCGCTTCTATCCCGCGTTGGTGGCCGCGACCGTGCTGGGCGGCGGCTATTCGGGACGTCTGAACGAAGAGATTCGGATCAAGCGCGGCCTGAGCTACGGCGCCAGCGGCCGCATCGATTTCCGTCGCGCGCCCGGGCCGTTCATCGCCTCGACCTCGACCAAGAACGAGTCGGCGGTGCAGGTCGTCGACCTGATCGTGAACGAGATGAAGAAGCTCGGAACCACGGCGCCCGGCGATGCGGAGCTGGCGGCGCGCAAAGCCTCGATCGTCGGCGGCTTCGATCGCACGGTGGAGACCACCGAGGACACGGCCAATCTGCTCAGCCGCTTCACCCTCTACAACGTGAACCTGGACGAGATCGGCCGCTACGCCGACCACGTCAAGGCGGTGACGCCGCAACAGGTGCAAGCGATCGGCGCCGAGCTGTTCGATCCCGCCCAGGCGCAGATCGTGGTGGTCGGCGACGCCAGCGTGTTCCTGAAGGCGCTGAAGGCGGAGCACCCCGGCGTGGAGGTGATCCCGGCTGCGGATGTGGACCTGAACAACGCGTCGCTCAGAAAGGGCGGATCATAACACCCACCCCTCCGCTGGGTCCCCGCTTTCGCGGGGATGGGCGGAATGAGAGATGCGATCCGCTAATCGAAGCTCAGACAGCGCACTTCCGCGACGCGCGTATCGCGGCGCAAGGTGTCGGCGACGCGGCCGTAGTTCTCGGGGGTGACCAGATCGTCTTCGGGCTGGTCGGTCGCGGGGGTCAGATGTCTCGACGCCGTCGCGAGCGTTCGGATCGAGGTGGTGAAGATGCGGCCGCGGCGCGGACGCGCGCCCAACACCACGCCAAGCACGCGACCGTGCGCGTCCAGCACCGGCGCGCCCGCGACGCCCTTCAACTGTTCGCCCAGCTCCCGGGTGCGGCCGATCTCGGCCCAGGCGAGCACGGTCTGAGTTCCCAGACCGCGCACCTTCAAGGTGTCGGTCCCGAGGTAACGGAGCGCGACCTCGCCGGGGCGGCCCTGCGGATAGCCGGGGACGTAGGCTCTCTCACCGTCGAGCGGCGCACGCGCCGTGACCGGCAGACCCGCCGGACCGCCTTGCGTCGTCAACAGCGCGAGGTCACCGCCGGGCAGCGCCTTGATCGCCGCCGGCATGGCCAGGTCGCTCGACATCAGGACGGCGGCCTTGCGGCAGTCCTTCAGCCCGTGCCGCGCGGTCAACCACTGGCCGGGGCTTGCGACCGCGAAGGCGGTGCCGCGCACGGGCTGCAAAGGCCCCGACGGCGCCTGCACGAGCGAGAGCTGATCGATCGCGGCGCTGGGTCCCACGAGGTCGCCTTCGCGGGCGTCGACTTGCGGCGGCGCCGGCGGCGCGGGGTCCGCGTCCCTGCGCACCAGGGCGACGGCGCAGATGCTCGCGACCACCGTCAGATAGATCAGCCAATCGGGAAACTTGGCGAAGCTCATCGCTTGCTCAGCTTGCGACCGCGGCGGCGATGATGAAGGCGCCGGCGAGTTTGGCGGCGACCAGCAGCACCGCGGCGGGCACCTCGCCGTCGTTGTAGACACGCGACGGCAGGCCCATCAGCACGAAGTCGGTGAGGCGGAAGACCAGGAGCTGCACCACCGCGGTCGCGGCGCCCCAGATGGCGAGCTCGCGCGTGGTGTTGGCCGCGTTGAGCGCCAGGGCCAGGGGAATGGCCAGGCCCACGATCACGCCCCCGAAGGACACAGCCGCGGCGCCGTTGCCGTCGCGGATGGCGGTAATCTCCTTGTAGGGAGTGGTCAGGGCGTAGAGCACCGAGGCCAGGAGCAGGATCACCAAGGTGATCGCCGCGTGCAGCAGCACCAGGGGAAAGCCGGCGAAAAAGGCCGCCACGTCGGGGCTGTTGAAGACGTCGTGCAGGGAGTCGGAGTTCATGACCGGACCCGGGGACTGGAGGGTCCGAGTTTAGGGGTCAGAGCGCGGGGCTTGGCAAGCGGTCTCGCGCGAGAGGGAGGGTATGGGGTCCGACGGCAGGGGCCGGGCCAAGGTCGGCGCCTTGGAAGTCACGAAGAAAGGGGAGAAAGAGGAGGGCGTCATTCGCCCGCGTAGCGGGCCCTACTGATTGATGGCGCCTTCGGCGCGAAGGCTTGGCGCTGGTCACGCGACAGCTCCCGCTTCTCCTCTTTCTCCGTGTTGCTGAGCGCCGACGCCGACTTCAGGCGCCGTCCGCCATGGCTCTTAAAGCGCTGGCGCGGATTTTTTCGCTTTCGGACTTGAGCTGGCCGCAGGCGGCGAGGATGTCGCGGCCGCGCGGGGTGCGGATGGGGCTGGCGTAGCCGGCCTTGTTGATGACCGCCGCGAAGGCCTCGATGGTGCGCCAGTCCGAGCATTCGTACTGGGTCCCCGGCCAGGGATTGAACGGGATCAGGTTGATCTTGGCCGGCACGCCCTTGAGCACCTGCACCAGGGCGCGCGCGTCGGCGGGCGTGTCGTTGACGCCCTTCAGCATGACGTATTCGAAGGTGACGCGCCGCGCGTTCGACAAGCCCGGATAGGCGCGGATCGCGGTCATCAGCTCCTTGATCGGGTACTTCTTGTTCAAGGGCACCAGGGTGTCGCGCAGGTCGTCGTTGGCGGCGTGCAGCGAGATCGCCAGCATGGCGTTGGTGCGTTCGCCCAGGCGCGGGATTTCCGGCACGACGCCGGAGGTCGACACCGTGATGCGCCGGCGCGAGAGCGCGATGCCCTCGTTGTCGGAGATCACCTCGATGGCGTCGGCGACGTTGTCGAGATTGTACAGCGGCTCGCCCATGCCCATGAACACGATGTTGGACAGCAGGCGCTCGCCCGCCTCCATGTCCCATTCGTTCAGGTCGTCCTTGGCCACCTGCACCTGACCCACGATCTCCGCGGCGGTGAGGTTGCGCACCAGCGCCTGGGTGCCGGTGTGGCAGAAGGTGCAGTTCAGCGTGCAGCCGACCTGGCTGGAGACGCAGAGCGCGCCGACCCGGCCGACGTCGGGGATGTAGACCATCTCGGCCTCGACGCCCGGCGCGAAGCGGAGCAGCCACTTGCGCGTGCCGTCCTGGCTGACCTGGCGCTCGACCACCTCGGGACGTCTTATGGTGAACACGTCGGACAGGGCCGCGCGGGTCTCCTTGGCCACGTCGCTCATGGCGTCGAAGTCGGTGACGCCGCGATTGTGCATCCAGCGCCAGACCTGGTTGGCGCGCATCTTGGCCTTGGCGGGGTCGACCACCCCGCTTTCCGCCAGGGCTTCCTTGAGCTGAGCGCGCGTCAGGCCCGCCAGGTTGGGCGGCCCTTTCGGCAGCTGTGACGCGCGTTTGAGGTCGAGGCTGGCGGCCACGGTCGGTCCTTGGTCAGGGCGGGAGGAGCCCGGATATAGCACCTCGGACGGTCGGGATTAAGACGGCGCTAACCGCTGGGGCCTTTTAATGGCCGCGCTTGGGTCGCGCCGGGGAGGCTGGGATGCGGCTGTCGCTTTTGGGCCTGAACGTTGTAGCGCTCGGGGTCCTCATCGTACCAGCGTACCTGATCTACGACGCGACCTCGGCGAGCCTGAGGCCGTGGAACGAGATCTGCCTGGGCGCCTTCGCGCTTGGGGCGCTTTGTATCGTGGGGGCCATGGCGGGCCTCGGCGGCTCGCGGGTCAACGCGGCGCGCGCCATTCCCCTGATCGCGCTGGGCGCCTGCCTTCTGGCCGTGCCTCTGACCCTGGTGGTCGGGGCAGTGATGACGCGCTAGCGGGCGCAAGCCGGCTTTGGCATGCTGGGCGCCATGAGCACGGCCGCCGAGAGCATCGAACCTTTCCAGATCGACCCGTCGCACGATCTCGACCAGATGCGCGCGGTGTTCGCGCGGCATGGACGCCTACATATCCCGGACTTTCTGGCGGGCGACGGCGCCCAGCGCCTGCATGCGCGGCTGGCGGCCGAGCGCGACTGGAGCTTCGTGATCAACCGCGGCAACAAGCACCTGGAGCTCACCGCCGAGCAGTCGCGCCGCATGCCGCGCGAGGCGCACCAGCAGATGATGCAGGACATCATGGCCGAGGCCCGCGACGGCTTTCAGCTCGCCTACGACGTGGTCAACATCACGCGCAAGGGTCGCGTGTCCGAGACCGACGACCCGACTTTGAACGCCATCCATGCGCTGTTGAACAGCAGCGCCTACCTTGACTTCATCGCGCAGATCACCGGCGTGCGCGGGACCTGGAGCGACGCGACCTGCACGCGTTATCGCGCCGGCCAGTTCTGCGAGATGCACGACGACAAGGCCGACGACGGCGACCGCCTGATCGCCTTCGTGCTGAACCTGACGCCGCGCTGGCGCGTGGACTGGGGTGGCATCTTGCAGTTCATCGACGCCGATGGCCACGTGGCCGAGGGCTACACCCCGGCGTTCAACGCGTTGAACATCTTCCGCGTGCCACAGGCGCACGCGGTGTCCATCGTTGCGCCCTTCGCGGGCGGGGAGCGGCTGTCGGTGACGGGGTGGGTGCGGAAGTAAAGAAAAAAAGAGAGTCCACGGACCCACACGGACACACACGGATCGCCAATCTCAAAGCGCTGCGGCTGTGGTCGGCGCAAGTGTCCACGAATCACAAGAACCACACGAACAATAAATCAGCTTGCGCCGAAGGCGCTTTCAGTCGATGGGCGCTTCGCGCCGCAGGCTCGCCCTGAAACGCGACGCCTTGTTCTTTCCGTGTGGGTCCGTGTGGGTCCGTGGACTCTCTCCTAAAAAACCTCCGAGCTGATCTCACCGTCGACACTCAGCGTCGCGCGTTTCATGCCCTCGGAGTTGAAGGGGCAGGAGAGGTTGCCGTCTTTGTCCAGCGCGATGACGCCGCCTTCGCCGCCGAGGCTGGCGATGTCGTTCAGCACCGCGGCGGTGGCGTCGGTCAGGGTCGCGCCCATGCGCATGCGCCAGGAGATCTGAGCGCAGGCGGCGGTGCGCATGAAATACTCGCCCTGGCCGGTGCCCGAGGCGGCGACGCGGTCGTCGGCCCAGGTGCCCGCGGCGATGATCGGCGCGTCGCCGACGCGGCCGGGCATCTTGTTGAACACGCCCGCGGTCGAGGTGCCGGCCGCCAAGCGGCCTTCGCCATCGAGCACGACGCAGCCGACCGTGCCGTGCGCCAGACCCGACGCGACATTGGGCGCGAAGTTGGCGTCGCCCGAGGCCGCGTGGGTGAACCACGCCGCGGGATCGTCGATGGCGTCGGCGTCCTGCGCGCGCGCGAACTCCGCGGCGCCTTCGCCCACCAGCATGACGTGGGGCGTTCTTTCCATGACCAGGCGCGCGACAGCGATCGGGCTGCGGAAGCCCTGCAGCGCGGCCACCGCGCCGGCCTGGCGGTCGGGGCCGTTCATCAGGCTGGCGTCGAGTTCGTAGGTTCCGCCGAGGTTGGGCGAGGCGCCGCGGCCGGCGACGTAGAGACCCGATTCCTCGAGCCCCTGGATCACCTCGACCACCACGTCGAGCGCTGAGGCGCCGCCCTTCAGACGGTCGCGCGCGGCCTCCACCAGGCCCTTCATATGCGGAACCTCGCGACTGTAGTCGCGGCTTCTGCGGGCGCCGGCGCCGCCGTGGAGCGCGAGGGCGAACTTGGTCATGGGGACCTCTTGAACTGACGCGCGCTTTTAGCCGGAGGTTGCGGCCGGAGGAAGGGCCGGCCTCTGGCGTTTAAGTCCACGGGAGCGCACAAACGCCGCATGACCGAGCCTGCCACCGTGGAGGACGACGTCGGCGGCATAGCGCTGTCGCCCGACCTGGATCTCGACGCCCTGAAGCAGGTCTGGGCGCGGGACGGGCGTCTGCATATTGCCAATGTGCTGGCGCCGCCGTGCGCGGAACGTATCGCCCGGGCGCTGGAGACGCGCACCGTCTGGAGCCTGACCGCCAACGCCGCGGGCGAGGTGTTCGAGATGCCGCTCGACCGGCTGGCGGAGCTCGATCCCGCGGAGCGCGCGCGCATCGAAGCGATCACCGCTGACGGGTCGCTCGAGAGGATGCAGTACCTGTACGAGACCTGGCGCGTCAGCTTCTTCGTCGATCACGGCATGCGTGAAGGCGGGGCGGTCGAAGACCTGTATGACTTTCTGAACGGAGAGGCGTTTCTCGGCTTCGTGCGCGAGCTGACCGGCGACGAGCGCGCCGCGTTCAGCGACGCGCAGGCCACGCGCTATCGGCCGGGGCATTTTCTAACGACGCACGACGATACGTCGGCGGGACGTCATCGCCTGTGCGCCTATGTGCTGAACTTCACCCGCCGCTGGCGCCCCGACTGGGGGGGCCTGCTGCAGTTCTACGACGAAAGCGGCAACGTCGAAGCGGGCTTCACGCCGGCGTTCAACGCGCTGAACCTCTTCTCGGTGCCGCGCGCGCACGCGGTGTCGTACGTGGCGCCGTTCGCGCAGGGGGAGCGGTTGTCAGTGACGGGTTGGGTGCGGGCTCGACCGACGGAATAGCAGGCTCTGGATTGTGACGGCGGCGCAGACCGCGCCGTAGGCGCCATTTTTAGTAGAGACCGCAGAGAAGCGCAGAGCCGGCGGTGGATGAAGCGCGCCGAGCGCTCAATCTTCCTCTGCGTGCTCTATCTAAATTTGCGCTGCGCGCCGAGGCCGTCACACCGAACGCGGAGCCGTCTCCTGCCCTAAGTCCGAGACATCCTTCCTCTTCAGCTCTCCGCCAACCGCTTCAGCGCCGCCTTGGCTTGTTCGCGGTGGCGCGGCTTTAAATTTGCGCCGACGACGCCGATGACGGCCGCGATCACCGCCGCGTCGCTGACGAAGCCGATGCCGGCCATCAGGTCCTGCACAATGGAGAACGGAGAGATGAACCAGACCAGCGCCGCCAGGATGATCGCCTTGGCCGCGCGCGGCGTCTGATCATCCATGGCGCAGTAATACAGCGACACCACGTCGGCGGCGAAGGGGATGCGCGGCGCGAGCCGCTTCAGCTTGGGCCAGAACCCCCGCCGGACGCGAATCTCGTTCACCCGCTGGACCGCGGGGACCAGGGCGCGCGATCGGTCGATGGGCGCGAGCGGATCGGCCGCCGCAAAGGCTTCCCCCTCCATCGGTTTGGCATTCGCTGTACTCACCGCTAAACCCTCCGCCGCATAACCATCCCATCATGACTCCGACAGCGAAGGCCCGTCCATGAAACTCGACGCATCCGTTTCCGCCATCGTCACCGGCGCGGCCTCGGGCCTCGGCGAAGCCACCGCCCGCGCGCTGGCGGCCCAGGGGGCCAAGGTCGCGATCTTCGACATGAACGCCGAACGGGGCGAAGCCGTGGCGGCCGAGATCAAGGGCCTGTTCTGCAACGTCGACGTGACCTCGGACGACAGCGTCGATGCGGGCCTGGCCAAGGCCCGCGCCGCGCACGGCCAGGAGCGGGTGCTGGTCAACTGCGCCGGCATCGCCATCGGCCAGAAGACCGTCAGCCGCGCCAAGGATACCGGCGAAATCCGCGGCCACGACATGGCCGCCTTCGAACGGGTCATCCGCATCAACCTGATCGGCAGCTTCCGCTGTCTGTCGAAGTCCGCAGCGGGCATGCTGACCCTGCCGGCGCTCGAGGACGGCGAGCGCGGCCTGATCGTCTCCACCGCCTCGGTCGCGGCCCAGGACGGCCAGATCGGCCAGGCCGCCTATTCGGCGTCGAAGGGCGGCGTCTACGCCATGACCCTGCCGATCGCGCGCGACCTGATGACCGAGGGCGTGCGGGTGATGACCATCCTGCCCGGGATCATGATGACCCCGATGATGGCGGGCATGCCCGAGAACGTGCAGCAGGCCCTGGCCGCCCAGGTCCCCTTCCCCAAGCGCCTGGGCCACCCGGAGGAGTACGCCTCCCTGGTCCTGGAGATGTGCCGCAACCTCTATCTCAACGGCGAGTGCATTCGCCTCGACGGCGCCATCCGCATGGCCCCGCGCTAGGGCCGCCGGAGGACCATCGCACCGTATTTCAACCGTATTTACGGCCGAAACGCGCCCGTCCGGTTGCGCTTTCCCGCTCGCGTAAAAATCGGAACAATACAAGAACGCGCGATCCGGGGCAACCTGGGCCGCAGAAGGAATTGTCCAGGACGCCGCATCGAGGCAAAGGGGGCTTGCCCGCCCCCTCCCCCCTCGCCTATAAGCCGCCCCTCACGGAGTGCGGGCGTAGCTCAGGGGTAGAGCACAACCTTGCCAAGGTTGGGGTCGGGCGTTCGAATCGCCTCGCCCGCTCCAGTGAACTTCCAGACATCGCAAAACCTCGCCACGCCCCACCGGGGCGGCTGTCCACATGCGCGTCGGTCGAGGCCCTAGGCGCCCGTGCGTCAACCGCTATGGTTGCATTGGCGCTTTGGGGGGAACAGTCGATGCCATCGCGGGAAGAAGATCATCTCAAAGCCCTGAAGGAATGGCACGAGCGCAAGGTCGGGGGCTGGCGCGGCGATCCTGACCACGATCGCTTCGCCAAGCAGTTGAAAGCGGCGCTTGAGCACATCCAAAAGCTCAACGGCAAGATCGACATCGCCAAAGATGGACTGCAATCCATTCGTGACCTCGCCGGACACCCCGAAGATCCGGCCCTACGCGCGGGCCACGCCATCGGCATCGCCGGCCAATTGCTCAAGCGCTTGGAGGACTAACGTACCTTCACGCTGGCGGTGTCGATGAGGCATTGAACGCGCGCACGTCACTGACGCGCCACGGCGGTCTTTCAGGAACGAAGGGCGAGCGCACTGCGTCCCTCGCCGTCACGCCGTCCGCTCCACCTCCAACCCCAGCTCCGCGATCATCGCCTGCCTTATCTCGAACTTCTGCACCTTGCCCGTCACCGTCATCGGAAAGGCGGCGACGAAGCGGATGTGTTGGGGGACTTTGTAGTGGGCGATGCGGTCGCGGCAGAAGGCTGCGATCTCGTCCGCGTCGGCGGTTTCGCCGGTGCGCAGGCGGATCCAGGCGCAGACGGCTTCGCCGAATTTGGGATCGGGGACGCCGACGATCTGGACGTCTTCGATCTTGGGATGGGTGAAGAGGAAGTCCTCGATCTCGCGCGGAGAGATGTTTTCGCCGCCGCGAATGATCATGTCCTTCAGCCGGCCAACGATGTTGGCGTAGCCGTCGGCGTCGAGGGTCGCGAGATCGCCGGTGTGCATCCAACCGTCCCGGAGCACGGACGCGGTCTTTTCCGCGTCGTCCCAGTAGCCGATCATCACCGAATAGCCGCGCGTGCAAAGCTCGCCCCGTTCGCCGCGCGGGACGGTGGCGCCTTCGGGATCGACGATCTTCACCTCCAGGTGCGGCTGTACGCGGCCGATGGTGGAGACGCGGCGGTCGAGCGGGTCGTCGGGCGCGCTCTGAAAACTTACCGGGCTGGTCTCGGTCATGCCGTAGGCGATGGTGATGTCGCGTGCGTGCATGCGGTCGATCACCTTCTTCATCACCTCGACCGGACACGGCGCCCCGGCCATGACGCCGGTGCGCAGCGTGCTCAGGTCGAAGCTCGCGAACTGCGGATGCTCGAGCATGGCGATGAACATGGTGGGGACGCCGTAGACGGCGGTGCATTTCTCAGTGGCGAGGATTTCGAGCGTCGCCAGCGGATCGAAGCCCGCGGCGGGATAGACCATGGTCGCGCCCAACGTAATGCAGGCGAGGTTTCCCATCACCATGCCAAAGCAGTGGTAGAGCGGCACCGGAATGCACAGGCGGTCGCCTTCGCCCAGGCCCTGGGCCAGGCCGACGAAGCGTCCGTTGTTGAGGATGTTTCGGTGCGACAGCGTCGCGCCCTTGGGCGAGCCGGTGGTGCCGCTGGTGAACTGGATGTTGATGGCGTCGTTGCGGTCGAGGTCCGCGGTAATCGTGGTCAGCCGCGCGCGATGGTCCTCGCCGGCGAGGCCGTAGAGGTCGTCGAAATCCATGAACGGTCCGCGCGCCGGACCGCCGATCTTGATCAGGTAACGCAGCGCGGGCAGGAATTTCGAGCGCAGCGCGCGCGGCGACTGGGACGCCACGTCGGGCGCGGCGGTTTCGACCATGGCCGGATAGTCGCTGGTCTTGAACCGGCTGGCGCAGACGAGCGCCTTCACTTCCACCTTGTTCAGGGTGAACACCAGCTCGTGCGGGCGATAGGCCGGGTTGATGGTGACCAGGATCAGGCCGGCCTTGGCGGCCGCGAACTGGGTGATCGTCCACTCGGCGCAGTTGGGCGCCCAGACGCCGACGCGGTCGCCCTTCTCCATGCCCAACGCCACGAAGGCGGCGGCCACCGCATCGACCCGGCGGCCGAGTTCGGCGAAGGTGAAACGCGCGCCCTGGTGCACCGACACCAGCGCCTCGTGCCGGGGCCAGCGCCGCACCGCGTCGTCGAACGCAGCCCCGATGGTCGCTTCGAGCAGCGGCGGGACATCGGCCCCGCGCACCAGACTAGGTTCCGCCATCGTTCGTCTCCGAGCGGATCGATGGACTCCTATCCGGAACCGGCGGCGACGACCAGACCGCTTGGTTGCGGCGGCGGAAACCGCGATAGTCGGCGGACAAGACATCGAGGATCGCCGTGGACCCGACTGACCCTTCACATGCCCGACGCCGCTCCGGCCCTCTCGCGGGGGTGCGCGTGGTCGAGTTCGGGGGGATCGGGCCGGGGCCGTTCTGCGGGATGATGTTGAGCGACGCGGGCGCGGACGTGATCCGCATCGATCGGCCGGGGCGGTCGTCAAATGGGTGGCCGGGCGGGCCGGCGGACGCGTACGACGTGACGGGGCGCGGGCGGCGCAGCCTGGCGCTCGACCTGAAACAGCCGGCCGCGGTGGAGACGTGTCTCAGCCTGATGGAACGGGCGGATGCGGCGTTCGAGGGGTTTCGTCCGGGCGTGATGGAGCGGCTGGGTCTCGGGCCCGACGTGGCGCTCGCGCGCAATCCGCGGCTGGTTTATGGGCGCATGACCGGCTGGGGACAGTACGGCCCCTATGCGCAGAGCGCCGGCCACGACATCAACTACGTCGCGCTGAGCGGCGCCTTGCACGCGATCGGAACGGAGGAACGGCCGGTTCCGCCGCTCAACCTGGTGGGCGACTATGGCGGCGGCGCGATGTTTCTGGCCTTCGGGCTGTTGGCGGCGATCATCAGCGCGCGCGAGACCGGCAAGGGCCAGGTGATCGACGCGGCGATGACCGACGGGGCCGCGACCCTGATGGCGCCGATCTACGGATTGAAGGCGGCGGGGCTGTGGCGCGATGGGCGGCGCAGCAACTTCCTCGACGGCGGCGCGCCGTTTTACGACGTCTATCGATGCCGCGACGGCAAGTGGTTGTCGCTGGGGCCGCTCGAGCCGCAGTTCTTCGGCGCGATGCAACAGGCGCTGGGTATCGCCGCCGTTGCGGATTACATGACGCCTGAAACCTGGCCCAGGTTGCGCGAGGAAATCGCCGCGGCGGTCGCGCGCGAAACGCGCGATCATTGGGAAGCGACGCTCGCCGGCAAGGACGTCTGCGCGGCGGCGGTGCTGTCGCTCGACGAGGCGCCGTCGCATGCGCACAACCGCGCGCGCGACGCCTTCGTCGAACGCGGCGGGGTCGTCCAGCCCGCGCCCGCGCCGCGGTTTTCGCAGACGCCGGGCCGTATCCAGGGCGCGCCGCCGGGCGCCGGCGAGCACAACGACGAGGTCTTGCGCGACTGGGGGTTTACGGACGGGGAGATTGCGGGGTTGCGCGAACGGAAGGTGCTGGTGGATCCAGTTGCGCCGGATTAGCGCAGAGGACGCAGAGAAGCGCGGAGCCCGCGGTGACGGGGCGGCCGTCGCATCTCAACTTCTTCGGTCGCTAGAGAAGATTGTCCACGAACGACACGAACCACACGAGCAAGGAATGGCGTCGCGCTTCCGTGCGAGCCGTCGGCTCGTTCAATCCTGATCGTCGGACCACCGGCCCGCCGGGAATCAGCTCTCGCCCATCTTCACGATCTTCTCCCACTCCGCGTCGGTGACCGGCTGCACCGACAGGCGGGAGTTTTTTACCAGGACCATGTCGGCGAGCGCCTTCTGCGCCTTGATGGCGGTCAGCGGAACCGGGTGCTTCAGCGCCTTCGACGCCTTCAGGTCCACGGCCACGAACTTGCCGGTCGCGTCGGTCGGGTCGGGGTAGGCGGGCTTGACCACCTTCGTCACGCCCACCACCGCCTTGTCGTCGCCGGAGTGGTAGAAGAGGACCGGGTCGCCCTTCTTCATCGCCGCCAGGTACAGCTTGGCCTGGTGATTGCGCACGCCGGTCCAGGCGTCGTCGCCCCCCTTTTGATGCTGGTCCCAGGACCAGGTTCCGGGCTCGGATTTCACCAGCCAGTGGGCCATGGCGATTCCCTCCTAAAGTTCGGCGCGAGAAAGAGCAGAGCCGCGGACGCGGCGCAACCGGCGCGGAAAAGCCTTTGCCCTGACCGCGCGGGCGCGCGTATCCCAAGGGCATGAACCTGAACGCGCTGGCGCCGCGGATCTTGGCGGGGATGGCCCTGGGCCTGGCGGTGAGCGCCGGGATCGATTGGTTTGCGCCCAATGCGCTGGGAATAGACTGGCGCGCCTCCGCCGCGGGATTGGGTAATGCGCTGGGCGGCGCGTGGCTGGCAGCGTTGCGCATGACCATCGTGCCCCTGGTGTTCGCCCTGGTGTTCGTCGGCGTGACGCGATCGGCCGACGTGGTGCAGGGCGGCGGCAATGCGGCGCGGACGGTGGTGACCTTCGCGGTTTTGTTGCTGGCGTCGGCGGCGCTGGGCGCGATCGCGGCGTCGGGGGCGTTGCGCGTGTGGCCGATCTCGGCGCCGGTCGCGCAGGCGATGCGGCAGATGGCCGGCGTCGGCGCGCCGCATCCGGCGCAGGCGACGCTGTCGGACTGGATCTCGAGCCTGATCCCGGTGAACCCGGTGAAGGCGGCGGCGGACGGCGCGATGGCGCCCTTGGTGGTGTTCGCCCTGGTGTTCGGCCTGGCGGCGACGCGGCAGACCGGCGAGCGGCGCGCGTCGCTGGCCGGGTTCTTCGAGGCGGTGCAGGCGACCATGCTGACCATCGTCGGCTGGGTCCTGATCGCCGCGCCCGTGGGCGTGTTCTTTCTCGCCTTGTCGATCGGCGCGCGGGTGGGCCTGGGCGTCGCCGCGACGCTGGGGCAATACGCGATCCTGGTCTCGGTCGTCTGCCTGATCGGCGCCCTGCCGGCGATGGCGCTGGCGTTGTTTTCGCGCACGCCGTTATTGAAGCTGTTCGCGGCGTTTCTGCCGTCGCAGCTGATGGCGCTGTCGACCCAGTCGTCGATTGCGACCCTGCCGGTGATGTTGCAGGGCGCCGAGACGCTCGGCGTGCCGGAACGGATTCGCGGGTTGGTGACTCCCATGGCGGTGGCGCTGTTCCGCGCGACCAATCCCGCGGCGACCATGGCGATCGTGCTCTATGTGGCGGGGGTGTACGGCGTTGCGATTCCGCTGCCGAAGCTGTTGATCAGCGTGGGTCTGGCGGCGTTGATGTCGCTCGCCGGGGTTGGGGTGGCGAGTTCGGTGGCGTTCGCGACGGTGTTGATCCCGCTGTGCATCGCGATGAACCTGCCGATCGCGATCCTGCCGCTGCTGCTGTCGGTCGAACCGATCCTCGACTTCGCGCGGACGTTAGGGAATGTCACCGCGGATTTGGCGGTCACCGTTTGGGCGGGGCGGTGGAAGTCAACGGAGCAAGAGAAAGAGTTGCCCACGAAAAACACGAAAAGCACGAACAGTTAGCGTTTCCGGCGCGAATCTCCCGCGCGGAGCGCCATCGATTGAAGCGCGTCTGCGACGCGGGGCGATTAGCCCTTTTCGTGTTTTTCGTGGGCAATCTTTCCTTACTCCGCTTCGAGCGGGACGTTCCAGATTTCGCGCGGGGCGGTGACGCCGCCGCGTTGGCCGGGGGTGACCGTGCCGAAGCGTTCCGAGAATATCGGGGGTAAGGGTTGCGCGTTCGACGGCGCGAGCCAGAGGCGCAGGAGGTGGCGGCGGCGCGCGGGTTCGAGCCAGTCTTCGAAGGCGGTGCGGTCGTGGAACAGGACGTGGTTGTTCACCAGCTGGATGTCGCCGGGATGGAAGTCGATCTCGATGTGGAATTGAGGATCGTTGGCCAGGGCCTCCAACAGGTCGAGCGCGGCGCGCTGTTTGTCGGTCAGCGGCGCGACGCCGTCGAAGCGGCGCGCGGAGTCGATGTACTGGCGCTGGAAGATGCCAGCGAAGCGGCCCTCGAACCAGTTGAACACCGGGATGGTGAAATAGGGACGCTCGCCGTCAGCGACTTCGCCGCGGCGATCGGTTTCGATCGGGTCGAACAGGGTGAGCGCGAGGTCCGGCGCCGCCTGGCGCATCGCGTTGTAGATCGCGACCGAGCTGACCAGGCTGGAGCGGCCGCCGCGCCTGGCCGGCTGCAGGCACATCAGGGCGACCACGTCGGCGGAGTCGGTGTGATAGGTCTGACGCTCGTTGGTCTGGTAGATGCGCGCGGTCGGATCGTCGCTGGAGCGGCCGAGGTCCTTCACGTGACCGAGCAGATGGCCCTTGGCGTTCTGCGGCCGCGGATTTCCGAGATGGGCGCCGAGCCCGACAAAGGCGGCCGCATTCTCCGCTCGCGTCAGGCGCGACGGGTCCAAACCTGAGAGCACCGCGAAACCGCGGCCGTTCAGAACCTCGTGATCGAGGATGGCGCTCAGGCGCGGCGCGAGGGTCGGGATCGGGAAATCGCCGGCGGTGAGAGAGCCGAGGTCGGCGCCGCGCGCGACCAGCGCCGTCGCTGCGGTTTCGATCTCACCGATCTCGGCCGGCGTCAGGGCGTGGGCCCATTCGTCCGGACGCAGATCGGCGGCGCGCCAGGCGGCGGGGGTGTCGATGCGTTGCGGGGGCGCCGGAGTTTCCATAGTGAGCCGCAATCTATTCGGTTCCCGCCCGCTCGCGAAAGGGCGGTGCGGCGTCCGCGCAACCTTCGCCCAAGGGCGAGAATATTGCGAGACGCGCCGCAGCCGGCGGGGTAAGGACCGGACATCGTCCGTACGCGGACGCGGCGGGGCGGGCCATGTTCGACATCTTCCAGAAACTGATGCCCAAGGAGGCGCGGTTCTTCGATTTCTTCGAACAGCACGCGGCCTTGCTGGTCGAAGGCGCGGCCGCGCTGGAGCGCATGCTGGAGGGCGGCGAGGCGGTGCCGCACTGGTCGACCGAGATCAACCGGCTGGAGTCGGAGGCGGACCAGGTGACGCGCGAGGTGCTGCTGGCGGTCCGGCGCACCTTCATCACGCCCTTCGACCGCGGCGATATCCAGGGCCTGACCACCTCGCTCGACGACGCCATCGACCAGATGCAGAAGACCGCCCGCGCCACCCGGTTGTTCGAGGTCACGACCTTCGAACCGAACATGCGCGAGATGGGCGCCCTGATCTCGGCCGCGGCCAAGGTGACCGCCGATGCGGTGCCGTTGTTGCGCGACCTGGGCCGTAACGGAACAAAGCTGACGGCGCTCACCGAAAAGATCATCCGGCTCGAGGGCCAGGCGGACGAGGTGCACAACAACGGCCTGACCGCCGCCTTCCGGGCGCAGCGCCAGGACCCCATGGGATTTTATGTCACCTCGGACATCTACGATCACCTGGAGAAGGTGATGGACCGTTACGAGGACGTGGCCGACCAGCTGAGCGGCATCCTGGTCGAGCACATTTGATGGCCTCGTTACTCTGATGGATGGGCCATCGCTGCTGCTGGCGGGCCTGGTCGCCGTCGCGCTTATTTTCGACTTCCTGAACGGACTTCACGATTCGGCGAATTCGATCGCCACCATCGTGTCGACGCGCGTGCTGTCGCCGCGCTGGGCGGTGGTGTGGGCCGCGTTCTTCAACTTCATCGCCTTTCTGGTGTTCGGCCTGCACGTGGCCTCGACGGTCGGCTCGGGCATTGTGGATGTCCATATCGTCGACGACGCGGTGGTCTTCGGCGCGCTCGGCGGCGCGATCGCGTGGAACCTGATCACCTGGGCCGGGGGTATTCCCTCGTCGAGCTCGCACGCCCTGGTGGGCGGGCTGCTGGGCGCGGGGATCGCCAAGGCGGGGACGTCGGCGATCGTCTGGCAGGGCGTCAGCAAGACCATCGGCGCCATCGTGGTGTCGCCGGCGCTCGGCTTCGTACTGGCGCTTCTGCTCATTCTCGCGGTGTCGTGGATCTTCGTGAAGGTGGCGCCCGCGCGGGTCGACCGGGTGTTCCGGACCCTGCAGTTCCTTTCGGCGTCGCTCTACTCGCTCGGCCATGGCGGCAACGACGCGCAAAAGACCATGGGGATCATCGCCGCCTTGCTCTTCGCGCACGGTCTCAGCGGCGGGCATTTCCACGTGCCGATGTGGGTGGTGCTGTGCTGTCAGGCGGCGATGGCGCTGGGCACGCTGTGGGGCGGCTGGCGCATCGTGCACACCATGGGCTCGAAGATCACCCGCCTCACGCCCATGCAGGGATTCTGCGCCGAGACCGGCGGCGCGATGACGCTGTTCCTGTTCACCAACCTCGGGATTCCGGTCTCGACCACGCACACGATCACCGGCGCCATCGTCGGCGTGGGCGCCGCGCGGCGAGCCTCGGCGGTGCGCTGGAACGTGGCGCGCGGCATCGTCGTCGCCTGGGTGGTGACCATGCCGGCGGCGGGCTTGATCGCGGCGGGGCTGTATTTCCTCGGGCGGCTTTTCCTGGCCTGAGCATCTGCGGCGCAGCGTGGCGTCCGGGGAGCCTTAACGCCCGATTAGGTCAAATCGGGCTGGATACGGTGGCGAGGGTTGGACCGTGGGCAACGGAACCGGCTCCGTCAAAGCGTAGGCGTTCCCGAGTCCACTGCGTTCATGTCCACTGGCTAGAGTCCTCTGGGGGAGGCGTTCATGACGGCCAAGATCATCGTCGCCAAGGCAGGCGACAACGCCGTTTACAAGCCGGCGCCGATCTCGGCGCGGCACGTGCTGGCGGGCGATCCGGTCGCGCGCAATTCGGTGCTGTTCCTGAGCGAGGACAAGCTTCAGATCACCTTGTTGTGGCACTGCACGGCAGGCTCGTTCCGCTGGTTCTACGACGAGGACGAGATCTGCCAGATCATCGAGGGCGGCATGACCCTCCACTTCGACGAGGGCGGCACGCGGGTCTGCGGGTCGGGCGATACGGTCTATTTCCAGGCGGGGACCACCTGCGTCTGGGTGATCGAGAATGAGGTCCGCAAGATCGCCTATTTCCGCGAGCCGGCGCCCTTCTTCTTCGCCCTGCCGCTCAGGGTGCTGCGCAAGCTGGTCGACAAGTCCGGCCTGCGGCGGTTCCAGAGGACCCGCAAGGCGGCCGCAGTCACCACCCCGCCCCGGCCGGCGACGGCCTAGAGCGCTGTTCGCTCTGATTGAATCAGAGCGGCGCCCTAGATTGTTGCTTGGTCGCGGTTTCTGACGGCGAACCGGTTTCCACTTCGCCGGAAACCGCTCTGGGACTCCGGCTCAAATTTCACCGCAATCGGAGGCGAAGCTGGACAGGTAGCGCTTCGGCGACGGAACCGAAGGTGCTATGGCGTTTTGAACTGGCGAAAGTGAGCGTGACCA
Source organism: Caulobacteraceae bacterium (assembly GCA_035551675.1). GTDB lineage: Bacteria > Pseudomonadota > Alphaproteobacteria > Caulobacterales > Caulobacteraceae > JAFECT01. The sequence continues at coordinate 45,556 of DASZMV010000030.1, read as the reverse complement.
TGCGCCTTCAGCTTGCCCTCCCGACCCTCGCCCTCCCGGTCCTCGCCTTTGGCCTGATCGCAGGCGCCGCCCTGGCCGAGCCGGCCACCCCCAGCGCCGCGCCCGCGGCCGCCCCGGCCGACGCCCCGATCTCGACCGCCAACACCTCGACCCCGCCGCCGCCCGCGCCGGGCCAGACGCCCGCGCTTCTCACCTCGCCGCCCGACAGCCTCGACGGCTGGCTGCCCTACCAGGGCGACGACAAGAAGATGCACGGCCAGGTCAGCGTCGGTTTCGATTCCCGCGGCGGCCACTATTACTCGGGCAGCGTCGAGGGCCCGATCGGCGACAACACCTGGTTGGGCCTCTCGGTCAGCCAGAGCAAGTGGCGCTGGTAACCACCTCGTACGTCCCAAAACGGGCGCCTTAACCCCGCCCTTTCGCGTGAGGGGCGAACCGTCGCGCCCCCGCCGTTCGCCACAGAACGGGCCAAATTCCAGTCCCCGTTAAAGTTTCCGCGAGGGGCGATGCGCCGCGCTCAAGTCTGGGCTATGGGCGCTGCGACGGTCCGTCTCTTGCAGTTTTGCGGCGAGACCGCGAGGACGGCGTATGTTTTTGGAAAGCGAGACGAACCTGACCCTGGTGCTCGGCATTGCCGCGGCCGTGGGCCTGGTTCTGACCGTTCTGCTGTTTATCGCCTGGACCCGCACGGCGGCGGCGCTCCACAACGCGCGCCAGGCGGTGACCAGCACCTCGACCGGCGCCGACCGCACCGAGCAGCGGATGTTCACCATCCTGCAGGCCATCCCGGTGGCCCTGGTGGAGACCGACACCTCGGGCAAGTTCACCTTCGCCAACCGGACGGCGCACCAACTTTTGGGACGCAAGGATTCCGAGCTGCTGGGCCTGAGGTTCCACTCGGCCACCTGGGGCATCACCTATCCGGACGGCCGGCTGATTCCGCCGGACCTCTTGCCCGCGGCGCGCGCCCTGCGCGGCCAGACGGTGAAGGGGTTCCAGCACATGATGGTCAACCCGAACACGCGTCGGAAGATGCTGGTCTCGGTAACCGCCATGCCGATCATGAACGACGTCGGCGAGGTGATCGGCTCGTCCTCGGCGATCGTGGAGTCGGAGAGCCTGACCACGCCCCAGGTCGACCCCGAAGAGCTGATGAAGAGCCGTTACTACGAGGTGGCGGGCGCCATGCTTTTGGCCATCGACCGCAAGGGCATGGTGAAGGACGTGAACAGCGCCGGCGCCAGGATCCTGGGCGCCAAGGTCGAGGACGTGGTCGGCAAGGACTGGATCAAGGACTTCCTGCCGCTGGAGGACCAGAAGGAGGCGCGCGCCTTTTTCGAGAGCGTGATCGCCGGCGACAAGACCCTGGCCGAGGACGGCGAGGGCTGGATCGTGCGCCCCGACGGCGAGAAGCGCCTGATGTCGTGGCGCGGCGCGGTGCTCTACGACGAACGCGACCGGATCTCCGGGATCCTGACCTCGGGCATCGACATGACCGACGTGCGCGCCACGCAAGAGGCGCTGCGCGAGAAGGAAACCGAGGCCGAGAAGGCCAAGGCCGAGGCGGAAGCGCTGGAAAGCCGCCGCGGCGAGATCGAAAAGGCGCTGCAGGAGAGCGAGGCGCGCTTCGCGACCATCAGCGAGGCGCTGAGCGACGCCATCTGGCTGTACGATCCGGCCGAGAAGCGCGTGCTGCACGTGAACGCCGCCTATGACGCCATGTGGGGCGAGTCGCGCGACGTGCTGCTGGCGGATTCGACGCGCTGGCGCGAGCTGGTGCATCCGGACGACGTGCCCTTGATCGTGAGCGCCAACGCGGCGCTGGCGCGGGGCGAGCCGCGCGAGATCGAGTTCCGCATCCGCCGGGCCAGCGACGGCGAGGAGCGCATCGTTCGCGACAGCGCCTTCGTCGTGCGCGGCGAGGACGGCGAAACGCGCCGCATCGCCGGCGTCGCGCGCGACGTTACCGACGAACGCAAGGCGCACGCGGCCCTGGCCGAGGTGCGCGAGACGCTGGACCGCAAGGTCGCCGAGAGCGAGCGCGAACTGCAGTCGCTGGAGGCGCGCCGCCGCGAGGCCGCCGAGGCGCTGGAGCGGGCGCAAAGGTTCGAGACGGTGGGCCGCCTCACCGGCGGCGTGGCGCACGACTTCAACAGCCTGATGACCGTGGTCACCGGCGCGCTCGACATGATTTCCCACCAGGCGGATCAGCCCGAGCGGGTGAAGCGGTTGAGCGCCGCGGCGCTGGCGGCCATGCAACGCGGCCAGCGGCTGACGCGGCAGCTGATGTCGTTCTCGCAGGGCGAGACGTTCAAGCTGGAGACGCTGGAGCTGGAGCCGGTGGTGCTGGGGCTTGAGCCGATGCTGCGCCGCGCGCTGGACGACAAGCCGGTGGACTTCGAGGTGCAGCACGACCTGGGTTCGGCGACCTTCGACGCGGCGCAGTTGGAAGCGGCGCTGGTGAACCTGGTGCGCAACGCCAAGGAAGCGGTGAAGGACGGCGGGACCATCGCCGTGCGCGCCGATCAGGTACGCCTGGGCGACGGCCAGATCGCCGACACCCCCGCCGGCGAGTACGCGCGCCTGTCGGTCATCGACACCGGCGTCGGCATGAGCGCCGACATCGCGGCGCGCGCGTTCGAACCTTTCTTCACCACCCGCGACGACGGGGAGTCGACCGGGCTGGGCCTGGCGCAGGTCTATGCATTCGCCCGCCAGTCCGGCGGCGGGGTCGGCATCGACAGCGCGCCGGGCGCAGGCTCGACGGTGTCGATCTATCTGCCGGTGAAGGAAACGCCCGTCGCGCACGCGGCCGAAACCGCGGCCACGGCGGCGAGCGCTTAGCAAACTCCCTCCGCATTCCTCAATTTATCCGTCACCCCGGGCTTGTACCGGGGTCGAGCGTTCAGCTCGCAACTAGGTCTGTGTGAGCGCTTGCGCGAACCTGCGCGCAGAAGAGGTCACACTCTGACCCCGGATCCCGGGACAAGCCCGGGATGACGGGAAATGAGGTGGCGTGCTGGATGCAGCCGCTAGCGCCGAACCCGCAACGCCCTTAAATCCGCCCCATGCGAAGGCCGCTTCGACCGGATGAGATGATGTTGTGGGCGGCCGTGGCGCGGACCGTGCGGCCGGCGCATGGACGGGTTCCGGTGGTCGAGGCGCCGGCGGAGCCAAAGCCGACCTCGAAGGCGGAGATGAAGGCGTCGGTCGCGTCGACCACAGGCCCCGAACTTAAGCTCGCGCCCACGCCCTATTGGCGCCAGCACCTGACCCCGGCGCCGCACGCCATCGAACCCAATCGCAAGCGCCGCCTCACTCGCGAGCGCGACGAGATCGAAGCGCGCATCGACCTGCACGGCCTCGGACAATTCCAGGCGGAGGACCGGCTGAAGCTGTTCCTGGTGCGCGCCCAGGACATGGGCCTGCGCGCGGTCTTGGTGATCACCGGCAAGGGCGTCAGCGGCGACGGCGTGATCCGCCGGCGCGCGCCGGAGTGGCTGGCCGACCCGGCGTTGCGCACGGTGGTGGCGGGCGTCGCGCAGGCGCACCCGCGCCACGGCGGCGACGGCGCGCTTTACGTGGCGATCAAACGGAAAGCGGCGATCTAGTTGGAGCGGGTCGCGGGCGGAAAACCGCTCCACACTTTTCCTCGACCCGCTCAGAGAATCCCGTGGTCCTTCGCGAGCTTCTCCAGCGATACCTGCGGCCTGGGACCATAGTGGCCGATGACCTCCCAGGCGCAGAGCGCGCCGAGCGCGCCGCACTGATCGAGCGGCAGGTCGCGGGCGAGGCCGAAGAGGAATCCCGCCGCGTACTGGTCGCCCGCGCCGGTGGTGTCGATGACGTGGGCGATGGGGAACGCCGGCAGGAGATGGAATTCATGGCCGCGGCGCACCAGCGAGCCGTGTTCGCCGCGGGTGATCGCGCAGGTCTCGACACGGTCCGACAGAAGGTCGCAGGCGGCGTCGAAATTGTCGGTCTCGAAAAGCGCCTTCAGTTCCACCTCGTTGGCGAAGACGATGTCGATGCGATCGAGAAAGCCGATGAGCTCGTCGCGCCAGCGCTCGACCACGAACACGTCCGACAGGGTCATGGCGACCTTGCGACCGGCGGCGCGGGCGGCGGCGGCGGCCTTGACGAAGGCTTCGCGCGCGGGCGGCGGGTCGAACAGATAGCCTTCGAGATAGGTCGCGTAGGCGCGCCCGATCTCGGCCTCGTCCACGTCGGCCGGGCCGAGCTGACTGGCGGCGCCGAGGAAGGTCGCCATGGTGCGGTGCGCGTCGTGCGTGACGTTGATCAGGCAGCGGCCGGTGGCGGCGCCCGCCAGCTTGGGGGTCTTGAAGGTCGCGCCGATCGCCTCGATGTCGTGGGTGTAGACCTCGCCCAGAAAATCGTCGGCCACCTTGCCCACGAAGGCCGCCTTTCCGCCCAGCGATGCGACGCCGGCGACGGTGTTGGCCGCCGAACCGCCGGAGGTCTCCACCCCCGGCGCCATCACCGAATAGAGGTGCGCCGCGCGGTCGTCGTCGATCAGGGTCATGGCGCCCTTGCGCAGGCCCTGGCTGGCGAGGAAGCCGTCTTCGGCCGGGGCGATCACATCGACGATGGCGTTACCGATGGCGACGATGTCGAGGGCTTCGGTCATGCGGCGGATTTTCCTGTGCTGGCGCGGAGGTAGCCGGGTCGTGGGGGTGGGCGCAATGGCCGGTTGAGGTTCGGCTGGGGCAATCAGCGCCTTGCCCCGGCCTTACATCTCGCCTAACCGCCAAGCCATGGTCCGTGTCCTGCTCCTGGCCCTCGCCGCGTCCGCGCTTGCGCTCGCCCTCCCCGAGGCCGCCGCCGCGCGCCCGCACAAGCCCGCGCCCGCCGCCGCCAGCCACAAGAAGGCCGCGGCCAAGACGACGGCGAAGGGCCATGCGAAAGGTCGCGCCGAGCCGGCCGCCAGGACCTCGAAACACGGTCGCGCCCACGCGGACGAAGAGACCGCGTCGGACGAGGGCTGCGCGCCCGCCAAGCCCGCACGCGGCAGGCACCCCCGCAAAACGTCGCACGCCTGCGCGAGCGAAGGCTCGGCTCGCGGTCGCGGCGCCAGGGAAGAGCGCGCGACGTCGGAGGATTGCGACGAGGCGCCGGCGCGCGACGCTCACGGCCGAGGCCGGCACGCCAAGCCCGCGCGCAAATCCAGACACGCGTGCTCGCGCGCCGAAGAGGACAGCGGCGGCCATGGGGGGCGCGACCATGGAGGCCGCGGCGGCAAGGTCGAGGAAGAGGACTGCGTCGAGGTGACGGTGAAGGGCGCGCGTGGCCGTCACGGTCGCCATAAGACCACGCTGAAATGCACGCGTCGCATGGTGCCCGCGCGCCTGGTGAACGAACCGCCGCCGGGACCGCCGCCGCCGCCGCCCATGGTCGTCGCGGCGCCCGGCTCGCCCGCCGACATCGTGAAACATTCGCCGCCGGGCGCCGGCATCAACGCCGCCAGCAATCCCGACGTCTGGGCGCAACGCGACCAGGCCGGGCATCGTCCGCGTCTGCCCGCGTCGCCGCACCTGACCGGCGCGGGCCTGATCGGCCGCTCCGACGAGGACATTCGCCGCACGCTCGGCGTGCCGGACCTGGCGCGCGGCGAAGGCGACGGCGCGCTGTGGACCTATCGCCTGCCGGCGTGCTCGCTGATGGTGTTCCTCAAACGCACCGACGGCGCGATGAAGGTCTCAGGCGCCCAGGCCGCCCCCCTGCAACGCGGCGGCGCCCCGGTCGGCGTGGACGCATGCCTGGCGGCGTCGGCCGGGCGATAAAGCCCCACTCCTCCGCTCATCCCCGCGTCCGCGGGGATGAGCGGAACTTTTAGATCCTTTTCTTCGCCGCTCTGACCTTCGGTCTGGCTCTCGTCTTCACCGTCTTCGCGGGCGCGGCCTTCTTTACCTTCACCACCGGATCGAACAGACCGCGTGACGGGCAGAGATCCGCGATCGGGCAGGTCGCGCACTTGGGGCGTTGCGCGGTGCAGATGTAGCGGCCGTGCAGGATCAGCCAGTGGTGGGCGCGGGTCAGGAACCGCTCGGGGATGATCTGCATCAACTGACGCTCGACCTTCTCCGGCGTCGTGGCGTCCACCAGTTCCAGGCGATGCGATACGCGATAGACGTGGGTGTCCACGGCGATGGCGGGTTCGACGCCCAGTTCGTTCAGCACCACGCTGGCGGTCTTGCGGCCCACGCCCGGCAGCGCCTGCATCGGCTCGCGTTCCAGCGGAACCTGGCCCGCGTGCTGCTCCAGGATGATCCGGGAGAGCGCGATGACGTTCTTCGCCTTGGTGTTGAAAAGCCCGATGGCGCTGATGAAAGGGATCAGCCTGGCCTCGCCCAGCTTGACCATCTTCTGTGGCGTATCGGCGACGGCGTAGAGCTTGCGCGTCGCCTTGTTCACCGACACGTCGGTGGCCTGGGCGGAAAGCACCACCGCGACCAGAAGCGTGTAGGGGTCGCGAAACTCCAGCTCCGGCAGGGGCTTGGGGTTCAGGGTTTCGAAGCGGGCGAAGATCTTCTGGACCCGCTTGGGGTCGGGCGGAAAGACGAGCGCGGCCATGGCGCGCGACCATGGCGTGCGTCGAAGCCTTCGCCAAGCGCCCGCCAGGTCCTAGATTAGAGCCATGACCCAGACGGCGGACCCGCCGCGCCTCTATCTCGACGCCGCGCTTCGGCCCCGGCGGTCGCTGAGTCCGCGCGCCGCGGTGTTGCTGATGGCGCCAGTGTTGGCGGTGAACGTGATCTTCGCCATCGTCATGACCCTGATGGGCGGCGCCTTTGTGCCGCCGTTCCTGGGGCTGGACGTGTTGGGTCTGGGCCTCGCCTTCTGGCTCAACTTTCGCGCCGCGCGCAGGATCGAGCGCGTGCGCGTCACCGCCGACGCCATCGAGGTGGTGCGCGAGACGCCGAAGACGCAGCGCATGGTGTGGACCTCGGCGCCGGTCTTCACCCGCATCGAACTCACCCACCCCGGCCGCCACGCCAGCCGGCTGCGCCTGTGGTGCAAGGGCAGGGGCGTGACGCTCGGCGCCTTCCTGGCGCCGGCGGAGCGGGAAGCGTTCGCGGAGCGGTTGAAGAGCGCGGTGAGCGAGGCGAAGGCGGAGCGGTGGTGACCGCCTCGACCTAGAGGCCGGATCATCCTATCGGAAGACATGCTCCGCAGGTGTTCACGGCAGAGGGGTTTCGCGCTCGTCGCGGCGCTGTGCCTCGCTCTCGCCGCCTGCGGATCCAAGCCCCACGGGCAGGGCGGTATCGGTCCTCGCCTCGCGTATGACACGCGCCCCAACATCCTGGTCATCGAGGTGGATCATCTGGGTCTGCAGCTCGGCGCCTACGGCGATGCGGCGGCGCAGACGCCCAACATCGACCGGCTGGCGCGCGAGGGCGTGCGATTCGACGGTTTCTATGGCGCGTCGGGCGGGGCCGATGCGGAGACGGCGGCGCTGCTGACCGGGATGCAGCCCTCGACCATCGGCATGGTGCAGGAGTGGACCGGCGCCGGCGCCTGGACGGTGGTTCCGCCGCCGGAGATTCGCGGCTATCCCGAGCTGGCGCGCGCGGCGGCCTATGTCACCTTCCACGTGGGTGCGCGCAGCGATCCGTTCGGATCGCCCGGCTCGCTGTGGACCGTCGACGATAGGGCGGCCAACGCGACCTGGCCCGACGCGATGATCGGCCAGCCATTCCTGGGGGTGATCGACCTGTCGACGGTGACGGACGCGCAGAGTGGTGAAAAGAAAACGGGTCTGTTCGCCAAGCGCGATGACGACGACAAGTCCGCCAAGGCCGTTCCCGTGCCCGCCTATCTCCCCGACACGCCGGCGGTGCGCGACGCCTTGAAAGCGGAGTACGCGCACGTGCATCGCGTCGATGCGCAGGTCGGCCTCATCCTCGATCGACTGCGCGCGGCGCATGTGCTGGACCACACCATCGTGGTGTTCCTGACCAAGAGCGGACCCGTGCGGCCGCGCGCGGAGCGTACGGTCTACGACGCGGGCGTGCACACGCCGCTGATCCTGCGCTGGCCGGATGGACACGGACGCGGAACCGTGCGTCACGACCTGATCAGCGGCATCGATGTGGCGCCGGCGATCTTGCACATGGCCGGCGTGCAGCCGCGCGCCTGGATGCAGGGGCAGGATCGTCTGACCGGCCAGGGTGCGTCCAACACCTATGTCTTCACCGTGCAGAACCGCGTCGACGACATCTATGAGCGCGTGTTCGCGGTGCGCGACGGGCGCTATCTCTATGTGCTGAACCTGGCGCCCTATACGCAAGTGCTGTCGCTGGCGCGCGCGCGCGTGATGGCCGATGTAGTGGCTGCGGCGCGCAAAGCCGGCAAGCTCACCCCCGTCCAGGCGTCCGCCTATGCCGATGATCGCGGCGAGGCGGAACTCTATGATCTCAAGGCCGATCCGGACGAGCTGAACAACCTGGCCGGTGATCCCGCGCACGCGGGCGACGTGGCGCGGTTGGCGCAGGTGCTGAACGCGTTCGCGGCCGAGGCGCCGGACTATTCGACCTGGACCGCGCGCGATCTGGGCGACCTGTTCAAGCCCGGGGGGGTGACCCCGGTGACGGCGCCGCCCCAGGCGGTGACCCACGGCTTCACCGTCGAGCTGACCTCGCTGACGCCCGGCGCCGCGATCCTGTGGCGGCGCGACGCCAATGAGCCCTGGACGCTCTATACGCGGCCCATCGACCTGCACGGCCCGGCGCGGATCGAGGCGACGGCGGTGCGCTATGGGTTCCTGGAAAGCCCGGTGGCGGACTTCGATCTTTCTCCGTAGGGCGTGGGCCATGGCTGGAACGGCGGCGCAAACCGCGCCGTAGGCGCCATTTGGAAGAAGAGGACGCAGAGAAGCGCAGGGCACGCAGAGAAGAAGCCGCGACCCCTCTGCGTGCTCAATCTTCCTCTGCGCCCTCTGCGCTTAATTGGCGCTGCGCGCGGAGGCGAGTTTGGACGTGTCAGGGTTGTGGCGCGCGCGTGGGCCATGGCTGGAACGGCAGCGTGAGTCGCGCCGTAGCCGCCAATTTTAGTAGAGACCGCAGAGAAGCGCGGAGCCGGCGGTGATGAAGCCCGCTGAGCGCTCAATCTTCCTCTGCGTGCTCTATCCAAACTGGCGCTGCGCGCCAAGGAAGGCACGCGGGCATCAGGTATGTGGCGCGATCGCGATCCAGGGATTCCGTTGCCGTGCATTGCACATCCACGACGGCCACTCGTAAGATAGTCCGAGCAAAGGGGACCTCCATGGACCGCAGAAAACTTCTGATCCTGGCCGGGGCTGCAGGCGCGGCCATGAGTTCGCCCGCGCTGGCCGATCCCGAACCGCCGGTGAGCGCGCGGGCGCAGGCGCTGTACAGGCGCGCCCTGGTGCTCGATGCGAACCTGTCGCCGCCGCTCGGCGACGGCAAGCTGCCCCTGCCCGCCTCGGCGCTGGAGATCACGCGGTCGTCGGGGGTGACGGTCTGCAAGACCACGCTCGGGGGCTTCGACGAGAAGTTCGAGGACACGGTGGCCGAGATCGCCTTCTGCCAGCAGGTGATCGAGCTCTATCCCGACCTGTTCATGCAGGTGCGCAAAGCCGACGACTTCGCGCGCGCCAAACGCGAAGGGAAGGTAGGCGTCATCTTCTCGTTCGAGGGCGCGGCGATGCTGGAGGATAAGCTCGATCGGTTCGACCTGTTCCGCGACCTCGGCGTGCGCGTGATGCAGTTGAGCTACAACAAGACCTCGCCCTTCGGCGCCGGAGTGCTGGCGCCGGTAGAGCAGTCGGGCCTGACCGACCTCGGTCGCCAGGCGGTGGACAGGATGAATACGCTGGGGATCGCGATCGACCTCAGCCACGCGAGCCGAAAGATGACCGGCGAGGTGATCGCGTTGTCGAAGAAGCCGGTGGTGATGACCCACGGCGGCTGCGCGGCGGTGTACGACCATCCGCGCAACAAGACCGACGAACAGCTGAAGGCGCTGGCCGACAAGGGCGGAACCTTCGGCATCTACGACCTGCCGTATCTGGCGGCGAGTCCGAAGCAACCCGACGTCGACGACTACATGGCGCACATGACCCACGCCCTGAAGGTCTGCGGCGAGGATCACGTCGGCATCGGCAGCGACCAGGGTATGGAGCCGTTCGACAATTCGCCCGCAGCGATGGCGGCGTTCCAGAAAGACACCGAGGCGCGCAAAGCCGCGGGCGTCGCCGCGCCCGGCGAGGACCGGCCGCCCTACGTCGTGGGCCTGAACACCCCGCGCCGCTGCGAGGTCATCTGCGACGCGCTGCTGAAGCGCGGCTATCCGGAGCGCGTGGCGGAGAAGGTTCTGGGTCTGAACTTCGCGCGGGCGTTCAGCGACATCTGGTGACCGTCCGGCGCCGGAGCAGGCGTCTTCACCTCGGCCAGGACACGTCGCGGCGGATCTCGTCGAGGGACGATTCGCGGACACAGTCGCCATAGAGCTGGCGCGCCTCGCGCAGTTGGCCGGCCTTGTCCGCGTCCGACAGGCGAACGCCCACCTTTTCCGCTTCCGAGATGATGCGGCCGGCTGCGGAGTCGGCCTCGTTGCGCAGGCGGCGCGTGGCGACGAGGCCGGCGAACAGGCGGTCCCGCTCGGCGGGCTGTAGCGGGCCGGCATTGACGGCGAGGGTGTTGATCGAGTCCATGGCGGCGCGCTCCTCCGGCTGCAGCTTCAGCAGGACATTCACGAAGAAATACACCCGCGAATAAGCCAACAGCCGGTCGCGTGGAAAATGACTGGCGATCTGCGCCGCCTGCGCCGCTTGCCACGCATCGCTCTGCCATGCGCGCAGGCGCCAGTTGTACACAGGCATGACCGGCACGGGCGTGTCGTGGTCGCGTGAAGCTTCGAGCGCCGTGCGCAACGCGTCCAACCTCGAGAACGCGCACTCGTGTGTCGACATTCGGTAGTAAGCGTTGAGGGCGTCTTCATGGAGTTCGGCGTCCATCGCCGCCTCGGCCTCGTGAACGCTGTGGGCCCAGTGAATCTGCTCGGCGATCTGCTCTGCCGCGAGGGCGGTCAGAACGCCCAGCACGATGATGCCGTATTCCTTCAGGAACTCCCGCCACCCATGAAACGGCTTGGATTTGTGATGAACTTCCAGGGTGGCCTCCTCCGGTTCGGGCGAAGTTTCGGGGTGCGTCAAAGAGCGATCCTCCCGTCAGCCGCCGAGGATCTGCATCCCCAGCCACTCGGCGATGAGCGCCGGTTTTTCCTCGCCTTCGATCTCCACCGTCACCTCGTGCCTGATCAGCCAGCGGCCGGCGCCTTTTTCCGTTGCGTCCATCAACTTGAAGTGGCCGCGCACGCGTTTGCCGGACCGCACCGGTTGCAGGAAGCGGACCTTGTCGAAGCCGTAGTTCACGCCCATCACCACGCCCGCGAGAATAGGCGCCGCATCGTAGGACATCTTGGAGAGCAGGCTGAGCGTCAGGAATCCGTGCGCGATCGCGCCGCCGAAGGGTGTCTTGGCGGCGGCCTCGGGATTGACGTGGATGAACTGCCAGTCCTCGGTGGCGTCGGCGAAGGCGTCGATACGCGCCTGGTCGATCTCGATCCAGTGCGAAACGCCCACTATTTCGCCCGCGCGCGCGGCGAGTTCGGGCCCCGTGGTGTGGGCGCCGCCGCCAGTCAGTTTCTGTGTCGAGTCCATTGCCTATCCCCCGAATCTAACCGGCCTGCGCGATCGACCAGCCGAGCATGGCCGCGCCCTTCGCCACTTCACCGAGCCGCGACGCGCTGCGGTCCGCCGCGTTGCCCGCGAGCGAGCGCGCATAGACGCCTTGCGCAATGCCCGCGAGGCGGAACAGCGAGAGCGCCAGAAAGAAGGTGAAATCCGGAATGTCGTCGCGACCGACGGCCTTGGCGTAGGTCTCGAGGAATTCCTGCTCGGTCGGCAGGCCCTGCGCCGCGCAGTCGACGCCGAGCAGGCCCGGCATCGGGCCGCCGGGCGGCAGCCGGAACGGCAGCGCCGCATAAGCGAGGTCCGACAGGGGGTGGCCGAGCGTCGACAGCTCCCAGTCGAGAACCGCCTTAATGTCTTCGCCGTCGGACGCGTAGATCATGTTGCCCAGGCGGAAGTCGCCGTGAACGATCGAGACCTCGTCGTGTTTGGGCGCATGCTGCGGCAGCCACGCGGTGAGCGCGACCATCGCCGGAATGTCTTCGGTCTTGGCGGCGTCGTACTGGCGCGACCAGCGGTCGATTTGGCGCCCGACATAATTTTCGGTCTTGCCGAAGTCGCCGAGCCCGACCGCGTTCGGATCGACGCGGTGCAGGGCGGCGAGCGTCCTGGCGAGCAAGGCGTAGATCGGTTTGCGCGACGGCTTGGGCTCGTCCTTCAGCGCGGTGTCGGTGAACACGCGGCCGTCGACGTGGTCCATCACATAGAAGGCCGCGCCGGCGATGGCGGCGTCCTCGCACAGCAGCCGCACGTTCGGCACCGGCACGCCGGAATGGCGCAGCGCATCCATCACCCGATACTCGCGCTCGACCATGTGCGCCGAGGGCAAGAGCTTGCCCGGCGGTTTCTTGCGCAGGACGAAGCGGCGGTTGGGCGTGTCGATAAGGTAGGTCGGGTTCGACTGGCCGCCCTGGAACTGACGCAGTTCCGCGGGTTCGGAAAAGCCGTCGAGATGGTCGGCCAGATAGGCGAACAGCCGCGGCTCATCCAGCGCGTGCTGCGGCAAGGGAGGGATCAGGACCGGCGCCTGGCTCATGGTGGAGGGGTGGCATGGTTGCGCGTGAACCTCCACCGATTTCGGCAGAAATCGGGGGAGGGGGACCGCGTGCGGAGCACGTGGTGGAGGGGGAAGCGGGTGCACTGCACAGAGAGCATCAGACGATTACAACTGAACCGGCGTGACCTTGTCCGTCGCGCCTGAGGCTTCCTCCTCCACCATGCGCGCTGCGCCCTAGCCTTCGCCGATGGCGTTCGGCGCGGGGATCGACAAATCATTGTCGATCCCATGCCGCTGCTGCGCAGCAGCCGCTTCTCACCCCCCTCCCCCCAATCGCTGACGCGATAGGGGGAGGTTCAGATCTCGCCCGCCAATATCCGCGAGAACAGCCCCGGGTCGATGTTGCCGCCGGTGAGGAGCACGCCGACCGTCTTGCCCTTTACGTCGGCCTTGCCGGCCAGAAGCGCCGCGAGGGAGACCGCGCCGCCGGGTTCGACGACCAGTTTCAGCCAGCGGAAGGCGAAGCGGATGGCTTCGGCGACCTCGCCGTCGGTGACGCCGAGCGCGCCTTTCAGCAAGCGGCCGTTGATCGGGAAGGTCACTTCGCCGGGCATGGGCGCCATCAGCGCGTCGCAGAAGCTGGGTTGCGCCTCGGCGTGTTTGGTCCGGGCGCCGGCGGCGAGCGACAGCGCGTGGTCGTTGTACTCGGCCGGCTCGACCACGATCATGTCGGTCTGTGGCGACAGCGCCTCCATCGCCAACCCGATCCCCGCAACGATCCCGCCGCCGCTGGCTCCGCAATAGACTTGATCCAGCGCAGCACCCATCGCCCGCGCCTGGTGCGCCAGTTCGATGCCCGACGTGCCCTGCCCGGCGATGACGAAGCGGTCGTCGAACGGCGGCACCAGGACGGAGCCGCGTTCGCGCGCGATCTCGGCGCCGATGGCTTCGCGGCTTTCGGTCCAGCGGTCGTAGCTGCGCACCTCGCCGCCGAACGCGCGCACGCCGGCCACCTTCACCTCGGGCGCGTCGGACGGCATGACGATCAGCGCGCGCGTGCCGACCAGTTTTGCCGCCGCGGCGACGCCCTGGGCGTGATTGCCGGAGGAATAGGCCACGACGCCGCGCGCCTTTTCCTCGTCGCTCAGGCGGCTGATGCGGTTGTAGGCGCCGCGGAATTTGAAGCTGCCGGAAACCTGGAAGGTCTCGCATTTGAGCAGCACCCGGGCGCCGACGGTTTCGTTCAGCGCAGGATGTTCGAGCAGCGGCGTGACCACCGCCTTGCCGGCCAGACGTTTCGCGGCGTCTTCAACATCGGCGAAGGTCGGCAGATCAAGCGACGGGTTTTTTGTGGGCGCGTTCATCGGGCGAACACCTGGCTGTCTTCGGCAAAGGCCTTGATCTCGATCGCGTTGCCCGAGGGGTCGAGGAAGAAACAGGTCGCCTGCTCCCCGGGCCGACCGCGGAAGCGCACCGCCGGCTCGATCAGGAAGATAACCCCCGAATCGCGCAGGCGGTCGGTAATGACGCTCCAGCGGTCCATGTCGAGGATGACGCCGAAGTGGCGCACCGGGACCTTCTCATCGTCCACCGTGTTGGTGGCCCCGGGGCCCTCGGGCGCGACGCACCTGTGGGCCACGATCTGGTGGCCGAAGAAGTCGAAATCGACCCAGTCCTCGGCCGAACGGCCCTCGGCGCAGCCCAGAAGGCCGCCGTAGAAATCGCGCGCCTCGTCGAGGTCGCGAACCGGAAAGGCGAGGTGGAAGCGGGGGCGGGGGTCCATGGCTGGGGGTCATAACCCCCTGTCGCCAAAAGGTCACGGCCCTGCGGCTGGCCTTTTTGCGCGGCTTCGCGTATGAGGCGCCCCGTCTTCCCCACAAGCTCAAACCGTTGACGCGGCTCGCTCCGCGCCCTTGTCCGTATGAACCTCAGAAACATCGCCATCATCGCCCACGTCGACCACGGCAAGACCACGCTGGTGGACCAGCTGCTCGCCCAATCGGGGGTGTTCCGCGCCAACGAGGCGCATGCCGAACGCGCCATGGACTCCAACGACCAGGAGCGCGAGCGCGGCATCACCATCCTGGCCAAGTGCACCTCGGTGCTGTGGCACGGGGCGGCGGGCGACACGCGAATCAACATCATCGACACCCCCGGCCACGCCGACTTCGGCGGCGAGGTGGAGCGGATTCTCGGCATGGTCGACGGCTGTCTGCTGCTGGTGGACGCCGAGGAAGGGGTCATGCCCCAGACCAAGTTCGTGCTCGGCAAGGCGCTGAAGCTCGGTCTTCGCCCCATCGTCGTGCTGAACAAGGTGGACCGCGCCCACGCCGATCCCGACCGCGTGCTCAACGACGCCTTCGACCTGTTCGCCGCCATCGGCGCCACCGACGAGCAGCTCGACTTCCCGCACCTGTATGCGTCGGGCAAGCAGGGTTGGGCCGTGACCAACATGGGCGACGAACAGAAGGACCTGGCGCCCTTGTTCGACAAGATCGTCGAGCATGTGCCGGCGCCCAAGGCCCAGGCGCGCGTGGACGAGACGCCGCAGCTGCTCGCGGTGCTGATCGAGAGCGACCCGTTCCTCGGCCGCATCCTCACCGGGCGCCTGGAGTCGGGAAGACTGCTCCCCGGCACGGCGGTGAAGGCGCTCGACCGCGACGGCAAGGAAGTCGAACGCGGGCGCATCACCAAGGTGCTGGCCTTCCGCGGCCTGAAGCGTCAGCCGATCGACGAGGCGCAGGCGGGCGACATCATCGCCATCGCCGGCCTGTCGAAGGCGACCGTCGCCGACACCATCGGTTCGCCCGAGTCGACCGAGGCCCTGCCCGCCCAGCCGATCGACCCGCCGACCATCTCCATGACCGTGTCGGTAAACAACTCGCCGCTCGCCGGTCGCGAAGGCGACAAGGTGCAGTCGCGGGTCATCCGCGACCGCCTGCTCAAGGAAGCGGAATCCAACGTCGCCATCCGCATTTCCGAAACCGACGACAAGGATGCGATGGAAGTCGCCGGCCGCGGCGAGCTGCAGCTCGGCGTGCTGGTCGAGTCCATGCGGCGCGAAGGGTTCGAACTGTCGATCAGCCGCCCGCGCGTGGTCTATCAGATCGGCGAAAAGGGCGAGCGGCTCGAGCCCATCGAGGAAGTGGTCATCGACGTCGACGACGAATATTCCGGCGTGGTCATCGAAAAGCTGTCCATGCGCCGCGCCGAACTGAAGGACATGCGTCCGTCGGGCTCCGGCAAGACGCGTATCACCTTGGAATCCCCGTCGCGTTCGCTGATCGGTTACCAGGGCGAGTTCCTGACCGACACCCGCGGCTCGGGCGTGCTGAACCGCGTGTTCTCGCACTACGAACCCTACAAGGGTGTCATCGAGGGCCGCCGCAACGGCGTCCTGGTGTCCAACTCCGACGGCGAGACTGCGGCCTATGCGCTGTGGAACCTCGAGGAGCGCGGCTTCATGTTCGTGGGCGCCGGCGAGAAATGCTACCAGGGCATGATCATCGGCGAAAACTCGCGCCCCGACGACCTCGACGTCAATCCGATGAAGGCCAAGCAGCTCACCAACGTGCGCGCCTCGGGCAAGGACGAAGCCATCCGCCTGACCCCGCCGCGCCGCCCGACGCTCGAACAGGCCATCGCCTACATCGATGACGACGAGCTGGTCGAGGTCACGCCGAAGAACATCCGCCTGCGCAAACAGGTGCTGAACCCGTCGTTCCGCAAGAAGCGGGTGCGCGAGGACGCCTAAGGCGTTCGCTCCGGTGCGGCTGTTGACGCAACGGAGGCTCGGGGTGTTTCGTTGATCCTGGGGTAGGCCTCAGGAGGACGCCATGCGTCTCGGTTTCATTGCATCCCTGACCGCAACGCTTGTCTTCGCCGCCGCGCCCGCGCTGGCGCGCGGCAACGCCATGATCGAGCTGATGGGTCACAAGTGGGGCAAGGGTCGCCCGACCCAGGCTCTGCGCGCGCGGTTCCCTGTGGGGTCGCCCGAGGGCGCCCTGGCCGACGCCCTGCACGGCTCGGACTTTCACTTCGACCGACCCAGGGGCGACGAGCGGATGGCGCGCAACTATTGGGGCGGCGGCATGGCCTGCACCGACATTTATACCGTGCGCTGGCGGGTGGACGCGCAGGGCCGCATCGCCGACGTCACCGGCGACGTGGAAGGGTCTTGCTGAGATGCTGGATCAAGCCGGCGCGACCGTCGACATCACCGAACCGGAAGATGCACTGACCGCATTTCAGGATGCGTGGAATGCGCACGACATGGAGGCGCTGGGCGCGCTGTTCCACGACGATGCGACCTTCGTGAACCGCTTCGGTCATTTCGTGCGTGGACGCGAGGAGATCATCGGCCTGCATCGCCCGATTCACGAAACGATCTATAGCGACTCCACACTGGACAACGAACTCATCGCGGCCGACGCGATCAGCGAGAGCGCCGTCATCGTGCACTCCTGGTCGCAGCTGGCCGCCGGCGCGGCGCATCCGGCGGGACCGCACAAGGTGGACACGCTGATTCAGGCGGTGGTCACGCTGAAGGACGAGATCTGGCGCATCCAGGCCTTGGAAAACGTGACGCTGACCGACCCTAGAACCGGCGAGCCGGTATTGCGATAGCTCCCTGCGCCTTGACCTCCAGGCGCCGCGGACCCACTCTCTCGCTCGAGGCAAGCCATGACCCAAGCTGTAGTTCTGCCCCCAGACCTTGAAGCATATGTCGATGCCCGCATCGCAGCAGGCGAGTACGCCAGCGCCGAAGAGGCGGTAACCGCCGCGCTCAACCTCTTGCGCGAGCGCGACGACAAGTTGGTGCGTTTTCGGAAACTGGTCGAGGAAGGATACAAAAGCCTCGAAGAGGGTCCCCCTTGCACGGTCGAAGAAGCGATCGCCGCGTTCGACAGCATGATCGCCGCTGGAAAGAAGCCGGCCGCCTGAATGGCCTCTGCGCTGTTATCGATCGCGGCGCAGCGGGATTTCCACGCGATTTCCAATTGGATCTCTGAGGACAGTCCACAGGCCGCGGTGCGGTTTCAGCGAAGTGTCTTGCGAGCCGCGCAGCACATCGGAAACTATCCCATGATCGGTGTTGCGAGGCCCGATTGGAGCAAGCGGCCTTTAAGAATTCTGCCACTGCGACGATTTCCCTATGTGCTCGTCTACGACTCGAACCAAAGCCCCACGATGATCTTGCGCATACTGCACACCGCGCGGGACCTGCCGAATGTCCTGGGCGAGCGAGAGCCCGAATGAATCCCATCTACGCCAACCTGCCCACCACCATCTTCGAGGTCATGAGCGGGCTGGCTCGTGAGACCGGGGCGATCAATCTCGGTCAGGGCTTTCCCGATGAGCCGGGACCGGAAGCCGTGCGCCGGAAAGCGGCCGAAGCCGCCGTCGATGGGTGGAATCAGTATCCGCCGATGCGGGGGCTGCCCGAGCTGCGAGAGGCGGTCGCCGACCACTACAAGCGGTTTCAGGGGCTCGATCTGGATTGGCAGACGGAGGTCACGGTTACCTCCGGCGCGACGGAGGCATTGGCGGCCTCGATCTTCGCCCTGATCGAGCCGGGCGACGAAGTGGTGCTGTTTCAGCCGCTGTACGACGCCTATGCGCCCTTGATCCGGCGGGCGGGCGGGACGGTCCGGTTGGTCCGGTTGGAGCCGCCGGACTGGCGGATTACGCGCGAGGCGCTGGAGGCGGCGTTCACGCCCAAGACCCGGCTGGTGGTGTTCAACAATCCGCTGAACCCGGCGGCGGTCGTCTACCCGACCGAGGATCTGGCGCTGCTAGCCGAATACTGTGTCTCCCACGACACGATCGCGATCTCCGATGAGGTCTGGGAGCAGGTGGTGTTCGACAACCACATCCACGTCTCCCTGCTCGCCCTGCCCGGAATGCGGGAGCGGTGCGTGAAGATCGGATCCGCGGGAAAGATGTTCGCCCTGACCGGCTGGAAGGTCGGCTTTGTCTGCGCCGCCCCGGCGCTTTCGGCGGTGATCGCCAAGGCTCACCAGTTCCTGACTTTCACCACCCCGCCCAACCTGCAGGCGGCCGTCGCCTGGGGGCTGAAGAACTCCGACGCCTGGTTCGAGGCCATGCCGAGGGACCTTCAACGCTCGCGCGATCGCCTGTCAGGAGGCCTTGCGGCGGAAGGGTTTAAGCCGCTGCCCAGCGGCGGAACCTATTTCCTGAACGTCGATCTAAAGGCTTCGGGAATAGAGCTCGACGACCAGGCCTTCGCCTTGAAGGCCGTGAAAGAAGCCGGGGTGGCTTCGATCCCGGTTTCCAGCTTTTACGAGGCCGATCCAGTGACCAATGTTCTACGCCTCTGCTTCGCAAAACGGGACGACGTCCTGGACCAGGCGATCGAACGCTTGGCCAAGGCGCGGCGACTTGTCACCGGTTAAGTATACGGTAATTGACACGATTTCGCCCAATCCCCAGCGTTCCACTGTCTTTCGTGTGTCACGCGAGCGAGCTTTTCTCCCCCGGCACGAGGTTTGCCGAGCTTCCGGCGAGCCGTCTCAGAGTGGAACGGCGAGAATGGATGGAACGGGGATAGGCATGGCGACCGATATCGACCTTCATCTGGGGAAGCGCTTGCGCCGGCGACGCCGCCTGCTTGGCCTGACCCAGCAACAGCTGGCCAATTCGGTCGGCATCCGCTTTCAGCAAATCCAGAAGTACGAATGCGGCGCGAACCGCATCTCGGCCGCCCGCCTGTGGCAGCTGGCCGAAGCCCTGGAGACGCCCGTCAGCTACTTCTATGACGGCTTGGCCGAGGCCGTGGCCCGCGAAGGCGCCGCCGAGGAACGCTCCGGCGAGATGTTCTCGCGCAAGGAGACCCTCGACCTGATCCAGGCCTACTACCGTCTTTCGGAGCGGCCCCGCCGGCGCCTGCTCGACCTGGCCAAGTCGCTGGACACCGAAAACAAAGACACCGCGGCCTGACGCGCCGGGTCGCCAAGCCTTAGTTCCTCCAAGAGTACCTCTCGACAACGCTGCTGGACCGACCGATGGGCAACCCCTATCGGTCGGTTCATGCATTCTGAGCCCGCCGATTTCACTGAGCTGGAGGCCTTCGCGGTCGATCTGGCCCGCGCCGCCGGCGAGGTCATCCTGCCGCTGTTCCGCGCCGACATCGACAGCGAGAACAAGGCCAGAGCCGGCGAGCGCTACGACCCGGTCACCGCCGCGGACCGGGCGTCGGAGAGCGTCATCCGCAAGCGGATCGGCGAGCGCTATCCCGAACACGGGGTGCTGGGCGAGGAGTTCGGGGCCGACCGGACCGATCAGGAATTCGTCTGGGTGATCGACCCGATCGACGGCACCCGCGCCTTCATGGCGGGCCTGCCGCTGTGGACCACGCTCATCGCCTTGCGCCACCGGGGCCAGCCGATCATCGGCCTTATCGCTCAGCCCTACCTCGGCGAAGTGTTCGTCGGCGGGCCGAACGGGTCGCGCCTGCTGAAGGGCGACGCGGAAACGCGTCTGAGAACCCGCGCCTGTCCGCTGCTCACCGATGCGGTCATCGCGACTACCGATCCCAACCTGTTCGACGGAGCCGAGACCGGGGCTTTTGCGCAGGTGCGCGCGGCGGCGCGGCTCGCGCGGTTCGGCTGCGACGCCTATGCCTATGCGATGGTGGCGATGGGGCGTATCGACCTGGTCATCGAGTCCGGACTGAAGGCGTGGGATTACGAACCGCTGATCCCGGTCGTCGAAGGCGCCGGCGGATACGTGCGCAACTGGCGCGGCGACGACGTCGACGGATCGGGTCAGATCGTCGCCGCGGGCGACGCGCGTTGCCTCGACGAAGCGCTGACGTCGCTTCGGCGATCTGCGCTCAGGCAATCTGCGAGTTGAGCATCTCTTCGGGTCGTGGCGAGACCTGATCGGCCAAGGCGTCGAACTCCATGACCAGGATCTGACGGATGTCGTCGACCTCCATCGGGATTTCGTGCTTGGCGGCGGCGACTTCGACGTAGCGGCCCTTGGCCACGCGGCGCGCGGCCCATTTGGCGGAGGTTTTCACGACGCGGTCGTCGGCGCCGGCCTGGACGATGGTCAGGGGGATCTTCACCCGCCGCAAGGCCTTGGGTTTCATGGCCCGCTCGCCCGCGTCCACCGCGAAGGCCAGCCAGCCCCAGGTGATGCCGCCCACAGCCAGGTGCGGGCAGGCGTAGAGCTGTTCGCGATAGCGCTCGTAGCGCTGCTCGTCGTGGGTCAGGGCGTCGCGGTCGAAGGTGTGTTCGAACGGATCGTCGTACTCGTCGAAGACATAGTCGCCGGCCTTGCCGTGACGCACGTTCCAACGCGACGCGAACCTGACCGACCACAACGAGCGGCGCCCGGTCTTCAGCCGCAGCATCGGACTCGACAACAAACAAGCGGCGAACCGCGTCTCGCCCGCCTCGAGCGTGAGCAGGTTCAAGACGCCGCCCATGGAATGGCCGAGCATGATCCAGGGCGCCGGCGCGCGTTCTGTATATTCGTCGAGCAGGCGCGAATAGTCGTCGAGGAATTCCTCGACCGCGCGCGCGTGACCCTTCAACCGGTCGGGCAGCAGGCGCGCCGACAGGCCCTGACCGCGCCAGTCGTGCGCGAGCACGCAGAAGTCGCGCTCCAGCAGGTCGGTGACCAACTCGTAGTATTTCTCGATCGGTTCGGTGCGGCCGGGCGACAGGATGACGGTGCCGCGCGGCGCATTCTGGGGCCGCCACAGGGCCGCGCGCAGGCGAAGGCCGCCGGCGCCGCGGTACCACTCGCCCACCGCGCCCGGCGGGGCGGGCGCGCCCGGCACCGACATCAGGGGCGCATTGGCGGCGAAGGCGGCGGCGCGGTTCAACGGGGCTTCCTGAACTTGAGGGTCATCCGATCACTTTCGCCGATCAGATCATATTTTGCATGGTTGAAGTTCGGATTTTCCGGCTGGCCGCGCGGGGCGGACAGCCGGGTCGGGGGCAAGGTCCAGACCCCGAACGGGTGATCCTTGGTGTCCTTGGGGTTGGCGTTGATCTCGCTGGAGGCTGAAAACACGAATCCCGCCTCCTCGGCGAGCTTTTTCACATAGGCCTCGGTGACGTAGCCGGAGGCGGCGGAGGGGTCCTGAACCGCGTCCGGTTGGGCGCGATGCTGTTCAACGCCCAGAATGCCGCCGGGCTTCAGCGCCGCGAAGGCGTCACGGAAGGCCTTGTCCACCAACGCATCGCCCATCCAGGCGTTCACCGTCTCCATGAACAGGACGAGGTCGGCGGAGCCCGCGGGCGCGAGCGGGCCGCTGGTCGGGCCGAACTGGGTCATCTTTAGCGCGCCGTAGAGTTCGCGGTCGCCGTCGAAGCGCTCCTTGAAGCGGCTGACGATCTCCGCCTGGGCCGGGTCGGCGTGCGGGCCCAACTGGAAGTTGGCCGCGTAGAGCACCCCGTCATTGTGCGCGAGATAGGGCGCGAGAATTTCGGTCCAGTAGCCGCGACCGGGCCAGACCTCGACCACCGTCGCGCCGGGGCCGACACCGAAGAAGAGTAGCGTCTGCTCCGGATGGCGCCAGCGGTCCTGGGGCCGGTCGGCGGCGCGCCAGTTTCCGGCCACCGCCCACTGCAGCGTGCCGACGCTCGGACCCGAGTCGTCGGCGGCCGCGTTGGAGGCCGTCTGGACGCGGCCGCAGGCGGCGAGCATCGCGCCGGCAAACAGAGTGCTCGCACCGCCCGCGACGATTCCGCGTCGCGTGGCGAAGGGCGCGGTCTTGCGCATCGGTCCCCTCGCAGGCCGTCCCGCCCGTGTCCAGGGTTTGGACGAGCCGCCGTCGTCCGGTCGTAACCCGCGTCGAAGCGGCGGTCAAAGCCGCAAGATTGAAGGCTTTGCGACCGCTTTGGCCACGGGGCTTGAAGCGCCGTTTGGGGGCGCCTACCTCGATAGGCGGAGGCGCTGGATGTCCGGGCCTCCGGATCGGACGACGCCCTTGCGGGTCGCTCAGGTCCACACCCACAGCGCCCGCGAGACTCAAGATTTGGGAAACTCGCGGAGCGTCGCAAACCTTGCTGCTTAGGAGGCATGCGCATGCGTACTTTCGACTTCACCCCCCTCTACCGTTCCGCCGTCGGCTTCGACCGCCTCGCCTCGCTTCTGGAAAGCGCCGCGCGCACCGAACCCGCGTCGAACTGGCCCCCCTACAACATCGAAACCACGGGCGAAGACTCCTACCGCGTCGAACTCGCCGTCGCCGGATTCAAGAGCGATGAGCTGTCGATCGAGGTGAAGGAGAACCTGCTCACCGTCACCGGGCGCAAGACCGCCAACGACGACGGCGCGCGCCAGTTCCTTCACCGCGGCCTGGCCGAGCGCGACTTCGAACGCCGCTTCCAGCTCGCCGATTATGTGGTGGTGACCGACGCGTCACTGGAAAACGGCCTGCTGTCCATCTCGCTGAAGCGCGAACTGCCCGAGGCCATGAAGCCCCGGCGGATCGAGATTTCCACCGCGAAGAGCGACAGCCTGATCGAAGGCCAAGCGGCGTAAGCCCTTTTCTTTGAGACTCTAGCTCCTCCAGAAACTGGGCGGCGCAGCAATGCGCCGCCCTTTTTGTACCTCCCCCTATCGCGGCAGCGATTGGGGGAGGGGGGTGAGAAGCGGCTGCTGCGCAGCAGCGGCATGGGATCGACAATGATTTGTCGATCCCCGCGCCGAACGCCTTCGCCATCGGCGAAGGCTGGGGCGCAGCGCGCATGGTGGAGGGGGAAGCCTCGGGCGTGACGACAAGATCACGCTGGTTGAGTTGCAATCGTCTGATGCTTGTTACGCAGTGTACCCGCTTCCCCCTCCACCACGTGCTCCGCACGCGGTCCCCCTCCTCCGTTTTCTGCCGAAAACGGTGGAGGTTCAAATCGCGTTTAAGCCCTTGGCGCCGATGCGGATGGCGCCGGTGACGTCGACTTGTTTCAGGTTGGCGCCGAGGAAGTTCGCGCGGCTCAGGTCCGCGCCCGCCATCACGGCGCGGTTGAGGTTGGCGCCGGACAGGTCCGTGCTCTTCAACACCGCCATAGTGAGATCGACGGGCAGCAGGCGTTCGGCGTCCAGCATCAAAGGTCCGAGTTGGGCTTCGCGCAGGTCGGAACCGGACAGTTTCGCGCGCGCCAGGCGAGCGCCGCGCAGGTCGGCGCGCCGGAGGTTGCAGCCGCGCAGGTCGGCGTCTTCGAGGTGGGCGCCCTGCATCTTCACGCCCTCCATGTCGAGGCCGTAGAACACCGCGCCCTTGGCCGAGAGCGCGGTCAGGTTCAGGCCGCGCACCGACTTCATCGAGCGCAGGTCGGCGTGGTTGAATACCGACGGTTTGCCCTCGCGGCCGCCGGTCTCGCACCAGAGCGCGTGCTCACGCAGCATGTCGTCGTAGGGCAGGGCCTCGACCGGCTTGCCCACCGGCTTGTCTGTGAGCGCGCCGGTCATGTCCGCGCCGTCGGCGCGCCACATGGTCGTCTTGGCCCCCACCAGCACCGCGTCGCGCAGGTCCGCGCCGGAGAGGTCCGCGCTGGAAAGGTCCGCGCCGGCGAGGTCGGCGCCGGACAGGTTCGCCTGTTTCAGGTTGGCGCGGACGAGCTTGCAATCCTTCATCACCGCGTCGGAGAAGTCGGCGCGCAATGCGACCACGCCGGACAGTTTCGAGCGTTCGAGGTTCGCGCCCACCAGGGATGCGCCCTGGGCTTCGCTCGAGCGCATGCGGCTCTCGATCACCCGGATGCCCAGCGTCGCGTCGGCGGCGGCGATGACGCCCTCGCGCAGGTCGGCCTCGAACAGGTCGGCGCCGGAGAGATCGGCGCCGCGCAGGCAGACGCCGCGCAGGTCAGCGCGGCGCAGGCTGGCATGCGACAGCTTGGCGTTTTGCAGGTCGGCGCCGAACAGGTTCGCGTGGTCGAGCCGCGCCTCGGTGAGGTCGCAGTCGGCGAGGATGGCGCCGGTGAAATCCGCGTCGCAGAGGTTGCGGCCGCGCAGCGACAGGCCCGACAGATCGGTCCAGGCGAAAACCGCGCGGGCGCCCCCGGGTTTCGCGCTCCATAGCCGGTCGTGGCGGACGCAGAGGACGTCCACCTCCTGCTGCACCATGCGCCGATAGCGCGCGGCCTGTTCAGACGACATCGATCGGGTCCCGGCCGGTCCGCCGGCTGCGGGCGAACCGGGGCCATTGTCCTTCCCGCAAGGTTAACGAACCGCTTGCGAAAAGGGGGTACAGGCGGCGTCTGTCGGTTGCGGATCAAGGCCTCGCGGGGCAGTTTCGGCTCATGGAGCGCATGATCCTCGCGATCGACCAGGGCACGACCTCGACCCGGGCGATCGTCTTCGACCTCGACTGGCGCGCGCGGGCGGTGAAACAGGTCCCCCTGCAGCAGCACTTTCCCAGGCCCGGCTGGGTCGAGCACGACGCGGGCGAGATCTGGAACGCGACGCTGGCGACCTGTCGCGACGCCATCGCGCAGGCCGGCGGCGAGATCGCGGGCGTGGGCCTGACCAATCAGCGCGAGACCACCGTGCTGTGGGACCGCAGCACCGGCGAGCCGCTGCATCGCGCCATTGTCTGGCAGGACCGGCGCACCGCGAACGTCTGCGCGGCGTTACGCGAGCGCGGACTGGAGCCAAAAGTGCAGGACGCGACGGGCCTGGTGCTCGACCCGTATTTTTCCGCGTCGAAGATCGCCTGGCTGCTCGATCACGTGGACGGCGCGCGCGAGCGGTCGGCGCGCGGCGAGCTGTGCGCGGGGACTATTGATAGTTGGCTGATGTTCAAGCTGACCGGAGGACGCGTGCATGCGACCGACGTGACCAACGCGTCGCGCACCTCGCTGTTCGGTTTGACGAGCCTCGACTGGGACGACGCGTTGCTCGACCTCTTCAACGTGCCGCGATCGGTGCTGCCGCAGGTGAAGCCGAGCGCCGCGCATTTCGGCGACACCGACGTGGATGTGTTCGGCAAACTTTTGCCGATCATGGGGGTCGCGGGCGACCAGCAGGCGGCCCTGGCCGGTCATGGGGCGATCAAGCCGGGCGAGACCAAGATCACCTATGGGACCGGCGGCTTTCTGATGTCGAACGTGGGCGACGCGCCGATGCACTCGCGCAATCGCCTGCTGGGCACGGTCGGGTTTCAGACGCCGACGGGCGTCGCCTATGCGCTCGAAGGCTCGATCTTTTCCGCGGGTTCGGCGGTGCAGTGGTTGCGCGACGGTCTGGGCCTGATCGCCGCGTCGAAGGACAGCGAACCGCTGGCGGCGTCGCTCAGCGACAACGGCGGCGTCTATCTCGTTCCCGCCTTCACGGGCCTCGGCGCGCCGTGGTGGAATGCCGAGGCGCGCGGCGGCGTGGTCGGCCTCACCCGCGACGCGACGGCGGCGCATCTGGCGCGCGCGGTGCTGGAGGCGATCGCCTATCAGACGCACGACCTGCTCGAAGCGCTCGACGCGGACGGCGCGCCGCGGCCGCCGGTGCTGAAGGTCGACGGCGGCGTCACCGAGAACGCCTGGGCCATGCAGTTCCTGGCCGACGTCTGCGACGCGCCGGTGGAGCGGCCCGCGTTCCAGGAGATGACCGCACTCGGCGCCGCGCGGCTCGCGGCGTTGGGCCTCGGCCTGATCGAGCGGCTTGACGTTCCCCAGGATCGGCCCCCCACGGTTTGGGAGCCGCGCATGGGCGCGTCCGAACGGCAAAGCCTGTTGGCGGGCTGGCGGGCCGCGGTGGATGGCGTGCTGACCGTCGCCCGGGGCGCGCCAAAGCCAAGCTGAATCAGCCGCTCGCGTTCACAAGCCCGCGACCGGTCGCCCGGGTCGCCGATCGTGCTTGCCAGGGCTGCCTTTCGGGCGTTGGGTTGCTCCTGGAAACGGACGGGCTGCGCGCAACGGCCGAGTTTCGAGGCGGTTTCTCGCGCCTGTCGCCCCTTAGAGCGACGGAGAGAAATCGATGACGGGTAAGGCAAAGTGCGCGCGGACCATATTGCTGGTTGGACCCACGGGCTCGGGCAAGACGACCCTGCTCGAGTCCCTGCTCCACGTCACACACTCAATCGATCGACAGGGGTCAGTCGAAGCCAAGACGAGCGTCGGCGACGCGAGCCCTGAGGCGCGCGCGCACGGCCAGTCGGTGGAGATCAACGTCGCCAATTTCAGTTTCATGGATGACCGCTATGCGGTGATCGATTGTCCCGGCTCGAACGAGTTTTCCGCCGACGCCGCGTTCGCCTTGCCGGCGGCCGATCTGGCGCTGGTGGTCGCCGATCCGGAGCCGGACAAGGCGGTCCTGCTGCAGCCGATCCTGAAGGAACTGGAGCGCATCGGCGTGCCGCACGCTATCTTCGTCAACAAGATCGACCATGCGCACGGGCGCGTGCGCGACCTTTTGGTCGCGTTGCAGCCGACGAGTTCGGTTCCGCTGGTCGCGCGCCAGATCCCGATCTGGAAGGACGATCACGTCGAGGGTTTCGTCGACCTCGCGCTGGAGCGCGCCTTCGTCTACCGCCAGGGCCAGGAGTCCGAGCAGGTTCCGATCCCCGCCGACCTCGCCGAGCGCGAGGCCGAGGCGCGTTTCCACATGCTGGAACAGCTCGCCGACTTCGACGACGACCTGATGGAGCAACTGCTGTCGGACGTCACGCCCGAGCGCGACACCGTCTATGCCGACCTGGTGCGCGAGATGCGCGAGGGCCTGATCGCGCCGGTGTTCTTCGGCTCGGCGTTCAACGGTTTCGGCGTGCGTCGCCTGTTGAAGGCGCTGCGTCACGACACCCCCGATTGCGAAGCCGCCGCCGCGCGCATCGGCGCCGAGGGCGACTGCGCCTATGTGTTCAAGACCGCCCACGCGGGCCAGGCCGGCAAGCTCGCCTACGCCCGCGTGCTGAGCGGCAAGATTTCGGACGGCCAGGATTTTACCCTGTCGAACGGCGAGCACGGCCGCGCGTCGGGCCTGTTCTCGATCATGGGGTCGACGACCAGGAAGATCACCTCGGCCGAACGCGGCGACGTGGTCGCTATTGGCAAGCTGGAGGCCGCGAAAGCCGGAGACCTCCTATCCGCCGACGGCAAGGCGCGCAGCAGCAAGGCGCTGCCGGAAAAAACCTCGCCGGTCTATGCCGCGGCGATCCACACCAACGACCGCAAGGACGACGTGCGCCTGTCCGGCGCGCTGCATCGTTTGATCGAGGAGGATCCGTCGCTCGATCTGGTGCACGATCCGCATTCGAACGAGACCCTGCTGCGCGGCCAGGGCCAGACGCATCTGGCGGTCGCGGTGGAGCGGTTGCAGCGGCGTTACGGCGTCGGCGTGTCGATGACCCGGCCGTCCACGCCTTATCGCGAGACGATCAAGAAGAAGGTCGTCAACCAGCGCGGGCGTCACAAGAAGCAAACCGGCGGTCACGGCCAGTTCGGCGACGTGGTGGTCGACATCCTGCCGCGCGAACGCGGCGCGGGATTCTTGTTCTCCGACAAGATCACCGGCGGGGTGGTTCCGAAGCAGTGGATCCCCGCCGTGGGCGAAGGCGTCGCCGAGGCGATGAAGCGCGGGCCGCTGGGCTTTCCGGTGGTGGACGTCGAGGTGGTGCTGATCGACGGCTCGTATCACGCGGTCGACAGTTCCGAACTGGCGTTCCACACCGCCGGCCGCATCGCCATGAGCGACGGTCTGAAGGAGTGCGGTTCCGTGCTGCTGGAGCCGGTGGAGAAGATCGAGATCTTCGCACCGTCGTCGGCGACCTCGCGGATCACGTCTTCTATTTCGGGCCGGCGCGGCCAGATCCTGGGCTACGACACCCGCGAAGGCTGGCCCGGCTGGGATCGCATCGAGGTCTACCTGCCCCAATCCGAACGCCATGATCTGATCGTGGAGCTGCGCTCGGTGACCCAGGGCCTGGGCGATTACCGGGCGGAGTTCTCCCACATGCAGGAAGTCACCGGCAGGGTCGCGGACGACATCGTCAGCAAGGCGAAGGTGGCGGCGTAGCGCAACGCGCCAACTCTCTAACTTTCGTCACCCCCGGGCTTGTCCCGGGGGCCCATGGCGGGGGTCGAGGCGCGAAAAGGATGGCCCTGCGCACCCTGGCCGACACAGCGGATTGGAGCTTGCTGACCGATGGGCCCCGGAACAAGTCCGGGGGTGACGGAAATATTGCAACGAGGTGGAGGGCCGCCCTCGGAACCCCCGGCCAAGCTGGGCGCTATCGCGGGTGGGCGCGTGATCGGCTATGGTCGCGGGTGGTGACGGATCAGGGGTGAGACCGATGAGCGACTATGTGCCGACCGGCTATCTGAGGAAGGTTCTCTCCCCGGGGGAAAAGGTTCTCTACGTCGTGCGCCAGCACGGCATTTTCCTGTTCTGGCGGATGTTCATCTGGCTGGTGCTGGCCGCGGGGATTGCGGCCGCCTGCCTGTTCATGATGTCGCTGAATGCAAACGCCGTGATCGGCCTACCGTTCATGCTGCTGCCGCTCCTGGTGGTGTGGTGGCAGTGGCTGGAGTGGTCGAACCATGCCTATTTCCTGACCACCCGGCGGGTGATCCAGGTAACCGGCGTGTTCAGCAAGGAGGTCATCGACTCCCTGCTGGAGAAACTGAACGACATCAAGACCGACCAGACCCTTCTCGGCCGCATGTTCGACTATGGCGACGTGGAAATTCTCACCGCCAACGAGGTCGGCAACAACGTCTTCCGGCACATCGCACATCCGCTGACGTTCAAGACCCAGATGCTCGACGCGAAGCAGGCGCTCGATACGGCGGGCGTGAAGAGCTGAACGCACAAACGCGACATCTATTCCATGTCGTCACCCTCGGGCTTGTCCCGAGGGCCCATCGTTCCGCAAGCTGGAACGCCTGTGCGAATGCGGCGCCCTAGCGGCAGGCGAAGGCGCTACGGACACTTGCCATGGACCCTCGGGACAAGCCCGAGGGTGACGGAAAAATAAAAGTGTGACGCGACGCTTGGCGCGTCAGAACGCGTTCTGCCCCGTGATCGCGCGCCCCAAAATCAGCGCATGCACGTCGTGGGCGCCTTCGTAGGTGTTCACGGTTTCAAGGTTTATCGCGTGCCGCATGACGTGGTGTTCGCCGGTGATGCCGGCACCGCCGTGCATGTCGCGGGCTTCGCGGGCGATGGCGAGCGCCTTGCCGCAGTTGTTGCGCTTCATCATCGAGATGGCTTGCGGCACGAATGCGCCTTCGTCGAGCAGGCGACCGAGCGCATAGGCGCCTTCCAGCCCCAGCGCGATGTCGGTCAGCATGTCGGCGAGTTTCTTCTGCACCAGTTGGCGCCCCGACAGCGGACGGCCGAACAGCATGCGTTCTGAGGTGTAATCGCGCGCACGGTGGAAACAGTCGCGCGCGGCGCCCATGGCGCCCCAGGAAATGCCGTAGCGCGCCTTGTTCAGACAGGAGAACGGACCGGAAAGGCCCTTGGCGCCCGGCAGCAGATTTTCTTCCGGCACGATCACGTCGTTTAAGCCAATGTCGCCGGTAATCGAGGCGCGGAGCGACAGCTTGCCCTCGATCTTGGTGGTCGAGAAACCGGCCATCGAGCGTTCGACGATGAAGCCGCGGATTTCGCCGTCGAGTTTCGCCCATACCACCGCGAGGTCGCAGATCGGCGAGTTGGTGATCCAGAACTTGGCGCCGTTGAGTTTGTAGCCGCCGTCGACCTTCTCCGCCTTGGTGCGCATGGAGCCCGGGTCGGAGCCGCCCTCGGCTTCGGTGAGGCCGAAACAGCCGATCAACTCGCCCTTCGCCATCTTCGGTAGAAACCGCATCTTCTGCTCTTCCGAGCCGAAGGCGTAGATCGGATACATCGACAACGATGACTGCACGCTCATGGCGGAGCGGTAGCCCGAGTCCACCGCCTCGATCTCCATCGCGGTCAATCCATAGGCAACGTGGCTGACTTCGGAGCCGCCGTACTGCTCGGGAAGCATCGAGCCCAGGAATCCGAGCCGGCCGAGCTCGCTCATAATCTCGCGGTCGAAACGCTCGTCGGCGAAGGCGGAGACCACCCGCGGCAGCAGCTTGTCCTGGGCGTAGGCGCGGGCCGCGTCGCGGATCATCCGCTCCTCGTCGGTGAGGCGGCCCTCCAGATCCAGCGGGTCCTCCCAGCGGAAGGTCTTTGTGGGCGCGCGGCCGGCGTCGAGCGGCATGGGAGGGTTCCGTCTGGTACAGCGCCGCATGCCATCGGGCGGCGCCTGTGTTAGGAGTGAGTCTCAGCGGAGCGAGCGTCTACGGGATTTTGCTCTCGTAGGCCATGTCGGGAAAGCGCCAGGAGAGCGTACCGATGCAGAAGACCTTTTACCGCCTCTTCCTGGAGCACCCCCAGGAGGTGGAAGAAACCTATGGCGAGCACTTCGGCGCGGCGTCGAAATACGGCTGGCGCCTCCTGAAGGCGAGCCTGCTGGCCTATTTTCATGCCTTCGTGCCGGGCAAGTGCAAGACCGCCGCGTCCGACCGGGTTCGCGCCATGGCCGCCGAGCTGAACGGCCGGGCGGTGACCGCGCGGGAAGAACGGATGCGCCGCGCCGGGGCCTTCGACCCGGGCCTCTGAACCGCTAAGACGGCTCCATGACTGAAGCTTCGCCGAAGGGCCCCCTGGACGGGGTGACCGTGCTCGACCTGTCCCGGGTGCTGGCGGGGCCGTGGACGACCCAGCTTCTGGGCGACCTGGGGGCCGAGGTGATCAAGGTCGAACGGCCGGGGGCCGGCGACGACACCCGCGCCTGGGGTCCGCCCTTTGCCGAGGGGGCGGAGGGTGGGAAGGCCGACGCGGCCTATTACTTCTGCGCCAACCGCAACAAGCGTTCGGTCACCGTGGACATGGCCAAGGCCGAGGGGGCGGAGCTGCTCCGGCGGCTCGCCGCTAAGGCGGACGTTGTGGTCGAGAACTTCAAGACCGGGGGCCTGAAGAAGTACGGCCTGGACTACCCCAGCCTGGCGAAGGCGAACCCCAGGCTGGTCTATTGTTCGATCACCGGCTTCGGTCAAACCGGGCCCTACGCGGGCCGCGCGGGCTACGACTACATGATCCAGGCCATGGGCGGGCTGATGTCGATCACCGGTCAGCCGGACGGGTCGCCCGGGGGCGAGCCGGTGAAGGTGGGGGTGGCGGTGGCCGACCTGTTCACCGGCCTCTACGCGTCCAACGCCATTCTGGCCGCCCTGCTGCATGCCCGGGCCAGCGGCGAGGGCCAGCACATCGATCTCGCCCTGTTCGACGTCCAGGCCGCCATGCTGGCCAACCAGGCGACCAATTTCTTCGTCTCGGGGCGTGTCCCGACGCGGATGGGCAACGCCCACCCCAACCTCGCGCCCTATCAGCCGTTCCAGGCCAAGGACGGGATGCTGGTCATCGCGGTCGGCAACGACGGGCAGTTCCGGGCCCTGGCGGGAGCACTGGGCGATGCGGCCCTGGCGGACGACGCGCGGTTTGCGACCAATGCGCTCCGGGTCGAGCATCGCGAGGCGCTGAAGGCCCGGATCGAAGCGCGGTTGGGGATGGAAGACGCCCACGCCTGGCTGGATAGGCTGGAGGCGGTCGGCGTGCCTTGCGGCCCGATCAACACCGTCGACCAGGTCTTCGCCGAGCCCCAGGCGGTGGCGCGCGGCCTGGTGGTCGAGCAGACCCGGCCGGACCTGGATAAGCCGGTCCGCACGGTCGCCAACCCGATCCGCATGTCGAAGACGCCTGCCACCTATCGCACGCCCCCGCCGGCCATGGGGGCGGACACTGAGGCGGTGCTGGCGCAGATGCTGGGGCTGAGCGAGGAAGAGATTGGGAAGCTCCGACAAGGTGGCGCGATCTAAGCTCCTCCCCCGCGCGCAGCGCGTAGGGG
Source organism: Caulobacteraceae bacterium (assembly GCA_035551675.1). Lineage (GTDB taxonomy): Bacteria > Pseudomonadota > Alphaproteobacteria > Caulobacterales > Caulobacteraceae > JAFECT01. The sequence goes on along the minus strand of DASZMV010000030.1, from coordinate 12,982 downwards.
AGGGGGACCACGCGAAGCGTGGTGGAGGGGCCAGCGCGACGGCGAGGGATTAGCGAACGACGCCAAGCGCGCCGGTTCGGTCGAAGGGTGGGCAATCGGCCGGCGGCGCGCTGGCCCCTCCACCGCCTTCGGCGGTCCCCCTCCCCTACGGCCCTGCGGGCCGGGGGAGGAACTGCGGTTGCCTGATCGGCGACCAAGTTTGACCGGCCTCATCGCCCCGGACTAAACCGCCCTCTTTCCATACCGAGAGACCGGATGACCGCTCAGACCACGGCCGCGCGCCGCCTCGTGGAGGCCCTGCTGGCCCACGGGGTCGACCACGTCTTCTGCGTGCCGGGCGAAAGCTATCTGGCGTTGCTCGACGCGTTGGCCGACGTGCGCGACAAGATCAAGGTCATCGCCTGCCGTCACGAAGCCGGCGCCGCCAACATGGCGGAGGCCTACGGCAAGCTGACCGGCAAGCCGGGTATCTGCATGGTGACGCGCGGGCCGGGCGCCACGCACGGGTCGATCGGCGTGCACACAGCGCAGCATGACTCGACGCCCTTCATCCTGTTCGTCGGCCAGGTCGCGCGCGGCGACAAGGGTCGCGGCGCCTTCCAGGAAGTCGACTACGCCGCCGCATTCGGACCGCTGGCGAAATGGGCGTCGGAAATCGACGACGCGGAGCGCGTGGGCGAGTTCGTCGGACGTGCGTTCGCCACCGCGCTGCAGGGGCGTCAGGGCCCGGTGGTTCTGGCGTTGCCGGAAGACATGCTGACCGACACGGTCGAGGGACCGCCGCCGAGCGCGCAGCCCGTTGCGCGTGCGGGGCTCGATCCCGATACATTGGCGGAAATCGGCGCGCGCCTCGCGAAGGCGGAGCGGCCGGTGATGATCCTCGGCGGATCGGGCTGGACGGCGAAGTCGCTCGAAGCGCTGAGCGCGTGGATCAGCGATATCCGCCTGCCGACGCTGTTGTCGTTCCGTCGCAAGGACCTGGTCGATAACGATCACCCGAGTTTCGCCGGCGACCTGGGCCTTGGTCCCAATCCCAAGCTGGTGCAGCGGGTGAAGGACGCCGACCTGATCCTGGCGCTGGGCGCGCGTCTCGGGGAAAACCCGACCCAGGGCTACACCCTGCTGGATCCGGCAAAGACCGCGCAGACCCTGATCCACATTCACCCGGGACCGGAAGAACTCGGCCGCGTGTGGCCGACGTCCTTGTCCGCCGTCGCCGACGTGGCGCCGGCCGCACTGGCGCTGTCGACGCTGAAGCCTGGACGCGACTGGAGCGATCAGGCCAAGGCCGCGCACGACGACTACGAAGCCTTCACCGCGCCGATCGAGGTCGACAGTGCGGTCAACCTTTCCGAAGTCGTCGCGCACATGGCGCGCGTGCTGCCGCGCGACGCGATCATATGCAACGGCGCGGGCAATTTCGCCGCCTGGCTGCACCGCTTCGACAGGCGCCACGTATTCCGCTCGCAACTCGCGCCGACGTCGGGCGCCATGGGTTACGGCTTCCCCGCCGCCATCGCGGCCAAGATCGTCGCGCCCGAGCGCGAGGCGATCTGTTTTGCCGGCGACGGCGACTTCCTGATGACCGCGCAGGAGATGGCGACCGCCGTGCAGTACGGCGCCAATGTCGTGACCGTGGTGGTGGACAACGGCGCCTATGGCACCATCCGCATGCACCAGGAGCGCGACTATCCCGGCCGCGTCATCGCCACTGACCTGCAAAACCCCGACTTCGCCGCCTATGCCAAGTCGTTCGGCGCTTCGGCCACCACGGTCGAGCGCACCGAAGACTTCCCGGCCGCCTTCGACGCCGCGCGCAAGGCTGGCAAACCCGCGCTGATCCACCTGAAGACCGACGTGGAGCAGATCGCGCCGGGGCGGACCATTACCCAGCTTCGCGCCGGTCGCGCGTAACCGCCGATGACCGCCGACGCCCGCTGGGAGTTCTGGATCGACCGCGGCGGCACCTTCACCGACATCGTGGGACGCAGGCCGGACGGGGCGCTGGTGACGCACAAGCTGCTGTCGGAGGATCCGGCGCGCTATCGCGATGCGGCGGTGGCGGGGATCCGCGAAATCCTGGGGCTCGGCGCCGAAGCGCGACCGGGCGTGCAGGTGTCGGCGGTGAAGATGGGCACCACGGTCGCGACCAACGCGCTGCTCGAGCGCAAGGGCGAGCCGACAGCGCTGGCGATCACGCGCGGGCATGCGGATGCGTTGCGCATTGGGTGGCAGGCGCGGCCGGATATCTTCGCGCGGCATATCGTGTTGCCGGACCTGCTGTATTCGCGAGTGGTGGAGATCGACGAACGGGTGGACGCGGACGGGGCGATGCTGACGCCGCTCGACGAGGCGAAAACCCACGCCGATCTGCAGGCGGTGTTCGATGCAGGCTTTCGCTCCATCGCCATCGTGCTGATGCACGGCTGGCGCTTCACCGAGCACGAAAGGCGCGTGGGTGAGATCGCGCGCGAGATCGGCTTCGAGCAGGTGTCGGTGAGCCATGAGGTGGGCGCGCTGATCAGGCTGGTGGCGCGCGGCGATACGACGGTGGCGGACGCCTATCTGTCGCCGGTGCTGCGGCGCTATGTCGACCAGGTGGCGGGGGACCTGGGCCCGGGCAGCCACCTGATGTTCATGCAGTCGAACGGCGGCTTGGTCGATGCGCGCGCATTCCGCGGCAAGGACGCGATTCTGTCCGGACCGGCGGGCGGCGTGGTCGGCATGGTGGCGACGGCCAGGCGCGCGGGGTTCGAGCGCATCATCGGCTTCGACATGGGCGGCACCTCGACCGACGTGTCGCACTATGCGGGCGAGCTGGAGCGCACCTATGAGACAGTGACCGCGGGGGTGCGCATCCGCGCGCCGATGATGGCGATTCACACAGTGGCGGCGGGCGGCGGCTCGATCTGCCGCTTCGACGGCGCGCGATTTCGCGTGGGGCCGCAGTCGGCGGGCGCGGCGCCGGGGCCGGCCTCCTACCGCAAGGGCGGACCGCTGACGGTCACCGACTGCAACGTCATGCTGGGCAAGTTGCAGCCGGCGTATTTCCCGCACGTGTTCGGCGCGAACGGCGACGAGGCGCTCGACCGCGATGTGGTGGCGAAAAAGTTCGCGGCCCTGGCGCAGGAGGTCGCGACGTCGGGCGCGGGCTATCGCTCGCCCGAGGAGATCGCCGAGGGGTTCCTCACCATCGCCGTGCAGAACATGGCCGAGGCGATCAAGCAGATCTCCATCGAACGCGGCTACGACGTGACCCAATACGCCCTGGTCTGCTTCGGCGGCGCCGGCGGTCAGCATGCCTGCCTGGTGGCGGACGCGCTGGGCATGACCACGGTGATGATCCATCCGCTGGCGGGGGTGCTGTCGGCCTATGGCATGGGCCTGGCGGACCTGCGCGTGTTGCGCGAGGCGGGCGTCGAGACGCCGCTGACCGATGACGCGGCGGCTGGGTTGACCGCGCGCGTCGATGCGCTGGTGGTGGAGGCCGAGCGTGCGCTGCGCGATCAGGATGCGCCGATCTCCGGCGTCGCGATCCATCGACGCGCCCAGGTGAAGTACGGCGGCACGGACACGCCCATCGAGGTCGCGTTTGGAACGCCGGCGCAGATGCGGGATGCCTTCGAAGCGCTGCACCTGGATCGTTTCGGCTTCGTTGCGCCGGAGAAGCCGCTGGTGGTCGAAGCCCTGGTCGCCGAGGCGGTCGGAACCGCGGTCGGCGCAAGCGATGCGCCCAAGCCGGCGGCGCGGCATGCAATGGCCGAACCGGTCGGCACCGTGACCGCTCGCATGGCCGGCCAGGCCAACCATACGCCGATCTTCCGGCGAGACGACCTCGGCCCAGGCGCGACCGTCGATGGCCCCGCGATCGTCGCGGAATCTACCGCCACCACCGTGGTCGAGCCCGGCTGGCGCGCGCGGATGAACGACCTCGGCGACCTGATCCTCGAACGCGTCATCGCCTTGCCGCAGCGTCGCGCGGTCGGTACGCGGGCGGATCCGGTGATGCTGGAGGTGTTCAACAACCTGTTCATGGCCATCGCCGAACAGATGGGCGTGTCGCTGCAGATGACCGCCTATTCGGTGAACATCAAGGAGCGGCTGGACTTCTCCTGCGCGGTGTTCGACCGCTATGGCGCGCTGATCGCCAATGCGCCGCACATTCCGGTGCACCTGGGCTCCATGGGCGCAAGCGTGCAGACGGTGATGAGCGAGCGCGGCGATACGGTGCGCCCCGGCGACGTCTATATGCTGAACGCCCCCTACAACGGCGGCACGCACCTACCCGACGTAACGGTGATCGCGCCGGCGTTTCTGGACGGCGACGACAAGCCCGCGTTCTGGGTCGCGGCGCGCGGCCACCAAGCCGACATCGGCGGCATCACGCCTGGCTCCATGCCCTCGGAAAGCCACACGGTCGAGGAGGAAGGCATCCTCATCGACAACTTCCTGCTGGTGGAACAGGGCCGGCTGCGCGAAACGGAGACACGCGAACTGCTGGGCTCGGGCAGGTGGCCGGCGCGCAATCCGGACCAGAACCTCGCCGACCTGAAGGCTCAGATCGCCGCCTGCGCGAAGGGCATCGCCGAGCTGAAGCGGATGGTCGGCCAGTTCGGGCGCGAGACTGTCGACGCCTATATGGGCCACGTTCAGGACAACGCCGAGGAACAGGTGCGGCGCGTGATCGACGTCTTGAAGGACGGGTCGTTCGCCTATGAGCTGGACAACGGCGCGGTCGTTCGGGTTAAGATCTCGGTGGATCGCGCGGCGCGGTCGGCGACGGTGGATTTCACCGGCACGGGCGCGCAACTTGCGACCAACTTCAACGCGCCTCTGGCGGTGACGCGGGCGGCGACGCTTTACGTTTTCCGCACCCTGGTCGACGACGCGATCCCGCTGAACGACGGTTGTCTTAAGCCGATCGAACTGATCGTGCCGGAAGGAAGCATGCTGAACCCGCGTTATCCGGCGGCGGTGGTTGCGGGCAACGTCGAGACGAGCCAAGTGGTGGTCGACACGCTGTACGGCGCGCTGGGCGTGCTGGCGGCGTCCTACGGCACCATGAGCAACTTCACCTTCGGCGACGACGTCCTGCAGTACTATGAGACCATCTGCGGCGGCTCGGGCGCGGGGCCGGACTTCGACGGGACGAACGCGGTGCAGTGCCACATGACCAACTCACGCCTGACCGACCCGGAGGTGCTGGAGCTGCGCTTCCCGGTGCGGCTGGAAGAGTTCTCGATCCGCAAAGGCTCGGGCGGCGAGGGGCGTCATCACGGCGGCGACGGAACGGTGCGGCGCGTACGGTTCCTGAAACCCATGACCGCCGCGGTCTTGTCCAACCGCCGCCGCGTTCCGCCCTTCGGCCAGGACGGCGGCGCGCCGGGCGCGGTCGGGATCAACCGCGTGGAGCGCAAGGACGGCGCGGTCGAACGCCTGAGCGGCACCGCGACGGTCGAACTCGACGCTGGCGATTGCTTCGTCATCGAAACCCCCGGCGGGGGCGGCTTCGGTAAGCCATGAAGGCTGTGCGCGGACGCAAGTGCGGTCAGTGCACGGTCTGTTGCCGCATACCGCCGATCGTCTCCGACGCGTTCGTGAAGCCGGCCAATTCGGTGTGCGAACACTGCGTCGAGGGTTCCGGCTGCGCCATCTATGCCGAACGACCCAAGGTGTGCGCGGAGTGGTACTGCGGCTGGCGCATGTTCGAGGACCTCGACGACGCCTGGCGCCCCGACCGCAGCGGCGTCCTCATCGTCGAGGAGACCGACGACATCCCCTGGCGCTTTCGCAACCGCATCGGGGTGAAGTTCATCATCGACGGCCCCGACGCCTGCGTGCTCAACAAGAAGTTCATCCTGTTCCTCGCGGGCCTGATCAGCCGCGACGTCGCCTGCTTCCTCAGCGTGGCCGGGCCGCCGGGGCACGGGTTCGCGAAGATGTTCGTCAACGAACGCCTAGAACGCGCGGCGCTCACCGGCGACGGCCATGCGATGGTCGAGGTGCTGACCGACGTGCTGAAGACCCTGCGCGGCGGGACGTTCGAAGCGGAACGTTAAGCGCCCGTGTCTGTGTTCCTTCTCCCAGAGGGAGAAGGTGACCCGAAGGATCGGATGAGGGGTTACGGGCTCAGATAGATGTGGGCGTCGTGGCGCGTTATTCTATTCCGTCCCTGTCCCCCATCCGGCGCTTCGCGCCACCTTCCCCCGACCGGGGGAAGGAACGCAGGCTTAAACCCTCAGGATTTCGGGAAGTCGTGTTCCGCACCATGGACAGTGGAAGATCGCAACATGTTCTGTGATCTCAGTTCCTTGTGGTGCGACGAGATACGCGCGGATCTTAGGATCGTAAGCAACAATCGCGCCCTGACCAACGTCTGACGGTGGATCCATCGTCCGAACCGAAAGGCGCATCGTCAAGCAACAATGATCAGTCATCTGCTCCTCACCGCACATAACTCCCCGCATTGATGTCGATGGTCGAGCCCGTCGCATGGTCGGCCAATCCGCTGGCCAGGAACAGCACCGTCGGCGCGATGTCCTTCGGCTCCGTCATCCGGCTCAGCGCGACGTCCTTCATCGCAAAGTCCTCGCCGTACTGGTCGATAAAGTCCTGGGCCATTTCGGTGCGGGTGAAGCCTGGGGCCACGACGAAGGCGGTGACGCCGTCCTTGCCGTAGCCGCGCGCGATGGAGCGGGTGAGCGCGACCATGCCGCCCTTGGACGCGGCGTAGGCGAGGTAGTCGGGGGTGTCGCCGCGGAAGGCGGCGCGGGACGCGATGTTGACGATGCGGCCGCCCCCGGCGGTCTGGAAGTGGGCGACCGCCGCGCGCGACAGGAGCGCGGTCGCGGTCAGGTTCACGGCCATGGTGGTCTCCCAGTCGGCCAGCCAGCGGGTGACCGGTTCGTCCGGCGGCGAGCCGATGGCGACGCCGGCATTGTTCACCAGGACGTCGATGCGGCCGAAACAGTCGAGGGCCTCGCCCCACAGACGCTCGCAGTCCTCGAGCCGCGACAGGTCGGCCTGGAACACCGCGGCGCGGTCGCCGAAGCGGGCGGCGATCGCGTCCGCCTTGGCGGTTTCGCGGCCGCAGTGCACGCCGACGAAGGCGCCGGCGTCGCCGAACGCCTCCGCGATGGCCGCGCCGATGCCGCGGCTGGCGCCGGTGACGAGGACCGTCTTGCCGGAGAAATCGAGGTTCATGGGAGGGCCTTCCGCTGAGCGCCGCCCCCTGGTAGCGCAGACGGCAAATCCGCGCGACAACCCGGTCGAGAATGGCCCGCTCGGAGAACGGGGCCACCCGGGGAGTGGGAGACCGACGTGGAGTACCTGGTCCTTCTGGGCATCGCCCTGGTGGTGGGCGGCTTTCTGCTCAGGCTCAATCCGCTGCTGGTGGTGGTTGTCGGCGCCCTGGCGACGGGCTTGCTGGGCGCCATCGCGCAGGGGGCGACGCTGGAGCCGAAGGCCCTGGGCGCGGCCTTCATTGCGACGCTGAAGACGCTCGGCAAGGCTTACAACACCAACCGCAACATCACCCTGATCTGGATGATCCTGCCGCTGATCGGGCTGTTGGAGCGCGAGGGCCTGCAGGAGCGGGCGCGGAACCTGATCGGACGTATCGGCGCGGCCACGGTGGGCGGGATTCTGTTGGCCTATTTCGTCGTGCGCCAGCTCACCGCGGCCTGCGGCCTGACCTCGATGATGGGTCATGCCCAGACGGTGCGTCCGCTGTTGGCGCCCATGGCGGAGGCAGCGCTGGACAAGGAGCGCGCCACGCCGGCGCCCGACAAGGTGCGCGAACGCGTGCGCGCCTGGTGCGCGGCGGCGGACAATATCGCGGTGTTCTACAGCGAGGACGTGTTCATCGCCATCGGCGCGGTGCTGCTGATCGTGGGAACCATGAAGGGCTTCGGCGTGAACGTCGCGCCGCTGTCGGTCTCGCTGTGGGCGATTCCCACCGCGCTCTGCGCCCTGGTCATTCACGGCGCGCGGCTCTTGATGTTCGACCGTAGTCTGAGGCGCGAGACGGAGGCGGGCGAATGAGCTGGCCCAAGACTCTCGATCTTCACGTCGCCTACTATGTCTGCGGCGCCCTGTTCGCCCTGTGGGCGGTGCTGAGCGTTCTGGACAAGGACAACAGGAAACGGTGGTCCAACGGACTGTTCTGGGCCCTGGTCGCGGTCAGCTTCATCGCGGGGGATGCAATCGGCGACGTGGGGAACGGCGTGCTGGTCATCGCGCTGGCGCTCATCGCAGGCTTTATCGGGCTCGGCGTCGGCAAGCCTGCGACCACCACCCCGCAGGAACGCGAAGTCCGGTCGCGCAAGCACGGCGATTGGCTGTTCGCCGCCGCCTTGATCGTGCCCGCGGTGACCTTCGTTCTGTCGCTGTCCCTGATGGCGCCGCAACTGACGCATTCGCCGCCGCTCACCCTGTTCGGCCAACCGTTCCTCGGCAAGGATCTGCAGACGGTCGTAGCGCTGGCGATCGGCATCGTCATCGCGCTGGTGATCTCGATGCTGTGGCTTCGACCCGGCCCGGTAACTCCATTCCAGGAAGGCCGACGGCTTGTCGACAGCATCGGCTGGGCGACGATCCTGCCGCAGGCCTTGGCGTCGCTGGGCGCGGTGTTTGTCGCGGGCGGCGTGGGCAAGGCGGTGAGCGACCTCACCTCGAGCTGGATTCCGCAGGACAACGCCTTTGCGGTGGTGGCGATCTACACCTGCGGCATGGCAATGTTCACCATCGTCATGGGCAACGCGTTCGCCGCGTTTCCGATCATGACCGCGGCCATCGGCATGCCGCTGATCGTCGGGCGGCTGCACGGCGATCCGGTGATCATGGCGGCGATCGGCATGTTGTCGGGCTATTCGGGAACTCTGATGACGCCGATGGCCGCGAACTTCAACGTGGTGCCCGCCGTGCTGCTGAACCTGCCGGACAAGAACGCCATATTGAACGGGGTGATCCGCGCCCAGATCCCGACCGGCGCTCTGATGCTGGTCGTCAACACCGCCCTCCTTTACCTCCTCGTCTTCAGGTTCTGATGCTGACACAAGACATCGCCGAAAAGTTCGCCGCCATCGCGCTTGGGCATCTGACGCGCGAATATCCCAACAAGCTGGATCACGTGATGGTCAGTGACGTAGACGTGCGCTCGCCCAAGGACCTGCATCCGATCTTCTACGGCAGCTTCGACTGGCACTCGTGCGTGCACGGCTATTGGCTGCTGGCAGAGCTGCTGAGGTGGTTCCCGATCCACGCCCAGGCCGACGCCACGCGCACGTTGTTCGACGAGCAGTTCACGCCGGAAAAAGGAGAAGCCGAAGCCGCCTATATGAGCCGGCCAGCGAGCAGAGGCTTTGAGCGCCCGTACGGCTGGGCTTGGCTACTGGCCCTCCAAGCAAATCTGATTCGGCAGCGCACGCCCAAGGCGCGCGACACCGGATCCACCGCATGGACGACCTGGGCGAGATCGTTAGGGCCTCTGGAGTCGATGGTCATCGCCCGGTTGAAAGAGTTTTTGCCCAAGGCCGACTACCCCATTCGCGCCGGCGCGCACGGAAACACCGCGTTCGCGCTAAGAATGTTCGCCGACTATGTGGAAGCGACCGGCGATCCTGAGCTAAGCACCTTGATCGAACAAACCGCGCGGCGTTGGTACGGCAGCGATCGTGACTGTCAGGCGTGGGAGCCTTCCGGCGATGACTTCCTGTCATCTGCCCTGATCGAAGCCGAATGCATGCGCTGCGTTCTGGATGCGACCGAATTCCGAACTTGGTTCGATGCCTTCTTGCCGCGCGTCGACGAGCGTAAGCCCACCACTCTCTTCACGCCCGCGAAAGTCAGCGATCGCACTGACGGCAAAATCGCTCACCTCGACGGCCTGAACCTGTCACGCGCGTGGTGTTGGCATGGAATCGCTTCCGCGGTTGAAGAACCGGCACGCTCGATCGCGCGGGATGCCGCAAGAGTCCACCTCGACGCCAGCCTACCGCATGTGGCTGGCGACTACATGGGCGAGCACTGGCTCGCGACCTTCGCAATGTTGGCGCTTACGGCTGGGGTTGCGCCGCCGCGCTAGGCGTGCCGTCCGACCAGCGCGGCACGAGGACCATGAAGGTCGTCACCGGTTCGGGCGCGCCCTGCGAACTATAGACCTGGACGCCTTTGAGACCGGCGCCCCAGGCGGAGGCCGGCATGGTCGGCTGAAAAAACATCATGTGCGGATACCAGGCGCCGCCGTTGTCGGTCAGGTACTGCGACTTCGACAACATATAGCACATGGCTCCGGCGGCCGGCGCTCCGATCTTGCCCGAGGCGACCTCGGCGCGGGTGCGCTTGTCCATCTCCGCGAGCGGAACACCGGCGAGGACCCATTCGGTGCGTTCGAGGTATTCCGGCATGACCGTGCGCGCGGCCGCGGCGTTGTAGCAGATCGGCGAGCGGATCTTTGGATTCCAGAACTCTGCGTTGTCGAACAGGTTGGCCCAGGAGCGAATGACGAGACAGACGAATCCGTTCTTACCCGCTACGGCCTTTTCATAGCCATGCGCGCCGAGCACCATGATTTCGGCATCGCTGGAGATGGCCGGCGGCGCGGCGCTTCTCGCGAACGCGATCTCGGCGTCGCGGTCGGCCGAAGCATAGCTCGCGAGCGGCGCCATGGCCGGATAGGACCCGATGGCGGCGGCATGCGCGGTCGACGGATGGGCGAACAACAACGCCGATGCGATCGCGCTCGACGCGATGGCCGACAACGCCCACAGCAGGAAGGGCGGCAGGGTGTGATCCAGATGACTATTGGGTCGCATTGAAGGTGGACTCCCCGGGGACGCCGTCGAGGCGCCGTTGCAACTTGTTCAAGGCGCCGGCCCAACCGCCCTCGTGACTCACGGCGGAGGCCTCGGTCGCCAGTTCGAGATGGCTGAAGGTGAGTTCGGTGCCGTAGTCGGCGCGGCGCAGATCGACCTCGACGCGCGATTCGCGTCCAACCTCGTCGGCGACGCCGTTGACCGCCCAGCGCCAGCTCATCACCACGCGCCGCGGCGGATCCAGTTCGAGAAATTCACCCTGGGCCTCGTGTTCGAGCCCGTCGTCGGTTGCGAAGCGCACGCGAAAGCCGCCGCCGATGCGCGCGTCGACTTCCGACACGGTGACCGGCTGGTCGTCGGGTCCCCACCAGGCGGCGACGCCGTCGGCGGTGGTCAGGGCGTCGTAGACGATCGACGGGCGCGCCGCGATCTGGCGGGTGAGGGTGAAGCCGGTCATCCGCCGCCCTCGTCATCGTCACCGCTCGACCTCGACGCCTCGGCTTCCTTGGCTTCGGCGTAGGCAGCCAGGCGATCCATGGCCGGCGACCAGAAGCGCTCGTAACGTTCCAGCCAGTCGGCCGCGGCCTTCAGCGGCTGGGGGGTGAGCCGCACGTCGACGGTGCGGCCGTGTTTGGTGCGGGTGATCAGGCCGGCCTCGGTGAGGACGTCCAGGTGCTTCATCACCGCGGGAAGCTTGATGGCGAAGGGTTCGGCGAGGGCACTGATGCTCAGGCTCTCTTCGGCCTCCAGCCTGGCCAGAATGGCCCGACGGGTGGGGTCGGTGAGGGCGGCGAAGGTGCGGTCGAGGGCGTCGGGCTTATAGTTCACCATGTGGAAAACTATTCAGACCGCCGACGCGATTGTCAACACCCCTCCCCTGAAGCAGGCTTTGGCGCGTTGCTCCGCCAGGGGCGGGCGTCTAAACCGCCCCGGTTCCTCGGAGGCGTGACGACATGCGGGTGCTGGTGACGGGTGCGGCGGGCTTCATCGGCTCGCAGGTCAGCGGGCGTCTGCTCGACCTGGGGGCCGAGGTCATCGGCCTCGACAACCTGAACCCCTATTACGAGGTGGCGCTGAAGGAGGCGCGACTGGCGCGCCTGACCGCCCGGCCGGGTTTTCGCTTCGTGAAGGCCGACATCTCCGACCGCGACGCGATCATGGGGATGGCGGACGACTGCAAGGGCCTGACCCACATCGTGCACCTCGCGGCCCAGGCGGGGGTGCGTTACTCGCTGATCGACCCCTATGCCTATGTGTCGTCGAACGTCATGGGCCATGTGGTGATGAGCGAGTTCGCACGCCGCATCGAAGATCTGCAGCATTTCGTCTACGCCAGTTCGTCCTCGGTCTACGGCGCCAACAAGGAGCTGCCGTTCTCGGTCGCCGACCGCGTGGACCAGCCGGATTCGCTCTATGCCGCGACCAAGCGGTCGGACGAACTCCTGGCGCGCACCTATGCGCACCTGTGGAACCTGCCGTGCACAGGCCTGCGGTTCTTTACCGTCTACGGACCCTGGGGGCGGCCGGACATGGCGGCCTTCATCTTCACCAAGGCGATCTACGAGGGCCGCAAGATCACCGTGTTCAACAACGGCGAGATGTGGCGCGACTTTACCTTCGTCGATGACATCGTCTCGGGCGTGGTGGCTGTGATGCAGAAGCCGCCGACCGACGTCACGCCGCCGAACCGGGTCTACAACATCGGCAACCACCGCTCGGAAAAGCTGACCCGCTTCGTCGAGGTGCTGGAAAGCGCCATCGGCAAGAAGGCCGAGATCGAGTTCGCGCCGATGCAGCCGGGCGACGTAGTCTCGACCTATGCGGACATCGCCGCGTCCACCCGCGATTTCGGTTTCGTTCCGACCACCTCCATCGAGGAAGGCCTGCCCCGGTTCGTGGACTGGTATCGCGACTATTACGCGCTTAGCGCCTCGGCGGCCTGAGGATTTAAGGCGCGCACGGCGGCGACCGCGGCCTGCGCCTTGTCGCGGGTTTCCTCGGGCGACTGACCGGCCTTGTAGAGATCCGAACCCAGGCCGAAACCGCGCGCGCCGGCCTTCCACCAGGCGGCCATCGTCTCGGGCCCGGCGCCGCCGACGGCGAGCACGATCGCATCCTTGGGCAAGACGGCCTTCAGCGCCTTCAGGTGATCGGGGCCGTAGGTCGCT
>DASZMV010000029.1:0-50859 GCA_035551675.1 Caulobacteraceae bacterium | reverse complement strand
CGGCGAAGACGGTGTTGGTGTTGCCCTGTTCGATGGCGAGAAGCATGTGGGGCCCGTTCTACGCCGTCTCGAAGAAGACGTCGCCCGCCGTGATCTTGCGCGTCTCGCCGGTGTCCAGCCGCAGGCGAAGCGCCCCGTCGGGCTCAAGGCCCTCGGCGATCCCGTAAACGGTCTCGGTTCCCAGGCGCGCGGTGCAGGGCTTGCCCAGGCTGTCGGCGCGCCGGGTCCAGTCGGCGGCGACGGCGGCGAAGCCCTGGCGCTCCCATTGCTCGAGGCGTGCGGCGAACAGGGGCGCGAAGGCGGCCATGGCCTCGTCGACCTTGGGGGCACGGACGACGTCATGACGCAGATGGTCGGCGACGCGGGTGGCCGGCCGTTCGGTGTTGATGGGCGCGTGGTTGAGGTTCAGGCCGCAGCCGATGGCGAGCCACAGCGATCCATCCGCGCGGCTTCCGGATTCGATTAGGATTCCCGACGCCTTGAGCCCGTCGATCAGAACGTCGTTGGGCCATTTGATGGTGACGAGGTTCGCCGGAACGTAGGCGTCGAACAGGTCGGCGATGGCGAGCGCGGCGACGAAGGCGACCTGCGCCGCCTCGACCGGCGGCTTGTCGGTGAAGGTAAGCAAGGTCGCCGCGAGATTGCCGATCTCGGTCGACCAGGGACGGCCGCGCCGACCGCGACCGGCGGTCTGGCGCTTGGCGGTGATCCACACGGGTTCGACGGCGCCGGCATCGGCGCGGCGGCGCGCTTCGGCGTTGGTGGAGTCGATCTCCGCGAAAGCGAGAATCGGGATCGGCAGGGCGCCGCTCATAACCGGACTCGTGTGGAACAGGCCGTCAGTGCAAGCCCAGCGACCGGGACGCCGCCTCCGCCGCGGGCGTCAGCCACATCAGCGCGACCACCACGACCGGGAACGCGAACAGGGCGCAGGCATAGCCGATCCAGCGCGCTTCGGCGGGCGCGCGGTCGACCTTGGCGGGCGCGGGGTCGAACCACATCAGCTTGATCACGCGCAGATAGTAGAAGGCGGCCACGACCGAGGCGAGAAGACCAGCGATGGCGTAGGGCCACAGGCCGTCGACGTGCAGCGCCGACATGAACACGAAGTACTTTCCCCAGAACCCCGAAAACGGCGGCATGCCGAGCACCGACAGACTGAGCGCAGTGAGCGCCAGCGCAATGCCCGGCCGCTCGCGTTTGAGCCCGGCGAGGTCGGAGATCAAGACGATCGGCTTGCCGTCGCGCTTCAGCGCCTCGAGACAGGCGAAGAAGCCGGTGACGTCGATCATGTAGAGGACCATGAACACCAGCATGGCCTGGATGCCCATGCTGGTGCCCGCCGCGATGGCCAAGAGCGCGTAGCCGATGTTGGCGATCGACGAATAGGCGAGCAGGCGTTTGAAGTCCTTCTGCACCAAGCCGCCGAAACCGCCGACGACGAAGGAGATGACCGCGAGGATGATCACCACGCCGCGCCATTGCGGCAGCGCGCCGGGGAAGGCCTGGTCGAGGGTGCGCGCGAACAGCACCATGGCGGCGAGCTTGGGCGCGGCGGCGACGAAGGCCACCACCGGCGTGGGCGCCCCCTCGTAGACGTCGGGCGTCCACATGTGGAAGGGCGCGGCGGAGACCTTGAAGGCGATGCCGCAGATCAGGAAGATCAGGCCGAAGATCTCGCCGACGTGCGCGCCGCCGTGGGTGGCCGCGGCGATGTCGGAAAAGCGCATCGACCCGGCGAAACCGTAGATCAGGCTGGCGCCGTAGAGCAGCAGGCCCGAGGAGAGCGCGCCGAGGACGAAATACTTCAGCCCCGCTTCCGACGACTTGGCGTCGTCGCGCTGGAAGGCGGCGAGCACGTAGAGCGCCAGCGACTGCAGCTCGATCGAAATGTAGAGCGAGATCAGGTCGGCGGCGGAGACCATCATGCTCATGCCGAGCGTGGCGAGCAGGATCAGCACCGGATATTCGAACTTGGGCTGGCCCGAGCGGCGCAGCCAGCCGTAGCCCAGCACGACGCCGACGGCGGCGGCGATATAGATCGCCAACTTCGAATAGCGCGCGGTCGCGTCCATCACGAAGGCGCCGTGGAAGGGCGCGCCGAGCGGGCCGAGCGCCGCGGCGAACGCGGCGCCGATCAGGACCGCGCCCGACACCAGCGAAAGCGCGCCGGTGGCCTTGGGCCCGAACAGGGCGCCCAGCAGCAGCACCGCCAAGGCGCCGAGCGAGAGCACCAATTCGGGGGTGCAGACGGAAAGGGTCGCGGCGTCCATTTCAGTGCGCCCCGATCGCGGATTGATAGGCCTGAACGACTGCGTCCGCCGAGGCGTGGGTCACGTCGAAGACCAGGGAAGGATAGACGCCGAGCACGAGCGTGCCAACGATGAGCGGGGCGAACACGACGATCTCGCGCCAGTCGAGGTCGGTGATGGCGGAAAGCTGCGGATTGGTGATCTCGCCGAAGGCCACGCGCCGGTACAGCGTCAGCGCATAGGCGGCGGAGAAGATCACGCCGGACGCGGCGAACAGCACCGTCCAGGTGGAGACGTGATAGGCGCCCACCATACTGAGAATTTCGCCGATGAAGCCCGAGGTGCCGGGCAGGCCGACGTTGGCCATGGTGAAGACCATAAAGGTCGCCGCGTACCACGGCATCCGGTTCACCAATCCGCCGTAGAAGGCGATCTCACGCGTATGCATGCGGTCGTAGACCACGCCGACGCAGAGGAAGAGCGCGCCACTGATCACGCCGTGGCTCAGCATCTGGAAGATGGCGCCTTCCATGCCCTGGGCGTTGCCGGCGAAGATGCCCATGGTCACGAAACCCATGTGGGCTACCGACGAATAGGCGATCAGCTTCTTCATGTCGGTTTGGCGGAAGGCGACCAGCGAGGTGTAGACGATGGCGATGGTCGACAGCGCGAATATCACCGGCGTCAGCACCTGCGAGGCATGCGGGAACATCGGCAGGTCGAAGCGAATGAAGCCGTAGCCGCCGAGCTTCAGCAAAATGCCGGCCAGGATGACCGAGCCGGCCGTTGGCGCCTCCACGTGCGCGTCCGGCAGCCAGGTGTGCACCGGCCACATCGGCAGCTTCACCGCGAAGGAGGCGGTGAAGGCTATGAACAAGAGGATCTGCGTGGTCGGGTCCCACTTGTAGGCGGTGAGCGCGGGGATGCTGGTCGTGCCGGCGGTAGACGCCATGTAGAGCATGGCGCCCAGCATCAGGACCGAACCCAACAGCGTGTAGAGGAAGAACTTGTAGGCCGCGTAGACCCGGTTCTTGCCGCCCCAGATGCCGATGATCAGGAACATCGGTACCAGGCCGCCCTCGAAAAAGATGTAGAACAGGAACAGGTCCAGCGAGGTGAAGACGCCGATCACCAGCGTCTCGAGCACCAGGAAGCAGATCAGATATTCGATTACCCGCTGCTTGATCGGGTTCCAGCTCGCGATGATGCAAATCGGCATCAGGAACGCGGTCAACAGCACGAACAGGATCGAAATCCCGTCGACGCCCATGTGATAGCCGGCTCCGGCGAACCAGACGTAGTTCTCGACGAACTGATAGGTGTGATCGGCCCGGTTGAAGTTCAGCACCAACGCGATCGACACGGCGAGCGTCGCCAGCGTGGTCCACAGCGCGATCCATTTGGCGTTGCGCTCGATCACCGGCGCGTCGTCGGCGCGGGCAAGGAAACGCAGGATGATGATCGCTGCCGCCCCGACCAGCGGCAGGAAGGTCACGATGCTGAGAATGTGGTCCGTCATCTCGCGCCCTCCCCTACCAGTACACGAAGGCGTAGGTCAGCAGACCCACGACGCCGAGCAGCATGACGAAGGCGTAGTGATAGACATAGCCCGACTGGATCTTGCCCTGGCGCTTGGCCCATTGCAGCGAGGCCCAGGCGAAACCGTTGGGGCCGAGGCCGTCGATCAGCCGCTGGTCGCCGACTTTCCAGAACAGGTCGCCCAGCGCCTTGGCGCCCTTGACGAAGACAATGTCGTAGAGCTCGTCGAAGAACCACTTGTTGTAGAGGAAGGTCCACATCGGGCCCTTCTGGGCCGCGATCCGCGCGGGCAGGCCTTCGTGCAGGATGTAGAACCACCAGGCGATCACCAGACCGGCGACCGACACGATCAGCGGCGACCAGACGGCCCACGGCGGGATGCCCGCTTCGCTGAGCGCATGGTTGCCCGGCGCGTTGAAGATCGAGTGGCCCCAGAACGCGGCCTGGTGTTCGCCCACGAAGGACGGCGCGAAGATGGCGCCGGCGGCGATGGCGCCGATGGAGAGCAACAGCAGCGGGACCAGCATGACCCACGGGCTCTCGTGCGGCATGTGCTGCGCGTCCGGCGCGTGGCCGGGAGCGGTGTCGGGTTCGGAATGAGTCTCGACCTGGGCGGAGGACGCGTGGTCGTCGGCAACGTGGGCGTGACCGCTTTCCCAAACCGGCGTGCCGAAGAAGGTCATGAACACCAGACGCCACGAATAGTAGGCGGTCAGCCCCGCGACGAAGAGGCCGGTGAAATAGGCGAACATCGCGACCGGGTTGTGCTGGCCGGTCTGGAACGCGGCGTTTAGGATCGAGTCCTTCGAATAGAAGCCCGCGAACCCGATGGCGGGAAGGCCGCCGATGGACGGGAGGCCCAGACCGGTGATGGCGATGGTGCCGAACACCATGACGCCGAAGGTCGCCGGCAGGTATTTGCGCAGGCCGCCCATGGCGCGCATGTCCTGCTCGTGGTGCATGGCGTGGATCACCGACCCGGCGCCTAAGAACAGCAGCGCCTTGAAGAAGGCGTGGGTGAACAAGTGGAACATGCCCGCTTGATAGGCGCCCGCGCCTGCCGCGATGAACATGTAGCCGAGCTGCGAACAGGTCGAATAGGCGATCACCCGCTTGATGTCGTTCTGCGCCAGACCGACAGTCGCGGCGAATAGGGCTGTCACCGCCCCGATCACCATCACCAGGTCGCGCGCGACCGGCGCGAACTCGAACAGCGGCGACAGCAGACAGACCATGTAGACGCCGGCGGTCACCATGGTGGCGGCGTGGATCAGGGCCGACACGGGGGTCGGGCCTTCCATGGCGTCCGGCAACCATGTGTGCAGGAAGAACTGGGCCGACTTGCCCATGGCGCCGATGAACAGGAAGCAACCCGCGAGGTCGAGCGCGCTGAAGCTCTGACCGGCGAAGTCCCAGGTGGTGTTGGCCTTCGACGCGATCATCGGGAACAGGACGTCGAAACGGATGGTCCCGAACATCCAGAACACCGTCATGATGCCGAGCGCGAAGCCGAAGTCGCCGACGCGGTTGACGATGAAGGCCTTGATCGCCGCAGCGTTGGCGGTGGGTTTCTTGAACCAGAACCCGATCAGCAGGTAGGACGCGAGGCCCACGCCTTCCCAGCCGAAGAACAGCTGCATGAAGTCGTTGGCGGTGACCAGCGCCAGCATGGCGAAGGTGAACAGCGACAGATAGGCGAAGAACCGGGGCTTGCTGTCGTCGTCGGCCATGTACCCCCAGCTGTAGAGGTGTACGAGCGCGCTGACCGTGGTGACCACCACCAGCATGACGCTGGACAGGGTGTCGATGCGCACCGACCAGGTGGACATGAAATTGCCGACCTGGATGAAGGGGAACAGCTGCACCAGGAAATCGCCCTGGCCGCCCCAGTTGTGCATCCAGAACATCCACCAGCCGATGGCGCAGGACAGGAACAGCAGTCCCGTCGTGATCCCCATCGACAAGGTGTCGCCGAGCTTGCGGCCGAACAGGCCCACGATGGCCGCGCCGACGAGCGGCGCCAAAACCAGGACGGTGACGAGGATTTGCGGATTCACGCGCGTCAGCCCTTCATCACGCTGGCGTCGTCCACGGCGATGTTGCCGCGGTTGCGGAAGAAGGTGACCAGGATGGCCAGCCCCACGGCGGCCTCGGCCGCGGCCACGGTCAGTACGAACATGGCGAAGACCTGGCCCGAAATATCGTGGAGATAGGCAGAAAAGGCCGCGAAATTGATGTTGACCGCCAGGAGGATCATCTCGATCGACATCAGGATGACGATGACGTTCTTGCGGTTCACGAAGATGCCGAACACCCCGATGACAAACAGCAGGGCGGCGACGGTCAGGTAGTGGATCAGGCCGATGGTCATTCGCTGATCCCTTCGCCGGTCGTGACGCTGACCACCGCGACGGCGCCCTTGCGCGCGCGGTTGACCTGGGACGCGATGTCCTGGCGCTTCACCTTGGGCTTGTGGGTCAGGGTCAGCACGATGGCGCCGATCATCGCGATCAGGAGCACGATGCCGGCCGCCTGGAAGTAATAGACGTAGTCCGTATAGAGCACCCGGCCGATCGCCTGGGCGTTCGAGAGGTTCGCGGGCGCGACCAGCGCTTCGTGACCGGCGGCGGCGCCGCGCGTCGCGACAGCGGACGACACCATCACCATCTCGCCCAGCAGCACCGCGGCGATGATCAGGCCGAACGGGAGATATTGGACATAACCTTGCCTGAGCTTGGCGAAGTCGATGTCGAGCATCATCACCACGAACAGGAACAGGACCGCGACGGCGCCGACGTAGACGACCACCAGCAGCATGGCGAGGAACTCCGCCCCCAGGAGCACGAACAGCCCCGCGGCGGAGAAGAAGGTCAGGATCAGGAACAGGACCGAATGGACCGGGTTCTTCGCCGTCACCACCCGAAAGGCGGCCACGACCGCGACCACAGCCAGGACGTAAAAAGCGATCGCCTGAAGCGGCATCAGGAGTTCGGCTCCGTGGCGATCCGCGCAGGTGCGGAAACTGTGGAAATCACACCGGTTTCCCGGTGGCGAATCTCGCGCGGGAGGGGCCGGGCGAGCCGGGGTCCTTCTAGACCGCGAAACGGGCCATTGCAAAGCGGATTCAGGCGCAAGAAACGGCTGGCGGAAAGCGCGTCCGGAGGGCTATCGGGATGCGTCGCCGGAGGTTCCCATGACCGCGCCCGCCGCCGCCCAGGATCGCTCCTATCTGCTCGGCACCCACGACCAAGAGATCGAGCGGCTGGGCCTGCAGCACCGCGTCTGGCGGCCCAAGGTCCTGGAGGCCTGGCGACGGGCCGGGATCACCGTCGGCAGCGCTGTCGTGGACGCTGGCGCGGGGCCCGGCTGGGCGACCCTGGACCTGGCCGAGATCGTGGGACCTGAAGGGCGGGTGCACGCGCTGGAGCGCTCGGAGCGGTTCCTGGCCCATCTCGAGGGAGCCCTCGCGACGCGCAGGCTCGGCAATGTGAGCGCCGCCAAT
Source organism: Caulobacteraceae bacterium (assembly GCA_035551675.1). Lineage (GTDB taxonomy): Bacteria > Pseudomonadota > Alphaproteobacteria > Caulobacterales > Caulobacteraceae > JAFECT01. The sequence goes on along the minus strand of DASZMV010000029.1, from coordinate 43,566 downwards.
CTCGACCTGGTCACCGACCCCCTGCCCGCCTCGGGCGTCGACGCCTTCTGGATCCGCTGGGTCCTCGCCTTCGTCGGCGACGCCGAAACGGTGCTGAAGAAGCTGGCGGCGACGCTGAAGCCCGGCGGCGTGGCGGTGATCCACGAATATCTCGACTACGACGTCTGGGGCTTCGCGCCGCGACGGCCTGCGCTGGAGGCGTTTCGCAAATTCAAGATGGACGATTGGCGCCAGGCCGGCGGCGAGCCCGACATCGGGCGCAGCCTGCCCGACCTCCTGCCCCGCTGCGGTCTGAAAATCCGCGAGCTGCGGCCCATGGTCGAGGCGGTGCGGCCCGGCGACTTCTTCTGGCAATGGCCGCGGGCGTTTCTGGATACCTATCCGCAGCATCTGGCGGACGAGGGCAAGGTCGATCAAGCCTTCGCCGACCGTGTGACCCAAGAACTGCGCGAGGCCGAGGCGGATCCGCAGACGGTGATGATCACGCCGCTGGTGCTCGAGGTGATCGCGGAGAAGGTTTAGCGCGTCCAGTTCAGGGTCTTGGCCACCTTGCGGAACGAGTCGGCCATTTCCTGAGCGGCCTCGCGCTCACCGTCCGTCAGGGCCAGACGCGCGCGATCCTCCCATTCCTTGGCGCTGCGCAGACACTCCGCCGCCGTCAGCTTCGACTGCCGGCCGCCCGTCTCCGGGTCTGAAATCACAGGAATCTCCCCGCTCGCCCTGAGCAGAAACGGCAAGGCTGTGTCGGGGTTCCGACTCCCGCTCGACTTTCATGACATTTGTTAGCGGGGTGGTCCTTGGGGACAGACCAGCTGTCGGTCGATCGGCGGGAGGCCGATCAGTGATTTCGCGGCGCACAGGAAGCTCGCTTTCCTTCGCGAGGCGAAATGCCGCGAGGGTTTCGTCGAGCAACCTCTGACGTTCCAGACCCCGCGCGTCGAGCGCCATTCTCAGAAGCTCGGCAGCTCTATCAAGAAGCGGTGTGTCACCGGGCATAGTAACGCCGGTATGTCGGATGTTCGACGTTAAATAAACAACCTTTGTTATAAAGGAGGGATATCTTCGGATGGGCGGCTACCTACTTTTACTCACTGTTCTTAGTTGTCGTGCGTCAGAACGTCCCTCTTGTTCAATGAACCAATACCGACGAAATGGCAGCCTCGCGTAGTAACCACGGTAGGTGGAGCGTGGCGCACAAACCGGAGCCTCAACCGGCGGCCTATTACCAGGCGAAGGCTGCAGAATGGCTCGGTCGAGCGAAAATCGCGGCGAGCCATCGCGAGCGCGAAGCCTGTGAGTTGGTCGCGCGAACCTACGTGGACCTCGCCGAGTCGGTCTCCCGGCGTCCGCATTCAGGTCCCTGAGTCCTCGCCGTCTTGAACGATGCGCACACACGCAGGCCCCAATCCGCATCGTCAATAGCGGTTTCGTCGCCGTCGCCCCTCTAGACTCAGGAGATGTGGAGGGGTGTTTCGACCATGCGTGCTTTCCTGAATTCGGCCTGCGCCGCCGCGATTCTGCTGGCGGCCCAACTGGCGGCTTCTGCGGCGTCGGCCCAGCCGACCGTCGATCAATTGAGCAAGCCGCCGGCCGACGCGGAACGGTTCGTGATCGCTTCCAAATCCGCCACTCTCGGCCACTCCGCGATCTGGCGTCTGCCCGACGGCACGATGCGCGTCCGCGACAGTCTGAATCTCCGCGGCCAGATGTTTGAATCGGACGATACGATCCGCATCGGAACCGCACACGTCCCCGTCACAGTCGATATTCGCGGCTTCACGCCCAGCGGCGACGCGGCGGAGAGCTTCTCGGTCGCCAACGGCGAGGCGACCTGGAAAAGCAAGGTCGACGAGGGTCACGCGCCGTTCGCAACGCCCGCGCTCTATGTGCCGCTCGGCGGCGGCTTCCTGCTGTCTCCGGCGCTCGCGGCCGAAGCCCTGGCCGCTGCGCCCGATCACACCCTTGCCCTCCTGCCCGGCGGCCGCGCGCACGCCGAACGCCTGCGCACGTTCGACATCGGCGAAGGCGCGTCGAAGCAGACTATTGTGTTGTGGGAGATTGTCGGTCTCGGCAGCATCTACGGCACCGGACCGGTCCCGGTGTGGACCACGCAAGACGGCAAGTTCTTCGCCTGGCTCGCGCTCTTCAGCATGCTTCCGGAACAGTACCAGGGCTCGCTCGCCAGACTCGAAGAGGTGCAGGACGCGGCCATGGCGGCGCGCAGTCCGATCCTTGCCCGCACCCTGGCTAAGACTCCAACCGAACCGGTGGCGTTCACCCACGTGCGCGCCTTCGTCGGCGACCGCTTCGTCGACGACGAGACGGTGGTGGTCGAGGGCGACAAGATCGTGAGCGTCGGACCGGCCGCCTCCACGCCCGCCCCGGTGGGGGCGCAGCTGATCGACGGCGCCGGCAAGACGTTGGTGCCGGGCCTGTGGGACTCGCATCAGCACATCATCGACGATTCGAGCGGACCGTTGTTGCTGTCGCTGGGCGTCACCTCGGCGCGCGATCCCGGCAACGACAACGAACTCACCCTCTCGAGGGCAGCGCGCCGCGCCAAGGGCGAGCTGTTGATGCCGCACGTCTATCCATCGTCGCTGATCGACGGCAAGGGGCCGTACACGGCGCAGGTCGGGACGTCGGTGGCCACGCTCGACGAGGCGCTGGCGGCGGTGCGCTGGGCCAAGGCGCACGGCCTCGTCGCCATCAAGATCTACGGCAGCTTCCATCCCGACTGGGTCAAGCCCACCGCGGCGCTCGCCCATCAGCTCGGCCTGCACGTGCACGGCCACCTGCCCGCGGGCATGCGTCCCAGCCAGGCGATCGCGGCCGGCTATGACGAGATCACTCACGTCTATTTCCTGGCGATGGAAGCCATGCCCGACGATGTCGTGAACACGTCGAACGGCAACAGCCGCTTCTCGGGGCCGGCCATGTACGCGAAGGATATCGACTTCGACGCCGAGCCGATGAAATCCTACATCGCCGAGATGGGGGCGAAACATATCGTCGGCGACCCGACCCTGGTCGTGGTCGAAGGCATGTACACCGGGACCAACGGCGAACTCGCCGCGGTCGTCAAACCCTACGAAGGGATCCTGCCGCCCGCCGTCGAACGCGGTTTCCGCGAGGGCGCCCGGGCGCCGGCGCCGGGTTATACCGCCGAAGACTATCGCAAGAGCTTCCGCAAGCTGATGGAGCTGGTGGAGCGGCTGCACAGGGCCGGCGCGCCGATCGTGGCCGGCACCGACGGGTCCGGCATTGAGCTGGTGCACGAACTCGAACTCTACGTCCAGGCGGGCTTCACGCCGGTCGAGGCGCTGGACGCCGCAACCATCGTGGCGGCGCGCAACGTGCATGCGGACAAGATCACAGGGACCATCGAGGTCGGTAAGAACGCGGACCTGCTGCTGGTCGAAGGCGACCCGTCGCGCAACATCGGCGACCTGCGCAACACGCGGATCGTGATGATGGACGGCAAGCTGATGGACGCGGACGCGCTGCGCACGGCGAGCGGAATCTCAGGACGGCCGAAGATGGCGCGATGAGCGTTGGGATCAGCGCTGACGCTCGAGAAACTCTGCGAGTTTCGCGTCGTCGCCGTCGAACAGGCGCGCCACCAGATCGCGCACCTCGCTCTCAACATAGGCGTCGCGGCTGATGGCGGGGTGATAGCGCACGCCATCGGCGCCGCGCGCGGATCGCACCGCCTTCTTCTGCATCAGGCGCCCGAGCAGGGTCTTGATGGTCGCTGAGCCCCACGGCCGCGCGGCCGCCACCTCCGCCATCAGACGCGGCGGCGACAGCGGCCCGCAGCGCCAGAGCGTTTCGAGAATGACGCTCTCGGCCTCGGTGACGTGGATATCGCTCACGTTCAGGCCGCCAGCACCTTCCGGTCGATGCGCGCTTCCACCGCCCAATTGGCGATCACCGCGACCACGCCGACGATGAGGCCGAGCAGGATCAGCGCGAGCGCTTCGGCGAACCCCGGCGCAAGGATCTTTGCGGTCACTGGATACGGCACATTGGCCACGCCCAACGCCATGTTCACGCCGCCGTACGCCGCGCCCAACAGACCAGCGAGCGGTCCGCCGAGGCGAAGCCCAGACAGGAAAGCGGAGCCGCCCGTCAGCCTCGGCCCGGACGCGAGCTTCACCACGCAGACTACCAGGGCGACGACGGCGGCCAGGGCCAGCGCCGCCATGTCGAGCTTCACCAGCAGCGTGGCGTTCTGAAAGATCGCGGCCGGGGTCAGGGACAGAACCGAAACAGTCATGGGCTACCTCCGATTACGTTTGTAATCCGGTTAGATTACAGGCGTAGTTTGGAGTCAAGGGGGGACGCGGGGGCGTTCTTCCGCGCCGTCCTCCCGCCCGCAAGGCGGGAAGACCGGACTGCGCGCAGCGCAGGCCAGGAGGGCAAGTGTTTGGAGCCCGTTACGTTTGAAGGTGATCTTTTGAGCAGATGGCGCTTGAACTGAGCGTCGAGTGCACGCACCCCTTCGCTCATCACGCACGGTCGCGGCCGGCAAACACTTGCCCTCCTGGCCTGCGCGAAGATCGCAGGCCGGTCCCCCCGCCTCTTGGGCGGGGGGACGTCGCGCTACCGATACGGCGCGTCCATCTCCAGGGCCTTGGCGATTTCGCGTTCCCAGCGGTCGCCGTTCGCGAGCAGCTTATCCTTGTCGTAGAACAGCTCTTCGCGCGTGTCGGTGGCGAATTCCTGGTTGGGGCCTTCGACGATGGCGTCGACGGGGCAGGCCTCCTGGCAGAGGCCGCAGTAGATGCACTTCACCATGTCGATGTCGTAGCGCGTGGTGCGACGCGAGCCGTCGTCACGCGGTTCGGCCTCGATGGTGATGGCTTGCGCGGGGCAGATCGCTTCGCACAGCTTGCAGGCGATGCAGCGTTCTTCTCCGTTGGCGTAGCGGCGCAGCGCGTGCTCGCCGCGGAAACGGGGCGATTGCGGGTTGCGCTCGAACGGATAGTTCACCGTCGCCTTGGGACGGATCATGTATTTGAAGGCGAGGCCCCAGGCGCCGGCCATGTCCATGAGCATGGCGCCTTTAAAGGCTTGGGCGATACGCTTCATTGCGGCACCTCGCGCAGATAGTACCGCGGGGTCGGCGCGGTGGGATAGTCGAACACGAAGCCTTCGTGCACGCGCAACTTGGGTTTTCCGCCGGCCGGCATCTCGTGCCAGTGCGGCCCGATCTGCAGGAACTTGCGCTCGCCGCCGGGATAGTCGAGCACCCAGACGTCCTTCAGATAGAACACCGGGTCCTGACCGTCGGGATAGGCGTAGACGAAGGTCGTAGAGGTCGGTGCGGACGGGTTCGGCGTGCTCACGCGGTCCCTCCGCTGTTGTAGACGCACCAGCCCGCGATGGCGGCGACCGCGACGAGCGAGGCCGGCAGGAACACCTTCCAGCCCAGGCGCATCAGCTGGTCATAGCGGTAGCGCGGCACCACGGCCTTGGCGATGGCGACCATGGCGAACCAGAAGACGGTCTTGATCGCGAACCAGAGCAGGCACCAGAGATTAAACCCAAGGGACCCGCGCTCGAGCCAGCCGTCGACCGGGAACGGCGAAGACCAGCCGCCGAAGAACAGCGTCGAGATCAGGGCGCACATCAGGACGATGTTGGAATATTCCGCGATCATGAACAGCAGGTACGGGGTGGAGGAATATTCCACCTGGTAGCCGGCCACGAGCTCCGACTCCGCCTCGGGCAGGTCGAACGGCGGGCGGTTGGTTTCCGCGAGCAGCGAGATGAAGAAGACGATCGCCATCGGAATCATGACGATGGCGGCCGGCAGGTCGTGCAGGCCCCCGCCCCCGAACACGTTCCAGTTCCAGAAGCCGCCGTCCTGCTGGGTCACGATGGCCTGCAGGTTCATCGCATCGAGCAGGGCTTTGGGATGGGTGAGCCCGATCTTGTACCCGGTCAGCAGCACCACGGTGATGATCACGAAGCCGATGGAGACTTCGTAGCTGACCATCTGGGCCGCCGAGCGCAGCGCGCCCAGAAACGGGTACTTCGAGTTGGACGCCCAGCCGCCCATGATGATGCCATAGACGCTGAGCGAGGAGATCGCGAACAGGTAGAGGACGCCGACGTTGATGTTGGCGACCACCCAGCCGGGCGAGAACGGGATCGCCGCCCACATCACGAAGGCCAGAATGAAACTCAGCAGCGGCGCCAGCAGGAACACCATCTTGTCGGCGCCGGCCGGAACGACGATCTCTTTGAGCACGAACTTGAAGAAGTCGGCGAAGGACTGCAGCAGGCCGAAAGGGCCCACCACGTTGGGGCCTTTGCGCATCTGCACGCCGGCCCAGATCTTGCGGTCCGCCAGCAACAGGAACGCGAGCGAGAGCAGGACGCCGATGACGACGAGCAGAATCTGACCCAGGTGGATCAGGAACCAGCCGAGCGGAGAACTCCAGTCCATCGCAATCACTCCGCGGCCAGAACGCGCGAGCCGGAGCGCGCGGCCGAGCAGTCGGCCATGGTCACGCTCGCCCGGGCGATGGGGTTGGTCAGATAGAAGTCCTTCACCGGCGACGCGAACATGTCGTCGCTCATCTCGCCCGAGGCGCCGAGCTTGCCGAGGTCGAGCGCGCCGTGTGCGGGGGCGTAGTCGACCTGGCCGAACGTTGGATGGTCGGCGATCAGTTTCGCGCGCAGGTCGGCCAGCGAGTCATAGGGCAGCGTCTTGCCGAGGCGTTCCGAGAGGGCGCGCAGGATGGCCCAGTCTTCTTTCGCCTCGCCCTTGGGGAAGACCGCGCGTTCGGCGATCTGCACCCGGCCTTCGGTGTTCACATAGACGCCGGGCTTTTCGGTATAGGCGGCGCCCGGCAGGATAACGTCGGCGCGGCTCGCGCCCGCATCGCCGTGCGTGCCCAGATAGACGACGAAGGTCTTGCCCAGAAGCCGGGTGTCGATCTCGTCGGCGCCCAACAGGAACAGCACGTCGAGTTCGCCCTTTTCGGCGGCGGCGATCATGGCGTTGGTGTTCAGACCGCCCTCGCCCGGCAGAAAGCCGAGGTCGAGTCCACCCACGCGCGCGGCGGCGGTGTGCAGCACGTTGAAGCCGGTCCAGCCCGGACGGACGACGCCGAGCTCGGCGGCGAGCGCGGCGATGGTCTTCAAGACCGCCGCACCGTCGGCGCGGTTCACCGCGCCCTGCCCCACGATGATGGCGGGGTTCTTGGCGTCCTTCAGCAGCTTGGCGAAGTCGCTGCGGCCCGCGGTCTTCAGCGTCCCGGGCCCGGCGCCGAGATAGTCGTAGGGATAGGTCAGCTCAGTGCGCTCGCCGATCACGCCCACCTTCACACCCCGGCTGAGCCAGTTCTTGCGGATGCGTGCGTTCAACACCGGCGCCTCGAGGCGCGGGTTGCAGCCGACCAGCAGGATTGCGTCTGCCGTGTCGAGGCCCGCGATGGTGGTGTTGAACAGATAGCCTTCACGCGCGCCGCCGCCCAACGCCGAGCCGTCCTGGCGGCAGTCGATGTTCGCAACGCCGAGCGAGCGGAACAGGTCGAGCGTCGCCTTCATCGACTCCGCGTCCTGCAGGTCGCCGGCGATGACGCCCACGCGCTTGGGATCGGCGCCCTTCAACTTGGCCTCGACCGCGGCGAAGGCGTCGTTCCATGTGGTCACAGCCAGCTTGCCGCCGACGCGCACCATCGGGCGGTCGAGGCGCTGGCGCATCAGGCCGTCGACGGCGTAGCGGCTCTTGTCCGACAGCCACTCCTCGTTGATCGCCTCGTTGGTGCGCGGCAGCACGCGCATAACCTCGGGACCGCGCACGTCGGCGCGCACGCCCGCACCCATGGCGTCCATCACGTCGATGGTTTCGGTGGGGCGCAGCTCCCACGAGCGATAGTTGAACGCCCACGGCCGATGCGTGAGCGCGCCGACGGGGCAGAGGTCGTTCACGTTGCCGCTGAGTTCCGACGACAGGGCGTGTTCGAGATAGGTGGTGATCTCGGCGTCCTCGCCGCGCGCGATCATGCCGATCTCGGGCGTGCCGGCGACTTCGGCCACGAAGCGAACGCAGCGGGTGCACTGAATGCAGCGGGTCATGATCGTCTTGATCGTGGGACCCATGTATTTTTCTTCGACCGCGCGCTTGTTCTCGCTGTAGCGCGAGCCGTCGCGGCCGTAGCCCATGGCTTGGTCCTGCAGATCGCACTCGCCGCCCTGGTCGCAGATCGGGCAATCCAGCGGGTGGTTGATCAGCAGAAACTCCATCACCCCTTCGCGGGCCTTCTTGACCATCGGGGTGTTGGTGAAGATCTCCTGGTTTTCGGCGGCGGGCAGAGCGCACGAAGCCTGCGGTTTTGGCGGCCCAGGCTTCACCTCGACCAGACACATGCGGCAGTTGCCGGCGATCGACAGCCGCTCGTGATAGCAGAAGCGCGGAATCTCCTCCCCCGCACGCTCCGCCACCTGGAGCACCGTCATCCCAGGCTCGAACTCGACCTCGACGCCGTTGACCTTGGCTTTAGGCATCAGTCTTCTCCGAAGTCGCGTGCGGGCGCTGCAACTTGCTCCGACGGATAAGAACGAAAGCAATCACGCCCATAACCACGATCGGTCCAAACAGAATGATCCAGTGCCAGGGCGACATGCCGCTCACTCCGCCGCCAGGGTCGCGCCGGCGAATGAGCCTTTGCGCGAGCGGTACTGGTTGATGCGCTCTTCGATCTCCGGGCGAAAGTGGCGGAACAGGCCCTGGATCGGCCAGGCCGCCGCGTCGCCGAGCGCGCAGATGGTGTGGCCTTCGACCTGGCTGGCGACATCCAAGAGCGTGTCGATCTCCTTCGGGTCCGCGTCGCCGACCGCCATGCGCTCCATCACGCGCCACATCCAGCCGGTGCCTTCGCGACACGGCGTGCACTGGCCGCAGCTTTCGTGCTTGTAGAAGTATGCGATGCGCGCGATGGCCTTCACTAGGTCGGTGGACTTGTCCATCACGATGACGGCGGCGGTGCCGAGGCCCGACTTCAGCGCGACCAGACTGTCGAAATCCATCAGCGCGGTTTCGGCTTCCTCCGCCGGGATCATGCGCACCGACGAGCCGCCCGGGATCACCGCCTTCAGATTGCCCCAGCCGCCGCGCACGCCGCCGCAGTGGTCCTCGAGCAACTGTTTCATCGGGATCGACATGGCTTCTTCGACGTTGCACGGCTTCTCGACGTGGCCGGAGATGCACATCAGCTTGGTGCCGGTGTTGTTCGGTCGCCCGATGCCGGCGAACCAGTCCGCGCCGCGGCGCAGGATCGTGCCGACGACCGCGATGGACTCGACGTTGTTCACCGTCGAGGGACAGCCGTAGAGGCCCGCGCCGGCGGGGAACGGCGGCTTCAGACGCGGCTGGCCCTTCTTGCCCTCGAGGCTTTCGAGCAGGGCGGTCTCTTCACCGCAGATGTAGGCGCCGGCGCCGTGGTGGACGTAGCATTCGAAATCCCAGCCGTGGACATTGTCCTTGCCGATCAGCTTGGCGGCGTAGGCCTCCTTGATCGCGGCCTCGAGGACTTCGCGCTCCTTCACATACTCGCCGCGCAGGTAGATGTAGCAGGCGTGCGCCTGCATGGCGTAGCTGGCGATCAGGCAACCTTCGATCAGGAGATGCGGATCGTGCCGCATGATCTCCCGGTCCTTGCAGGTGCCGGGTTCGGATTCGTCGGCGTTGACGATGAGATAGTGCGGCCGCTCGCCCAGCACCTTGGGCATGAACGACCACTTCAGGCCGGTGCCGAAGCCGGCGCCGCCGCGACCGCGCAGGCCTGAGTTCTTGATCTGGGTGATCACCCAGTCGCGGTCCTGTTTCAGCATGTCGATCGTCGCGTTCCACGCGCCGCGCTGCTTCGCCGCCTCCAGCTTCCAATCCTGGAAACCGTAGAGGTTGAGGAAGATCCGATCCTTGTCCGCGAGAATGCCTGGCATCAGTCCTAACCGTTTCCGCGAAGGCGCCGGCGATATCGGCTGCGCATCAGGATCGCTACAATCAACAACATCCAGCCCGCGCACATCACGCCCATAACGGCGGTCCACGCCCGCGGATTGACGGGCGCATGCCCGAACTTGAACCACAGGAGCGCGACCACCGCGGCGATCACCAGGCCGAAACCGATCTGGCGCGGCCAGAACCCGGCCTTGCGCACTTCCAACTTGTAGGCGGCGCGGCCTTCTTCGGTGGAGAGGTCGGGAGGGCTCATCGTCTCGCTTCCCGCCATCACGCCTTCTCCGGCTGCGGCAGGTTCGGCAGCGCCGCAATCGGCTTGGCCAGATGGCCGTCATAGAGCGCGGGATCGGTGAGGGTCTGCGCGCCGCCCGCGGGTTCGGACGAGTGGCGTCCGGCGTAGGACCCCGGCCAAGGCTTCTTGCCCGCCTTGAAGTCGTCGAGGATCTGGCCGAGCGTTTCGACGGTCAGGTCTTCGTAGTAGTAGTCGTTGATCTGGGCCATCGGCGCGTTGCAGCAGGCGCCCAGGCACTCGACCTCCTGCCAGGTGAACCAGCCGTCCTTGGACATGTGGTCGCGCGGGCCGATCTCCTCCTGACACAGTTTCATCAGGTCGTTGGCGCCGCGCAGCGCGCACGGCGTGGTGCCGCACACCTGCACCAGCACCTTACCGACCGGCTCGAGCTGGAACATGGTGTAGAAGGTGACGACCTCGTAGGCGCGCACGAATGGCATGGCGCACAGCGCAGCGGCGGCGCGCAGCGCGGGTTCGGAAACCCAGCCTTCCTGTTTCTGCACCAGCCACAGGATTGGAATGATCGCCGACTGTTTGCGGCTGTCCGGATATTTGCCCAGCCACCACTTCGCCAGATCGAGCATCTCCTTGGAGAACTCGAACGACGCCGGCTGATTTTGCGCGAGACGGCGGATGCTCACCGGTCGATCTCCCCAAACACGATGTCCAGCGAGCCCAGGATCGCGCTCACGTCGGCGAGCAGATGGCCGCGGTTCATCCAGTCCATGGCCTGCAGATGCGGGAAGCCCGGCGCGCGGATTTTGCAGCGGTAGGGACGGTTGGTGCCGTCGGCGACGAGGTAGACGCCGAACTCGCCCTTGGGCGCCTCGACCGCGGCATAGACTTCGCCGGGGCCGACGTGGAAGCCTTCGGTGTAGAGCTTGAAGTGATGGATCATCGCCTCCATCGAGCGCTTCATCTCGGCTCGTCGCGGCGGCGTAATCTTGTTGTCGTCGAGCATCACCGGTCCCGGCGTCTTTTTCAGGCGCGCGATGCACTGCTTCATGATCTTGACCGACTGGATCATCTCCTCGACGCGGACGAGGTAGCGGTCCCAGCAGTCGCCGTTCAGGCCGATGACGATGTCGAAGTCGAGGTCGGCGTAGCATTCATAGGGCTGCGACTTGCGCAGGTCCCACTTCACACCCGAGCCGCGCAGCATGACGCCGGTGAAGCCCCAGTCGAAGGCCTGCTGTTTCGACACCACGCCGATGTCGACGTTGCGTTGTTTGAAGATGCGGTTCTCGGTGACCAGCTTCTCGATGTCCTTCACCACCTTGGGGAAGTGGTCGCACCAGGCGTCGATGTCGTCGATCAGTTGCGGCGTCAGATCCTGGTGCACGCCGCCGGGACGGAAGTAGTTGGCGTGCAGACGCGCGCCGCATGCGCGCTCGTAGAACACCATGAGCTTTTCGCGCTCTTCGAAGCCCCACAGCGGCGGGGTCAAGGCGCCGACGTCCATCGCTTGCGTGGTGACGTTCAACAGGTGCGAGAGGATGCGCCCGATCTCGCTGTAGAGCACGCGGATCAACTGGCCGCGGATCGGCGACTCGATCTCGAGCATCTTCTCGATGGCCAAGCAGAAGGCGTGCTCCTGGTTCATCGGCGCGACGTAGTCGAGGCGGTCGAAGTACGGGATGTTCTGAAGGTAGGTGCGCGCCTCCATCAGCTTCTCGGTGCCGCGATGCAACAGGCCGATATGCGGATCGACACGGTCGACGATCTCGCCGTCGAGTTCGAGCACCAGGCGCAGGACGCCGTGCGCGGCGGGATGCTGCGGTCCGAAGTTGATGGTGAACTTGCGGTCTTCGAAGTCCTCGCGCGCGCGGGCGGAGGCGTCCAGGTCGTCAGCAGGCGCCATCGATCACCTCATGCACGCACATCGTCGTCAGTCCTCCACCTGCCGGTCGCGACGACCGAACGCCACCAGAATGCCGAGCGCCAGGAGCAACAACCCCAAGCCCGACACGATGGCGGTGGAGACGGTGAATTCGCCCTTGATCACGTCGGTCGCCAAGGGCGTCGCCAGAAGCACCGCCGAGGCGCCGAGCAGCGCGCTCTGAAGCTCCGAGGCGCTCATCCGGCGAAGCCCCGCGCCCACCACCAGGCAGATCACCGCGACCATGATCGAAAGACCCAGAACGGTCAGGTCCTGGGGTGGCACCACCGGCGCACGGGTGAACCAGCCGGTCAGCCTGACCCCGATCGAAAACAGAAACGCCGTCGACAGCGCGATCAGAAAGAACGCGCCCGCCGAGCGTAACGGATTGATTTTCTCCAACATGTGTCATCCCCCGGGGGCCTTTTCGGCCTTTTCGTCACCGGGGAGAGCATACTCCGCCCCCTCCCACGGGGACAGGAAGTCGAACCTACGGAATTCTTGTGTCAACTTCACGGGCTCATAGACCACCCGCTTCTGCTCTTCGTCGTAGCGGACCTCGACGTAGCCGGTCATCGGGAAATCCTTGCGCAGCGGATACCCGGTGAAACCGTAGTCGGTGAGGATGCGGCGCAGGTCCGGATGGCCGGAGAACAAGACACCGCACATGTCGAAGGCTTCGCGCTCGTACCAGTCGGCGCAGGGATAGACCGAGGTGACCGATTGGACCGGCTTTTCCTCGTCAGTCTGGAGGGTCACGCGCAGGCGCAGGTTCTTGGTGTACGAAAGCAGGTGATAAACCACGTCGAACCGCAGCGGCCGGTCGGGATAGTCGACGGCGCAGAGGTCGATCAGCATCTGGAAGCCGAACTCGCTCTTCAGCGTACCCAGCACTTCGACGATGGAGTCGCGCTCGACATCGAACGTCAGCTCGCCGAACGCGAACTTCGAGCCCGTGATCTTGCCGCCGAGCTTGGTCTGGACCGCCTTGCCCAGGTCTTCGAGCGCCTGTGTCACCTGGGTATCCTCAGCGGATGATGGAGCCTTCGCGGCGGATCTTCTTCTGCAGCTGCAGCACGCCGTAGACGAGCGCCTCCGCCGACGGCGGACAGCCGGGCACATAGACGTCGACCGGCACCACCCGGTCGCAGCCGCGCACGACGCTGTAGCTGTAGTGATAGTAGCCGCCGCCGTTGGCGCAGCTGCCCATCGAGATCACGTAGCGCGGTTCGGGCATCTGGTCGTAGACCTTGCGCAGCGCCGGGGCCATCTTGTTGCAGAGCGTACCCGCCACGATCATCACGTCCGACTGGCGCGGACTGGCCCGCGGCGCGAAGCCGAACCGCTCGAGGTCGTAGCGCGGCATCGACGCCTGCATCATCTCGACCGCGCAGCAGGCGAGACCGAAGGTCATCCACATTAGCGAGCCGGTGCGGGCCCAGGTGATCACGTCGTCGGCGGCCGCGACCAGAAAGCCCTTGTCGGTGATCTCGGCGGAGACCTGTTCGAAGAAGCGGTCGTGGACCTTGGGGTCGTAACCCTCGACGGTCGAACGCATGCCGGCGCCGGCAGGGACGGTCACTCCCATTCGAGGGCCCCCTTCTTCCATTCGTAGACGAAGCCGACGGTCAAGACTCCCAGGAAGGCCATCATCGACCAGAAGGCGAACATCATCTGCGGATGCGGCAGGCCGAACATCGACACCGCCCACGGGAACAGGAAGGCCACTTCCAGGTCGAAGATGATGAACAGGATCGAGACCAGGTAGAAGCGGACATCGAACTTGAGCCTGGCGTCCTCGAAGGCGGGGAAGCCGCACTCATAGGCGGAGTTCTTCTCGGGGTCCGGCTGGCCCGGGGCGACCGCCCAGGCGGCCAGCATAAAGCCAAGGCCGAGGGCCGCCGCGATCGCGAAAAAGATCACGATCGGCAGGTACTGGAGCAGAAACGCGTTCATCGGGGCCTCGTCCGCCGGCAATAGCGACGGATTCGCGCGCTTTTAGACCACCCCCGCGCCCCTATCAAACCCTAGATCGGAACACTGGTCGTTGGGCCCCCCGCCCCTTGGATTCCAAGCCTGTGCGGGCCGCGAACCGCGGCGTTTCTCCGCTTGACACCCTGGGGCGCCCTCCGTATTGGACGCGCCTCACGCACGGGGCCCCGCCCTCTGCGCGCGGGTGTAGCTCAGTTGGTTAGAGCGCCGGCCTGTCACGCCGGAGGTCGCGGGTTCGAGTCCCGTCACTCGCGCCATTTCACGCCCATCGCGAAACTCGTTCCCGAAATCCGGATAAGCTTCAAGTCGCGGCGCGACTGGCGCGCTGGAGCATGTCGGCGAGCCACGAGGGTCGGCCGCCGGCGGCGAAAATCTCCGTCCGGGCCGCCCAGACGTAAAGCCCCAGGCCCGCCGCGACGATGAAGGCGCCGTTTACGCTCCACAGGCCGGTCATCACCATCGCTATCGGCGCGCTCCACAGGATCGCCTGACCCCACCGGCCTTGCGCCGTGGCGTCCGACTGCGGTTGCGTTACGCCCGCCATCAGCAGGCAGAGCGCGAGCGAGGGCATGTCGTAGTTGAAGGCGTAGGGGGTCGCCAGGAAGGTCGCGCCGGTCAGGATCACGCGGTCGACGGCGCCGATGGAGCGGCCGTTGCCGCGTCCCAGAAACAGGACGGCGACCAGCACCATCATCGCGGCGCTCACCGCTGCCTGCACCGCCCAGGCCAGCGCCCACGATCCGTGGGCGACGACGATAGCGATCACCGGACTCGGCGTCATGGTCTGCCACATGCCGTCGCCGCGGAAGAGACGACTCTGATACGGCACGACCTTCTCGAAATAGAGCCGCCATGGTTCGGCGCCCGCGATGAGCAGGCTAAGCGCCACAAGGGCGAGCGTGGTCACCGCGGCGGCGCCGACAGTCTTCCATCGCCCCGCGCAGATCAACGCGATCGGCAACAGAATTCCGAGCTGCGGTTTGACGGTCAGCAGGCCGATCAGCACGCCCGCGAGGATCGGCTTTCGATCCAGTACGCGCAGCGCCGCCACCAGCATCGCGCTGAAAATCAGTCCGTTCTGCCCGTCGTCGAGGCAGACGCAAACCGCCGGCGCAAAGATCAGTGCAAGCAGCACCAGCGGCTGTTTCGTATACGGCCAGCCCGCCGCGATCAGCAGCCCGACGCCGAGCACGCTCCACAGAACCAGCGCCACGCCGTACGGAAACAATCCGAGCCACGAGATGAACGGCAACAGCGTCGGCGGATAGCTGAAACTGAGCGAACCGAAGCCGTTGCCCCAGACGCTGTCGAGATAAGCCGGATAGGCGACGGCGTCGTAGAGCGTCCCAAGGCGGCCGCTCAGGAACAGTTTCGATCCCGTCCAATAGTTGAGGAAATCGCGCCCGACGATGTGGCCGCCGAACTTGGCGTGCGTAAAGAACGGGGCGTTGCTGATCGACAGAAAAACAATCACCAGCGGCGCAGTGATCAGCGCCACCTTCAGCACCCACGGCGCCTTCGCCAGCGTGTTGCGCGGTGATTGAATCACGACCTCTCCCGCCCTGGCCGAATCGGCCGCTCCGGACTGCGACAGCTTATCCTTGGAACCACATCCTGGACGACTTCGCTTTATCGCGGGGAGCTTCGGACAGGAGACCACAGTGACCAGAATTATGCTTCTCGCCGCCGCTGCGGCCGCCGCGCTCGCCACCCAAGCCCTGGCGTCGCCTCCGCCGGATACGGTCAAGCCGGCGCCGCCGACCACGACCAATCCGCCGCCTCCGGGCCCGCAGATGCCGCCCTCCCAACCCGGTGACGTGGGTCCTAACGGCGCCGTTACGCCCGGCCTCAAGGTCGGCATGCCGGTGAAGGACAGCAGCGGCGCGACCATCGGCGCGGTCAGCGAGATGAAGCCCGAAGGCAACGGCTCCGGACGGATGTTCGCGACCGTGAAGATGGGCGCCGACCAGTTCGCCGTCGACGCCTCGAGCCTGCAGGTCGCCAACGGCGTCGCGACCATCAACATGAGCCAGGATCAGATCGCCGCCATGATCCACCCCAAGGGGTAGCATGCCTTGGCCGGCGGCTGTTTCAGCCGCCGGCGGGTGCGCACTCGAAAGCGGCGGCCTGTTGGAACGGGCCAAATCGCGGTCGAGGCGCGTCTAGTGCACCGGCAAGGCGGCGCTTTCGTCGGTGAAGGCCGGCGCGGAGGCGATCTCGGCGTAGAGGTGCGAGAGGTCCTGGAAGACCTTGTCCCAGGCGAAACGGGCCATGGCGCGGGCCCGCGCCGCCTTGCCCAGCGATTCCAGATCGCCTTCGAACAGGGCGTCGACCGCCTCGGCGAAGGCGCGCGCGCCGCCGGGCTCGGCCAAGCGCCCCACCGTGTCGTCTACCGTCTCCGCCACGCCGCCCGCGGAGACACCGACGATGGGCGTGCCGCAGGCCATGGCCTCGAGCACGATCAGGCCGAAGGGTTCGCGGTCGTTGGCGTGGACGAAAGCGTCGGCGCTGGCGAGCAGGCGAGCGACCGCCTTGGGACTGGCCTCGAACGGCAGGCAGGTGACCTGGGGCTCTTGCGGCAGCCCCGCCCCCGCCCCGACCAGGACCAGGTGATAGGGATCGCCCAGGCGCTGAACCGCGTCGATCAGCACGTCGATGTTCTTCTCGCGCGCCGGCCGGCCGGCAAACATCAGGATCCGCGCGTCCGCCGGCAGGCCGAGGCGGCGCAGCAGCCAGGGCCGGTCGCGGCGCTCGGGGCGGAAGGTCTCCACGTCCACGCCCAGGGGTTGGCAGACGACGCCCTCGACGCCGGCTTCGCCTAGCCGGCTGGCGATGAAACGGCTGGGTGCAACAACCCGGTCAAAGGCTTTGAAAAGCTTGGCCCAACGCTTCTCGACCGGCTTCTTAGCCCACTCGCCGAAATGCAGCGCCGCCAGCGCCGCGGGATCGGAATGGCAGAAGCCCACGACCGGAACGCCGATGCGCTGGCCGGCCTCGAGGGCGGCTTGGCCGGGGGTGTAGGGATCGCCCGCCTCGATCACCGAGGGGTTCAGCGATTCGACCCAGGCGGCCCACTTCTTCACGCTGGAAGGCCAGCGATAGCCGTCGCCGAAGGGGAGCTTGGTGGACTTGACCGCCACCGTGCCGTCGCTTTCGACGCCCGAGCGGGCGCCGGGGACCACGAGCGTGTGGCGCACGCCCTGGCGGGCGCGGGCGAGCCAGGCCCGCTTGGCGGTCAGATAGCGTTTCACCCCCCCGGATCGGGGCGCGTAGAGCATGGTGGTGTCGACCAGGTGGGGGCGGAGATCCTCGACGATCCGGAGCCTGCGGCGGGCGCGAACGATGCGAAGGTCTTCGCCGCCGAGCCAGTGAAACTCGTGATCGCGGTCCTCTACGCTCATGCCTACCCCTTAAGCCCTTTACACGGGACGCAGCAGCCCAAGCCCGACCTGCCGAACCCCCCGGCTCCGGTCGACCGCCGCCGCAACCATAACGCTGTTGCGGCCCGAAAAGGCTAAGTCAACGCAAATCTGGCGTCACCGTAGCTTCTGAAAGCCCCCTGTAAGGGGTTTATCGGCTGATGAAATTCGCCTGTGAGGCGTGCCGGCGATGCTTTGGCGAGGGGCCGGCCTTGCCTTCCTCCGGCGGGCGCCGCAAGAGGCGCTCGGCCTGGAAATCACGGGCGCGGCGAATGCGCCGTGGTGAAACGGTTTCGCCTTGCATTCGCCGTAAAAACCGGAAAGTTGAGCGGTCACGGCGGCTCGGCCGGGCCGCTGCGCGGTCGGGTCCGGCGCGAACGTCTGAGGGGTTAGTCTGAATGCGTGCACTTTTGGCGGCCTCGGTGGCGTTGGGCGCGCTTGCGCTCGCTCAGGGCTCGTGGGCGGCGACCAAGGTGGGCGACGGCTCCAAGCCGATCGACACCGGCACGATCAACAACGGCGCGGCCGACGACATCGACCTCACCGGCACGCTGACGCTCAAGTCCGGCACGGCGATCACCCAGACCACCAACAATTCGATCGTCGTCGACGGCACCATCAACATGGCGAACACCGCCAATGGGTCGATCGGCATCCTCGGCCAGGGCGGCAAGACGGGTTCGATCACCAACAACGGGTCGATCACCCTCTCCGACAACTCGTCGCGGACGGACACGATCAACAACGACGGCATCGCCGACGGCGCCTGGGCCAAGGGCGAGAACCTCTGCGCGATCTGCGTCGCCGGCGCCGGGACCTTCACCGGCAACGTAACCAACGCGTCGGGCGCCCAGATCATCGTCACCGGCAACGACTCCTACGGCATCTCCATCGGCGGCACGCCGACGGCGACCACGACGCTCGTAACCAGCGGCACGGGAATCGCCGCGGGTGATGTCGGGACCATCCTGTCGACCACCGGCGGACCGACCGACACCCTGACCGCCTTTGTCGGCAATCTGTCCAACGCCGGCACCATCAACATGACCGGCGACAACAACTTCGGCGTCATCACCACGGCGCCGATCACCGGTACGGTCAACATCGCCGGCTCGATCAACATGGCCGGCGCCAATTCGGTCGGCGTCGCCCTGCTCAACGACGTGAGCGGCCGCGTGACCTTCGGCGGCGCGATCACCTCGACCGGTTTCAGCAGCACGACAGCCCCCACCGACCCGACCGCGCTCAACAAGGTGGATTCGACGGCGAGCGACATTCAGAACGGCGGTCCGGGCGTGATCATTGCCGGCAACATGGCGAACGGCGTTCTGTTCGACGCGGCGCCGGTGGCCAGTACGAGCATTCCCGACGTCGACGGCGACGGCGTCGCAGACGTCAACCAGACCACATCGAGCGTTGCGGTCATCGGCGGCGCTCCGGCGATCCAGATCGGCTCTTCGACCAAGAACATCGAACTCGGCGTCGTCGGCACGCCGATCACCGCCTTTGCGGCGGACTACGACTTCGGCCTGATCATCAAGGGTTCGGTCTCGGCCAGCGGCATTTACAAGCAGTACTCCGCCACCGGCGTCGAGATCGGCATCACCGATCCGCACAACCCGAACATGGGCGTCAAGATCGACGGCGGGGTACGTGTCGCGGGCTCGATCAGCGTCGCGGCCATCGATAACCAGGCCACGGGAATCCAGTTCGACGCCCTGACCGAGGCCGACTTGCTGCGCGTCGACGGTTCGATCGTCGCGACCTCCGCGGAAGAGACCACCGCCGACACCCACGACGCCATCGCAGTCCTGATCAAGGACGGCGCGACGGTGAACAAGATCTCCAATACCGGCACGCTGAGCGCCGACTCCGTGTCGCTGCAGGGCAACGCCGTCGCCATCCGCGACCTGTCCGGCACGCTGAGCGACATCGAGACCAGCGGTACGATCCTGGCCGAGGTCGCCAATCCGAACGCGGCGCCGAGCGATGAGATTTCCGGCCAGGCGTTCGCCGTCGACGCCCAGCACAACACCACCGGCGTCACCTTCCACCAGTACCAGGCCGCGACGCCCACAGGCTCGACAACAGCGCCCGCGGCGCCGAGCACAACCGGCTCGATCTGGCTGGGGACAGGTAACGACAACGTCGACATCGAAGCCGGCACGGTCACCGGACAGTTCATCTCGTTCGGTACGGGGACCGACCAGCTGACGATCGATGGCGGCTCGACCGTCTCCGCCGCGATCTTCCAGTTCGACGGCGGTCTCAGCATCAACCTCGCCAACGGCGCGTTGAACGACGCCAACCCGAACACGCTGGCGATCACCAACCTGAACGTCGGATCCAAGGGCACGCTGACCGTCACCATCGACCCGTCGGCCAACAACGGCGCGGGGTCTGGCGGCTTCCTGGTCTCCGGCAACGCGACGCTTGCCGACGGCGCGAGCCTGGGCGTGCGCTTCACGTCGCTGCTGCAGGGGCCGGCCACCTTCGACCTGATCAAGATGGTCAACGCGGCGAACCTGACCGCGGGCGCGATCAATCTGGACAGCATCACCAAGAACGCGCCCTATCTGTTCGAGGTCACCGCCGGCGTGAACACGACCACGGGCACGGTGTTCGCGCAGGCGTCGCGCCGCTCGGCGGCGGACGCCCAGATGAACGCCTCCGAAGCGGCGGTCTACAATCCGTTCTACAGCGCGCTCGGCCACGACCAGCAGCTCGAGACCGCGTTCCTGAACCAGACGAATCGCGCGGGCTTCATCGGACTCTACGACCAGATGCTGCCGGATCATTCGGGCGCGCCTTTGCTGTCGCTCGCGTCAGGCGTGGACGCCGTATCGCGCGCCCTGGCGGATCGCCGCCCCGTGGCCCCGATCGGCGAGACCACAGGCTGGGCCCAGGAAATCAACTTCGTCGCCAACAAGGATCAGGGCGACGCCCTCGGCTTCCGCTCGCATGGCTTCGGCCTGGCCAGCGGCGTCGAAACCGGTACGGCGGTCGGATCCTTCGGCACCTCCCTCGCCTTCACCTCGTCGGACATGCACGACCTCGACGCCCAGGGCGACGAGCACCTGTCGGCGAACATGGTAGAGCTCGGCGTCTACTGGCGTGAGACCGGTCCGCACCTGCGCACCTGGGCGCGCGCCGCGGGCGGCTTCGCCTGGTTCAACAGCCTGCGCCAGATCATCTCCGAAGACCCGAGCGACACCTTTGCGCGCTCGGCCACGACGCAGTGGAGCGGCTACTCGGCCTCGGCCGCGGCCGGCATGAGCTACGAGCAGGATATCGGCCGCTGGTTCCTGCGTCCGGAAGTCAGCACCGAGTATTTCTACCTGCACGAAGACGGCCACAGCGAAACCGGCGGCGGCGAGCAAGCCTGTTCATCCACGGTGACGACCAATTGCGGCGGCGACGCCTTCGATCTCGTCGTCGGACCGCGCACCGGCCACTACTTCACCGCCTCCGCGCTGATGAACATCGGCGGCAAGTTCGGCGTCGACCAGTGGCTGCAGCCGGAACTGCATTTCGGCTGGACCCAGTACATCTCGGTCGATCCGGGCGTGACCTCGGGGCATTTCAAGGACGATCCGACCGATCCGTTCAACATCTTCGCCGACACGCTGAACGGCGGCGGCCCGGTCATCGGCTTCCGCATCCTGGCCAACGGCGCCGCGGGCTTTATCGCCCTGGAAGGCGACGCGGACCTGATGAAGACCTACAAGCGCTACCAGCTGATGATCCGCGCCGGGTATCGGTTCTAGCGGTTGCAATCAGCGCTGAACGAACCACGCCCGTCTCGCAAGAGACGGGCGTTGTCATTTCGGCTGGCCGAAGTCGTTTTCGCCCGAGAGTAACCGCAGCGCATCCTCTCGCGTCGTGGTGATCGGCAGGCAGATGGCGTGAGGCGTGCGGGTCACCCCAAACATGCGCGCCCGAGTATCCTTGACGCCGAGGCGGTCGGCCATCTGCAGCGCGATGATCATGTCGACGTGGGTATCCCATAGCTCGTAGCGCGCTTGCTGGAGCGCGGTGGCGAAATGCACCCGCCCTGCATCGCCCAGCGGCCCTCGCCAGGTTTCCAGCGCGCGAAGTTGCGCCCATGCCGCCTGCTCACGATCCTCGGACGCGGAAAAGTCCGCGGCGACGGCGTAGAAGTTGGCGAGGTTGAACTGATCCTCGGGCCCGAGCAGGGACGTCCGCCCGGCGCTCGTCGCGGCCTGCCAGCGCTGGACGCCCATGATCCATGCGGAAGGCTGGCCGATCCAGTTGGGCCGAGGCGTAACCTCGCCGGTCCCGGCCTTGTCCAGAAGCGCGGCGATCTCGTCGAGCCTTCGCGACACGCACGCCTGGCTCTCTTGGCGACTCTGCATGAAGCCGCGGTTTTGGGCGATTTCCTGGAGGATCTCCTGCTTCGCCTCACGGGCGACGACACGGTTGTGAATCTGCTCCACGCCCTGGTCGAGACCGAGCGCGATCACGATGCCGGTGACGATGACCGTGATCTCGGCGAGAAACTCGCGCCATCCGTGGAACGGCTTCGGCTTGTGAATATCCATGCGCCCCCCGTGTCGCCGGGATTCGTAGCGATCCAAGCATAACAGTCGCGCCTGGAATACAAAAACGCCCGCCTCGAAAGAGGCGGGCGCCTTTGCGCGACAGTTCAGCGCCGCCTGCTCAGCACTTGTAATACATGTCGAACTCGACCGGGTGCGGGTGGATTTGGATGCGGGCGACTTCTTCCATCTTCAGCTCGATGTAGGAGTCGATGAAGTCGTCGTCCATGACACCGCCCTTCTTCAGGAAGGCGCGGTCCTTGTCGAGGTTCTCCAGCGCTTCGCGCAGCGAGCCGCAGACTTCCGGCACGTTCTTGCGTTCCTGCGGCGGCAGGTCGTAGAGGTTCTTGTCCATCGCCGGACCCGGATCGATCCGGTTCTCGATGCCGTCGAGGCCGGCCATGAGCAGCGCAACATAGGTCAGGTACGGATTGCCCATCGGGTCGGGGAAGCGGACTTCGATGCGCTTGGCCTTGGGCGACGACACCCAGGGGATGCGGATCGAGGCCGAACGGTTGCGCGAGGAATAGGCGAGCTTCACCGGCGCCTCGTAGCCGGGCACCAGGCGCTTGTAGGAATTGGTCGTCGAGTTGGCGAAGGCGTTGATCGCCTTGGCGTGCTTGATCACGCCGCCGATGTACCAGAGGCACATGTCGGACAGGCCGCCGTACTTGTCGCCGGCGAACAACGGCTTGCCGCCCTTCCAGATCGACTGGTGCACGTGCATGCCCGAGCCGTTGTCGCCGAAGTACGGCTTGGCCATGAAGGTCGCGGTCTTGCCGTAGGCCGCGGCGACGTTGTGCACGACGTACTTATAGAGCTGCAGCCGGTCGGCCATGGTCAAAAGGTCGGAGAACTTGAGACCGAGTTCGTGCTGCGCCGGCGCCACTTCGTGGTGGTGCTTTTCCGGTTCGAGTCCGAGCTCGCCCATCACCGCCAGCATCTCGCCGCGCAGGTCCTGGGCGCTGTCGACAGGGTTCACCGGGAAGTAGCCGCCCTTGGCGCCGGGCCTGTGGCCCATGTTGCCTTCGGGATAGGCCTTGCCGGTGTTGGCGGGAAGCTCGCTCGAGTCAAACTCGTAGCCGGTGTTGTTCGGCGCGGTGGACCAGCGCACGTCGTCGAACACGAAGAACTCGGCCTCGGGGCCGAAATAGACGGTGTCGCCCACGCCGGAGGACTGCACGTAGTTCAGCGCCTTCTTGGCGATCGAACGGCCGTCGCGATTGTAAGGTTCGGCGGTGTCGGGATTTAGGATGTCGCAGAACAGGAACAGCGTGGTCTGCTGGTAGAACGGGTCGATGTAGCTGCGCTCCAGGTCGGGCTTCAGCAGCATGTCGCTCTCGTTGATCGCCTTCCAGCCGGCGATGGACGAGCCGTCGAACATCGTGCCCTCGTTGAGGAAGTCCTCATCGACCAGGCTGAGATCGAAGGTCACGTGCTGCAGCTTCCCCATGGTGTCGGTGAAGCGCAGGTCGACGTATTTGACCTCCTTGTCCTTGATCTCCTTCAGGAGCTTGTCTGCAGTCATCTGGCCAGCCTCACGGGTTCGGGGAGCGACGGTTTGGGGAGCGACGGTTGGAGAGCAACGGTTCGGGTTGGGTTCTATATGGCTTGGGCGCCGGTTTCACCGGTGCGGATGCGGATCACCTCGAGCACCTCGGTGACGAAGATCTTGCCGTCGCCGATCTTGCCGGTGCGCGCGGCCGTGGTGATCGCGTCGATCACCGGTTGGGCGAGGTCGTCGGGAACAACGACCTCCAGTTTGATCTTGGGCAGGAAGTCGATGACGTACTCGGCGCCGCGATAGAGCTCCGAATGGCCCTTCTGGCGGCCATAGCCTTTGGCTTCCAGGACGGTCATGCCTTGCACGCCGATATCCTGAAGCGCCTCCTTCACCTCATCGAGCTTGAAGGGTTTGATGACGGCTTCGATTTTTTTCATGACGAATCCGGGAGGAGCGGCCCGGGCCCGGATAGGATATTGCATTGCAGCATTTTGCAAGATGCATTCGTTAACTCAGCTCCGGGGACGGACAAAAAACCGCGCCCCAGAATGGGTTTCCAGGAGGCCTGAGTGAGCGGTCTTGAGATCCTGACCACCGCCGAATCCGCCGCCGCCGACCGGGCGGCGACCGAGGCTGGCGTGGAGAGCTTCGCCCTGATGCGGGCGGCAGGCGAGGCGGTGGCGCGGGCGGTGCGCCGCCGCTGGACCGCCGGGCCGGTGACGGTGCTGTGCGGGCCCGGCCTGAACGGCGGCGACGGCTATGTGGCGGCCGCGGTTCTGGCGGCTGAAGGCTGGCCGGTGCGGGTGTACGCCCTGGCGGATCCGACCGCCGAGGATGCGCGGCGCGCGCGGGCGCAGTGGACCGGCGCCGTAGCGCCCTTGGCGGGCGCTGATCTGACAGGGGCCGACCTGTCAGGCGCGGCCGTTGTCATCGACGCCCTGTTCGGTGCGGGCCTGTCGCGGCCCCTGCCCGCTGAAGCGTTAAACGCCCTGAAAGCCGCCGAGGCGTCGGGCGCGGGGCTGGTGGCGGTCGACCTGCCCTCGGGCCTGAGCGGCGATACCGGCAAGCCGCTGGGCTATGCGCCGCACGCGCGGGTCACCGTCACCTTCCATCGGCGCAAGCCCGCCCATGTGCTGGAGCCCGGACGCGGCCTCTGCGGCGAGGTGGTGGTGGCGCCGATCGGCATTCCGGACAGGGCGACCCCGAAGACCACGCTCTACGAGAACCGGCCCGGGCTCTGGCGCGACCGATTGCCCTGGCCGGGTGCGCAGGCGCACAAGCATAGTCGCGGCTTGCTGGGCGTGGTCAGCGGCGGTCCGACCTCGACCGGCGCCGCGCGACTGGCGGCGCGGGCGGGGCTGCGCGCGGGTGCGGGTCTGGTGCGCGTCTTCTGTCCGCCGGATGCGGCCATGGTGCTGGCGCCGGCTCTCGAGGCGGTGATGCTTCAACCGTTCGACGGCGACGCGGCCCTGGCCGAGGCTGCGCGCGACTTCGACGCCGTGGTGATCGGACCTGCCGCCGGCGTGGACGCAAAGACCGCCGCGAACGTGCTGGCCCTGGCGCGAACGAAAGACCTGGCGCTGGTGGTGGACGCCGATGCGTTGACGGTATTTCGAGACAGCCCCCAACGCCTGTTCGACGCCCTCGGCGCGGACGACGTCATGACTCCGCATCCCGGGGAGTTCGAACGGCTGTTTCCGGGCCTGTTGAAGACTTCGCCCGAGCGAATCACCGCCGCGCGCGAGGCCGCTCGCCGCGCAGGCGCGGTGGTGTTGCTGAAGGGGCCCGACACGGTGATCGCGGCGCCCGATGGCCGGGCGGCGGTTAACCTGAACGGCGTCCCCTGGCTCGCCACCGCGGGGTCCGGCGACGTGTTGTCCGGGCTCATCGGCGGCCTGAGGGCCCAAGGCATGCAAGGCTTTGACGCGGCCTGCGCGGCGGCCTGGATGCACGCGGAGGCGGCGAGGACCTTCGGCGCCGGCCTGATCTCCGAGGACCTGCCGGAGCTCTTGCCCCAGGTTCTGCAAATCTTGGAAAGTTCACGAAACACAGTTCCTTGAATGGGTGCGGCTTTCGGGGAATCCGTGTTAGCGTCCTCGCCGGGCGGGCGAGCAATCGCCCGTGTTGCATCGCCACGGCCCCCGCCGCGGCGAATTCGGATCCGGGAGACTTAAGGAAATGAAGATCGTCCGCATGGCCCTCGTGGCATCGGTCCTGTTCGGCGCAGTCAGCTTCGCCGCCGGCTCGGCTGAAGCGCGTCACCACCACCGCGTCTGCGTGTGGCACCACCATCACCGCCACTGCTGGTGGCGCTGAGCCTCCAGGCCAGACCAGTTCTGAGGCGGGCGGCCGAAAGGCCGCCCGCTTTGTTTTTGGCCCACCCCGTTTTTGCCCAAGAGAAACCGGGCTCGCATAACGCCGCATGCGGAGGGAACTCTTTTGACGGCGGCCAAGGGCTTGGCATAAAGGCCGGCGAACGGAGTCGTCCGGACGTCCGCGGAACCCGCCCATGACCATGGCCTTCGACAACCAGACTCTGTTCAACCAGGCGGTCGACGCCATGCGCGGCGGCGACGTCAAGCGCGGCAAGGCGCTTTTGGACCAGGTGGTGGCGACCAACCCGCGCGACATCAACGCGTGGCTGAACCTGGCGCTGGCCGAGCAGACGCTGGGCGACCCGGTCGCGGAACTGCGCGCCATCGACAATGTGTTGAAGCTCGAGCCGCGCACGCTGGTCGCGCTTTTGCTCAAGGGCAATTACTTCGAACGGCTCGGCCAAACCCGCAACGCGGCCCAGACCTACACCAACGCCCTGCAGGTGGCGCCGCCCTTCGACGAAGTGCCCAATGACTTGAAGCCGATGATCCGCCGCGCCGTCGAGGTCACCCGCGGCGTGGCGCAGGAGCGCGAGGCGTTCATCCGCGCGCATGTGGCGTCGGCCTACAACCAGCACTCCGGTCCCGAACTACGTCGCTTCGACGAGGCGCTCGACGTCGTGGTCGGCCGTAAGGCGATCTATCGGCAGAACCCGTTGCTGTTGTTCTGGCCGGGCTTGCCGGCGCTGCAGTTCTATCCGCGCGAACAGTTCCCGTGGCTCGACGCCATCGAAGCCGCCACCGACGACATCAAGGGCGAGCTCGTCGAGGTGCTGAAGCAAGATCGCGACATGGTGCCGTACATCAACTACGACGACAGCCTGCCGCTCGATCAATGGCGCGAACTGAACCGCTCGCCGGACTGGAGCGCCTATCATCTGATCAAGGACGGCAAGCGCGTACACGAACACTGCGACCTGTGCCCCAAGACCGTGCAGGCCGTCGGCCTCGCGCCCTCGCCGTCGATCCACAACCAGTCGCCGGTCGCCATGTTCTCGATCCTGAAGCCGGGGATCACCATCCCGCCGCACACCGGGGCGACCAACGCGCGGTTGGTCTGTCACTTGCCGCTGATCATTCCCGATGACTGCAGCTTCCGCGTCGGCAACGAGACGCGCCAGTGGGTCCCGGGCAAGGCCTGGGTGTTCGACGACACCATCGAGCACGAGGCATGGAACAACAGCGGCAAGACCCGCGTGATTCTGATCTTCGACATCTGGAACCCCTACCTCAACGAAGCCGAACGCGAGCTGATCCCGATCCTGATCAAGGGCATGTTCGACTTCATGGGCGAGGACGCCGCTGCGCGCGCCGCGTTCAACTAAGGGAGTCGCGGGCGAGCCTGTGGCCTGCTAAGGCGGCCGCTGAGCGGATGTGGCGGAACTGGTAGACGCACTGGATTTAGGTTCCAGCGCCGCAAGGCGTGGAGGTTCGAGTCCTCTCATCCGCACCATTTTCCCGCCGAAACACCCGGCTTTGCAAAAATGTCGTCCGGTTGGACAGAATCGCCCTTGTCTAGCCTCCTTCGACGCCCATTTGAGAGGCGTACCGCCCGCGGATGTCGGTTCGGGACGTGTTCGCGCGTCCTTTGACCATCGACGCTGACAAGGGAGGATCTGGCCGAGTCTGGGGTCCCGGGGGAAGCGTCACGATACAGTTCCGCGTGCGACGCCTTCGATTCGAGGTCGGCGCCCGGTTTTCCGCGATCGTGAGAGCGATCCGCAGCCTTTGACGACGGACCCGATGGCGCCACTGACCTTCGCTCCCCCCGACGCCGCCGGCCTGGGCCGGCGTCTGACCACCCGCTCCGCCCTGGCGACCCTCGGCGCTGTCGCGCTCGTGGGTCTCGCGGTCCTGACCGGCTGCGGCAAGCATCAGGCCGGCCCGCCGAACTTCGGCCCGCCGGAGGTAGGCGTTGTGACCTTGCAGGCTCAGCCGGTCGACCTGACCACCGAGCTTCCGGGGCGGACCGTGTCCTACATGATCTCCGACGTGCGGCCCCAGGTCGGCGGCGTGATCAAGGCGCGGTTGTTCGTGGAAGGCGCCAACGTGCGCGCGGGCCAGCCGCTCTATCAGATCGACCCCGCACCCTACAAAGCCGCCTATGACAGCCAGGTCGCGGCGCTCGCCAAGGCCGAGGCCAATCTCGCAACCGTCAAGCTGAAAGCCGAGCGTTACGCGGACCTGGTGAAGCTGAACGCGGTCAGCAAGCAGGACTACAACGACGCGGTCGCCGCCGCGGGCCAGGCCCAGGCCGACGTCGCCTCCGCCAAGGCTGCGTTGCAGACGGCGCGCATCAACCTTGCCTACACGCGGGTGACCTCGCCGATCACGGGCCGCGCTGGCCCCACGGCGGTGACGCCGGGCGCGCTGGTGACCGCCGACCAGACCACGGCCCTGACCACCGTACAGACGCTCGATCCGATCTACGTCGACCTCACCCAATCGAGCGCGGAACTGCTCGAACTTCGGCGCGAGCTGGCGAGCGGCGCGCTCGGGGCCAACGCCGAACGCGCGCGCGTGAAACTGATCCTCGAGGACGGCTCGGCCTATCCGCTGGACGGTGAGCTGCGCGTCGCCGACGTCACCGTGGACCCGACCTCGGGGGCGGTGAAATTGCGCGCGGTCTTCCCCAATCCGCACGCGGTGCTGTTGCCCGGCATGTTCGTGCGCGCGGTGATCAACGAGGCCGAGGC
Organism: Caulobacteraceae bacterium; assembly: GCA_035551675.1. Classification (GTDB taxonomy): domain Bacteria; phylum Pseudomonadota; class Alphaproteobacteria; order Caulobacterales; family Caulobacteraceae; genus JAFECT01. The sequence goes on along the minus strand of DASZMV010000029.1, from coordinate 14,871 downwards.
GCCGGCCGGCATCCTCGCGCCCCAGGCCGGCATCACCCACAACGCCCAGGGTCAGGCGATCGCGCTGGTGGTCAACACCCAGGGCAAGGTGGAACAGCGGGTCGTCCAGACCTCGCGCACCGTCGGCGGCGCGTGGCTCGTCACCTCGGGCCTTTCGGCGGGCGATCGGCTGATCGTTGAAGGCGTGGGCAAGGTGAAGCCCGGCATGGCGGTGAAGGTCGTGGCCGCCGGCTCCAAGCCGCAGGCGCCGGCCATGGGCGCGCATCCGTGATTTCTCAGTTTTTCATCAATCGCCCCATCTTCGCCTGGGTCATCGCCATCGTGGTGATGCTGGCCGGCGCGCTCGCAGTGGTGAGCCTGCCGATCGAGCAGTATCCGACCATCGCGCCGCCCGCGATCGCGATCACCGCGACCTATCCGGGCGCCGACGCCCAGACGCTGGAAAACACCGTCACCCAGGTCATCGAGCAGCAGCTGAAGGGCCTCGACCACCTCGAATACATCTCGTCCAACAGCGACGGCGCGGGACTCGCGACCATCACCGTGACCTTCGCCCAGGGCACCGATCCCGACATCGCCCAGGTGCAGGTGCAGAACAAACTGCAGCAGGCGGTGCCGCTCTTGCCCCAGGCGGTGCAGCAGCAGGGCCTGGTGGTGAACAAGGCCGCGCTGAACTTCTTCCTGGTGATGGCGGTCTATTCCAAGTCCGGCGCGATGACCGCCACCGATCTCGGCGACTTCGTCACCACGCGCCTGCAGGATCCGTTGAGCCGCGTGAACGGCGTGGGCGACACCACCGTCTTCGGCAGCCAGTACGCCATGCGCATCTGGCTCGACCCGTACAAGCTGAACAGCTTCTCCCTGACTGTCGCCGACGTGAAGGCCGCCATCGTCGCCCAGGACGCTCAGGTCTCGGCGGGACAGATCGGCGCCCTGCCCCACGACAAAGGTCAGCAACTTAACGCCACGGTGACGGCGCAGTCGCGCCTGCAGACGCCTGAACAGTTCGCCGCCATCGTGCTCAGAACCAGTCCCGACGGCTCGACCGTGACGTTGGGCCAGGTCGCCCGCGTCGAGCGCGGCGCGGATTCCTACCTGTTGAACGGCCGTTTCAACGGCCACCCCTCGTCGGGTTTCGCGATCAAGCTGGCGCCCGGCGCCAACGCCTTGAAGACCGAGACCGCGGTAAAGGCGCGGATCGCACAGCTGTCGCGTACCTTCCCCCAGGACGTGGGCATCGCCTATCCGTTCGACAGCACGCCGTTCATCCGCCTGTCGATCGAGGACGTGGTGCGCACCCTTCTGGTCGCCATCGCGCTGGTGTTCGGCGTGATGTTCCTGTTCCTGCAGAACTGGCGCGCGACGCTGATCCCGACCATCGCGGTGCCGGTGGTGCTGCTCGGCACCTTCGCGATCCTGTCCGTGGCGGGTTTCACCATCAACACGCTGACCATGTTCGCCATGGTGCTGGCCATCGGGCTGCTCGTCGATGACGCCATCGTGGTGGTGGAGAACGTCGAACGGATCATGACCGAAGAAGGTCTGTCGCCGCGCGAGGCCACGCGCAAATCCATGGGCGAGATCACCGGCGCCTTGATCGGCATCGCCACGGTGCTGTCGGCGGTGTTCGTGCCGATGGCCTTCTTCGGCGGGTCGACGGGCGTAATCTATCGCCAGTTCTCGCTCACCATCGTTTCGGCCATGGCGCTCTCGGTCATCGTCGCCCTGGTGGTGACGCCGGCGCTTTGCGCGACGCTGTTGAAACCGGTGAAGAAGGGCGAGCATCACGCCAACAGCGGCTTTTTCGGCTGGTTCAACAAGACCTTCGACGGCGGCGTGAATCGTTACCGCAATGCGCTCGGCGGCGTGGTCGCGCGGCCGCTGCGTTGGATCGTCCTCTATGGCGCGATCTTCCTGGTCCTCGCCTTCATGTTCCTGCGCATGCCGACCTCGTTCTTCCCCGACGAGGACCAGGGCGCGGTGATCATCAGCTATCAGCTGCCGCCGGGCGCCGTGATCGAGCGCACCGAGCAGGCGGCGCGCGCCGTCGAGGCGCATTTCCTTGGCCCGGAAAAGAAGAACGTCACCGGCCTGTTCACCGTTTCCGGCTTCAGTTTCGCGGGCCAAGGCCAGAACGGCGGCATGGCGTTCGTGCACCTGGCCGACTGGAAAGATCGTCCCGGCCCGCAGAACAAGGCCCAGGCCATCGCCGGCCGCGCCATGGGCGCCCTGTCCTCGGTGCGCGACGCCAACATCTACGCCTTCGTGCCGCCCGCGGTGAGCGAGCTCGGTCTCGCGTCGGGCTTCGATATGGAGCTGGAGGACCAGGGCGGCCTGGGCCACGCGGCCCTGATGGCCGCGCGCAATCAACTGCTCGGCATGGCGGCCAAGGATCCCAAGCTGATGGCCGTGCGCCCGAACGGTCAGGAGGACACGCCTCAGCTCAAGATCGACGTCGATCATAACCGCGCCGGCGCGCTCGGCCTCTCGCTGGCGGATGTGAACGATGCGCTCTCGACCGCCTGGGGCGGCGCCTATGTGGATGACTTCATCGACCGCGGTCGCGTGAAGCGCGTCTATGTGCAGGGCGATGCGCCCTTCCGCAGCCGTCCGGAAGACCTCGACCGCTGGTTCGTGCGCGGAAACACCGGGACCATGGCCCCCTTCTCCGCCTTCGCCACTACACACTGGACCAACGCGTCACCGCGACTGGAACGCTACAACGGCGTGCCCTCGATGGAGATTCAGGGCGCGGCGGCGCCGGGCGTCAGCTCGGGCGAGGCGATGAAGGAGATGGAGTCGCTGGTCGCCAAGCTGCCCCAGGGCATCGGTTACGAGTGGACCGCGCTCAGCTTCGAGGAACAGTCCGCCGGCGCCAAGGCGCCGTTGCTCTACGCGCTGTCGCTCCTCGTGGTGTTCCTTTGCCTCGCGGCGCTCTACGAAAGCTGGTCGGTGCCGCTGTCAGTGATGCTGGTGGTGCCGCTCGGCGTCTTCGGCGCGGTGCTGGCGGCCACCTTCCGCGGTCTCGCCAACGACATCTATTTCCAGGTCGGCCTGCTCACCACCATCGGCCTCTCGGCCAAGAACGCCATCCTGATCGTCGAATTCGCCGAGCGCGGGGTCAAAGCCGGGCAGAACGCGGTCGAGGCGGCGCTGCACGCGGCGCGCATCCGCCTGCGGCCGATCCTGATGACCTCGCTGGCCTTCATCGCGGGCGTCACGCCGCTGGCCATCGCGTCGGGCGCGGGCGCCGGCAGCCAGAACGACATCGGCACCGGGGTCATCGGCGGCATGCTGTCGGCGACGGTGCTGGCGATCTTCTTCGTGCCGCTGTTTTTCGTGCTGGTGCTGAAGATCGTGCCGCAACGGCCGCACCATGCTGCGCCCGGATCGTCGCCCGATCCGGCGCCAGCCCTGGCGGAGTAGGCCCATGCGTGTTCGTTCTCCGCTTTCGGTCCTCGCGCTCGCCGCGCTCATGCTCGGCGGTTGCGCGACCCTGGCGCCCAAGTATGTGCGCCCCCCAGCACCCGTGCCCGCGACCTGGCCGCACGGCGCCGCCTATCCCCCGGCTACCGCCAGCAACACGACCGCCGCGGATGAGCGCTGGCGCGACGTGTTCACCGATCCGAAGCTGCAGGCGGTGATCGCCCAGGCGCTCGCCAACAACCGCGATCTCCGCGTCGCCATCCTCAACGTCGAGCAGTCACGCGCGCAGTACCGCATCCAACGCTCTGAGCTGTTCCCCACCGTGAAGGGCAACGCCAGCGTGACCGAGCTGCATGAACCGGCCGCCGCCGTGGGCGTCCCCGGCGCGGGCAGCGTCGACGAGCGTCTCTATTCATTGAATGCCTCGATCTCGTCCTACGAACTGGACCTGTTCGGCCGCGTGCGCAGCCTGACCAAGGCCGCGCTGGAGCAGTATCTCGCGACCGACGAAGCGCGGCGCGCGGCGCAGATCACCCTCGTCTCCGAAACCGCGACCGATTACGTGACCCTCGCCGCCGATCGCGAGCGGCTGAGCGTGGCGCAGGCGACGCTCACCAGCCAGGAAGCCTCGCTCAAGATCACGCGCGATCGCTTCAACGCCGGCGAGGCGTCGGAACTGGACGTGCGCCAGGCCGAAACTACGGTCGACCAGGCCCGCTCCGACATTGCCGCGGACACGACGCTCGCCGCCCAGGACCTGAACGCCCTGAACCTCGTGGTCGGCGCAACCGTCAGCGACGACCTGTTGCCCGCCTCGCTCGAAGGGCCCGCGCCGATCCGCGCCGACCTCCCGGCGGGAATCAGCTCGGCGATTTTGTTGAAACGTCCCGACGTGCTGCAGGCGGAACATCAGTTGAAGGCCGACAACGCCGACATCGGCGCCGCGCGCGCGGCCTTCTTCCCGACACTGTCGCTCACCGCCCAGGGCGGGGTGGAAAGCACCCAGCTCTCCAAGCTGTTCGCCGCCGGCTCCGGGGCGTGGCAGTTCATCCCCAACCTCAGCGTCCCGATCTTCGACTTCGGCGCCAACCGCGCGCGGCTGAAGTCGGCCAAGGTCCAGCGCGACATCGCCGTGGCGCAGTACGACAAGGCTATCCAGACCGCCTTCCGCGAGGTCGCCGACGCGCTTGCCCGGCGCGGCACCATCGACGCCCAGCTCGCCGCCCAGCAAGCCAACGTCGCCGCCTCGGACCGGGCGCTGTTCCTGACCAAGGCGCGCTACGACAGGGGCATCGATCCCTACCTGAACTACCTGATCGCCGAGCGCGCCCTCTACGCCGCCCAGATGACCGACATCGCGGCGAAGCAAGCGCGCTACGCCAATTTAGTGACGCTGTACCAGGCGCTCGGCGGCGGGGTTCAGTGAAGCATCAGCGCCAGGAAGACTGATCTTTCGGCAGGCGACCGGCGGGATCGAAGACCCGGCATCGGTGCGGACGGCGCGACGTCCAGCGCCAGAGCACCAGGTTCCAGGCGTCGGGACGGGCGCCGCGTGCAAAGCTCGGCGCCAGCATGCCCGCCGCGCCGCGGTCGATAAGCCGGTCGGCCAATGCCCATGTCGGCGGCGTTCCGCCTGACAGAGCGATGTACATCCACTCGCACCCGAGATCGTCAGGACCAACGCCTTCCGCCGCCTGCCCGGCAGCGTCGCGCAGATCGACAATATCCTCGCAATCGACGTCGTAGGTGCAGAGGACGCAGGGCTCGAGCTTGTGCGCGAATCCCTGACTGGCTTCGGTCACGGCGTCGACAACGCTGCCGGCCAGATAGAGCGCCGGCACGCCTCGACGGTTGAAGCGTGCGCCGTGGATCGCGGCCCCCTCGCCCGACAGCGGTGCGAACGACCATTGCGGATTGTGGGCGCGATAAGCGTCGCCGACAAACCTCAAGCAAAGCCGCCCATGGCGATATGATCGAGGTAGTCACGGACCATGGTCGCCTGGCCGCTCTTGACCATGGCTTCGGCGGTCCGGCCGCCGAGCGCGGGAATGGGTTCGGCGCGATACCAGGCCAGGGCCTGCATGCGCCCGCCGGCCCACGCTTCGACGCGGGCGAGAATTTCGAGCATCTCGCGAAGCCGGCTCTGCGTCTTCGGCGCTTCTCTGCGCACCGTCTTCTGCAGCGTCACCCGGTTGAGGCCCGCGGTTTCCGCCAACTGGGCGCTGGTCAGCCCGTAGAGATCGGTGACGCGCTCGACGTCGATCTGGTCGGAAGGCGTCGACACATAGGCCGCCAGCGCCTCGAAGACGGCGGGCGCCGCTGCGGACGCCCGCTTCGGCGGCGAAGCGCGGCGGCTGGGGGCGGGGCGGCGGGCGGTGCGAGCCATGTCGGTAATATGTCCCTATATCGGGACAGAATATAGACCAGATGGCACAAAGGCAAGTCGTCGCCGGCTCGGCGCCGGGGCGCTCCCGCGCCTTGCAGGGCAACCGGAACGCGCCCGTCCTCGCTGAGCGGCGTTGACCTGCGGGCTCCGCGTGCCATAAGGGCCTTTCGCGCCGCCCCTGACCGGGCGGCCTTACGTTTTTCTAGCAATGGCAAGACGGATCGCGGGACGCGGTCCGCGTCTGGTCTGAAGGCAAGATACCTATGCAGGTCGTTGAAAAGTCGAGTGAAGGTCTCAGCAAGGTTCTCGAGGTGACGGTCACCCAGAAGGACCTCAGCGAACGGCTCGACGCCAAGATCAAGCAGGTCGGCCCGCAGCTGCGCCTGAAGGGCTTCCGCCCCGGCAAGGTTCCCGCCTCCCACGTGCGCCGCGTGTTCGGCCGCGAGCTGATGGGCGAGATCATCCAGGAGACCCTGAACGCCTCGAGCCAGCAGGCGCTGGACCAGGTCAACGTCCGCCCGGCCGCCCCGGCCGAGGTGAAGCTGTCTTCGGACATCGAAAAGGTCATCAAGGGCGAGGCCGACCTCGCCTACGAAATGGCCGTCGAGGTGATGCCGAACTTCGTGCCGATCGACCCGACCACCATCTCGATCTCGCGTCCGGTCTACAAGGCGAGCGACGCGGACGTCGAAGAGCAGCTGAAAGAGCTGGCCCAGCAGACCCGCGCCTATGAGGCGAAGGACGGCAAGGCCAAGGACGGCGACATGGTCGTCATCGACTTCGTCGGCCGCATCGACGGCGAGGCGTTCGAGGGCGGCGCGTCGACCGACGCGCAGCTGGTGCTGGGCTCGGGGCAGTTCATCCCGGGCTTCGAAGAGCAGCTCGAAGGCGCCAAGGCCGGCGACGAGCGCACGGTGAAGGTGAGCTTCCCCGAGAGCTATGGCGTGGCGACGCTCGCGGGCAAGCCGGCCGAGTTCGAAGTGACGGTCAAGGAAGTCCGCGCGCCGCAGGACTCCAAGCTCGACGACGCCTTCGCCGAGCGCATGGGCCTGGAGAACCTGGACAAGCTGAAGGACGTGCTGAAAGCCAATCTGGACCAGCAGTACGCGGGCCAGTCGCGCTTTCGCCTGAAGCGCCACCTGCTCGACGTGCTCGACGAGCGCCACAGCTTCTCGCTGCCGGAGAAGATGGTCGAGAACGAGTTCAACTCGATCTGGGCCCAGGTCGAGGCCGACAAGGCCAAGGGCATGCTGCCGCCGGAAGACCTCGACAAGTCTGACGCCGAACTCCGCAAGGAGTACCGCGACATCGCCGAGCGCCGGGTGCGCCTGGGCCTGGTGCTGGCCGAGATCGGCCGGCGCGGCGGCGTAACGGTCACCGACCAGGAGTTGTCGAACGCGGTGATGAACGAGGCCCGCAACTATCCGGGCCGCGAGAAGGACGTCATCGAGTTCTACCGCACCAACCCCAACGCCGCCGCCCAACTGCGCGCGCCGGTGTTCGAGGAGAAGGTGTGCGACTGGCTGTTCGCCGTCTCCAAGGTGACCGACGAGCCGGTCTCCAAGGACGAGCTGTTCGCCGACGACGACCTGCCCGCCGCCAAGGACGACAAGGCCGAGAAGAAGGCCAAGTCGAAGAAGTCCGAGGATAAGTCCGAGGATTCTGGCGAAGAGGCCAAGGCGGAAGCCAAGCCCAAGGCCGAGAAGAAGGCCGCAGCCAAGGACGACGACGTCAAGTCCGAGGCCAAGCCCAAGGCGGCCAAGAAGGCTTCCGCGAAGAAGAAAGCGGACTGAGTCGCTCCTCCTGAAAGCAGGCTGCGGCGTCCCGGCGGCTGGCCCCCACCTTGCAACGGCCCGGGGGGCGGGCGATATCCGCTCTATAGGGACGCGCCGATTCAGGCGTGCGCCCCAGCCGTAAATCGAGAAGGCCGACCATGCGCGATCCGCAAGACGTAATGATGAATCTCGTGCCGATGGTGGTCGAACAGACCAGCCGGGGCGAACGGGCCTTCGACATCTTCAGCCGCCTGCTGAAGGAGCGGATCATCTTCCTGACCGGACCGATCGACGACGGCGTCTCGGCCCTGGTGCAGGCCCAGCTGCTCTTCCTGGAGTCCGAGAGCCCCAAAAAAGAGATCTCGATGTACATCAACTCGCCCGGCGGCGTGGTGACCTCGGGCCTCGCGATCTACGACACCATGCAATACATCCGCTCGCCGGTATCGACCGTGTGCACGGGCATGGCGGCGTCGATGGGTTCGTTCCTGCTGATGGCGGGCGAAGCGGGCCAGCGCGTGGCGCTTCCCAACGCGCGCATCATGCTGCACCAGCCCTCGGGCGGCTTCCGCGGCCAGGCCTCCGACATCGAGCGTCACGCCGAGGACATCCTCTACACCAAGCGCAAGCTGAACGAGCTCTACGCCAAGCACACCGGCCAGCCGCTGGAAGTGGTGGAGCGCACGCTGGACCGCGACCACTTCATGTCGGCGGAGGAAGCCAAGGCCTTCGGCCTGGTCGACCACGTGTACGAAAAGCGCGAAGGGCCCGAAGCCGCCGCCTGACCCGGGCCGTAAGGCGGTTCCCGGAAGCGATGGAAAAGGCTTAAGATGGGCGCCGGAACCTTGGCGCAACCATGAGCGTGGACGTTTATTCAGAGCTGCAGCGCAGCGCCCAGAGCGGCCGGCTCGACGCCATGGTCGAACTGGGCGACCGCCTGCTGGTCGGCCGTGACGCGCCGTTCGCGCCCGAGGAAGGCGTTGCGTTGGTAACCCGCGCGGCGGGCCGCGGCGAGCCCACCGCGCTCGAGCGTCTGGCCACCCTCAGCGCCGCCGGCGCCTGGCGGCCGCAGAGCTGGCCGGATGCATTCGATCTGTTGGTCGAGGCCGCGGGCAAGGGATCGCCCACGGCGCAGGGACAGCTGCTGTTGCTCGCCGGCGATCAGGATTTGGCGACGCGCGTGCGCACGGGCGGCAATGAACCCGACGCATGGCGCCGTCTTGCCGACAGTTTCAGCATCGACGGGTGGGCGACGGCGCCGGAACGACGGATCATGTGCGAGAAGCCGCGGATCCGCGTCGTCGACGGCTTCGTGAAGCCCGAGATCTGCAGCTGGCTGATGGACCGCGCGCGCGGCAAGCTGAAACCCGCGCTTATGTTCAACGGCAAGGAAGATGTGCGGATGTCGATCCGCACCTGTTCGGACTTCATCTTCGACATCGTGCATTCGGACCTGATCGCGCTGCTCGTGCGCGTGAAGATTCAGGCGGTGACCAAGCTGCCGACGATCCAGATGGAGCCATTCCAGATCTTCCACTACGCGCTCGGCGAAGAGATCAAAGCGCACTACGACCACGTGCGCGACAGCGCTCTGTCGCTCGACGTGAAGAGCGACTCGCAAGGCGAGCGCATCGCGACGTTCCTGATCTACCTGAACCACGACTACGAGGGCGGCGAGCTCGAGTTTCCGCACGTGAACTTCCGCTTCAAGGGGGTGACCGGCGACGCGATCTTCTTCGCCAACGTCGACGAGACCGGAAAGGCCGAGCGGCTGAGCCTGCACGCCGCCAAACCGATCACCCGCGGCGAGAAGTGGATGGTCTCGCAGTGGATCCAGGACCGGCCGACATACCTGGGTTGAACCCAGACGCCGGAAACTTGACACCACAGGCGTTCGATCGGCCAACTGCATGGGTTTCGGGGATCGGTCGCGTGCGCCTTTCAGTTGCGGTTTTCAGCTTGGCTGCGGCCGCGGTTTTCGCCGGGGCGGCCCTGGCGGACCCGCCGCCATCGACCTCCACCACCGTCTCCGGCGTCACCGTCACCAGCACCCGCGCCAACGCGGCAAAGGTCAGGACTTTCGTCGACCAGCTGACCGTCAAGCCGCCGCCTGGGGTGCAGGTCGCGCGTTGGGATCGCTCGATCTGCACGGGCGTGCTCGGGCTTCCCGAACAGCACGCCCAGTACATGAACGACAGCGAACGCCGTGGCGGTGGGCCTCGATCCCGGCAAGCCCGGCTGCAAGGCCAACGTCCTGGTCATGATCGCGCCGGACGCGGACGCCTTCACCAAGGCGATCGTCCGGGCTCAGCCGCGCGCGTTCGGCGGCTTCACCGGCCACACCCGGGGCAGATCGGCGTTGAAGGCGTTCGAGGACACGCCCCGTCCGGTGCGCTGGTGGCACGTCACCCAGACCAAGGCGAGCGGAGGGTTCACCGCTTCCGAGCCGACCGACTCCGGACGCGGCCTCTCGGGGCCGACGATGGAAGTCTGGGACATGTCACACATCCACACCAACGTGGTTGAGGTGTTCGGCGGCATCCTCATCGTGGTCGACGCCAAGCGGGCGCAAGGCGTCAGTTACCAGGCGCTCTGCGATTACATCTCGATGGTCGCCCTGGCGCAGATCGACCCGGATGCGGACGTCACCGCCCTGCCCTCGATCCTAACGCTGTTCCACGACCGCGACGCCGGTGCGTCGCTGCCAACCGGCCTTACGCCGTGGGACCTCGCCTATCTGAAAGCGCTCTACGACGTGCGCACCGACAGGGAGAGAGCCACCCGCGTGAAGGGCGAAATCGCCGACGACATGAAAAAGTCGGCGCCCGCGCCCGCGCCCGAACCGAAACGCTGATGGTCGTATTCCCATCCTGAAAACCGATTTGCCAAATCGGAAAACCACGCCAGACTGAGCCGCATCTTGGGGCGGACGAATTCATGATCCGGCGGCTTCTACTGATCCTCGCGCTCCTCGCCCTGTCCGGCTGTCACGGGAGCGGGAGAAACGGCGCCGCCAACGTCGACCGCGACCGCCTGCTCAGCGCCGACAGTGAACCGGGCGAATGGCTGGCCAACGGACGCGACTGGCGCGGTGCGTACTATTCTCCGCTCGATCAGATCAGCCGGACCAGCGCGAACCGGCTCGGGTTCGCCTGGGCCTACGACCTCGGCTCCGCGCGCGGACTCGAGGCGACGCCGGTGGTGGTCGACGGGGTGATGTACACCTCGGGGAATTGGGGCCGCGTTTACGCACTCGACGCGGCGACCGGCAAACAGCTCTGGACCTTCGTCCCGGAGGTCGACGGCCAGTATGCGCGCTACGCCTGCTGCGACGTGGTCAACCGCGGCGTCGCGATCTGGCAAGGCATGGTCTATGTCGGCGCACTCGACGGCTGGCTTTACGGTCTCGACGCGAAGACCGGCAAGGTCGTCTGGAAATCCGACACCTTCATCGAACGTCAGATGAAACACCCCGCCGCCATCAGCGGCGCCCCGCAGGTCGCGGGCGACGTGGTGGTGATCGGCCAGGGCGGCGCGGATTTCGCCGACGGGCGTGGTTACGTCAGCGCCTACGACCTGAAGACCGGTGCCCTGCGTTGGCGCTTCTTCTCCGTGCCGGGCGACCCCGCAAAGCCGTTCGAACACCCTGAACTGGCGATGGCGGCGAAAACCTGGGCCAAGAACAGCAACTGGCGTTCAGGCGGCGGCGGGACGCCTTACGACGGCTTGGCCTACGACCCTGAGCTCGACCTGCTCTACGTCGGCACGGGCAACGCCTCGCCTTACGCGTGGAAGGACCGCAGTCCGGGCGGCGGCGATAACCTGTTCCTGGCGTCGATCCTTGCCATTCATCCGAAGACCGGCCGCCTTGCCTGGTACTATCAGGAGGTTCCGGGCGAGCAGTGGGACTACACTGCGACGCAGAAAATGATCCTGGCGGATCTGACGATCGGCGGACGCAAGCGTCAGGTGCTGATGCAAGCGCCCAAGGACGGATTTTTCTATGTGCTCGACCGCAAGACGGGCGCGCTGATTTCAGCCAAGCCCTTCGTCGCGCAGAACTGGAGCCTCGGCTTCGACGCCGCCGGCCGACCGAAGATCAATCCCGCGGTCGACTACGAGCACGGGCCGGCGCTGATCTATCCGTCCTCCGCGGGCGGTCACAACTGGCAGCCGATGAGCTTCGATCCCCAGACCGGCCTGGTCTACGTCCCGGTGATTCAGGCCTCGATGATCATGGCCAAGGGCTACGACCTGAAGGGCCGAACTCTTGCCGACCGCTGGGCGGTGAACGGCGTGTTCGTGGACGACTATCCGCCCGAAGGGGTCCCCGAATACGGCCTGCCGCCGCTCGCCCGGGTCCTGGCAGGGCGGACGCCGCCCAAGCGCGAAGGTTTCCTCGAGGCCTGGGACCCGGCCGCCGGACGCGTGGTCTGGAAACAGCCTACCCCCAGCTTCTGGGACGGCGGGGTCCTGTCCACCGGAGGCGGCCTGGTCGTCCAGGGCGACGAGACCGGCATGTTGAACGTCCGCGACGCGCGCACCGGCGCGCTTTTGAAGCAAATCGACACCGGCTCATCGATCATGGCGGCGCCGATGACCTATTCGGTGAAGGGCGTGCAGTACGTGGCGGTGATGGCGGGCTTCGGCGGCGGACCGGGCTGGGCCTTCCCTCCGAATTCGGCGGCCTACAAGTACGGCAACGAGGGACGAATTCTGGTGTTCCGCCTCGACGGCGCCGCGGCGCCCCGACCGGCGCCCTTCGTCGAACCGCCTATGCCCGAGCCGCCGCGCCGGATCGGTACGCCGCAGCAGATCGCCGCCGGCGGCAAGTTGTTCGCCGCTCAATGCGCGCGCTGCCACGCCAACGTCCCGCGCGGCCTGGTCCCTGACCTTCTGATGATGGGCCCCGAGACCCACAAGGCCTTCGACGACATTGTGCTGCGCGGCCAGCGCCTTCCAGCCGGAATGGGGAGGTTCGACGACATCCTGAGCCCTGCGGACGCCCAGGCTATCCATGCCTATCTGATCGACGAGGCGACCAAGGCCTGGGACGCCCGGCAAAAGGGCCGGGGCCCCGGCGCGCGGCCGGTCACCCAGCGCGCCCGTTGAAACGCCTCAGGGTTTTCCGGTGAACACGCGGTAGCCGGGGGCGGCGGCCAGGGCCAGCATCTCGGTGTCGCCGGCGGTGTCGCCATAGGCCGCGACCAGGCGGACTTCCGGGCCGAAGACCGCCTGCAGACGACGCACCTTTTCCGGGCCCCGGCAATTGCGGGTCTCGAGTCCGCCTTCGACCCGGTCTTCGGAATCGAATCGCAACCGGGTCCCGATCAGCCGGTCGGCCCCCAAGCGCTCCGCAAACGGAGAAACCGTGGTCTCGGGCGAGGCGGTTACAATCACCCGTTCGGCGCCCCGGTCGCCCCATTCCGCCCAGGATTCCAGGGCGTCCGGCCGCATGAAGCGGTCCCAGACCTCGTCGCGGAAAGCCCTCGCCTCGGCCTCGAGATCGATTCGCGTAACGCCGGTCAAGAATTCAGAAACTGCTGACGCCTTAAGCGCGTTACGGTCACGGTTAAACAGATAACGTGAACCCGCGGGCGCCAGTTTGAGCAATCCCGAAACGAAACGCGGTCCCGAAACCCGCCAGGCCAGAAAGGCGTTGAAGGTGTCCTTGACCGTCAGGGTGCCGTCGAAATCGAAGGCGACGATCGGTCGCTGTTCCCCTGTGGACAAGGGTTCCGGCGGCGCCTGCGCGCCGGCGCCCACCCCTTTGGAATTGTGGCTGGAAGTCCCCATCTATGCCGCCAACGACGTCATCGGGCCGGACCGAAGGTCGCGCGGGGGGTTGCGGCCTTGATCCCCACAGCGCGCTTGTGATCGTATGCCGGATCGGGGATTGTCATTTTTTGAACCCTCGCGGCCCATATTGTGCATGGGCTTTCGCCGAGGCGGAAAGCGGGTTCCCAGGCCGGGTTCCCTGCCCTTGAGTGAGACGCATCGATGACCAAAGCCGCGAGCGGCGACACCAAGAGCACCCTTTACTGCTCCTTCTGCGGAAAGAGCCAGCATGAGGTGCGCAAGCTCATCGCCGGGCCCACCGTCTTCATCTGCGACGAGTGTGTCGAGCTCTGCATGGACATCATCCGTGAGGAGCACAAGATCGCCTTCGTCAAGTCGAAGGACGGCGTGCCCACTCCGAAGGAGATTCGCGAGGTCCTCGACGACTACGTGATCGGGCAGGATCACGCCAAGAAGGTGCTCTCGGTGGCGGTGCACAACCACTACAAGCGCCTCAACCATGCCCAGAAGAACAACGACGTCGAACTGGCCAAATCAAACATCCTGCTGATCGGGCCGACCGGCTCGGGCAAGACGCTCCTGGCCCAGACGCTGGCGCGCATCATCGACGTGCCCTTCACCATGGCCGACGCCACCACCCTGACCGAAGCCGGTTACGTGGGCGAGGACGTCGAGAACATCATCCTCAAGCTGCTGCAGGCGGCCGACTACAACGTCGAACGCGCGCAGCGCGGCATCGTCTACATCGACGAAGTCGACAAGATCAGCCGCAAGTCGGACAACCCGTCGATCACGCGCGACGTGTCCGGCGAAGGCGTGCAGCAAGCGCTGCTGAAGATCATGGAGGGCACCGTCGCCTCGGTGCCTCCCCAGGGCGGCCGCAAGCACCCCCAGCAGGAGTTCCTGCAGGTCGACACCACCAACATCCTGTTCATCTGCGGCGGCGCTTTCGCGGGCCTGGAGAAGATCATCTCCAGCCGCGGCAAGGGCACGTCGATCGGCTTTGGCGCCAAGGTGAAGGACCCCGATGAGCGCCGCACCGGCGAGGTGCTGCGCAACGTCGAGCCGGACGACCTGCTCCGCTTCGGCCTGATCCCGGAATTCATCGGCCGTCTGCCGGTTCTGGCGACGCTGGAGGACCTCGACGAAGAGGCCCTGGTGAAGATCCTGACCGAACCCAAGAACGCGCTGGTCAAACAGTACCAGCGCCTGTTCGAGATGGAGAACGTCGGCCTCACCTTCACCGACGACGCTCTGCACGGCATCGCCAAGAAGGCGATCGCGCGCAGGACCGGCGCGCGCGGCCTGCGCTCGATCATGGAAAGCATCCTGCTCGAGACCATGTACGAGTTGCCGACCTACCAGGGCGTCGAGGAGGTGGTGATCAACGGCGAAGTGGTCGAAGGCCGCGCCCAGCCGCTCTTGATCTACGCCGAGAAGAAAGGCGGGGCCGCTTCGGCCTAATCTGCCGGCGGGCGCCTATCG
>DASZMV010000028.1:0-34867 GCA_035551675.1 Caulobacteraceae bacterium | reverse complement strand
GCCCTTGGAGTCCGACACCGGCACCTGGATCGAGAAGTCAGGTTTCACCCCCGTCCCCGTGGTGGCGTCGTACATGGCCATGGAGTTGGTGGCCGGGTCATAGGCGGGCGTCGTCGCCGGCGGGGTGATGGTGGCGTCGGCGGAGACCGCCTGGTCGCCCTGCAGGTTGGCGCTGATCGTGGCCTCGGTGGAGGGGGACGCCGCGCCGCCGATCGAGGTGACGTTGATGGTGGTGAGCTTGGTTGCGTCGGTCGGGTCGGATTGGACCTCGCCGTTGTTGTTCACCGGCCAGCCCTGCAGGTAGAGACCCGCGGCGTTGACCAGGTTGCCCTGGCTGTCGACGGTGAACGAACCGGCGCGGGTGAACTCCACCGGGTTGCCGGCGGCGGGCGAGCCGGAGGCCGGGGTCACCACGAAGAAGCCCGTCCCCTGGATCGCCAGGTCGGTGACCGAATTGGTGTTCTGGATCAGGCCCTGCTGAGTGACCAGCTGTTGCGCGTTGCCGATCACGCCGCCGGCAATGTTGCCCCCCTCGCCGGTGTCGCCGGCGACCAGGGTCTCGAAGGTGGTTTCGTTCAGCTTGTAGCCGATGGTGTTGGCGTTCGCGATGTTGTCGGAGATCGACGACAGGGCGGCCGAGTTCGCAGCCAACCCGGAAACGCCGGCGAGCAT
The DNA here is from genome assembly GCA_035551675.1 of Caulobacteraceae bacterium. GTDB lineage: Bacteria > Pseudomonadota > Alphaproteobacteria > Caulobacterales > Caulobacteraceae > JAFECT01. Next base: position 34,195 of record DASZMV010000028.1, on the reverse strand, counting down.
GGCGCTGTTGAGACTCATGGTCTTATTCCTTTAGCGTTCGTTTGCTTTCACTCGCCTTGTGCGTTCGGAGCCCCCCGGGGCGCCTGATGCGACGCGCCTTCTGGCGCATCCTGTTCGAAAAAATCAGTCCGATACGTTAGTCACGCCGACCACCGAGGACATGGGCACCAGCTGGCCGTTCACCGTCAGGTACGGCGAGCCGCCGTCCATCTGCACCGACGTCGCCTGGCCCACGACCACCGACTGGGACGTCACCGCCGAGCCGTTCGCATCCACCGCGCTGATCGACAGGGTGTAGGGTCCGCCATCGGGCTCCTGCGCACCGGACGAAGTCTTGCCGTTCCAGGTGAACTGGTTGAGGCCAGCCTGCAGGCTGGGCGCCGCGCCGCTGTAGACCGTCTGTCCCAGGCTGTTGGTGACGGTCATGGTCGCCGACGCCGCGTTCGACGCGAGCTGATAGTCCCAAGTCGCCGAACCACTGGACAGGTTCTGGTTGGCCGAGGTCGCCATGACCTCCTTGCCGATGTAGGACACCGCGCCGTTCATACCGCTCTGACCCTGACCCACCAGAGTGGTGAGCAGGTTGTTGGTCAGCAGCTGCTGCTGCACGCCGGTCATCTGCACGATCTGCTGGGTGAACTGGTTGGGGTCGACCGGCGAGGTCGGGTCCTGGTCCTTCAACTGCGTGGTCAGGAGCGACAGGAAACTCTGGAAATTGCTGGTCAGGCTCGAGAGACTGCTCGACACCTGCGACGACGCCGCCTGGGCTGTGACGCCGCTCAAGATGTTGCTGGATGCGTCGGTCATGGCGTCAGACTCTCAAATCGAGGCCGGTGACGACGCGCGCGGATGAGCTCGCGGTCAGGTCGGCCGTCTGGGCGTTGATGTCGCTGTTGCGGAAGGCGCGTGAGGCGGCGCCGGGCTGCGACCAGCCCGACTGCGACTGCTGGCCGCCCTGCCCACCCTGCTGCCCGGCGAACTGCTGCGGATCGCGTTCGGTAAAGGTGAGCGAGTCGCTGGAGACATTGAAACCCGCCTGCTGCAGCTGCTGACGCAGCTCGTCGGAACGGCCGCGGAATTCCGCCGCCGCGGCGGGATTGTCGAAGGCCAGTTGCGCGTTCAGCCGCCCGTCCTGCTCGATGCGCATCTGCACATCGACGCGGCCGAGATCGGCGGGATGGAGCTGCAGGTCGAATTGCGTCGAGCGACCGTCGAGCTGCTTGACCATCTGCGCGGCGAGATAGCCGGTGGCTTGCGGGGCCAGGTGCGAGAGATCGGCCGGCGTCTGCGCCGCCTGGGCCTGGGCGGTGATCTGCGCCTGCAGTTGCGTTTGCGCGGTGGTCTGAACCTGCGCCTGCCCCGCCTGGGCGTCGGCGGCTTGCGACGCGACCGCGGCGGAGGGCGCATCGTCATCGGCCTTGGCGTCCTTGATGGCCGCGGCGGTTTGGTCGGCGACCTGGGAATTCAGCGCTGCGTTGTTGTCGCCGTACCTGCTCGGGGTCGGCGGCGGAACGGTCTTCGGCGCGCCGGCCTGCGCATCCGCGACGGTCGTGGTCGAAGCGGTTTGCGTGTCGCGATCGTTCGCGTTCGCGCGCGGCGCAGTCTTCGGCGGCGTTTGCGGCGCGCCCGAGAGCGGCGATGTGCTTTGCGCCGACGCGGACTTCAGCATCTGCGGGTCGATCTGGGTCGTGCCGACCGCCTGAGTCGCCTGTGTGGCCTGCAGGGCCGCGGCGATCTGGCCGTTTTGCGCGGACTGCGCGACGGCGCCGCCGGTCGTCTGCGCATTGGCGGCGGCTGTCGTTGTCGCGGCCGGGTTCGCTACCCCGGCGATGGGCAAGCCCGCGGTCGCCAGCGGATCGCCGGAGGCCTTCATCGCGGCCGGAGTCGTCGCCGTTCCGCCGGCGAGGGAATTCAGCAGGCTGCGCGCCTGCGCGAAGACCGGCGGCTCGGTCCAGCCTTGCGGCGGCGCGCTAGGATCGACGCCGGTGGCGCGCGCTTCGATCCGGTTCAGTTGCTGAGTGAGGTTGGCGAGGTGCGCCTGGGTCGCGCCCGGACCGCCGGTGACGCCCGCGGACGCCTGTTTCAGAAGATCGGTAATCGCAGCGCCGGTGCTGGCTGAGACCGCACCGGGCGCATTCTGCAGCGTCGTCTGCATGCCGGCGAGCGCCGCCTGCACCGTCGACGTCGGTTGCGCCTGGAACTGCGCCTTCAGCGCGGCCGCCTGCTGTTTGAGGCTGGCCTTGGCGGTGTTCGCCGTGGTCGTCACGTTCGCGGCTGCACTCTGTACGGCGGTCGCGCCAGATGACGTGTTCGTCGTCGCATTCGCCGCCGTCTGGGTTTGCGTCGCGGCCCCGGCCGCCGATTGGGCGGTGTTGCTCATCGTCTGCGGAATCGTCGGCGCGGCGCGCGCGGTGTCGGGCTTGTCGTAGCCGGCATTGGCGCCGGTATTCGTATAAGTCCGCGACGGCGGCAGCGCCTGCAGCGTCGGATCGACCGGTTGCGTCGCGGCGGCCAAGGCCTGGTTAAACAGATCCGCATCGCCGCCCGAGGTCGTCGCAGACGCGGACGCAGCGCCGGTGAGGGGCGCTGGCGCGGCTCTGGGCGCGACGAAGGCGTGAAACGCAGGCATGGGGCTCGGGACGTCCGGGGTTCGGGTCGAGAGCGCGTGCTGCGCCGGGCTTATTCGGTCCTTGCCCAGCAACCCGCGGGCCACTGCTTGAGCCGGACATCAATGCGCTGTTTTTATTCGATAATCCTCCATAGGCGCCGACTGGGCGCTCCGCCCCCGGGCGGCGGGAATTGCCGTGGCGCCCGGCATGTTCGGCCCGGCTGGCGGTGTTTTCGGATTCTGGCGCCGGTCTTGCGCCTCCTGATCGCGAGGAGGCGGCCTCATGTCGAGGAAACGCTTTAAATTCAACGATCTGGCGGCGCACAAGGCGGCGCGGACCCGGCAAGCCCTGCCGGGCGCGGGCCCCGCCTTGCCGGGCGGGCGGGCTTAAGATGTCGCTGAGCTCCATCCTGAGTTCGGGCCTCACCGGCCTGCAGGCGGCCCAGACCCAGCTCCAGGTCGTCTCGCAGAACGTCACCAACGCCGACACGCCGGGCTACATCCGCAAGATCGCCCAGCAGGAGGCCACGGTCACCGAGGGCGTCGGCACCGGCGTCGACATCGCCAGCATCCAGCTTGCCTCGAACGTCTTCCTGCAAAGCGCCGCGCGCAACGCGGGCTCGGCGGCGAGCCAGGCCGATGCATTGAACAGCAACTTCTCGCAGCTGCAGGCCCTGTTCGGCGATCCGACCGATCCGTCGAGCTTTTTCAACCAGACCGACGCCCTGTTCTCGTCCTTCTCGTCGCTGGCGGAAAACCCCACCTCGACGCCGCAGCGTCAGGCGACTCTGACCAACGCCCAGACTCTGTTCTCGCAGGCCGCGTCGATCGCCCAAGGCATCCAGACCGTCCGCACCAACGCCGACACCCAGATCTCGACAGACGTGAATCAGGTGAACAGCCTGCTTTCCCAGATCGAGCAGCTGAACGTGCAGATTTCGCGCGCGACCACGGCGGGATCGGATGCGACCGGCGCCCAGAGCAATCAGCAGACCCTGATCGGCCAGCTGTCGCAGCTGATGGGCGTCACGGTGCAACAACGCGCCGACGGCGGCGTCATGGTGCGCACAACCGACGGTCAATTGCTCGCCGGCGACGGCGCAGCGACCTTGACCTATACGCCGTCGGGCGTGGTGACGCCGCAGACCTCCTTCAACCAGGTGATCCTGACACCGCCGAACGGCGCCCCGATGGATCTGACCGACCATATTTCCGGCGGGGAGATCGCGGGCCTGCTGCAGCTGCGCGACCAGACCGCGCCGCAGGCCGCGTCGCAACTGGCGGAACTGACCTCGGGCGTCGCCGACCAGTTGAACAAGGTCTCCAACGCCAACACGGCCTCCCCGCCGCCCCAGACCCTGACCGGCCAGAACGTCGGGCTGGACCTGACGAGCGCGATCTCGGGCTTCGCCGGCAAGACCACCATCGCCCTGGTGGATTCCTCCGGCGTGGCGCAACACCAGGTCGCCATCGACTTCACCAACGGAACCATGAGTCTCGATGGCGGCGGGACGGCCACGTTCTCGCCCTCGACCTTCCTATCGACTTTGAACACCACCATGGCCGGCAACGGAACCGCGTCGTTCAGCAACGGCGTGCTGTCGCTTTCCGGCGCCGCGGGCCTGGGCGTCGCGGTCAGCGACGACGCGACCACGCCGTCGAGCAACGCGGGCAAGGGCTTCTCGTGGTACTTCGGGCTGAACAACGTCATCAGCTCGAGCCAGCTCACCAACTATAACACCAGCCTCACCGCCGCGAGCGCGAACCAGTTCGCGGCCGGCGGTCAGATGCAGTTCCAGTTCACCAGCCCGCAAGGCTCGCTGATCAAGGACATCACCGTCTCGATTCCGAGCGGCGGGACCATGGCGAACGTGCTGTCCGCGTTGAATTCGCCGACCAGCGGCGTTGGCCGATTCGGGACCTTCGCGCTCGATTCCAACGGCGCCTTGAACTTCACGCCCTCGATCTCGCCGGCGGCGACGCTGTCGGTGCTGAACGATACGACGAGCTGGGGCGGCGCGAGCGGTCCCACGCTCAACGCGCTGTTCGGCGTCGATGCGGGCCTGCGCGCCAACCGCGCGATCAACTTCTCGGTCAACACCGGGATGATCCAGAACCCGAACAACCTGCCGATCGCCAAGCTCAATCTGAGCGCGGCGGCGGGCACGCCCGCGGTGGTGTCGGGCGACGGGACCGGCGCGCAAGCCTTCGCCAACGTCGGCGAGGCGCAGGCGAACTTCGCCTCCATCGGACAGGATCCCGGCGGGGTGTCGAGCATCGACAACTACGCCTCGCGCTTTGCCGGGTCGCTGGGGCAACAGGCGGCGAGCTTCTCATCGGCGTCGAGCGCGGCGGACGCGCTGCAGACCCAGGCCAACTCGCAACTCTCCTCCGCCCAGGGCGTGAACCTTGACCAGGAGCTGACCAACCTGACCATGTATCAGCAGGCCTACAACGCCTCGGCGCGCCTTATTCAGGCGGCCAAGGACATGGGCGACGTCCTGATCAGCATCGTATCCACCGGCGCGTGAGGCGGTAGATGAACATCACCTCGACTTCGGATTCCTGGAATTCGGCTCTGCTCAATCTGTTGAACGCGGAGAAGACCCAGACCACCGCGCAGAACCAGGTCTCGACCGGCAAGGTCGGCGACGATCTGCAGAGCTATGGCCAAGGCGCCGAGACGCTCACCGCCATGCAGGGCGCCCAGGCGCGGCTCAACGGCTTCATTCAGTCGGGACAGTTGGTGTCGTCGCGGCTGTCGGTGCAGGACACCGCGTTCACCCAGATATCGACCGCGGGAACCAGCGCGCGCCAAGCCATCACCAACGCGCTCGCCTCGGGGACCAGCACCGGCCTGATGCAGAGCATCGGGGAATACTACCAGCAGGCGGTCGACGGGCTGAACACCGAGAGCAACGGCGTCTATATCTTCGGCGGCGGCCGCGCGGACCTGCCGCCGGTCAGTTCCACCACGCTCACCGCGCTTAACACCACCGGCGTCGCGGCCTCGTTCCAGAACGGCCCCCTGAAGACCACGTCGCAGATCGACAACACAACCACGGTGCAGACCGGCTTCCTGGCGAGCGACGTCGGCACGGACCTGCTGGGCGCCTTTCAGCAGATCGAAACCTTGGATCAAGGACCGAACGGCCCCCTGAGCGGTCAGCTGACCCAGGCCCAGATCACCGCGCTTCAGGGCGTGCTCTCGAGCTTCGACGGCGCCAACACCGAGGTCACCAACTACCAGGCCGAGAACGGCGCCCTGCAGCAGAATGTGACCAACCACATCACCGCCCAGAAGGCTCAGTCGGACTCGCTGACCAGCCTGATCGGCAACCAGACCAACGTCGACATGGCCACCGCCCTGACCAAGCTGACCCAGGCCCAGCAGTCGGTGCAGGCCTCGGCCCAGGTCCTGGCCAGCCTGCAGAACGACTCCCTGATGAACATCCTGTCCGCGACCGCCTGAGGCATAAGGCCCACGAGAAGCAAGGACCCGGGCCCCCGCGACCGCCCGGCGCCTCGCAATCGGGGGCCGGCGTCGCTAAATGGGCGCGATGACCTCGTGCCCGATCCCGCCTGTCGAAGCCGTCGACCTCGACCTCGCCGTCGAGCGCGCCCGCCTGGCCGTGGGCCTGCCTGCGGGATCGCGGGTGGTGGCGGCCATGTCCGGCGGCGTGGATTCGACGGTGACCGCAGCGCTCTTGAAGCGCGCGGGCTACGACGTGGTGGGCGTGACGCTGCAGCTCTACGACCATGGCGCGGCGGTGAAGCAGAAGGGCGCCTGCTGCGCCGGCCAGGACATCCACGACGCGCGGCGCGCGGCCGAGCACATCGGCATGCCGCACTACGTGCTCGACTACGAGAGCAGGTTTCGCGACGCGGTAATCGAGACCTTTGCCGACACCTATCTTGCGGGCCAGACGCCGGTGCCCTGCATCCGCTGCAACCAGACGGTCAAGTTCCGCGACCTGCTGGACGTGGCCAAGAACCTGGGCGCGCAAGCGCTTGCCACCGGTCACTACGTCGGCCGCGCCGAAGGGCCCGCGGGCGCGCAGTTGCGTGTCGCGTCGGATCCCGCGCGCGATCAGAGCTATTTCCTGTTCGCCACCACGCGCGAGCAACTCGGGTTCCTGCGCTTCCCCATCGCCGACCTGCCCAAGCCGCAGGTGCGCGGGGTCGCGGCCGCCGTCGGTCTCGACATCGCGGTGAAGCCCGACAGCCAGGACATCTGTTTCGTTCCCGACGGCGACTACGTCACCCTGATCGACAAGCTGCGACCGCAGGGCCGCAAGAGCGGCGACATCGTGCATCTCGACGGCCGCGTGCTCGGCCGGCATGCGGGCGTGATCGGTTACACCGTGGGACAACGCCGCGGCTTGAACGTCGCGGTGGGTGAACCGCTGTTCGTGGTGCGCATCGAGCCCGACGCCGCCCGCGTCATCGTCGGTCCGCGCGAGGCGTTGCTGACCCGCGCGCTGCGTGTGAGCGAAGAGAACTGGCTCGGCGATCAGGCGACGCTCACGGACGCGGCGTCCCAGGGCCTGAAGGTGCGTGCACGCGTGCGCTCCACCCGGCCGCCGGCGCCGGCCATCCTCGAACTCGACGCCTCGGGGCCGCGCGTGCGGTTCGACGCCGGCGAGGAGGGCGTTTCGCCCGGCCAGGCCTGCGTGCTCTACGACGATGCCGACCCCGGGCGTGTGCTGGGCGGCGGTTTCATCGCCTCGACCGAGGCCCTCGTCGCCTGATTCCGAACTCTCGTGACGGGCGAACCGGAGCCATTGCGGCGAAGGTGCGTTATGGTGCGGGACTGTTCGGGAGACCGGTGATGAAACTCGCCCACGGCGCCTTTGTACTCGCGGCCCTCAGCCTGGCCGCCTGCAACCCGAGTAAGCCGGCGACGCCGGCCAACGCCAGCGATACCGCCAATGTCGGCCCCGCGAGCGGGACGCCGACCAATACGGCGACGAACACGGCGGGCTCCGGCGCGCCCGCGCCCAGCGCCACGCCCTGCAAGTCCGGCGACCTGTCGCTCGCACACCAGAGCGACGACGCCGGCGCCGGCCAGCGCGAGGTGGTCTACGCCTTCACCAACAACGCCGCGGCCGCCTGCAGCCTGACCGGCTTCCCGACCCTGGCGCTGATTGACGCCCAGGGCCAGACCATCGGGTCGGTCCCGACCGTGCAGTCCGAGGACGGCGACTTCGCCGCCAATGGCGCGCCGGCGACGGTGAACCTCGCGCCAAAGGGCAAGGCGGTGTTCCGTATTCGCTACACCGGCATCTCCGGCGCGGGGATCGCGTGCGTGAACACGGCCCGGATTCGCGTCACCCCGCCCGGCAACACCCAGGCGATCGAGGTGAACGACGCGCTGCAGATCTGCGACACCAAGGTCATGCTGTCGCCGGTGCGCCCAAGCTAGGCAGGGCTAGGCGGTTAACCCGCAGGGCTTCGAACCGCGCTATAGTCCCTGTTCCGGTGCGGTTCGGCCGCGCGGCGAGCGGGGGCGTGTATGCGACGGACCGTTCTGGCGTTGGGCGTTGCGGGCGGTCTGGCGCTCGCCGGGTGTCATCAACAGGATGGCGGCGGCAACGTCCGCGCCGATAAGGCCCCGCCCTGCCGATCCCAGGACCTCGCCCTGAAGCGCGCCGCAGAGGACGCCTCCGTCGGGCTCGTCACCTACCGGTTCGTGAACCACAGCGAGCGCCTGTGCAGCCTGAAGGGCTATCCCGAGATTACCCTCAGCGGCGCCGACGGCGCCAAGCTCGACGCCAAGATCCAGCAGTTCGAACCGCCGCCGACCATGTCGCGCCGCGGCATCGGCCTGGTGCTGCGCCCAGGCGCCAGCGCCGATTTCAGCGTCGTGTTCCCGAAGGACGCCGGCAAGGGCGTGTGCAAGCCGTTCGTGAAACTGACCGCGACGCCGCCGGGCTCGGACTGGGGGCTGGATTCGGCGGAGGATCGCAAGCTGTGCGAGGGGCCGCTGGTGGTGTCGATCTTCACCGTCGACCCGGGCGATCTTTAAAGCGGGTCGACCCGCGGCGGCGAGACTTAGGCCGCTTCGTCCTTCGCCAGCACTTCGCCGACCGTGCGCAGCCCCGCGATGCGTCTGATCTCGAGATCGCGCGGCCGCACCGTCTCGCCGCAACAGCCGCAGGCGAGTTTCGGATCGAGCTCCGCGCCGCAGGACTTGTGCACGAAACTCACGCCCGCGCCGCTCTCGCCGTAGAGGTGCTTGGCGCCCCAACCGTGCATGGTCAGCAGCACCGTATAGAGATCCTTGCCCTTGCGGGTCAGGACGTACTCGTGCCGAAGCGGCCTCTCGGAATAGACCTGGGGTTCCAGCACCCCGTGGCGAACCAGCGACTTCAGCCGCGCGGCCAAGACGTTGCGCGCCACGCCCAGCCGCTCCTGCCACTGCTCGAACCGGCTCACGCCCTGGAAGGCGTCGCGGATGACCAGGAGCGTCCACGGGTCGCCGATCACCTCCAGGGTGGCGGCGACGGTGCAGCTCTCGTTCGAATAGTCGGCGGTACGGCCCATGGGATTGAAAGTGCGCGTTGATCCGGGGTTTGACAAGTGCGTTGCGTTTCCGAACTAAGTGAGTTAGTTTCCAAATGCAACTGTCCAGGCGCCCTCCCCGCCTGAATGCCCCGGCCCGGAAGGCGCTGACCCAGTCGCGATGTTCCCCTCGGGGGGCCCGATAAGGGCTCCCTGTCTTTTCGTCGCAGGGCTTGCCGACGCCCCTGGCCGGGCGCTTAAAGCCTGGACATTCCAAGCCGGAGTCCTCCCCAAAATGTCCGTCAACGGTTCCGATCCCGTCGTCATCGCCGCCTACGCCCGCACCCCCATGGGCGGCTTTCAGGGCGTCCTCTCCGGCGCCAAGTCCACCCAGCTGGGCGCCGCGGCGGTGAAGGCTGCGGTCGAGCGCGCCAAGGTCGCCCCCGACAGGATCGAACAGATCTTCATGGGCTGCGTCCTGCCGGCGGGGCTAGGCCAGGCGCCGGCGCGCCAAGCGGGGATCGGCGCGGGCCTGCCGCTCGGCGTCGAAGCCACCACCGTCAACAAGATGTGCGGTTCGGGCATGCAGGCCCCGAACATGGCGCACGACGCGCTCGTCGCCGGTCAGGCCGACGTCATCGTCGCCGGCGGCATGGAGAGCATGACCAACGCGCCCTACCTGATGCAGAAGCACCGCGGCGGCGCGCGCATCGGTCATGACGTGATTTCCGACAGCATGTATCTCGACGGGCTAGAGGACGCCTATACGCCCGGCAAGCTGATGGGCGCCTTCGCCGAGGATTCCGCGCGCGAGTATCAGTTCACCCGCGAAGCCCAGGACGCCTACGCCATCGAAAGCCTGTCGCGCGCCAAGCACGCCATCGAAAGCGGCGCCTTCGATCGCGAAGTCGTGCCGGTCGAGATCGTCGGCCGCAAGGGTACGGACACTGTCAGCAAGGACGAACAACCGCTGAAGGCCGACCCGTCCAAGATCCCGACCCTGAAGCCGGCGTTCGCCAAGGATGGGACCATCACCGCCGCCAACGCCTCGTCGATCTCAGACGGCGCCGCGGCCCTGGTCATGTGTCGCGAGTCGACCGCGAAGCTGCTCGGCATGCCGATCGTCGCCCGCGTCGTCGCCACCGCCGCCCACGCGCACGAGCCCAGCCTGTTCACCACCGCGCCGGTGCCGGCCATGCAAAAGGCGCTGAAGAAGGCCGGCTGGAGCGTGGACGACGTCGACCTGTTCGAGGTCAACGAGGCCTTCGCCGTCGTGGCCATGATCGCCATGCAGGAACTCAACATCCCGCACGACAAGCTGAACGTGAACGGTGGCGCCTGCGCGCTCGGCCACCCCATCGGCGCCTCGGGCGCGCGCATCCTGGCGACCCTGCTCGCGGCCCTGGAAGCCCGTGGTAAGAAACGCGGCCTCGCCTCCCTCTGCATCGGCGGCGGCGAAGCCACGGCGATGGCGGTGGAGTTGGTCTAGGACGGGCGCTTTAGGGCTGAGCGTCGTCTTCTCGCGCCCTCCGACCGGCCATCGCTTGGTACTTTTTGATGAGGCGGTCGAATACCTCTTCTGCTGGAACAACTCGACCAGCTTCGATGTCAGCTAGGCCTCGCTCGATCGCTGCATCGATCGAGGCCCATGCGTCATCCACGGAAGCAAACTGACCATTGGCGACAGCCCGCGCAATGAATTCCTCAAGTTCGGGATCGAGTCCGACATCATCACGCATGTCGCATCTCCGTGAGCACGTCGAGATTGCTGCCAGTGTTGCGCCTTTTCAAGCGCCTTAAAAAAAGCCCGCGCCTTGCGGCGCGGGCTCTTCAAACTCCAACTCAATCTTGACTTACCACGCAGCCGACCGTTGGTCGTTGCCCTTGCGCTTGCGCTTGCGGGGCTTGCTCGCTGCGCCGGCGGGGGCGTCCTTGGCCTGGACAGTATCCGAAGCCTTGGGGTCCCAGGTCGCGAGCGCGGGGCGCGCGGCGTGGGTTTGCGGACGGCCGTGCTTGTGCTCGGCGCCGTGCTTCTTGCCCGGGCCGCGGCTCTCGCCTTGCGCCGGACGGCCTTCGCCGAAGTTCTGCGGGTGGCCTTCGCCGCGACGTTCCGGCTTGCGGTTGCGACCGCCGCCCGGGCCGCGCGAGGCGCCGGCGCCATTGCCGCCGCGACCGAACTTGCGCTCGCCGCGGTCTGCGCGGGGCTTCTCACCGCGCGGCCGTTCCGCCCGCTCCGGCGTCGCCGCCTTTTCCTTCACGCCGGCGGCGGTGATCGCCGCGTCGAGCGCGCCGAGCGCACGATCCTTGCGCCGGTCGAAGGTCGGGATGGTCTGGCGCGTCAGGCGCTGGATATCCTTCAGCAGGTTGCGTTCGTCGTCGGCGCAGAAGCTGACCGCGATGCCCGATGCCCCGGCGCGCGCGGTGCGGCCGATGCGGTGGACGTAGGCTTCGGCGACGAACGGCAGTTCGAAGTTCACCACGTGGGTGACGCTGTCGATGTCGATGCCGCGCGCGGCGATGTCGGTGGCGACCAGGGCGCGAACGCGGCCGTCCTTGAACGCCTGCAGGGCGCGCTCGCGCTGGCCCTGGCTCTTGTCGCCGTGGATGGCGGCGGCGTCGACGCCGCCGGCTTCGAGGTAGGCGGCGACCTTATCGGCGCCGCGCTTGGTCTTGGTGAAGATGAGCGTGCGGGTCCAGGTCGGGTCGGCGAACAGTTCGCTGAGCAGCGCACGTTTGCGCGCGCCTTCCACGAACAGCACCGACTGCTGGATCTTCTCGACCGTGGTGGCCTGCGGGGTCACCTCGACCCTTTGCGGATCCTTCAACAGTTCGCCGGCCAGCTTTGCGATCTCGCCCGGCATGGTGGCCGAGAAGAACAGGTTCTGACGCCTGGCGGGGAGCTTGGATGCGACTTGGCGGATCGGCTTCACGAAGCCGAGGTCGAGCATCTGGTCCGCTTCGTCGAGCACGAAAATTTCGGTGGCGGACAGATCGAGCACGCGCTCGCCGACGTGGTCGAGCAGGCGTCCCGGCGTCGCCACCAGCACGTCGAGACCGCCGGTGATGGCCTTGATCTGGGCGCCGTACTTCACGCCGCCGAACACGACGGCGATCTTCAGGCCCAGATGCTTGCCGTAGGCCTTGAAGCTGTCGGCGATCTGGGTCGCCAGCTCGCGCGTGGGCGAGAGCACCAGCACGCGGCAGGTGCCGCGCAACGGACGCTTGGTCGGATCGGCCTGCAGGCGATCGAGGATCGGCAGGGCGAAGGCGGCGGTCTTGCCGGTGCCGGTCTGGGCGATGCCCAGAAGGTCGCGGCCGGCCATCACCACGGGGATGGCCTTGGCCTGGATCGGCGTCGGGCTGACGTAGCCCTCATGGGCGAGGGCCTTGAGGATCGGCTTGGAAAGGCCGAGGTCTTCGAAAGTCTTGGTCACTAGGAATGTCTTTCGTCTGCGGTGGCGCAGCTTCGTGCGCGGCCGTGACCGCAGGCGCAAAGCGCCCGCGGCGGGTTTTTAAATCAGGCGTCCCGCAATGAACGGACGCCCGAGGCGATCTGGAATATCGGGGCTCGACAGCGGTCCCTTACAGGACCTCACGCGGCTGGAGCGCCAAGGCCGCGACATGCGGCGGGGCTCATATCGCAGTGCAGCATGGAAATGTCAAGTCGGACGGGATCGAAGGTTCCGCTCGCCCTTCTCACGAGACGACCAGAAGCCCGCGAACCACATTAACTTCTTTGCCGCGCAGCGCCGTGAGGCGAAAAGGCCGCGTAACGCATGGAGAGGTCTCGCTTGCAGGAGCAACAGCCGAGCCGCACCGCCCTGGGCGCCGCGGGGCATCGCGCGGCGCATCAGGTGTTCGAGGAAGGGCGAATCTTCAAGGACCCGCTCGCCCTGCAGATTCTGGGCGAGCATCGGGACGCGGTCCTGGCCGACCCACGGGCGCGACGACGCGCCGTCGGGCTTCGGCTGTTCATCGCCCTGCGTTCCGCCATCGCCGAGCGAGCGCTGGCGTCGGGCGTCGAGACGCGCGGCGTCACCCAGGCGGTGATCCTGGGCGCCGGGCTCGACACCTTCGCCTGTCGCAATCCGTTCGAGGGGCGCCTGAAGGTGTTCGAGGTCGATCATCCCGCGACCCAGGCTTGGAAGCGCCGTCGTCTCGCCGAGACCGGCATCGCGATCCCAGACAGCATGGTGTTCACGCCGGTCGACCTCGAGCGCGAACCGCTGATGGAGGCGCTGACCGCCGCCGGTTTCGACCCGGACCGGCGAACCTTCTTCGTCTGGCTCGGCGTCACCTACTATCTGACGCGTGAAGCGATCCTGACCACGCTGGGGGTAATCGGCGGCCTGCCCGGCGGCGGCGAGGTCGCGTTCGACTATGGCGAACCGCCTGATCGGATGGCGTGGTTGTGGCGTCGCGGACATCGGCGGCTGGCCAGGCGCGTCGCCGAGGCGGGCGAGCCCTTCGTCAGCAGCTTCGAGCCAAAGGAGCTGCACGCGGCCCTGCGCGAGCGCGGCTTCACAACCATCGACGATCGCGGACCGCGCGAGCTGTTCGGACGCGTCTCGAAGACGCCGACATGGCTGCTGCCGAAGCGCGGCGCGCATGTATGCGTGGCGCGAACCTAGGCGTCAGTGCTGGTCCGGCAGCGGCTTGACGCCGATGGAGCGTTCGATGGCCGGCAGGTCGTAGATCACCCCGCCCTTCATCACGAAGGTGACTTTGCGCAGATCGCCGATGGACTTCACCGGATCGCCGTCGATCAGGATCAGGTCGGCGTTCTTGCCGGGGGCGACGGAGCCGGCGAGATCGTCGTGGTGCATGACCTGGGCGTCGCCCAGCGTCGCGAGCTGGAGCACCTCGTCGGCGGGGATGCCGGCGGCGACGTAGTTCTCGAACTCGTGCACCAGCGGAAAGCCCGCCATGCCGTCGGTGCCGCCGACGATACGGATGCCGGAGCGATGCATCAGACCGGTGAACTCGATGAAGCGCTGGAACGATTGCGCATGCGTCTTGCGTTCGGCCGCGTCGCCGCCCAGGCCGCCGCCCTTGGCGCCTCGCGCGACCTGGGGCGGCAGGCGGTCGATATCCGCCGCGAGCTCCGCCGACGGATCGTGCGGATCGCCCGTCATGTCATCCTCGAACGCGACGAGGGTCGGATCGACCACGGTATGATGCGCTTGCAGCAGCGCGATGAACCGTTTCACCTCCGGCGAGTTGAGATCGAGATCCTTCGCGTGCTCCGCCGGATCCTTCAGACGCGTGATGCCATTGGTTTTGGCGACCACGTCGGCGGGACGGAAGTTGAGGAACCAGAAGTTGGCGTGCTGGACCTCGTCGTAGCCCTCCTCGACCCCCTGCGCCATGGTCATGCCGGCGGGGATGTGGCCCGACACGCGCATGCCGCGCCCATGGGCGTCGGCGATGACGACCGGCACGAGTTTCGGATCGACGGACGAATAGATCTTCATCTGACGGAAGCCGTGATCCCAGCAGGTCTTGACCACCGCGTGCGCCTCTTCCGGCGTCGAAATCAGAAGTTTGGTGGGGCCCGCCAGCGGATTGCGCCCGTCGATCAGGCACGCCTTCCAGATGCGCGGTCCGATCTGCTCGCCGCTGTTGAACTCGTCCTCCCACCGGCCCAGGGCGTCGAGATCGTTACCCATGTCGCGCACGGTGGTGACGCCGTTGACGATGTCGAGCTTGCCGTCGGTCTCGCCGCCCAGGTGCACGTGCATGTCGGTGAGGCCGGGCATCAACACCTGGCCGTGCGCGTCGATGATCCTATCGACGGGCGAGGCCTTGACCGCGCCGTCGGGGCCCACGGCGGCGATCTTTCCGTTCTCGACCCTGACGGTGGTATGCGGGATCAATTTGCGTGCGACCGTGTCGAACAGCATCGCATGCTCGATCAGAACCGGAGCGCCGGTGCGGTCCTGCATCGCCTTGGCCGCTTCGGCGCTTTGTTTGGCGATCAGCTTGGACTGGAAGTCGATGAGTTTGGGCGCGATGGCTTCGTCGCCCTTCACCACCATCGACGACCAGCTCGAACCCTCGAACAGCAGTTCGTGCGTCGCATCGTCGAGCCAGACCGGCGCGGGATCGTACCCGAACCCGGTGATCAGATAGAGCGATGCGGACGCAACGCCCGGCGCACACTCGCCGCCGCAGGCGTCGGCCGTGGTGGCCGCCTTTTCGATATGCGCACGCCCGCCCGGCAGCAGGTCGAGTGTGCCGTTCGGCGCCGCCAACAGCGCTCGCGCGGCGATCGCGAGGGTCTCGGAATTGCCTTCGAAGGGAACGTACATCAGGTCGGGCTTCGCGGCGACCGAACCGCTGTCGGCCTTGCTGGTCCAGGTCAGCTTGCCGTCGTCGAGCGCGAAATGCTCATCGACCGGCGCCTTCATATAGTCGTTGCCGGTGATGACGAGCGACGTCACCTCGCCGTTGGCGCCGAAGCGGATGTCGCTGTGCGTATCGGGTCCACGGCCACGGTCGATGAACTCGAAGGCGACGTGGCGCGTCCCGTCCGCATCGATCTTCACATCCATGCCGCCCGACGGGCCCTTGCCCATCAGCATGGTGTACGGATGGTCGGTCGGCTCCGCCGCAGACGGCGAAGCGAGCGCGGCGGCGAGCACCAGCAGCGAAACGAATGAAGCGGTCTTGGCGCGCATGATTGCCCCCGTGACGAAATACGCGGGCCGTCGAGGGCC
Source organism: Caulobacteraceae bacterium (assembly GCA_035551675.1). GTDB lineage: Bacteria > Pseudomonadota > Alphaproteobacteria > Caulobacterales > Caulobacteraceae > JAFECT01. Next base: position 18,364 of record DASZMV010000028.1, on the reverse strand, counting down.
CTGTGATGTGTTGTCGATTACGACCCGGCCTGGACTTGCGCGACCGGATCGGGTTTTGGTTCGGTTTCGGCGACGAGCGGCGGCGACGGCGGGTCGCTCGCGGGCGTTTCGAGCTGCGGCTGGGTCGCGTCCTCGGGCAGCGGAATGAATTCCTTGTCGTCGCCCTTCGGCAGCGCCATACGGCCGGCCTTCCAGTCCGCCTTGGCCTGTTCGATGCGGTCCTTCGACGAAGAGACGAAGTTCCACCAGATGTGGCGAGGCCCGACCGGATCGCCGCCCAGCAGCATCACTGTCGACGGCTCCAGCGCGGTGATCACCGCGTCGCTCTTCTTGTCGAAGATGGCCATGTGGCCCGCGGTCAGGGTCCTGCCGTCGACCTCGACCGAGCCGCGCGCGACATAGGCGGCGCGTTCCGCGTAGCCCTTGGGCGCCGCAGACTTCACGCCGGACGCCATCTCCCAGTGCACGTAGAACAAAGGCGACAACGATTTCACATTGGACGTCGCGCCATAGGCCTCGCCCGCGATCAGGCGCGCGTAGAGCCCCTCGCCTTCGTAGGCCGGCATGTCGCGCCCGGCATAGTGTTCGAAGCCGGGCTCGACCTCTTCCTGGCCGTCGGGCAGCGCGATCCAGGCCTGCATGCCGTGCAACGCAGCGCCGATCTCCCGGCGCAGCGGATGGGTGCGTTCGGAATGTACGATGCCGCGGCCCGCGGTCATCCAGTTCACCTCGCCGGGACGGATCGACTGATGGCAGCCGAGGTTGTCGCGGTGAATGATCTCGCCCTCGAACAGATAGGTGACGGTGGACAGCCCGATGTGCGGGTGCGGGCGCACGTCGATGCCGCCGCCGGGCGCGAACTCGGCCGGCCCCATGTGGTCGAGGAAGATGAAGGGCCCGACCATCCGCTTCTGGGCGAAGGGCAGCACGCGGCCGACCTGGAACCCGCCAAGGTCCTTTTTCCGCGCCTCGATCAGCATCTCGATCATGGCCCGTCTCCCCTGTTTCCGTCCCGCCTATCTTAGCCCGAACCTCTTAGCCCGAACCGCCCAACGAGGCGAGCGGAGCGGGAGTCGCCGGGGCGACCCGCATGCGCCGGTCGCTATTTCATCAGGCCGAGCGGCACCGCGGTGGAGTTCTTCACCCCGCGGATGACGATGTGGCTCTCGACATCCTGAACCAAGCCCAATGACAGCAGCTTCTCGCGCAGGAAGTGGTCGAAGGCGTGGATGTCGGAGGCGACCACGCGCAGCACATAGTCCTCGCGCCCGGTGATATTGGCGCACTGCACGACCTCGGGCCACTGGGCCACCGCCTGTTCGAAAGCGTCGAGGTTGTCGCGCGTCGGCTGGCCGAGTTTGACGGTGGCGAAGACCTCGAAGCCCAGCCCGAGCTTTTCGGAATCGAGCAAGGTGACCCGGCCGCGGATGACGCCCTCGTCCTCCAGCCGCTTGATCCGCCGCCAGCAGGGCGACGGCGAAAGCCCAACCCTTTCCGCGATTTCCGCCACCGACAGGCTGGCGTCGTGCTGGATGATGTCGAGGATCTTGGCGTCCACTGGATCCAGCGAATTGGTCAAAGCATCCTCCCCGGAGGCGTCGCGAGAAAAATCATGCCCTTTCCATAGGCGTTTTCGGATCGGCTGCGCAATAGCTCAGGCGAACCGTTCGTCGCTGCGAACGACATTGACGGGGCCCGGACGCCGGGCGACGGTCCCGAAAACCTGGGGGGAAGACCATGTCGCGCCGCCGTCTCGCACCCGCCATCGGCCTGGCCGCTCTTGCTCTGGGCGTCGCGTTGCCCGCCTCGCCGGCTCTGGCCGAGGGGCCCGCTTCGGCGAGACTTATTTCGGCGCCGTGCCGCGTGGCGATGGCGCACGACACCCGCCGCTGCTTCCAGGTCGAGGTCGCCGAGGACCCCGCCCATCCGCAAGGTCGCCACATCTTCCTCGACGGCTTTGTCGTGCCGGCGGCGAAGCCTGGACCGGAGAAGCACGCGATCTTCATGTTCGGGGGCGGGCCGGGCGAGCGCGAGACCGACGACGTCTATGCGCCGGCGCAGCTTCACACGGCGCTGCCGGAGTTCGACGTGGTCATGATCGACCAGCGCGGCTCGGGCGAGACGCCCGACATCCGTTGCGGACCGGGCCACGACGAAGCGTCGATCAAGGCGGCCCTCATCGACGAGTGGCCGATCGATCGCATCCGCGCCTGCGTGGCTGCGCTGAAGAACAAGGCGGACCTCACCCAGTACACGACACTGAACAGCGCCATCGACTACGACCTCGAACGCCAGGCGCTGGGTTACGACAGGATCGACCTGGTCGGCGGCTCATACGGCACGCGCATGGCGCAGGCGTACATTCACCTCTATCCCGAGCGCGTGCGCTCGGCGGTGCTGCTCAGTCCGGTGGCGCCGGACCAGCGAATGCCGGAGGGATTCGCCCGCCACACCGAGATGTCGCTGCAACGTGTCCTCGACCTCTGCATGGAGGACACCGCCTGCCGCAAGGCTTTCCCCGACGCCGAGGGCGACCTTGGCAAGGTGAAGGCGATTCTCGCGAAGGGACCGATCAGCGCGGCCTACAACGGCAAGCGCGTGACGCTCAGCCCCGGGGTCGTCGGCGGGGTTATCCGCGGCGCGCTCTACGATCCGAACGCCGCCGCGGGCGTTCCGCTGGCGCTGCACGCGCTCGCCAACGGCGACAACGACGCGTTCGCCGCGCATGCCGTCGACTTCCGCATCGGCACGGATACGGCCCTGTCGCAAGGCCTCTATCTGTCGATCGTCTGCGGCGAGGACTTCGCGTACAACGACGTCGGCGCGCTGCATCGCGAGGATGCGGGCACGCTCTACGGCAGCTTTCGCACCGATCAGCTCGCCGCGGCGTGCGCGGTGTGGCCGAACGGTCATGACGCACCCGAGCTGCATATTCTCAAGCGCTGGGACGGACCGGTGCTCACCTTCGTCGGCGATCTCGATCCGGTGACGCCCGGCGTCTACGCGCAGCGGCTGATGACGCAGTTTCCGAACGGCCGGCTGATCCGCCTCCCCAACCAGGGCCACGGAACGACGGAGGCGGCCTTCGCCAAATGCATGCTGCCGATGATGCTCCAGTTCCTGAAGACGCCCGACGCCTCGAAACTCGACCCACGCTGCGCTGAGACGCTGACGTTTCCGGCGTTTAAACTACAATAGAACCTCACCCTATCGCGGCAGCGATTGGGGGAGGGGGACCGCGCGCGGAGCGCGTGGTGGAGGGGGAAGCTACCGCACAGCGCTCAGTTCGGGGTTCGCGAACCGCCGCGCCGCGAGCAGGAATCTCTCTTCGACCACCGCTTCAGGGCACGACAGCACGGCAGATGCGGGATAGCGCACGACTTCGATACCTTGCACCTCGAGCCAGCGATCCCGTCGCGCATCCTGCTCGATACGAAGTTCATGGCCGCGACCGTCGACCTCGATACAGAGCTTCGCCTTGGCGCGGTAGAAGTCGAGCACATACGGACCGAGCGCGCTGTCGACGAAAGACGGGTTTCCCAAGCTCGCGGCCGCGCAGGCCGTTCCAGAGAAGAACCTCCGGCAGGACATGGCTTTGCGGAGTGTGCGAGCCCGTTTGAGCGTGAGTGTATTTGACTGCACCGTTTGGCGTAGCGCGATGGCTTCCCCCTCCACCATGCGCGCTGCGCCCCAGCCTTCGCCGATGGCGAAGGCGTTCGGCGCGGGGATCGACAAATCATTGTCGATCCCATGCCGCTGCTGCGCAGCAGCCGCTTCTCACCCCCTCCCCCGATTTTCTGCCGAAATCGGTGGAGGTTCTAGCGACCGATGCTTTGCGGTCGATGCCGCGAACAGAACATATATCAGTCGGTCAATGACGCTGCTGCTGACAAACCACTGTCAACAGGGGTGGCGCAGGATCGCGGCGTCCAACGAGGAGACTCCGTCATGACCCGTCGAGATTTGACCCTGGGCGCCGCCGGCGCCGCATTGGCTACGACAACGCCTGCCGCGGCGCAGGCGCCCGGCAACGATCTGCGGATCGATTACATCGAAGTCCCCGTCGCGGATGTCGCGCGGGCGAAGGCGTTCTATCAGAAGGCGTTCGGGTGGAAGTTCACCGACTACGGTCCGAACTATACGTCGTTCGAGGACGGACGGATCACCGGCGGCTTCACCAGCGATCAGGCGCCCCGTCCCGGCGCGACGCTCGTCATCCTGCACGCCAACGATCTCGCCGCGGCGCAGGCCTCGGTCGAAGGTGCGGGCGGCAAGATCGTGAAGCCGGTGTTCAGCTTCCCCGGCGGGCGCCGGTTTCATTTCACCGACCCGGACGGTTACGAACTCGCGGTGTGGAGCGCCTAACCTCCCCCTATCGCGGCAGCGATTGGGGGAGGGGGACCGCGCCTATCATGCGCGGTGGAGGGGGAAGCGGCCGCATTATATCTAACTCAGCGAATGAGTCCGGCGGCAAGCGCTAACTCGACGTCACGCCCTTCGCTTCCCCCTCCACCACGTGCTCCGCACGCGGTCCCCCTCCCCCGATTTCTGCCGAAATCGGTGGAGGTTAGTCAACGCCCCGACGGTTTGGGCGTTACCTTCAGGATCTGGCCGGCGGTTTCGTCGGTGAGGAGGTAAATCCCGCCGTCGGGGCCCTGGCGCACGTCGCGGATGCGTTTGTGCAGCCCGGTGAACAGCCACTCTTCACCGGTGATCTTGGTCCCGTCGAGCGTCAGGCGCGACACGCGCTGGCCGCGCAGGCCGCCGACGAACAGGTTGTTCTTCCACTCGGGAAACAGGCTTCCGGTGTAGAACAAAAATCCCGACGGCGCGATCACCGGATCCCAGTAGTAGAGCGGCTGTTCCATCCCCGCGTGCTGGGTAATGCCGCCCTCGACCGGCATGCCGTTGTAGTCGATGCCGTAGGTGATCACCGGCCAGCCGTAGTTCTTGCCGGGTTGAGGCGCATTGATCTCGTCGCCGCCCCGGGGGCCGTGCTCGACGGTCCAGAGCTTGCCGGATTGCGGATTGATCGCGGCGCCTTCGGCGTTGCGGTGGCCGTAGCTCCAGATCTCGGGCCGCGCGCCGGCCTTGCCGACGAAGGGATTGTCGCGCGGGATCGAGCCGTCCTTGTCGATGCGCACGACCTTGCCGAGATCGTTGTCGAGCTTTTGCGCGTCGTCCTTCAGCTCGAAGCGGTCGCCGACGGTGATGAACAACGTGCCATCGGGCGCGACGACGATGCGGCCGCCGATGTTCTTGTCGTCGCTGTAGCCGGGCTGCGCCGCGAAGATGGTCTTCACATTGCTCAGCGCATTGTTGGCAAGCTGGGCGCTGGCGACCGTCAGGCCCGGATTGCCGCCGCGCGGTTCGAAATAACTGAAATAGAGCGTGTGGTTCTGAGCGAACCCCGGATCGAGGGCGACGTCGAACAGGCCGCCCTGTCCGTGCGCATAGACCCCGGGCACGCCCGCGATCGGCGCGCCGAGCTCGCCGCTCGCGCTCACGATGCGCATCCGCCCCGGGCGCTCGGTCACCAGCATCGAGCCGTCGGGAAGGAACTGCAGGCTCCAGGGATGGTCGAGGCCCCTGGCGACGGGCGTGATTGCATAGGCGGTGGCGGAGTGGATGCCGCGCGCGCGCGTCTGGCCGGAGAAGGCCGGCTTCTGGCCGGTCGCCTCGGTCGGGCGCGTCTCGGGATTGTCGCTCGCGCCGGCCGCGACGGCCGGCCTGTGACAGCCGCCGAGCACCGCGGCGAGCATGAAAACGACGATGTAGCGCATGCAGCGGCTCTCCTTCAGACCCGGATCAACGCCGCGAGGGCCGCTTGCGGATCCGCCCCCGCCGCGTGAATGCTCCACCAGACGGCGTAGAACAACAACGGCCAGCGGGCGTGTTCGTCCTTGTCGTCAGCGAATATGCTTTTCACGGCCTCGGGATCGCAAACCTTCGCGACGCCTTCGTTGGCGGCGATTTTTGCGCCGAGGTCTGGGGCGCGCGGGGCGATGAAGGCGGCCACCGGCACGGTGAAGCCCTTCTTCCTGGCCCAGGGATCGGCGGCGGGACAGTGACGCTCGAGCCAGCGGCGCAGCAGCCACTTGCCGTAGCGTCCGCGCACCTTCAGCCGGTCCGGCAGGCGAAAGGCGAAGTCGGCGACCTTCTCGTCGAGGAACGGCGTGCGCCCCTCGAGCCCGTGCGCCATCAGGCAGCGGTCGAGTTTCAACAACAGGTCCGCCGGCAGCCAGGTCTTGATGTCGGAGATCTGCGAGGCCTGCAGCACTGTCGAGCCGTAGGGTCCCGCCCACTCGTTGGCCTGCGCACGCCAACGGTCGAGCGCGCCGCGCCCTTTGTCGGGAAGCTGCGGCGCATCCACCTGGGGCTCCGCTGCGCGACCGCCGAGCAGGCGCGGTCGCAGGCCGCGGCGATAGCGGCCATAACCGGCGAACATCTCGTCGCCGCCCTCGCCGGTCAGCACGACGGTGAGCGTGCCCTTCGCCGCCTCCGCCAGCTTGTAGGTCGGCAGCGATGCGTAGTCGGTGGTCGGGTCGTCGAGCGCCCAGCAGATGCGCGGCAGGATGCGCCAGAAGTCCGCCTCGTCGAACGTCGTCTCGCGCCAGTCGAGGTTCAGCGCCTTGGCGACCGCCTCGGCCGCGGCGCGTTCGTCGCGCGCGCCCTCGACCTCGAAGCCGCAGGTGTAGGCGGTGACGGGGCGTTCGTTGAGCCGCGCCATCAGGGTCGCGATGGCCGCGCTGTCTATGCCGCCGGACAGGAACAGACCGTAGGGCACGTCGGAACGCTGGTGCACCATGACGCTGTCTTCGAGCACGCCGTCGAGCGCCGACAGCGCGACCTCGTCGCTGAAAGCTTCAGGATGGCGATCGAGCCAGCTCTGGACGATTTGACCATTCCGGACCTCGCCGGGCGTGGTTGCGAACGACAGGGTTCGTCCCGGCGCCAGGCGACAGATGTCGTGGAAGATGGTCTGGTCGCCGAGGGTATAACCCAGCGACAGCAGCTCCTCGGCGCGCTCCTTCACGATGGCGCGCGGCGCGCCCACCGCTTGCAGGGCGCGGGGCTCCGACGCGAAATACAGCTTGTCGTCGTGGGTCCAGTGGTAGAGCGGCTTGATGCCGAAACCGTCGCGCGCCAACCAGCGGCAGTCGTCGTCGCCGATCAGGCAGAGACCGAACATGCCGCGCAACCGATCGAAGGCGTCCGAGCGTTCGCGCGCATAGAGATGCAGCAGCGGTTCGAAATCGGAGCCGGTGGCGACAACGCCCTTCAGTTGGAAATCGCGGGTCAGTTCGAGGTAGTTGTAGATCTCGCCATTGCCAACCACCGTAGAGCCGGCTGCATGCAAGGGCTGCCAGCCGCCTTCGAGGTCGATGATCGACAGCCGCGCGTGACCGAGCGAGAAGCCGTCGCCGTCCTCGATGCGAATGCCGTTGGGGCCGCGGTGTTTCAGCTGTTCGATCATCGCCTTCACCGCGCCGGGCTCGACGCGCGGCCCCAAGACCCCGGCTATGCCGCACATGAGGCGTCTCCGCAGGCGTCGAACAGAGCGCGCCACTGAGCGACCACCGCATCGCGCGAAAACTCCGCGCCGGCGCGCGCGCATCCGGCGTCGGCAAGCGTCGTGCGCAGCGATGCGTCGGCGATCAGCGCGCGCACGGCCGACGCAAAGGCGTCGACGTCGTCGATCGGCGTCAAGCGGCCGTCCTCGCCGTCGCGGATCAGCGATGCGGGGCCCTTCGACGCGGCGGCGACCACCGGCAGGCCGTGCGCCCAGGCCTGGATCACCGTGTTGCCGAGCGGCTCGTAGCGCGAGGGAAAGACGCAGACATCGGCGGTGCGGTAGAGCGCGCCCGCGTCGCTGCGCCAGCCGAGAAAGCGCACGCGGTCGGCGACGCCGAGCTCGGACGCCTTGGCTTTCAGCGCCGCCTCGAGCGGACCCGACCCCGCAATCCAGAGAAAGGCGTCCGGGATTTGTGCAAGCGCAGCGAGACTGACGTCGTGCGCCTTGGACGGATGCAGCCGCCCCATGCCGAGGAGCAGGGGAACGCCCTTCGGCGTGTCGAGCGTGGCGCGATCGAGCGGCTGAGCGTCGCCCGCTTCGGCGAAGTTGGGGATGTAGCTAACCCGCGCGGCGGGCCAGCCCTGGTCCACGATCCAGTCGCAGATGTCGCGCGTGTTGCCCACCAGCCGGTCGAAACCTCGATAGTATTTCAGGTCGTAGTAGCCGCCGAGCCGCCCCACCCGCCGCCAGGGACCCCCGGGCGCATGCCGCGCGGCGCGACTCATCCATGCCACCAGAACGCGCGCGCCCATGATTTCCGCCGTTCGGGCGACGCCGCCCCGGGTGGAAAAGTCGAACAGGCCGCCGAAGGGGAGGACCGCGGTCTCGACCCCGACCGCCGCCAGGGCCGCCTCGCGCCCCGCGTTGGCGCGGATCGCCGCCTGGGTCGGCAGGCCCGCGCCCTTCAGGGCCGACACCAGGTCCACGAAATAGGTCTCCGCGCCCCCCTCGCCCGACGAGCCCAGTAGATGCAGCGTTGGCGGGGGGGCGCTCATTCGGCCGGCAAACTAGCGGGGCCGGCGGTCAGGTAAAGCGGGAAGCCGCAGTTCGGCGCGATCCGGTTCCCCGAGGGTTGAAGGAAACCGGGCCGGCCTATATAGCCGTGCGTCCCGCGCAAAAGGCGACCTCGGCTGGGTAGCTCAGATGGTTAGAGCGGAGGATTCATAACCCTCAGGTCGGCGGTTCGATCCCGCCCCCAGCCACCATCCTTCGCGCCTTCGGCGCTTCGGATGGCAAGCCATCCAGCAGCTCGAAAATCCGGCTCGCACGCCATGGGGCGAGCGTATAGGAACGCTTCGGCAGGCCACTGGATTGTCGAGGCGGAGGCGCGCGTGGACGAGCGGACGAAAGAGATTTTGACCAAGGTGCCGGCGGTGACGCTGGGGTTCTGGATCATCAAGATCCTGTGCACCACGCTCGGCGAGACCGGCGCCGACTCCGTCACCATGACCCTGTTCGGCGAGACGACCCCCGACGCGGACAAGATGGGGGTCAACGGCTATCTCGCCGGCATCGCGATCTTCGGGGCGGTGCTCGTCGTCATGATGGTCCTTCAAATCCTGGCGAAGAAGTTCCACCCCTGGCTCTACTGGTTGACGATCATCGCCTCGACCACCGCGGGCACGGCGATGGCCGACTTCGCGGACCGGTCGTTGGGCATCGGCTATCCCGGCGGATCGCTGTTGCTGTTCGCGTGCGTGATCGCGTCTCTGATGGTCTGGCGCTTCACGCTCGGCAGCGTGTCGGTGAACACCATCATCAGCTGGCGTCAGGAAATTTTCTATTGGATCACCATCACCTTCTCGCAGACGCTGGGAACCGCGCTCGGCGACTGGGTGGGCGATGAGAAGGCCCTCGGCTACGCCGGCGGCGCCGCGGCCTTCTCCGGGGCGCTGGGGGTGGTCGCCGCGCTTTACTTCTTCACCAAGGTCAACCGGGTGTTGCTGTTCTGGGCGGCCTTCATCCTGACCCGGCCGCTGGGCGCGACGGTGGGCGACTTCTTCGACAAACCGCTGAGCCAAGGCGGCATCGGGGTCGAGCGGCCCATCGCCACCGCCATCCTGGCCATCCTCATCGTCACCCTGATCATCGTCCTGCCCCAGAAGAGCGGCCGCCATCCCGGCGCAGAGGAGGAGCCGGTCAAGAGCTGACCGCAGCGACCGCGCGCCGGGCGTGCTATAAGGCCCGCGATCCTTCGGGGGGTTGCGATGAGCAAGCGGAACATCTGGGTGTCGGCCGCCGTCGTCGGCGTCTTCGCGGTCATCCTCGCGGTCTACGCCCTGTCGCCTCTGTTCGCCGCCAACGCCGTGGTCGCCGCGCTGAAGACCGGCGACCGTGACCGGCTGGAGCAGCTCATCGACTTCCCCACCGTGCGCGCGCACCTGAAGGAAGACCTGCGCGCGCGGTTGAGCCAGAAGATGGAATCCGAGGCGAAGGACAACGCCTTCGCCTCCGCCCTCGGCTCGCTGATCGGACCGACCCTGATCGACCGCGCGGTCGATAACTTCATGACGCCGGCGATGATGTCGGCGGCGATCCGCAATGGCTCGCAGACAAGCGCGTCATCGACGTCGAAGAGCGCCGGCTCCGACAAGGCGTCGGGTCCCAAGACGCGGCTCGGCTACGACGGGCTCAACCGGTTTAAGATCACCTACCTGGGCGACGACGGCGGCCCGGCGATCGGGTTGATCATGACGCGGCAGGGGCTGTTCGGCTGGCGGGTGACGCGCATCGACCTGTCGCCCGAGCTGCTCGACGGCCTCTCAAGCAAGCGGGCCCTGACCGAGGCCAGCGCCAACGCGGACGCCGCCGCGGCGCCGAGCGCGAGCGCGGCCCCGTCGCTTGCGGACGATCCGGCGCCGGACGCAACGCCGGCTGTCGCGACGCCTGCGCCGGTCGCGCCGCCGCCGCCGCCCGAGCGCGAGACGCCGCCCCCGGCCTCGGACGCCTACGCGTCCAACGGCATGGCGGGCCAGTCGCTGGCGATCGCCCGCGCCTATATGTCGGCGTGGTCGAGCGCTGACGATCCCAGCGGCGGCGCCATCGCGCCCTTCTACGCCAACGACATCATGTACTACGGCCGCCGAACCACCAGCGCGGCGGTCATGCGCGAGAAGCACGCCTTCGCCGAACGCTGGCCCTCGCGCACCTATGTGCTGCGCGAACCGACCCTGACCAGCAACTGCTCGCCTGAGGGCGGCTGCACGGTGACCGGCGTGGTCGACTGGCGCGCGGAGAACGCCGAGGCGGGGCGCCGCTCCACCGGCGCGGCGAGCTTTGTGATGGTGGTACAGAACGGACGCATCACGGCGGAGGGCGGCGCGGTGCTGTCGCGCAACTTCGTCAAGCAATAGGTCACAAAACCTATATGCGCGGTTCGTAAGATTGGTCCGACTCTTAGTGAACCGAAAGGATCGGCCATGAAGCGGATCGGCGCCTTGACGACGGTGTTGCTAGCCTGCGCTTGCGCGCCGGCGATCGCGCAGGCGGCGCCGCATCTCGAACGCGTGGTGATCGTGCTGCGCCACGGCGTGCGGCCGCCGACCAAGCCGGCCGATCAGATCGCGGGTCTGGCGGACAAGCCATGGCCGGGCGACGACGTCTGGGGCGTCAAGCCCGCCGAGCTGACGGCGCACGGCGCGGCGGAGATCCGCAAACTGGGGAAGGACCTGCGCAAGACCTATGCGGACGAGCGCCCGGGTGGGGCGATAATCTGGGCTGACGGGGCAGACCAGCGCACGCGGGAGACGGCGCGCAACCTGGCGCTGGGGCTTTCGCCGGGCGCGCCGCTCGCGTTCGGCGCGGTGGCGGACGGCACGCACGATCCGCTGTTCAGCGGACCGGGGGCGGACGTCTGTCCCCTCGATCCGGCGGCGATGCAGGCGGCGGCGAAGGGGATGGGTCCGGTGATGACGCGCCAGACCGTCGACGCGTTGAAGGACCTGCAGCGGATCGCGGCGCCGAACGGCTGCACCGGCGGCGGCGGGCCGTGCCTCACGGGCGAGACGACGCTCACGGCCACCACGAAGTCGCTGAAGATCAGCGGACCCTTGTCGACGGGCGCGGCGATCTCGGAAAACCTGCTGCTCGAGTACGAGAACAGCCTGCCGATGGACCAGGTGGGCTGGGGACGCGTCTCGCGCGCCGACCTCGACGTGGTGATGGCGGCGCACCGGCGCGTGTCGGACATCGAGCGCGCGGCGCCGATGGTCGCATCGCGGCGCGGCGGACCGATGGCGCGGTTCATTCTCGATGCCTTGCGCAACGACGCGGTGGCGGAGGCGATCGGGCCGAAGGTGAAGGCGAGCGACAAGATGGTGGTGCTCGCCGGCCACGACACCAACCTTGCCAACATGGGCGGCGTGTTCGGGCTGGACTGGTCCTTGCCCGGCCAGCCGGACGTGACGGCGCCGGGTACCGCGATGGCGTTCGAACGCTGGCGCGGCGATGACGGGAAGATGTTCGTGAAGGTGCGGATTTTCTACACCACGCCGGACCAGGTGCGCACCCTGTCCGACACGCCGCCGCACGAGATCAGCGTGACGCCGGCGGCGTGTGCGGGCGCCAAGGCATGCGGGTTGGAGACGCTGGAGCAGGCGGCGCGGGCGCGAATGGCGCAGGCGTGTCCGCAGGATGCAGCGACGACGACGACGTCCTCCCGTCCTTAGACGGGAGGACCGGACTGGGCGAAGCCCAGGCCAGGAGGGCAAGTGTTTAGAGCCCACTGCGGTTGAAGGTGATCGTTTGAGCAGATGGCGCTTGAGCTAGGCGTCGCGTTCACGCACCCCTTCTCTCATCACTCACCGTCGAGGGCTGCAAACACTTGCCCTCCTGGCCTGCGCTTTGCGCAGGCCGGTCCCCCCGCCTCGTGGGCGGGGGGACGTCTGTCGCTCTTTATTCTGAAGCGTCGGTTAGAACTTCGCCTTGATGCCGAATTCGTAGGTGGTGAGGTAGTACTCGCGTTGGATCGGCAGGCTCGGCTGGTCGACATAGAAGCGTAGCGGGGCGTTGGTCAGGTTCTTGGCGGCGACGTAGGCCTTCCAGTGGTCGCCGAAGGCGTAGCTGGCGGTGAAGTCGAGCGTGGTGCGGTGGTCCTCGATGGTGTCGAGGGTCTTGTCGCCGCCGAGGGAGAACAGCTCGCGGCCGACGTACTGGGCCGCGAGGCGCGCCTCCAGACCATGCGCCTCGTAGAAGCCGGCGAGGTTCCAGGTCACCTTCGAGGTGCCCGGCAACAGGCCGTCCTCGGCGACGCCCGCGGCCGAGGTCGCGGCGTTGTATTCCTGGATGTGCGAGTCCACGAAGGTCGCGTTGGCGTCGACGCCGAAGCCGCTCCACAATCCGGGCAGTCGCTTGAACTGCTGGTGATACGCCGCCTCGGCGCCGCGGGCGTAGGCCGAGGCGATGTTGGAGAAGGTGGTGAAGTTAACCTCCAGACCCTCGAACTCCGCCCCGGGGGTGGTGTCGATCCTGTGCTGGGCGTCGGTGACGATGTAGTTGCGGAACTCCTTGTCGAACAGGCCGAACTGCAGGATGCCGCCGTCGTTCAGATAGTACTCGAACGACAGGTCGAAGTTGTTGCCCGTCGTGGGCTTCAGGTTCGGATTGCCCTGGGTGATCTGCGGATCGCCGAAGTCGTGGTTCGATTGTGTCGTCGCGGAATTCTGCAGGAAGCCCGGCCGCCCGATGCCCGTCGACCAGGTCGCGCGCACCAGGAAGTCCGGCGTGAAGTTGTAGCGCGCCTGCAGCGTCGGGAAGAGGTTGGTGTATTTCTCCGACCGGCTCACCAGGGCGAACGTCTCGGCCGGGTTGTCGTCACTGAAAGCGGTGTAGGTCGCGTCGGTCGTCTCGGCGCGCACGCCGGCGAGGAAACGCCAGTTCCCGATCTCGCTGCTGAATTGGGCGTACTCGGCGTAGATGTTTTCCTTGGCGCCGAAGTAGGCGGTGGGATCGAGTACGCGCACCACCGGAACGCCGGCGACCAGGGCGCGGATCGTGTCGGTGTTGACGCCCGGGCCGTTGGTGTAGCGGTCGCCGTAGAAATCCGTCACCGCCGGAACCGCCGCGTCCGCGAGGTTCAGCGCGCCGATGGTGATCTTGCCCTTATCCGGGTCGCTGGCGTCGGAATAGACGTACGGCGAGGAAGTCTTGTCGCGCAGCCGCGCCTCGCCGCCGATCTTGAACGCGTCATTGTCGCCGAACAGATGCACCGGGATGAGCAGGTTCGCGGCATAGGCCCATTCCGCGTCGACGTCGGCCTCGGCGCTGTTGCCGACCACGCCCTTCTTCAGCGTGTACAGCGAGGGGTCGTTGATGTTGGTCCCGTCGGTCACCTTGATCTTCGGGAAGTCGCCCTCGTTGCCCGAATTGTCGTAGAACACCGCGACGGTCGGGCCGGTGAAGGTGGCCCCATAGTTGTAGGCCTGCTCGTAGGTCGCGCGGCTGTAGGACACGCGATAGTCCAGGATCGCCGAGCCGAACTTGTCGCTGCCGCCGGCGACGAACACCGAGTTGCGGTGCGTCTCCTGCTCGTCGGTGCTCGCGATCGACAGGTCGGCGAAGGTGTCGAAGCCCTTGCCGTTCGGCGTCGGCGGCGTGTAGCCGGAGAAGTCGTAGGTCAGGCGGTTCTTGACCACCGACTCCGTGTAGCCGGCGATGTTGGCCCGGATGTAGTAGCTGTGGTCGTCGTTGGGGTTGAACTCGAAGTCGCCGCCATAGCCGAAGCGACGGCGGTGATAGTTGTAGCGGCGCATCTGCAGGTCGTCGTAGCCGCGACCCGCGGTCGGGTCGGTGTAGTCCTCTTCCATGTCGTCGAAGCCGCGGTAGTCGTCCATCCGCGACGCGGTGAGCACAAAGGAGAACGGCGTCGGGTTGGACACCCAGCCGACACCGGCATTGGAGGTGTCGTCCTTGCCCTGCACGATCATGCGCCCATTGGCGAAGCCGAAGCGCGCGCCCCCGGCGAGGTCGACGTTGAGCGGGCCCATGTGATGATGCTCGGGCTCGTCGCCGTAGCCGAGCGTGGCGTCGAGGAACGGCGCCTCGACATGCGCCGCCGAACGCGGGGTCAATTCGATCGTCCCGCCGAGGCCCTCGGCCTCGTGGTCGGGCAGGGTCGTCTTGGTCAGGATGATGCCATCGATGGAGCCGGTGGGGATGGTGTCGAACTCCACCGCCCGGCCGCCGCCGCTGAAATAGGTGCCGCCGGGATAGGTGTTGAGCAGCGGGACGCCGGAGAAGGTGGCGCCGTCGAGGTTGCCGTCGATGCCGCGGATGTTCACGAAGCGGCCTTCGCCCGTGTCCGACGAGAGCGACACGCCCGGCATGCGGCTCAGCGCCTCGGCGGCGTTGAAGTCGGGATACTTCTGGATGGTTTCAGCCGGTTGGACGTTGATGAGGTTGATGGCGTCCTGCTGGACCTTGCGCGCCTTCACCTCCGTACGCGGGGCGGTGACGATGACGCCTTCCACCTGGGTAGACTTGTCGGTGGGTGGTGGCGGCGCATCGGCGGCGAACGCCGCGTGCGCCAGGCTCACGGCGCTGACCGATGAAAGCAGAGCAACAGCATAGCGTGCGATGGACATGGATTTTCCCCTCGCTCGTCGCATCACGCGCGAGCCGTTGCTTGATCGGCAATCCGTTCGGCTTACACGTTCGACGAGATGTTTCGGTGACGCTAAGATTGGGAATCGGTAACCTCGCCTCCACCGGCGAGCCACGACGTTTGTGCGAAGTATTTGCGACATGAAGCTGTTGATCGTTGAGGATGACGCGGACGGCGCCGCCTACCTGACCAAGGCGTTGAGCGCGGCCGGTCATACGGTCGATCACGCGGCGGCGGGGCGCGAGGGGCTGATGCTGGCGGCGGGCGAGGCCTATGACGTGATCGTGCTCGACCGCATGCTGCCCGAGCTCGACGGCCTGGCCATCCTGCGCACCATCCGCGCGTCGGGAGTAAAGACGCCGGTGTTGCTGCTGACCGCGCTCGGCGGCATCGACGACCGGGTCGAGGGGCTGGAGGCCGGGGCGGACGACTATCTGGTCAAGCCCTTCGCCTTCGCCGAGCTCTTGGCGCGGGTCAACGCCCTGGCGCGCCGGCCGCCGACCCAGGAGATGCGCACCGAACTGACCGCCGCGGACCTGAAGCTCGACCTCCTGAAGCGCACGGTGACGCGGGGCGGCAAGCGCATCGAGCTGCAGCCCCGCGAGTTCCAACTGCTGGAATACCTGCTGCGCCACGCCGGGCGGGTGGTGACGCGCACCATGCTGCTGGAGAGCGTCTGGGATTTCCACTTCGACCCCAAGACCAACATCGTGGAGACCCACATGAGCCGCCTGCGCGGCAAGGTGGACCGCGGCCACGGCTGCGAGCTGATCCACACGGTGCGCGGCGCGGGCTATATCCTGCGCGAGCCCGACTAGATGTTCCGGTCGAGCAGCCTGCGGCTGGCGGGCCTCTATACGGCGGTGTTCGCGCTCTCGGTGGTGGTGCTGGGCGCGATCACCTTTTTCAGCATGCGCCAGGCGCTGTCGAACCAGTTCGACGCCCGCATCCGCGCGGAATCGGCGGCCCTGGTGGAGGAGTACCGCGCCGAGGGGCTGCAAGGGGTGGTCGACGCCCTGCATGAGCGCGACAGCACGCCGGGCTCGCTGGACTTCGGCCTGCAGGGGCCGAACGGCGCGCCGCTGGCCGGGCGGCTGGCCGCGACTCGGGCGGGCCTGGGCTGGTCGTCGCTCGAGCTGCGGGCGCAGGGCCACGCCGAGCGGGTGCGGCTCTATTCGGTGGTGCTGTCGGACGGCGACAAGCTGCTGGTGGGCGACGACGAGGAGCGGATCGAGGCCCTGGATGGGGCGGTGCTGCGCGGCTTTGGCCTGGCGTTCCTCGGCGTCGTGGTGCTGGGCGTGGCGGGCGGCTATGCGCTGAGCGGCGAGGTCAACCGGCGGATCGCGGCGATCTCCGGCACCGCCGAGGGGATCATCGACGGCGACCTGACGCGGCGCGTGCCGGTGCGTGGCTCCGACGACGACCTGGACCGCCTGGCGCTGACCATCAACCGCATGCTCGACCGGATCTCCGGGCTGATGGAGAGCCTGAAGCAGGTCTCCAACGACATCGCCCACGACATGCGCACCCCGCTGACCCGGTTGCGCCAGAAGCTGGAGGCAGGGCTGGCGGCGCCCCAGGACCGCGAGGCGGCGCTGGAGGGGGCGCTGGGCGACCTGGACTCCATCCTCGACACCTTCGCGGCCTTGCTGCGGATCGCCCAGATCGAGGGCGGGGCGCGGCGCGCGGCTTTCCGCGCCTGCGACCTCGCCGCCCTGGCCCGCACGGTCACCGACGCCTTCGCGCCCTCGGCGGAGGACCAGCGCCAGGCGCTGACGCTTGCGGTCGAGTCGCCGGCGACGGTGGACGGCGACGCGGAGCTGCTGACCCAGATGCTGGTCAACCTGGTGGAGAACGCGCTGCGCCACGCCGGCCCCGGCGCGCGGATCATCGTGAAGGTCACGCGGCTGGGGCAGGGCGCGACGCTGTCGGTGGCCGACGATGGGCCGGGCGTGCCCGACGCCGAACGCGAACGGTTGTTCGACCGGTTCTACCGCCTGGAGCGCAGCCGCTCGACGCCGGGCAGCGGCCTGGGCCTCGCCCTGGTGGCGGCCGTCGCAAAACTGCATGGGGCGGAGGTCAATCTGCTTTCCGCCCAGCCAGGCCTGGAGGTGCGTGTCAGCTTCCCCGAAGCAGCGTAGGGACTCGAACATTGGGGTTCGGCAATCTGGCCGCCATCGTGCGGTGACCTCGCGCGGTCTAGGCGAGGGGCGAACAGGGAGACACGTCATGACCGTTTCACGTTTCGCCGCGCTTTGTCTTGGAGGCCTGGGGCTCTGCCTCGCGGGCGGCGCCCAGGCGGCGGGCTCCGGCTACCACGTCATCGACCGCATCGCCGGGCCGGACGGCGGCTGGGACTATGTGCGGGTGGACCCCAGGAACAACCGGGTGCTGCTGACCCATGGCGGCTCGGTGATGGCCATCGACCTGGCGACCAAGGCGGTCTCGTCCTTCGCGCCGGGCAAGCGGCTGCACGACGCCATGCCGGTGAATAGCGGCTCCGAGGTGCTGGTGACGGACGGCGGCGCCAACAGCGTGACGTTCGTCGACGCCAAGACCGGCAATCCGGTGGCCACCATCAGCGCCGGCAAGGGTCCGGACTCGGCGGCCTTCGAGCCCAAGACCGGGCTGGCGCTGGTGATGGACCACGCCGGCCAGATGACCCTGATCGATCCCAAGGCCCACAAGGTCGAGGGCGTGATCGACGTCGGCGGCGCCCTGGAGGCCGCGGCGACGGACGGCTCGGGCAAGGCCTTCGTCAATGTCGAGGACAAGAACGAGGTGGTGGCCGTCGACGTGGCGGGGCGCAAGGTGCTGGCGCACTATCCGCTGGCCGGCTGCGATGGCCCCACGGGCGTGGCCTATGACGCCGCCGACAAGGAACTGGTCATCGCCTGCGATGGCGCGACCGAGGTGGTCGACGCCAGGAGCGGCAAGGTCCTGCAGACCCTGGCCACCGGCAAGGGCGCCGACGGCATCGCCTTCGATGCCAAACGCAAGCTCGCCTTCGTGCCGTCCGGCCGGGGCGGGACGCTGTCGGTGATCGCGTTCGCCGGCGGCAAGGGAACCGTGATCGACACCGTGCCGACGCAGGTCAGCGCCCGGACCATCGGGCTCGACGAGCGGACCGGGCGGCTCTATCTGCCGGCCGCCAAGTACGAGCCGGCCGCGGCTGGCCACCGGCCTTC
>DASZMV010000027.1:0-1593 GCA_035551675.1 Caulobacteraceae bacterium | reverse complement strand
GGCTGTACGCGTCGAAGAATTTCGGGTCGTCGTAGATGTTCTGCGCCATTCGACGATCTTCCCTGCTGGGGAGTGCAGGCGCAATCGCGGGCCTTGGTTCGATGCCCGCTCCCCAGCCTTCGCGGAACCTCGGAATGTCCGCATGCTGGACTGTCGGTCTGCCGCGTCCACATCCGCGACGTCCTGTCGCCACCCTCCATCGAGGAGCTCGCTTTCCTTCCCGATTACGGTGACACTGTACGAAACCTGGCCTGAACGCATGAGGCTACGAAGCAGCGGGAGTTTCATACACTGTCACCGTAACCCTTCGAGGAGCTCGCTTTCCTTCCGACGCAACGCCACGTCGCGGTCCGCGATCGCATCGCCCACGTGCGTAGCGGAGACGCCAACGGCCATCGCGTCGGCCATCTTCACCGCGTGGGCCAGCTCGCCTCGATCAGGTCGCGCACCGCGCGCTCGGCGGCCTCGTCGATCGGATAGGCGACGCCGAGCGTGGCGCAGGCGCGGCGGCCCGCGTCCACGAGGGCGTCCTGGAGGCGCAGGTGAACCGGCTTCAGCGCCGCGGCGTCCCGCGCTGCGAGCGCCGCCGATGCGTCCGTGGTCAGGGCGTCCAGCTGGGCGCGCTCGTCGTCGGACAAGAGCTGCGCCAGCGAATAGGGGTTCTTGTAGAAGTTGGCGGCGTCGTGGCTCACCGCCATCAGCTGGGCGAGCTGTCGGTTGATGAGGTCGAGCTCCATCGCCGCCAGCGTCGGCCACTGGCCGCGGCCGAGCACGCGCAGCGGCCACGTCGCGCCCTGCCGGGTCATGCCGATGATCGTCGTGATGCTGCGCGCCACGACCGGGATCGACGGCGACCAGCCGAGCCTCAGCTGCCCGGCGATCCCTGCCTTGTCGACCAGCACCTTGACGGCGGGCCGCGGCGCCGCGCCCACGGCCGAGGCTTTCTCGAAGAAGAGATCGAGCCTCACGCCGGCAGCCATAAGCGCGTGGACAGCGATGAGCCCGGGAGTGGCGGCGTTCGACCACACCAGCGCGCCGAGCCGCGCCAGCAGCCCCCCACGATCCGCCCACACGGCGTCGTAGTCGTCGTCGCGAATCGCCAGGTAGGCGTCGATGTCGGAAAACGGGTCGGCGCCGCCGGTCGCCAGGCTGCCCTGCAGCCATAGCGCTTCGATTCGCGGCTCGGCGTTTGCGTGCTCGACAAGCGCGCCAAGCGTCGCCTCGCGGGCGGTTTCGAACGGGTGCGACGCCATCTGCGACCTTTCGTGACCGTCCGCCGGCCCGGCTTAAACGGGTCGTTTACCTTGCACCGGGAAATTGTTGCCTAGCGAGGGCGCCTAGAAGGCCGAGCCGCTTACCAGTGGGCTAACGACCTTGGGCGGGCGCGTGAACTCTTTCTTCGCGGCATTGCAGCGATTCGGCATCGGCCGGCTTGCCGTGCTGCTGGGCGTGGGCGGCGGCGGCGCGGCGCTGCTGATCACCATCCTCGTCAACCTCGCGGCCCCGCCGATGGGGCTGCTCTACTCGAACCTCGACCTGCGCGAGGCCGGCTCGATCACCCAGGCGCTCGACCAGGGCGCCATCAAGTACCAG
>DASZMV010000026.1:0-66412 GCA_035551675.1 Caulobacteraceae bacterium | reverse complement strand
TGAGGATCGGCAGGGCGTCGCCGGTTATGATCTTGGCGGTGCCGCCGCTCTGCGCCGAGATGCGTGGACGCGAGATGATGCGGCCGTTGCCCTTGGAGACCTGCGCCGAGATCGCCGCCTGCAGCGAGAAACTGCCGAGCGATCGGGAACTGCCGAACTGTGCGGTGTTGAATTGTCCCGACTGCAGGGTCGCGACGGCGATCTGGTTGTTGGCGTTGTTGAAGTCGAGGCCCAGGTTCTTGGCGCCGGTCTCGGTCAACTCCACGAAGGTGGTTTCGAGAATCACGCTGGTCACCGGCACATCGAGCTTGGCGATCTTGGCCTTCAGCCGCGCGATCCGCTCCGGCGAGCCGCGCAGGATGATCGCGTTCAAGCGCCGGTCGATGCCGATGGCTTCGTCCACCGACTGGGCGAGAGGCTGGTCGCTCGGACCTTCATTCGCCGGCGGTTGGGGCGCCTGGTAGGCGCCGCCCATGCCGGCCGAGCCGAAGGCGGGCTCGTGCGGGGTGAAGCTGTCGTTGGGCTTCACCGACTGGCCGTTGGTGAGCAGGCCGACGATCTCGCTGACGTCGGCGTACTTCAATTGCACCACCTCGAAACCGTCCTGGCCCGGCTCGCGCTCGACGTGTTCGGGCAGCGGGCCGCTCGTCGCCATCTGGCTCTGCCGGGCGACCTGGGCGTGGGTCGGCCGCGCGAGGGTCAGGGTGATGACCTTGTCGCCGACCTTGGTCGCGGTCATGTGCACCGCGCCGGCGGTCGTCAGGTGCAGGATCAGCACCGTGTCGGCCTGCTGGACCTCGATGCCCTTGAGCAGGCCCTTGCCGCCGGCGGGCATGGCGGCGCCCGACCCGCGGCTCGACAGGCCGAAGGCGATGGAGGGGGTGTCGCTGTCGTTCTTGATCAGGGAATAGCCCGGCGAGGCCGGGGCGAAGGTCATGGTCAGCTGCAGGTCGCCGCCGTTCACCTCGGTCGAGGTCACGCCGGTCAGGATGGCGGGCGCCTGGCCCTGGGCCAAGCTGTCGCCGCTGGGCGCGGCCAGGATCAGGACAGCCGCCATCGCCGCGAACAGCCAAGCCGCGGCGTCTCGCGCGCGATTCAGGAGTTCGATGCAAACGGACTTGAACAAGGATCCACCCCGACGGGACCGGTTACCCTGGAATACGCTGGACTCGGGCGTCTTGTAACTGGCCCTAAGAAGTAACTGGCGCCCCAAGAAAGCTCCGGCCAGAGGGCGTATTGCCGCTCTGGCCGGAAACTCAACTGCTTAACGGAAGCTCGACCTTAGAAGGGCGCGTTTCCATTCGGCGTGCCGAGGCCGGTCGGGCCGTCGTAGCCCGTGCCTGCGGTGCAGAAGTAGGTGCCGCCGCACGAGCCGTTATGGCCCGAGGTCACGTCGTTCACCACGGCGTGGTTGCCCGCATACAGTTCGTAGGTGAGCGAACCGCCTTGGCCGGTGAAGTTGCCGGCGTTGCCGATCATGCCGCCAACCAGGGGCGCCGCGACGCTGGTGCCGCCGAAGACGGCCCAGCCCGAGTGGAAGCCGAAGTTCGCCGGGCCGTAGATGGCCACGCCGGTGTTCGGGTCGGCGACGGCCGACACGTCCGCTTCCATGCGCATGGTGCAGAGCGAGTCGGTGACGCCCGTCTGCCAGGCCGCCTTCGCATAGACGGTCGAGCAACCGCTGCCCGCGCCGCCCCAAACCGTTTCGGTCCAGCCACGGGTCGAGCCGTCCTTAACCAGGTGCGTGCCGCCGACCGCGATGACCTGCGGGTCCGTGGCCGGGAACTGCGCGCCGAAGCCGCTATCGCCCGTGCTGGCCGTGATGGCGACGCCGCTGTGCTCATAAGCCGACTCGTAAGCCGTCGAACCGCCTTCACCGCCGCCGTAGCTGTTCGACACGACGGTAGCGCCCAAGAGGACCGCGGTATTCACCGCCGTCGCCAGATTGCCGTTGCCGTTGTTGTTGGCCTCGACGAGGAGGATGTGACAGTTCGGGCACATGGCGCTGACCATATCGAGGTCGAGCGCGGTCTCGTCGGCCCAACCGGAGTCCTGGGCGGGATAGGGACCTGCGCGGCCATTCTGGTTGACCTTGCGGAAACAGCCGTTGGACGTCGTGCAGGTCGGCAGGCCGAACTGGCTACGATAGACTTGCAGGTCGGCCTCGGCGTTGTTGTAGCCGAAGGCGTCGACGATCGCGACGGTGATGCCGGATCCGCCGCTGGCGCTGGTGTTGTACGCCGCACGGAGGTCCGACGGCCCGAAGCCGGCGGGCGTTGTGTTCGGCGTCACAGCCTTGGTGACGAAATTGCCTCGCGAGTCGGTAACAGCGTGCGCGTGGCAACGGGCCATGCCGCGCGCGGGCGCGACGTCGCCGCAGACCGCAACATGATAGACGTGCCCGTCTTGGTGGACGACGTGGGCTTGGGCGGAGGCGACAGTGGCTCCCCCGAGCGCGATGGCGGCGGAGAACATCGCCGTGGATATGAGCCTATACATGTGACCTTCCTGCTGCGTGTGTTGGAGTCGAGACATAGCTTGGTGATCTGCGTTGTCGTCGCGTGAAGAAGCTTGGTGAATCCAAGACTCCACGGACAACCGACATGACGAAACGGAACCCCCTCCGATCACTAGGCCCCTCGCGTCGAGCGCGAGTTATTTGCTGACCCAAGTGTTAGTTAGAGCCAGCATTGGTCGCGGTTAACGCCCTGTCAAGCAGGCGTTCCTGGTCGGTTCATGAAGGTTTGCGCCACAATTCCCGCGTTGGGCGAACGGGCGAACCTTGCCCTGCCACGCCCTTGCGGTGCGCAGGCCCCCTAGCGCCGCCCCAGATTGGTGTTGGACTGTGCGGCAAGGGCGCGAGTCGCGCAAGGTCGGTCGCCGATCAGGTTCGGCGAAAACGCCGCTTTCCGGACCTGCGTGAGGCGGAGACGAGTTCACCCCCCACGCGAAAACCACGCGCGGACGGCGACAAGACGCCTCAGCGCCAGCCCTCGATGACTTCGACGAAGCGGCTGAGCCAGGCGTTGGTCTGGTGGGCGTCGACCACGCGGTGGTCGATGGTCAGCGAGACATAGGCCATGGGGCGCACCTGGATGGCGTCGGCGCCGCCGACCTCGCGCACCACCACCCGCTTTTCCAGCTTGCCGACGCCCAGGATCGCCGATTGGGGCTGGGCAATGATGATAGGGGCGGCGATCAGGGACCCCGAGACTCCGTGGTTCGAGATCGAGAAGGTGCCGCCCTGCACGTCGGCGGGGATCAATCTGTCGGCGCGGGCGCGCTCGGTAAGGTCCTGCAGTTGCTGGGCGATGTCGAACATCGCTAGCGCCTGGGCGTCGCGGATCACCGGAACCACCAGGCCCTTGTCGCCGAGCGCTGTGCCCACGCCGACGTTCACCGCGTCGAAGACCTCGAGCCGGTCCTCGTACCAGCGGCTGTTCACCGTCGGCGCCGCCGCCATCGCCTGGGCCGCGGCGGAGACCAGGTAGGCGGTGTAGGTCAGGTTGACGCCCTTTTGCGCGAACTCGGCCTTCGATCTGGCGCGGTGGGCGACGACGGCGGTGAAGTCCGCCTCGAACACCGCGGTCACGTGCGGCGCGGTCGAAAGCGAATGCGTCATATGCTCGGCGATGCGCTTGCGCATGCTGTCGTGCGGGATCGAACGCGCGCCGGACTGGCTGGCGCGGCCGGCGAGCGGCGCCTCGGTGCGCGCGACGGCCGATGCGGCGGCGGGCGCTACGCCTTCTTTCTCGCGGCGCAGGACCTCGTTCTCGACGTCCTGACGAGTCAGACGGCCATCGCGGCCGGACCCGCGCAGACCGGTCGGCTCGATGTCGGCCTCGGCCAGCAGGCGGCGCACCGACGGCGACAGATTGAGATCCGGATCGAAGGCGGCCATTCGCCGGCGCGGCGGTCGCATCGGCCAATCGATCTTCGCGTCCGTGGCGTCGGGTTTGGCGTCCGGCTTGGCTTCGGGTTTCGGCGTCGCCGCTGAGCGCGCAAGACCGATCGGCTCCATGCGTCCCAGCAAGGCGCCCGGTTCGGCGTCGGCGCCGGCGGCGAGCACGATCTCGGTCAGCACGCCGTCGGCTTCGGCGGCCACCTCGACGGCGACCTTGTCGGTTTCGAGTTCGACCACCGGTTCGTCGGCGCGTACGGCCTGGCCCACGGCCTTCAGCCATTTGCGCACGACGGCCTTGGTGCCCTCCTGTTCGATGGGGGCGCGGATCTCTGCGGCGGCGGTCATCAGAATTCCGTCAACTCCTCGATCTTGCGCCCGATCAACTCAACCGACGGAATCACCGCCTCGAGCAGAAGGGGGCTGTGCGGCGACGGCACGTCAGGCATGGTCAGGCGCATTACCGGCGCGTCCAGGTCCATGAACCCTTCGTCGGCGATCACGGCGGCGATCTCGGCGCCCATGCCGCCGGTGCGCAGGTCCTCGTGCACGACCAGACAGCGGCGCGTCTTGGCGACCGAGTCGAGCACCAGCTCACGATCCCAGGGCATCAGGGTGCGCAGGTCAATCACCTCCACCGACTTGCCCGAGGCTTCGGCGGCGGCCTCACAGCGTTCCACCATGGCGCCCCAGGTCACGATGGTCACCTGATCGCCCGGCCGCGTGATGAGCCCCCGCCCATACTCGAGCACATAGTCGTCGCCCGGATAGGGCCTGCGCGCCCAGGCCGCGTCAAGCATGGCGCGCGGTTCAAGGAACACCACCGGGTCGTTGCCGCGCAGGCCGGCGCGAAGCAGGCCCACTGCGTCGGCGGTGTTGGAGGGACAGGCGACCTTCCAGCCCGGCGCGTGGACGAAGCGCACCTCGTCGGTCTGGCTGTGCCAGGGATCGCCGCATTTGAAGTAGCCGACCGGTATGCGCATCACCATCGGCGCGGCAAAGCGGTTGTTGGTGCGCCAGCGCATGGTGCCGCAGTCGTTGATCTGTTCCGTCGCGGGATCGGCGTACTTGCGGAACTGGATCTCCGGCACCGGCATCAGGCCCGCCAGCGCCATGCCGACGGCGCGACCGACGATGCCTTCCTCCGAGAGCGAGGTGTCGAAGACGCGCTCGACGCCGAACTTCTCCTGCAGGCCGAGCGTCACCGCGTGCACGCCGCCCTTCGGTCCGATGTCTTCACCGAAGAGGACGACCTTGGGGTTGATCTCGAGTTCGTGCTCGAGCGTGCGGCGGATGGCGGTGACCATGTTGATGCGCTGGCCGCTGGTCACCGGTTCACGCACGGCGGCGGGCGGACGATAGCCTTCGGCCCACAGACCGCCCTGCCCCTGGATCGCGCCTTCGTCGAAGACGCCGTCGGTGACGGTCGAGGGATCGGGAAGGTCCCGCGTTTCCGCGCGGGCGAGCGCTTCGTCGAGCACCGCCTTGGCGTCGGCGGCGATCGCGTCCCATTCCGCCTCGTCCATCAATGCCGGCACCAGATAGTCGCGCAGTTTCGGCAGCGGATCGCGCGCCCATTCCGACGCCACGAGGTCGGCGGATTTGTAGGTCTGGGTGTCTTGCGCCGAATGGCCCTGCAAACGCGGTACGGTAAGGCGCAGCAGCGCCGGGCCCCTGCGGCCGCGCACGTGCGCCAGCGCCTGTTTGATCAGGCGCGCCGCCTCGTGCGGTTCGGTCCCATCGCCGGACAGCACCTCGAGGTTCTTGAAGCTCTTCAGATTGGCGGCGATGTCCGCGCCCGGCGTCTGCAAGGTCGACGGCACCGAGATGCCGAAGCCGTTGTCCTCAATGTAGAACAGCATCGGCAGCTTCAGGGTCGTCGCCATGGTCAGCGCCGACCAGAAACCGTTGGTCGCCACCGACGCGTCGCCGCCCAGCACCACGCCGATGGCGTCGCGCCACGCGGGGTCCTTCAAGACGTCGCGGCGATATTCCGCCGCCTGAGCCCAGCCCGCGGTCGGCGTGTATTGCGCCCCCACCCCGCCGCACATCGGCAGCGCCGAAGCGCCGGACGGATTGGGATAGTTGAACACCACGCCGATGTCGCGACCGTCGGAATAGCCGCCGGCCTTCATCATGTTCGAGCCGATCGCGTCCGCCGGATCGACGCCCAGCGCCAACAGCATCGGGCGCGAACGATAGTAGCCGCACGCCGCGTCGTTCTTGTCCGTCAGCTTGGAGCCGAGCAGAACCTGGGCCATGTCGTGGCCGCGGGCGGAGAACTGGTAGAGAATCTTCCGCTCGGGCACGAGCGTGCCTTCCTCCAGCGCATCCATCGCCCGCGACAGCTGCACGCACCACGCAACCCGCCGCCAGTCGAAGTCGGGATCGGGGCTGTTGGAGGTCACGCGCCCATTGTTATTTTTGGCGTCGGCAGGCACGGCGGAAGCCATCGGGGGAGTCTCCGGCCCGGAAGGAGGGCGAATTAATAGACCGCTTGGTCGATTAATTGGCAAGCTAGTCTTCGGAGACGCTCAACGATTCTGGACAAGGCCATGGCCCGCAAACAGGCGGCCGACTACGAGCAAAGGCGCGAGGCGATCGTGGCCACGGCAGCGGGGCTGTTCGCCAAACGCGGTTATGCGTCGGCCTCGGTCGCCGATCTCGCCGAGGCGTGCGAGCTCTCCAAGTCGCTGATCTATCACTATTACCCGTCGAAGGAGGACATCCTGTTCGAGGTGATGGAGAGTCACCTCTTGGGCCTGACCGGGGCGGTGGAGACCGTGGCCGGCTCGAGCGCGCCGGCGGAACGCAAGCTCCGCGACCTGACCCACCGTTTCATGGGGCTCTACGTCGGGGCGCAGGATCGGCACAAGGTGCTGCTCAACGAGCTCGACCAGCTGCCGCCGGCCCGCCGCGAGGTGATCGTGCGCCGCCAGCGCCGCCTGATCGAAGACGTCGAGGCGCTGATCGCGTCGCTGCGTCCCGACCTCGCCAACGCCCGCGCGAAACGGCCCCTGACCATGCTCTACTTCGGCATGATCAACTGGACCCACACTTGGTTCGACCCGGCCGGTCCCTTCAGCCCCGACGAGGTCGCCGACCTGGCGGTGGGGCTGGTGCTCGGCGAGCGCTGAGGCGCGATTTCACCCTGTGCTGAAATCGTTCGGATGCGCCGGTCCGGCCGCCTCTGGCCCCAAACTCCAAGGTCGCGTAACTCTCGCGTATACGAAAAGTCAGTCCGGGGAGTTTTCATGATCGCCTTGCTCGCGGCGGCCGCTGTGGCCGCCACCGACGCACCTTTGGCCGCGCCTTCGTCCACGCCGTCGGCGCCCGCCATCCGCCAGTATCACGAACTCGCGCTCTCCCCCGCCGGCGACCGCCTGGCCGCCGTCGAAGTGACAGAGACCGGCCTGGAACAGCACCGTCCGCACAACTCCATCGTGGTGCGCTCGACTCGCGACGGGAAGATTCTGGCGACCTATGATCCGTGCGCGAGCTGCAACTATTCCTCGCCGGCCTGGTCGCCCAATGGCGATGCGCTGGCCTTCATGGCGGTGGACCAGAGCCAGTTCCAGGCGCAGTTGTTGGTCGTCGAAGCCGGCCGGGATTCGAAAAGCGGGCCGCGCACGGCGGCGAGCTTCGGCGGCATCGGCGATCAGCCGCGTTGGTCGCCCGACGGCAATCAAATCGCCTTCCTCGCCACCGTTGGCGCGCGCAAGCTGACCGGCGCCACGCAAGCGGGCATCCCGTTGACCGGCGAGATCGGCGAGACCAACGACGAACAGCGCATCGCGCTCGTGCCCGCCGCCGGCGGCGACATGCGCTTCGCCTCGCCCGCCGACACCTTCGTCTACGAGTACGGCTGGACGCCGGACGGTCGCGGCTTCATCGGCACGGCGGCCAAGGGCAACGGCGACAACAACTGGTGGGTCGCCAAGATCGAAGCCTTCGACGCGGCGTCGGGCGCGGCGCGGGTGATCGCGTCGCCCAAGACGCAAGCCAACTACCCGCGCGTCACCGCGGACGGAAAATCGGTAATCTATATTGGCGGCCTGATGAGCGACTTCGGCCCGGTGGGCGGCGACCTGTGGTCGGTTCCGATCGGCGGCGGCGACCCGGTCGACGTAACGCCCGGCTTCAAGGGCACCTTCACGTCGCTGTCGATGACCGCCGGCGGCGCCTATGCGACGGTGCTTGCGGGTGACCAGACGCAACTGGTCAGCCTCGATCCGGCCAAGGGCGCGAAAAAGGTGCTCTGGAAAGCGCCGGCCTCGTTCGGATCCAGCACCTTTAATGGCCGCTTCGCCTTCGACGCATCGGGCAAGTTCGCCGCGACCGAGGCGCAGGACTTCGAGCACGCGCCGATCCTGCTGGCGGGGCCGGTCGGCGACCTCAAGCCGATCACTCACGACAACGATTCCGCCCCCGCCTTCGTCAATGCGCGCAGCGTGACCTGGAAGAGCGAAGGTTTCGACGTGCAGGGCTGGCTGATCGCGCCGCGCAACATCACGCCCGGCAAGACCTATCCGATGATCGTGCTGATCCACGGCGGGCCCAGCTCGGCGGTGACGCCCAACTACATCTCACACGGCACGGTGAACGATCTCGTCTCGCACGGCTACTATGTGTTCCAGCCGAACCCGCGCGGCAGCTACGGCCAGGGCGAGGCCTTCACCCGCGCCAACATCCGCGACTTCGGCGGCGGCGACCTGCGCGACATCCTCGCGGGCGTCGATGCGGTGGAGAAGATCGCGCCGGTCGACGACAAGCGCCTGGGCGTCTACGGCCACAGCTACGGCGGCCTGATGACCATGTGGACGGTGACCCAGTCGCAGCGCTTCCACGCCGCGGTCGCCGGCGCCGGCATTTCCGACTGGATCAGCTATTACGGCGAGAACGGCATCGACGAGTGGATGATCCCGTTCTTCGGCGCCTCGGCCTACGACGATCCGGCGATCTATCTGAAGCTGTCGCCGATCATGTACATAAAGAACGCCCACACTCCGACCTTCATCTACGTCGGCGAACGCGACGTCGAATGCCCCGCGCCGCAGTCGCTCGAATACTGGCACGGCCTGAAGGCGATGGGCGTGGAGACGAGCCTCGTCATCTACCCCGGCGAAGGCCACGGCATCCGCAAACCCGAACACGTCCACGACCTGGCGGACAGGATCGTTGGGTGGTTCGACAAGCATTTGGGGTCGTGAGAAAAAGAAGAAAGATTGTCCACGGACCACACGAACCACACGAACATGCGTGAGCGAGCGACTGGCTGATTGGACGCGCGCCTTGGCGCGCCGGCGCCATTTTCACGACGCAATACTCGGACTTGACGCGTTCGCGTCGTGTGGTTCGTGCACTTCTCTCTCTTATCTTACCGCGCGCCCTTCACGCGGCCGCAGATGAGGCCGAAGGCGTTCACGTCCTTGCCGTAGCGGGCGTTGAAGCCAATGGGTACTTCGTCGGCGGCGCAGGGTTGATAGGTGTTGTCGGTGGTGGCGCAGTTGCCGACGCCGAAGCCCGGGCAGCGCGCCACATAAGAGCCGTTGCCGAAGGTGAAGGGCTGGGTCTCGCCGGTCTGGACCGACTTGCAGGTGTAGCTGATCGACGCGACCCGGGCGTTGTGCGTGGTCATGTTCAGGAAGATGGCGTTCATCTGCCAGCCCCTGCGGCAGAAGCTGTCCACCGCCTGGCCGCCGGCGCCCCCGTAGCGTGCGCCGGTCGCGACCGGCTGCGCCCCGGGCGCCGCGCAGACCATCTGGACCGAGTCGATCCAGGTCCCGGTACGGCCGGAAAAGCCGACGAGCTGTTTGCCCTCGGGACATTCGGCGTGCGCGCCCGCGTCGCCGCGATCGCCGACGGTCGGGAATTCATGCAGGGCGAAGGCGGGCGTGGACGACAGCGCGGCGGCCGCGAGGGCGACGAACGAGGCGATCGATTTGCGCATGGGTCGGATTTCCTTGATCAACGATGGTGCGGCGCGCCGTTGAACGGCACGGGGTCGCAGATGAAGCCGAGCGCATTGACGTCCTTGCCGACGCGCGCGGTGACGCCGGTGAAGCGTTCGTTGGGACAGATCTCGTGCACCTTATCGGTGTCGGGCCCGCAGGTGGCGGTCGCGGCGCACGGATCTTCTATGGCGGTGTACGAGCCGCCGAACCCGACGTAGGAAGCCGTGTCTCCGGCGATGGAGGCGCAGCTGACGTGGATCGCCACGACTTGTTTCTGGTTCTTGGTGTAGATCATGCCGATGCTGTGGATCATGAACTTGCGACCGCAGACCTCTCGCCTGGAGGCGCCGCCGAAACCGCCCATCGCATCGCCGATCGGATGCGGTTCGCCCATGGTCGAGGCGTCGACCTGTCTGGCGCACATCAAACGGACCTGATCGATCCAGAGGCCGGTGCGACCCTCGAAGCCGACGATCTGTTCGCCAGCGGGACAGGACACGGTGGTGGTCGCATCGCCCGCGCCGCCGATGACAGGCCACGTGCGATGCGCCGAGGCGGGCTCGGCGACGAGCGTCATCGCCAGAAGCGCGGCGACGCCTGCAAAGACCCGATCAGAGATAGGATGTCTCAACACAAACTCTCCCAAAGGCTGGCGCTGAACGCATCGGGTCGACAAAACTCGCAGGCGATTCAATCTGGAAGGTCGGCCTTGCTGTGATGCGCCGCGCTTGCGGCGGCTGCGGCCGAGGCCCCGCTCTCCCCAAATCCCGTCGGGCGAGTACACCGCCGCCAAAAGAATACGTCAAGCACCCCCGGAAAGACTGGGGGAATAACGGCAAATCAGATCGCGGCCGGATCAATGCCGGCAGGTCGCCGCGATCGCGTCCCGCAACCTGAATTACTGGCTGAGTCTTCGAACGTCTTGCGAGCGCCGACGCTCAGTTCCTGCGTTCGAAGTGCTGGACGCGGACCTTGGTTCGATGATCTTCCACCACGGCCGGCTGCCCCGTTGCGTCCTGGCCGCGATAGTAGTGTTTCTGCCACTTCAGCGCCTGGGCTTCGGATCGCGGCTCTTTCAGGTCGGCGTTGAAGGTGTTGCGGTTGTTCGACCAGGTTTCGTACTGGGCCTCGAGCTCGGGGTTGCTATCGAGGTCACGCATCTCCGTCTGCATCGCCTCCATCTCGCCGCGGCGCACCGGGAAGACGTGACAGAACGGCTCGCCTCTTCGAAGCGCAGCAGCATGTTGGGCCGCGTGAACATCCAGTTCATGGTGAAGGTGAAGGGCCCCCAGTCGGTTTCAACGAGCATCGCGCTACGCGAGCAACTTTGAGCCGCTTGCACGGTTATGGTCGTGCGGGGGCGATCGATGTGCCGCCCACATGACGGAAGCAACTCCCACACGCCGGGATTTCATACATATAGCAACGATCACTGCCGCCGTCGGAGGCGGAGCGATCGCCATGTGGCCTTTGATCGACCAGATGAACCCGGCCGCCGATACGCTGGCCCTCTCATCGATCGAAGTGGATTACACAAAGGTCGCGCTCGGGCAGCAGCTCGTGGTGAAATGGCGCGGAAAACCGCTGTCGATCCGCCACCGCACGCCCGCAGAAATCGCGAGCGCCGTGGCTGACGACCACGCTCCCATGCGTGACCCCGCGACGGATGCGGAGCGTCACAAGCCCGGGATGGCGCAATGGCTCATCCTGATCGATGTCTGCACGCATCTAGGCTGCGTGCCGACGTTTGCAGCGGGGCCCTATCATGGCTGGTTCTGTCCGTGTCACGGCTCCGTCTACGACACGGCCGGTCGGATCAGACGCGGACCCGCGCCCAAGAACCTGGTTCTCCCGGAATATACGTTCCTGCCCGGAGGCAAAGTCAAAGTCGGCTAAGCAACAGCGCATGGCGCGGCCATGGAATGTTTGGCGGCTCCGTTAGCCTGGGAGTCTCAACGCGATGACGCGTTTCGGTGCGTGGCGCGCCAAGCGATGCTCATCGTGACAAGCGTTGCGCCGGCAAAGACGAGGTTCACCGCCACCACAAGTCCAAGCAGCCAGATCGCGCCGTGCACGAGACCCAGGAAGACGACGACCGCAAGCGCCAGATCGACAACGCCCGTTACGACCGACATCGCCGCGCGCCCGGTATGCCGGCGTGTCGTGGCCGCCAGGAAGAATGACAGCAGGCCGTCCACGGCGAAGTAGGCGCCGAGCAGAATCATCAACGAAACCGCGCCGGTCAGAGGGCGCCAGAGCAGAAAACCTCCGACGATCAGCGCCAGGCAACCCCCGAAGAGCGACCACCCGAAACCGGGGTTACGGTGGGTGATGCTGGAGGCGGCACGGACAACACCGACAATCATGTAAAGCCAGCCGACCAGCACCGTGACCGTCAGAGAGGCGACGAACGGCGCCACGCCAGCCGCGAGCCCAAGCGCAATCAAGATCAGGCCCTCGATGGTCAGGATCCACCATGACGAGCCGCTGATCTTGATCGGCGCGGCGAGCGGCGCAGCTGAGGGATGTGTCGTCGGAGATTTCATGGCTCAACCAGCGGGTCAGCGTCGCCCATGCGCACCGCGTATGCATCGGCGGGTCGATTCGAGTCCCTCGCGCAGAAACAGTCGGCTGGCGGTAATTGTTTCCTGGCGCCCATCCGAGCGATATCGCGGCGACCCGTTCATTCGCCCGCCCACTGCTCAAGACGAAGTTTGAGATTGAACACCTCCTCCTTGATCCACTGGAGAAGGGTTTCGGTCGCCTGGGGCCGGGAGTCGATCTCCGCCAGACGCTCCACGATCATCGCCTTCTGCCGTGACAGGAAGCCCAGCTCGCCTGCGGTGTTGACTTTGCCGCGATAGGCGCCGCGGGCCATCTCGCGCTCGGCCTTGCAATCTGCTGGTCGACCTGCATCAACATCATTTCGACCTCGTTGCGGATCACTGGCATGGACACGCCTGCCGCCTTTCGTTTTTTGTGGCGTTCAGACAAAGCCTCCGGCTTGCCGGATTGAGACGCCCGTTCGGAAACGGTGCTCTTTGACACGCCAATAAGCATGTCGCCCCCAGACGTGTTCCGGGGGTTGCGCGAACCGCCAACAGAAATCTGAGCCCGAGGTCGGGACAGCTGCGGCGGCACGGCGCAAATCCCGTCGGCGCTACCGAAATGCTTCTACGCCTTTGAGAATTTTGTGGGGACCTGAACGCGCGAGCGCCGCTCAGTCTTTCCGGTCGAACGGCATCACCCGCACCTTGGTGCGGTGGTCTTCCACGGGGGCCGCATGACCTTCCGCGTCCTGGCCGCGGTAGTAATGTTTCTGCCACTTCATTGCCTGGGCCTTGGAGCCCGGCTTCTTCAGGTCTTGGTTGAAGGTGTTGCGGTTGTTCGACCAGGTTTCGTACTGGGCCTCGAGCTCGGGGTTGCTATCGAGGTCACGCATCTCCGTCTGCATCGCCTCCATCTCGCCGCGGCGCACCGGGAAGACGTGACAGAACGGTTCGCCCTCCTCGAAGCGCAGCAGCATGTTGGGCCGCGTGAACATCCAGTTCATGGTGAAGGTGAAGGGCGCCCAGTCGGTTTCCACGATTCCCGACAACGGCGCGATGCCGTCCTTGGGCCGGTTGATCGGTCCGGTGACGAAGAGGTCGTAACCGGGCGGCGTGCGGAACAGAAAGTTCACGTGGAAGGTCAGGCCGCCCTTGCCGAACACCGAAACCGCCGGCGCCTCGCTTCCGCCGTCGCCGGCGATCAAAATCGCGTCGAGTCCATCGCCGCCGGTCCAGCCCGCGGTGAAGCCCGAGGGCGTCAAAATCTCCCAACCGTGCGCGTTGGCGATGTTCAGCGGCAGGCAACGGTAGGCGAAGCGTTGGTCGGTCGCGCCCATCCAGTCGCGTTCGAACGGCGCCGGGCGCACCGTCATCTCGCGACCGGGTACGACATAGGCGATGAACGGAAGATCGGGCTCGCTCATCTTAGGCTCGCTCACGCGG
This sequence comes from Caulobacteraceae bacterium, assembly GCA_035551675.1. Taxonomy (GTDB): domain Bacteria; phylum Pseudomonadota; class Alphaproteobacteria; order Caulobacterales; family Caulobacteraceae; genus JAFECT01. The sequence goes on along the minus strand of DASZMV010000026.1, from coordinate 52,565 downwards.
CATCGTAGAGGCGATCGAGCACGGGCCCCGCGGTGACGGAAATGGTCGCGCGATCCTCGTCGGTGAGCGGCGCCGGCGCGATATAGCCGCTCGGCGAAAAGCCGGCCTCCTCCTCGCCCTTGAAGGTATTGACCTTGGCGTCGAACACCGAGGCGTCCATGCCGGTCACGCCGAGGCGCTGTTCGAGAAATTGGACGTGAGCTTCGCGCCCGGCGACGAAGTCCTCGTACTTCAGGAAGAGGATGCGATCGTCGCCGACCAGCGGCGCGATCTCGTTCATATTGTCGGCCCACTGAGCGCAAAACTCGACCGTCTCCTGCGGCGTGTTCACGAAGCGCCGCGCCTTGGCCGACTTCAGTACGTCGTGGAGATTGCGGAAGACATAGACCACGCGCGCCTGCGGCATCAGCGACAGCAAGGCCTTGATCGCGTCGCGGGTGAAGGCGGGATATTTAAAACCCCAGCGCGGACGCCCGACCGACTCCGCATACGAGGCGAGCACCGAAGGCAGCTGGTAGTAGGTTTCCACCCACGCCTTCATCATCACCTGCGACGGCGGCAACAGGCCCGGGCGCCAGTCCGACGGCCGCCCTTCCAGCGCCTGCCTGAACTCCTCGTCGACCTGGGCGCCGGTGCGCTCCATCCTCTGCATCTCGCCGACGAACCAGTTGGTCAGCACGCGGACCTGGTTGCCGAGTTCTTCGCCGAAGACGAAGCCATTGTCCGACGCGGTCAGCAGCCGTTGAACCAGCGTCGTCCCGCACCGCGCCGTTGGCGAGGTCACGATGATCGGCGCCAGGGCCAGATACTTATTGGGGACCTCCAGCGAGGCCATGGGGACTCCGAATCGGCGGGTTTCCGGTTGAAGCGTAAGCGGATTCGCGGGAATTGATCAGGCCCGCGAGCGAAACCCGATCAATTCCGGGGTCGACACAAGGGATGGCCGACTTTCGCCGAAGGCGTTTTTCACCTCGCAGACGATAGCGCAGATCTTGCGGGCCTGATCTTTTTCGCGGTGGCGCCGGGAGTTCTTGGTTCCTGCTCTCGCGGGGGTGCGGGATTTGGCCGGCATTGCCAATGGCTTTGACAGCCGCGCCAGAGGTTCGCGTCGGCGCCAATTGAAAGCTAGGACGCAGAGAAGCGCGGAGCGCGCAGAGAGTCGCGAGAAATCTGACGCGGCCGCGCGACGTCGCACGAGACCTCCGCGTCCTCCGCGCTTCTCTGCGGCCTCTGCGTCAAAGGTCCGCTCCGCTTGCGACAGAACTTCGGTCTCCGCTCACGCGCGATGAGCAGCGTTATTCGCCCGGCACGACATCCAATTGACGTTTGCAACTGTCGGTCTAGGGTACGGTAACGCTGGCCGGGGGCGGGGAGCGGTGGTCATGAGAACCTCAATCGCGGTCTGCGCCGTCTTAGTAGCGGCCGCAGCCCTAAGCGGCTGCAAAAAGAAGGCGGACGGCAGTTTCGAATTCGGCGGCCTGCAGCACCAGAAGGGGCGCTACGAAGGCGTCGGCGTCTATTCGCCCGCAAGCGCGTGGGCGCGCCTGAACGACGCGCAGCAGGCGAACGGCGCCCCAATGACCTCCAACGATCAGGCGATCATCGTGGTCGTCGACAGCGACACCGGCGAAATGCGCGCGTGCGGAGATCTCTCCGGCTATTGCGTCGGCATGAACCCTTGGAACAAGGACCTCGTGCCCGCGCAAAGAACACCCGTGAAGGTAACGCCCGGCCTGTCGACGGACACGCAGGCCGACGATACGCCGCCTGCAAAATCCGCCGCGCACAAATGATCGGTGGCTAGGCGGACAGTCGTTTCGCCACCTCTTCACCAATGGCGAGTGACGACGTCAGGCCCGGGCTCTCGATGCCGAACAGGGCGATCAACCCTTCGAGGCCGTGCGCTTTCGCGTCGCAGATGTCGAAGTCGGGTTGCGGTTCGTCGGGGCCGTGGAGCTTGGGGCGGATGCCGGCGAAGTCGGGGCTGAGGGCACCGTCCGGAAGCGACGGCCAGAAGCTGCGTACGCGGTCGTAGAAATAGCCCGCGCGCGACGGGTCGACGTCGTAGTTCGGCTGCTCGACCCACTCCAGGTCGGGGCCGAAATGGGCGCGGCTGCCGAGGTCGCGCTTGTAGTGCAGGCCGAGCGCGCCGTGGATCGGCGGCGGATAGACCAGCATGCTGAACGGCGGCTTGCCGGCCAGGGCGAAATAGCTGCCCTTGCCGTAGTGCAGGCGCGGGATAAGCGCCCTGGGGAAACCCTCGATCGCTTCGGCGCAGGCCTGCGCGCCGAGGCCTGCCGAGATCACCAGTTCGCGGGTGCGCAAGGTCGAGGGCTCAGCCCCGCCGGCGCGCACCTCGAAACCGCCGCCGTCCAGCGGCATCGCGCCTTGGAACGGCGCTGCGCGGGCGATGGCGCCGCCGGCGTCCTCGATCTCACCTTCCAGCGCCAGCATGTAACCGTGCGCCTCGAAGATGCCGGTCTCCTGCGACAGCAGCGCCATCTCGCAGCGGATTTCCGGTTCGCGCGCGCGCGCCTGGTCCGCGGTGATCAGCGAGACGTTCTCGACGCCATTGATCCCCGCCTGGCGCGCGATGGCCTCGATCTTCTCGACGTCGTCCGCGTGCGGCGCGACCACCAGCTTGCCGCACTTCTCATGCGGAACCTTGTGGGCCTCCAGAAACCCATAGAGCGACCGCCGGCCCTCGACGCAGAGCCGCGCCTTCAGGGAACCGGTGGGATAGTAGAGCCCGGCGTGGATCACCTCGGAATTGCGCGAGGAGATTCCCTGGCCGATCAGGCCCTCCTTCTCGAGCACCACCACCGAGCGCCCGCGCCGGGCAAGCGCATAGCCGCAGGCCAGACCCACCGCGCCCGCGCCCACCACCGTCACATCCACATCGAACGGAATCATCGCTGCAAGGATAACGCGCGAAGACGCGCGGACGCCATAATGCGTCAGGCGGCCTTACGGCGCTCGGCGGTCGCAGCGGCGTCGGCGATGGCCGTCAGCAGTGCGGCCGCGCCGATCGGCTTGGTCAGATGATGGTCGGCGCCGGCCACGCGGCTCGCCTCCATGTGCTCGGGCAGGGCGTTGGCGGTCAGCATGACCACCGGCGTGGGAACCAGGCCGCACGCCAGCTCATGGGCGCGGATGGCGCGGGTGGCGCTGAGCCCGTCCATCACCGGCATCTGCATGTCCATCAGAACCACGTCGAACTCGCCGTCGCGGAAAGCGGCTACAGCCTCTTCGCCGTTCTCGACCTGGGTAAGCTCCACGTCGATCTGGCCCAGCATCAGGGCCACGACCTTGCGGTTGGTCGGGTGGTCATCGGCGAGCAGAACGCGAACCGATCCGGACGCGTGCGCCACCGGCAGGATTTCGTCTTCCGCCTCCGACGGGGCGCAGGCCGGCAAAGCGATCGAAAGCCGGAACACCGAGCCTTCGCCCGGCGTGCTGTCGCAGTCGAGGTCGGCGCCCATCAACTCGGCCAGCTGGCGACTGATCGCGAGGCCCAGGCCGCTGCCGCCGTAGCGGCGCGTGACCGACCCGTCCGCCTGTTCGAAGCGGCCGAAAATGCGCGCCTTCACCTCCGGCGCGAAGCCGATGCCGGTGTCGGAGACGACGCAGCGCCAGCGGTCTTCGCCGTCGGGCGCAAGGGTCAGGCAGACCTGCCCGTGTTCGGTGAATTTGATGGCGTTGGAGACCAGGTTGGCGAGGATCTGTTTCAGACGCTCGGCGTCGCCCATCACGGTCGTGTCGGCCTGCGGCGCCGCATCCAGGATCAGCGAGACGCCCTTTTCGTCGGCGCAAGCCTGGTAGAGCGTGACCACCGCTTGCGCGGCCTGGGCCAGGTCGAACGGCTCGGGCCGGATCTCCAGGCGGCCGGATTCCACCCTTGCCAGATCGATCACGTCGGTGAGCAGGCGCTCGAGCGTCACCGCGGAGGACTGCAGGGTCTGGACCATGTCCTGCTGCGCCGGGCTCATCTCGGTGCGGGCCAGCACGTCGGCCACGCCCATGACGCCGTTCAGCGGCGTGCGGATTTCGTGACTCATGTTGGCGAGGAATTCGCTCTTGGCGCGGTTGGCCGCTTCGGCGTCGTCGCGCGTCTTTTCCAGCGCCTCGGCGCCGCGCTTCATATCGGTGAAATCGACGCAGACCGAGACCACGCCGCCATCGGACATGCGCCGCTCGTCGATGCGGATCCAGCGGCCGCCGGTAATCTCCTGCTCGCAGGTGGACGGCGCCGCGCGGCGTCGCGCCAGCCGGTCCTCCAGCCAGTCGCTTTCCCGCCCCGTCACGTCGGCATAGTGACCGCAGGCAAGGCCGGCGCGCAGCAGGGTCTCGAAGGTGCAACCCGGCGCCATGTGCGCGGCGATGTCGCCGTTCAATTCGGCGTAGCGCGCGTTCCACAGCTGCAGACGGTCTTCGGCGTCGAACACGGCGAGGGGATAGGGGATGACGTCGATCGCGATACGCAGGCGGTCGGTCGAGACGCGGCGCAGATAGCTTTCGATCGCGACCGTGGCGATGGCCGTCAGCGCAATCACCGCCACCAGCGCGGCGACTGCCGCCGCCATGACGCCGCGGTTGATCACCTGGTCCGGTACGGCGATCGTCGGATCGGGCAGGATGGTCACCGCGCTCATGCTGGTAAAGTGCATGCCGCAGATAGCCAGGGTGAACAGGCCCGCGCCGATGACTTGGTCGCGCACGCGCGCCGCGTGACCTGCGGCGGCGACCGCGGCGGCGGCCATCAGCACGCCGACGATGACGGACGCGGTCGTGTAGACGGGGTCCCAGAGCAGCGCGCCCTGGGTGCGGAAGGCCGCCATGCCGACGTAGTGCATGGCCGATATGCCGAGACCCAAGAGCGCCCCGCCGATGGCGAGGTTGATCAGGCGCTGACGTGAAGCGGCGACGCCGAAGCCGACGCTTGTGGCCGCGATCGCCAACACCAGCGATGCGATGGTGCCGCCGGGCTCGTAGCCGGTGGCGAGATGCGGCTGGTAGGCGAGCATGGCGATGAAATGCGTCGCCCAGATCCCGCAACCCGCCGCGATCCCGCCGAACCCGACCCAGGCCAGCTTTAACCCGCCCTGACTACGCGCGGCGAGCGCGTAGAGGCGAAAGGCGGTGCCGGCGGCGATGGCGCATACGGCCGCGGCGACCAGCACGAGACGCCAGTCGTGATCCACCAGGACGCAGGACAGAACCTTGAGCATCGATGCTCCCCACTCCTGTCAAATCTCACACAATTCCGTTATCATTAGGTGTATTGCCGACTTATCATAGGTTTACAGCCCGCCGCCTTGCAGGCGGCCCGCGACCCCCGCTAGACTCCTTGTGCACACGGGGTCGGCGCGAAAAATGAATCGGACGTTCACCCTCTTCGTCATTCTTGGAATGCTCTTGGGCGTTGCGGTCGGGTGGGCTTGCAACGCCTATCTCGAGCCCGCCGCGGCCAAGCTGGCGGCGGACGATTTCGGACTGATCACCTACGCGTTCCTGCGTCTGATCCGGATGATTATCGCGCCGCTCGTATTCTCCACCCTGGTCGCGGGCATCGCGAAGATGGAGGACGCGGCCACCGTCGGTCGCGTCGGCGGGCGGGCCATCCTGTGGTTCATCATCGCGTCTCTGGTGTCGCTGACGCTCGGCGCCGTGATCGTGACCTGGCTGCAGCCGGGGGCCGGCCTGCACCTGCCGATCCCAACGTTAAACGCCAAGCCGGAGGGCGTCAGCGCCGCCGACTTCACGCCGAAGGGCTTCATCGATCACACCATCCCGTCCTCGATCGTCGACGCGATGGCCAGGAACGAGATTCTGCAGATCGTCGTCTTCTCGCTTCTTGTCGGCACCGCCGCGGCCACACTTGGCAAGCGTGTGCCGGTCGTCATGGAACTGATCGAGCAGGTCGTTCAGATCATGCTCAAGGTCACCAACTTCGTGATGATGACCGCGCCGCTGGCGATCTTCGCGGCGTTGGCCTCGACGGTGGCCGAACACGGGGTCACGATCCTGTTTACCTACGCACAGTACATCGGCGGCTTCTATCTGGCGCTGCTGATCCTGTGGATCGTCACCGTGCTCGCCGCGTCGCTGTTCATCGGCGGCCGCGCACTCGGGGTCGTGTGGGCAGTGCGCGAACCGATCCTGCTCGGCTTCTCCACGCGAAGTTCGGAGGCGGCCTATCCGAAGACGCTGGAGGAGCTCGAACGCTTCGGCGTGGCGCCGCGAATCGCGAGCTTCGTGTTGCCGCTCGGCTATTCGTTCAATCTGATGGGCTCGATGGTCTATGCGACCTTTGCGATCCTGTTCATCTGCCAGGCCTATGGCGTTCACATGACCCTTGAACGGCAGATCACCATGCTTCTGTTGCTCATGGTGACATCCAAGGGCCTGGCCGGCGTGCCGGCGGCGGCCATCGTCGTGATTCTGGCCACCCTCGCCTATTTCGACCTGCCGATGGCGGGCCTGGCTCTGATCCTGGGTGTCGACCACATCATGGACATGGGCCGCACCGCCACGAATATCATGGGGAATTCCGTGGCCGCCGCGGTCGTGGCCCGCTGGGAAAAGGCGCTGGGCAATCCGGTGAAGAGCGTGGCCGAGGTGAACGCGATGTAATGGCCGCGCCTTGGCCGTCCCGTCGCAAGCGTCCTATATAGCGTCCGACATCCACCTGGACCGTAACCGGCGTCGTTCCGGTACCCGGTCGAACAAGGGGCAGGAGACCATGACCTTCGCCAAGCGCATCGCAGCCCTCGCCGCGGTCCTTCTCGTGCCGCTGTCGCTCGCCGGCTGCGGCTACAACGCCTTGCCGACCCAGAAGAACGCGGCCCAGACCCAGTGGGCCAACGTGCAGGCCGACTATCAGCGCCGCAGCGACCTGATCCCGGCGCTGGTCAACACGGTGAAGGGCTACGCCGCCCAGGAAAAATCCGTGCTGGTGGAAGTGACCCAGGCGCGCGCCAGCGTCGGCCAGATCCACGTCGACGCCAACACCTTGAACGACCCAGCCAAGTTCCAGCAGTTCCAGCAGGCCCAGGGCTCGCTCGGCGACTCGCTGAACCGCCTGATGGTCGTGTCGGAGCGGTATCCGGACCTGAAGTCGAACCAGAACTTCCTTGCGCTGCAAAACAGCCTGGAAATGACCGAGAACCGCATCACCTACGCAATCCGCGACTACAATGCGGCGGCCAACACCTACAACACCTCGCTGGTGACCTTCCCCACGCTGATCTGGCACAACACCTTCCAGTCCAGTTACAAGCCGCTTCCGCTGTTCCAGGCGTCCGCCACGGCGCAGAACATGCCGACGGTCGATTTCTCGGCGCCGTCTGCGACGCCGACGGCTCCGGCGCCGGCGCCGGCTGCAAAGTGAGAATGTTTGGTTTTGCGAGCGCGACGCGGCTCGTCGCGCTCGCCGTCTCCGCCTTCGTCCTGATCTCCGCGCCCGCGCGCGCTGAACCGAACTATCCTGCGCCGAACGGCACCCACGTCGTCGACGCCGCGCATATCCTGCCGGCGCAGACCCAGGCCGATCTCGAGCAAAAGCTGCAGGATCTGGAGACGAAGACCACCGATCAGATGGTGGTGATCACCGTGCCCTCGTTGCAGGGCAATTCGATCGAGGACTACGGTTACCAGCTCGGCCGAAAGTTCAGCGGCGGCGTCGGCCAGAAGGCTAAGGACAACGGCGTCATCTTTCTCGTCGCGCCGACCGAACACAAGGTGCGCATCGAGGTCGGATACGGTCTCGAAGGCACGCTGACCGACACCCTCGCCTTCGTCATCGTGCAGGACAAGGTGCTGCCGAAGTTCCGCGCGGGCGATCTTCCCGGCGGCGTGACCGACGGCGTCAACGCGGTGATCAACCAACTCACCCTCGACCAGCCCCAGGCGGCGGCCAATGTCGCCGCGGCGGAGGCGGCGCAGCACGCGGCGCCGGTGCGTCATAGTCACGGCTTCCCGATCCAGGCGATCTTCTTCCTGATTATTCTCTTCGTCGTGGTAGGCCGGTTGGGCTTCTGGCCGTTGTTCCTGCTCGGAGGGCTCCGCGGCGGGGGCTGGTCCGGCGGCGGCGGATGGTCGAGCGGCGGCGGAGGCTTTGGCGGCGGCGGCGGGTTCAGCGGCGGCGGAGGCTCCTTCGGGGGCGGCGGCGCTTCGGGGAGTTGGTGACATGCTGAAACTAAGCGACGCCGACCGCGACCGCATCGCTGCGGCGGTGACCGACGCGGAGAGCAAGACCTCCGGCGAAATCTTCTGCGTGCTCGCCAAGAAGGTCGGCGAATACCGCGAGGCGGCTTTTGCCTGGGCGGCCGTCTTCGCCCTCGCGCTACCGTTCGTCGGCGTGCCCTTCGGCCTGACGCCGGACAAGCTGCCGCTGCCGTTCCTGGGGGCGGAGTGGAGGGCGGCCCAGGCCTCGGCCATCGATAGCGCGGTGACCAACGCCCTGATCGCCTACGCCCTGACCCAAGCCTTGCTGTTCGTGGTGCTGTTGCTGATCTTCCTGCTGCCGCCGGTTCGCCGGGTCCTGACCCCGAAGGTCCTGAAGCGTGAGCGCGTGCGGCGCGCGGCGCTCGAGCAGTTCTTTTCCAAGGCGCTGCACCTGAGCGAAGGCCGCACCGGCGTGCTGATCTTCGCCTCGGAGGCGGAGAAGATGGTCGAGATCGTCGCCGACGAGGACATCCACGGGAAGGCCGGCGAAGACACCTGGGAAGGCGCGGCCGATCTCCTGGTGAGGGGGATAAAGGCGGGTAAACCCGCCGACGGCTACGTCGATGCGATCCACCATGTCGGCCACGTCCTGGCGCAGCATTTTCCGGCCAAGGGACCTAACCCCAACCAGTTGCCGGACCGTCTGATCGAGATCTGAGCCAGCGCCCAATCACGTCAAATTCAAGGGTTTATCGAATTTCGCGGGTGTTTCGGCCGTCTCGCGCGTTCTAGGGTCGGTAAGCCATGCCGCGGATCCTGACCTACAACGTGCACCGGTGCGTCGGCGTGGACCGGCGCCTCGACGTCGGCCGCATCGCGGCGGTCATCGCCGAGTACGAACCCGACATCGTCTGCCTGCAGGAAGTCGACGTGATGCGCGCCCGCACCGGCAGCGTCGACCAGGCCCACGAGATCGCCCGCGAACTGGCGATGACCTATCACTTCAACGCTGCGATCCGCGTCGAGGAGGAAAGCTACGGCGACGCCATCCTGACCAACCGGCCCGAGCGTCTCGTGTACAAGGGCGCGCTGCCGACGTTGAAGGGCATGCCGCGCCTCGAGCCGCGCGGCGCGGTGTGGATCGCGGTCGACTTCGAGGGCGCCGAGCTCAACGTCATCAACACACATCTCGGCCTGGTGCCGCGCGAGCAACGGCTGCAGGCCGCCGCCCTGGTCGGGCGCGAGTGGCTGGGTCATGCGGACTGTAGCGACCCGGTGATCCTGGTCGGCGACTTCAACGCGACCTCGCTGACGCGGCCGTATCAGCGGCTCGCCACGCGCCTGTTCGACGCGCAGAAGGCGCCTGCGATCCCCAAGACCCTGCCGACCTTTCCGTCAGCGTTTCCGGTGCTGCGCATCGATCACTGTTTCTCGAGCCCGGGCGTTGCGATCACTCGTGTGCAGACGCCCTATTCGCCGCTGGCGCGGATGGCGTCCGATCACTTGCCGCTGGTGATCGATTTCGAACTGTCGTCGGCGGCCGCCGCTTCCGCGGCCTGAGCCACGGTCTGTTTCAACACGCGTGAGAGGCGGCGACGACGCCAGGGCCGCCAGGAATCCGCCGGCGTCGCGGGATCGCCGACCTGCCACTCGGCCATGAACCTGGAACCCCACGAGGCCTTGCCGGGCGACAGCGGCGCAAGGCGTCCGTCATAGTTCAACTCTTCGATCGCGGCCTTCAGCGAGCCGCTGGCGGCATGGGCCCAGTCGAAGGTCTCGCCGTCGACGCCGAGGAAATGGCCCACCGTGCGCGAGCGATGGCGGCGGATAAAATCGGACACCGCGTCGCTCTCGCCTTCCGCCTCGATCGCCACGTCGCACTCGGTGTCGAAGCCGCAGGACCGGTTGTTCAGATTGGCCGAACCGATGCGCAGGATGCGGTCGTCGATGATACTGACTTTCGCATGCACGATGATCTCGTGCTTCTGCCGCGTCAGCGGCGTCCAGGCGCTGAAGCGGTCGAAGCGATCGGCCTTGCGCAGGCGATCGAGAATGGCGCGACGCGCGCTGTCCATGGCGAAGTGATCGAACCACGACGGGGCGCGGGCCGTGGAGACCACGACCACCTCCGGCCCGTTCGGATCTTCAAGACGCTCGGCCAGGGCCGCTGCGATGAGCGGTGAGGTGAAATACTGGTTCTCGAGATAGATGAGTTTGTTCGCTCCCGCGATCGCCTCCAGGTGCAGCTGTTCGATTTCGCGGATGCCGGCCGCGCCGCGCCAGGCCGGTTCGGTGCGCGCGATGCCGACGGGAACGTCCAGAGCGTCGGGCGCGATGTCTTTGGGCCAGTGGTCGAAGGTTCCGCTCTGCGGCTCGAGCGTCTCGCCGGTGCCTTCGAACCAGCGTTCGCGCGCCAGATCTCCCAACGCGCGGGCGGCAGGCCCATCGAGCAGGCACATGGTCTCGTGCCGCGGTGGAAATAAGATACCCGTCGGCGTGCAGCGTCGCGGATCGCCGTCGCGGTGGGCGGCTTCGTCCCAGCGGTCCACCGACACATCGCCGCCGCCGCACAGCGCGAGACTGTCGTCGATCACCACCACCTTCTGATGATGGCAGGCGCCGAAGGGGCGGGCCCGGTCGAGGCGAAAGTTGATCGGCCGCCGCCGGAACCAGTCGAAGGCCCGCTGAGGAAAGAAGTCCTGGCCCCAGGCGATGGGCAGCGGCATGCGCCAGATCAAGAGCCGCACCTTCAGCTCGGGATTGTCGCGCACGATCCGGCGCAGCAGGTGGCCGATCTCGGTCCCGCGCTCGTGCGCCGGGCCTTCCGGGTCGAGCCGGGTGCGGGGGTCGAACTGCCAGCCGAGCAGAAGGATCGAACGCTGGGCCCGGGGCAGGACCTGGGCCAGGGTCTCGAAATAGGCGGCGTTCTCCATCAGGACGGCGAACCGCCCCGCCCGTTCCACCCGCCAACAGTTGTCCTCGGCCTTGAGCAGCACGATGCACATCCCCAGCCGCGGCCGTTCTAAAGCGGGACCGCCATGGCGTGAACGCCCGGATCGCCCGCCCGGACGCCTTCCTGGATGACCTAAAGTTCATCGTTCTCCGAAGGGGGCGCCGTTGCGGGCCGGACTGCAAAGGAGGATAACACCGGCCTCGCCCCCGCTCAGGGGCCTGGGCGAAGGGTCATGCTCGACTTCCTCTACACGCTGGTGACGGCCCTGGCGGCGGCGGCTTTCGCCCAGTTCGGGGTGACGCTCGATTCCCACCCGGGAAACGAGGCCGCGACCGCCCAGCCCGAGGTCCATCGCACCGTCCCGACAAGCGATCAGACCGGCGATCAGACCGACGCGCCGGTCCACGCCAGGAACGCCGCGACCCCGGCGGTTCGCCTGCCCCCGCCGACGGCCCCCAGCGTGGGCCGAAAGGGCGGCGGATAGCCTCATTCCGCTTTCCGCGGCGTTTACTTATCGGTAGGGTTTCGTCTAGCGCGCGAAACCGAGAAACGCAGAAAGCGTGAGCTGCCGCGCGACCTGAAAGAGCCGCGCCATGAGAGTCCGTCCCCGCTCCCCCCTGAATTTTTCCGGGCCTGAACCCCAGGTCGCCACGCCGAAGGACGGCGAGGCCGCCGGCCACGACCTGCAAACCGAGGACGTCGACCGGGAGACCGACGCCCTGGCGGCCGAGACCGAGGCCCCACGCGAGGACCCGGTCGAGAGCGAGGCTGACGCCGTCGCCCACGCGGACCTCGCCCACGAGACCCCGCCGGAGCGCGCCTCCCCCTATCAATTCGCCCAGCCGGAACCCCCGCGCGCGAACAACTACCGTTCCGAGGGCATCCTGGCGCGGACCGGCCGCATCACCCTGAACCTGCGCGATCCCGAGCCGCCCCTGGCCACGGCGGACGAGGACGACGACGCGCCGCTGCTGCTGAACAAGCCGATCCCGAACACCACCTCGGCCGAGGCGGTGGTCCCGACCTTCTCGAACCCCTCGGCCACGTCCGCGTCGGGCTCGGGCGCAGCCTCGGACCTGCGGCCGCCGATCCGTCCGGAGCCGATGGCCGAACTGCGCGCCGAGCCGCGCGACGCCGGCCAGCCGGTCAATACCGCACCCGAACCTGCGACGCCCGTTCCGGACGCCATGATCGCGGCGCCGATCGTGACCTTCGACAGCCGTTCCAAGCGCGCCCGCGGCAAGGCCGCCGCCATCAAGACCGTATCCGGCGACAGCGACGCCGAAGCCGGGCGCTACGCCTACCTGGTCGCCCTGATCGCTTCGATCCTGTGGGTCGGCGGTGTGGGATCCTGGGTCGCCTATCAGGCGGGCCTGGGCGAACTGCAGATGGTCCCGCTGAACCTCGTGATGCTGGCAGTCATGGCGCTGGCGCCGGTCGGATTGATCTTCGCGGCGGCGCGGATGATGCGCCAGAGCGCGAAGCTGATGGCCGAAACGCGTCGCGCGCGCGATCTGTCGGAAGCCATGGTGGCGCCCGCTGCGCTGGCCGCCCAGGAGACTGCCGAACTGGTCCGCCTCATGCGCGCCGAGATCGAGGAGTCGACCTCGACCGCCATTCGCGCTCGCGGCGAACTAGCCGACCTGCGCGACGCGCTGAAGGATCAGACGCGCGAACTCTCCGAAGCCGCCGCCGAAGCGGGCCGGAGCGCGGCGACCCTGCGGGAAAGCCTCGGGACCGAACGCGACGAAATGCAGAAGCTCGCGACGCAACTGGGCGCCCAGTCCGCGCACGTGCTCGAAGCGGTCGACCGTCAGGCGCGGATGGTCGCCGACGCCTCCGACCTGGCCCAGACGCAACTCGGAGAAGCGGAAGCCGCGCTGGCCGCCCGCGCCGCCGATCTCGCCGCCGCCTCCACCGAAGCCCAGGACGCCGCACGTCTCGCGGCCGACGATCTCGCGCGCCAGACCATTCGTCTCGAGACCGCGGGCTCCGGCGTGGCGGAACAGATCCGTTCGGTCGAAGAGGGGCTGTCGCAGCAGCGCGGCGCCCTGGTCAACGCCGCCTATGCGCTGCGCAGCGAACAGGAAGACTTCTCCGCCCAGGTCGAGACCCAGCGCGCGCAGTTGATCGAAACCCTCAGCCACGCGCGGCTCGCCGCCGCCGACCTCGCCGACGTCGCGCAACGCAATTCCGAAGCGCTCAACGATCTCGTGCGCAAGTCGGGCGAGGAGATGAAGGCCGTCGCCGACGCCGCCGAGCGCGAACGCAACACCTTCCACGAGGACGCCCAGGCCGGCGTCGAAAAGTTCAAGGCGCTCGCCGCCGACACCCGCGACGCTCTGCTGCGCGAGACCGAGCGCGGCCTGTCGCACATCGCCGGCGCCGCCAACGACGCGCGCCGCCTCGCCGAAGAGTCCGTCGATGCCGCCCAGGCCCGCATCGCGCAGCTCAACGAGAACGCCGCCGAGGCGGGCCGCGCGCTGGACGACCGAATCCAGACCGCCGCCGAGCGCGCCCAGGCGATGTTCGACCGCTCCGCCGGCATGTTGAGCGAAGCGGGTCAGCGCGCGGATCAGCACCTGGGCCTGGTGGCCGAGGGGACCGAAGCCCTGATCGAGCGTTCCAGCGCCTTGCTCGACCAGGCCGGACGTCAGGCCGACGAACGCTTCAGCGCCGTGGCCGCCCGCGCCCGCGCCGTCGCCGACCAATCCAACAGCCTGATGGAACAGGCGAGCCGCCAGGCCGACGAGCGCTTCGCCGCCGCCGCTGCGCGGGCGCATGCGGTCGCCGACCAGTCCGTCGCCATGCTCGACCAGGCCAACCGCCAGGCCGACGAGCGATTCGCCGCCGCGGCCGCGCGCGCCCACGCGCTGGTCGACCAGTCCGCCGCCATGATCGATGAGGCCGGCGAGCGATCCGCCACGCGTCTGGAATCGAACCTCGCCGCGGTGCGCGCGGCGCTGAACGACCTCGACCATGCGCTTAGCGATATCGACGGCCGCGCTTCGCGTCTGCCGGAATCCGCCCGCGCCCGCGTCGACGAAATCCGCGCCGCGGTGGAAGCGGGCATCGCGTCGGTGTCAGCCGCCGCCCAGAAGGCCGCCGCCGAGACGCTGGCCGTCGACGCCGCGTTCCAGGACCGGGTGAAGCGCAACTACGACATGCTGACCGAAGCCGTGCGCCTGATGACCGTGGTCAACGGCGCCGCGGCGGCGACGTCCGCGCGTCCGGAGCCCGCGCTCGAGCCGCGTCTGTCGGTGCGCGCCCAGGCCCGCGCCGAACGCGTGCAGCAGCGCTACGCCGACGAACCCGCCGCGCCGGTTGCAATGGCGACTCACGCGCAGCCGGTCGCACAGCAACGCGCGCCTGACCCGCAAGCCGAACAACCGGTGGCGCGCCGCCCCGAGCCGCAACCGCAACCGGAGCCGGCCTCGGCCACCCCGGCGGCGCTGCGTCCGCGCCTGCGTCTCACCCCCACCCAGGCGGACGACGAGGTGAAGAGCGCGTTCCAGCAGACGCCGCGTCGCGAGGTCGAAGGCTGGACCTGGCGGGACCTCTTGAACGGCATGGACAACCGCGGCGGAAGCGCCGGCGGCGACACGCCCCCGCCGCCCAAGACGGCCGAACCGCCGGCCGCGCGGATGGACGATGCGGAACTCGACGACCTGGCCGACCGCATCATCGACGAGATCGCGGCTCTCGGCGTCGATCCCAACGCGCTGCTGCCGCGTACGCGCATCGAGGAAGCCGCCGCCGCCTACCAGCGCGGCGATTACGACGGCGCCCGACTGGTCGCGCGTCGCGTGGCGCCCGCCGCCGTGCGTCGCATCGCGCGCCGCATTCTCACCGAACAGGGTCTGCGCGATCACGCCGACCGCTTCGCCATCCGTTACGAGGCGCTGATCGACGAGGCCGCGCGCAAGGATCACGACGGCTATCGCGTGCAGGCGCTGCTGAACTCCGACCCAGGCCGCGCCTTCCTGCTGATCGACGCCGCCATCGGCGATCTGAACTAGACCTTGCGAAGGCTGTCCGTCCGCGAAGAGGTCTGGCCGCTCGCGCGGCCGTTCGTGATTTCGCGCGGTTCGAAGACCGAAGCCCGCGTCGTGGTGGTCGACATCGAGGACGAAGACGGCCGAGCGCGCGGTCGCGGCGAGGGCGTCCCCTACCCGCGCTATGATGAGACCGTCGAAGGCGTGCTGGCCCAGATCGACGCCGTCCGCGACGAGATCGAAGCCGGACTCGACCGCATGCGGCTGCAGACACGCCTGCCGCCGGGCGCCGCGCGCAACGCGGTCGACTGCGCCCTGTGGGACATCGAGGCGAAACAGGCCGGCGCGCGCGCGTGGACCCTGGCGGGCCTGTCCGAGCCGCACCCCGTGACGACCGCCTTCACCCTCTCGCTCGATACGCCCCAGGCCATGGCGGACGCAGCGCGGGCGGCGGCGGATCGGCCCCTGCTGAAAGTGAAGATCGGCGGGGCCAACGATCTGGATCGGGTCGAGGCGGTTCGATCCGCGGCGCCCGGCGCCCGCTTGATCGTCGACGCCAACGAGGCGCTGAGCTTCGACGAGCTGAGCCGGCTCGCGCCCGAGTTCAAAAAGCTGGGGGTCGAGCTGATCGAACAGCCTTTGCCGACAGGCGCCGACGAAGCGCTTGAAAACTATAGAAGTCCGGTGACGCTCTGCGCGGACGAGAGCCTGCACACCCGCGCCGAACTGGACGCCTGCGCCCGCCGCTACGGCGCAATCAATGTGAAGCTCGACAAGACCGGCGGCCTGACCGAGGCCCTGGCGCTGATCGATGCGGCGCGCGCGCGGGACCTCAAGCTGATGATCGGATGCATGGTTTCGACTTCGCTCTCGATCGCGCCGGCGCTCCTCTGCGCACAGGGCGCGATGGTCGCCGACCTCGACGGCCCTCTGCTGCTGGCGAAAGACCGCGTCCCCGGTTTGAGTTTCAACGGTTCGCTGATCGCGCCGCCCCCGCCCGCCCTCTGGGGATAAATCTGTGGATAAATGAGCCGGGTGCGGCGCAGCCGCCTCACCTTCACATTTCGGGGACCGATTCATCGCGGGGAACCCCGTTCAGACTTGACCCATCCAGTGCGGGCCGACAGTTTGAGGACGCGGCATCTGCCGGGGGCACTTTGGATACGCTCGACCAAGCCGGGTCTTCCCGGGCTGCGCTCTTGATCACGGGGTTCGGACCGTTCCCCGGTGCGCCGGTCAATCCTACCGCGGAAGTCGTACAGCGCCTGATAGACCAGTCCTGGTCACCCCGCGGCGTGCGCGTCCGCGCCCTGGTGGCGCCGGTGCGCTGGTCCGGATCGGCGGAGACCGTCGACGAAGCCCTGCGTGAAAGCCGCTGCGACGGCGCCCTGCTCCTGGGCGTCTCGGGCAAGGCGCGCGAATTCCGCGTCGAGATGCGCGCGCGCAACCACGCCGACCGCCGCCGCGCCGATGCCGACGGCAAGATGTGGCGCAACGAAAAGATCGACCCGACCGGTCCCGCCGTCGCACGCTCGACGGCGCCCGTCGCGGAAATCATGCGCGCGATCCAGGACGAAGGTTTTCCGGCCGTCGCATCGTCCGACGCCGGCGACTACCTCTGCAACTTCACCCTTTATCGGATGCTGACGGGCGCGGGCGAAGGCATGGATGCGCCGCCGGTGGGGTTCCTGCACGTCCCACACGCCATCGAACGCGACGGCGTCGAGGTTTCGGTTTCGCTCGAAGACCTGGAACGCGCGGTGAAAGCCGCAGCGACCGCGTTTGCGCTCAGCCTGACGCCGCAGGTTTCCAGCCTCGCCCTAGCCTGACCGCGCAGAGCAGGCCCGCGAGCGCCATCGCACTCATCGCCAGATAGGCATAGGCGCCGTAGCGATCGTATAGCGCGCCCGAAAGAATGGTCGCGAGGCCGATGAAGGCGCCGGCCGACAACGCCGAACTCAGCGTCTGCGCCGCCGACAGCGAGTCCTTGGGCGCGATCTCCTCCACCAGGTGCAGGCCGCCGATGTAGCAGGCGGTGAAGGTCAGGGCGTGCAGGAGCTGCAAAGGCCACAGCAGCCACAGCGGCGGCGAAAAGGCGAAGGCGGTCCAGCGGATCACCGACCCGACGCCGGACAACAGCAACAGATTGAGCGGACCCACGCGACGCCGCCACGGTTCGAGAAACCAGAAGAAGACGATCTCCGCGGTGACGCCCGCACCCCACAACAGGCCGGTGGTCGCATCGCTGAGGCCCTGGGCTTTCCACAGGATCGCGGAGAAGCCGTAATACGCCGCGTGCGCCGCCTGGATCAGACCAATGGCGCAGATCGCGGTCATGAACTTCGCATCGCCGACGAGCCGGCCGAGACCCTGAAAGCGCGCGGCGCGACTGACCGGTCCGTCGTCGCTCACCGGTTCGGGCGGCAGCACCACCCACGCCGCGAACGCCATCGCCGCCGCGGCAGCCACGATCCAGACCAGCACGATGTTCACGCCCATGCGCGTGAGCAGCCATCCGGTGATCACGTTGCCGAGGATGAAGGCGAGCGAGCCGACGCCGCGCGGAATCGCAAAGGTGAACCCTTCGCGCCGCGCTCGCCGCAGCGACAGCACGTCGGTCAGGGGAATGATGTTGCCGAGGGCGGTCGCCGCCACGAACCAGAACGCAAACCACCAGGCGAACCCGTGGGTCAGGGCGATCGCGACGTAGGCGGAGAAGACGATCAGCGCGAGCCCCAGGACCGCCGCGCGCCGAAGCCGGAAGCTGTCGGCCCAGACCGCGATCAACGGGCTCGAGACCAGCCGCGCCAGCATGGGCGCGCCCAGCACCACCCCGATCTCGGCGCCGCTCAAGCCGTGGGCCGAGAACCAGCGCCCGATGAACGGCAGGCTGACCCCGGTGCCCGCAAAGGTCACGGCGTAGAAGAGCGCCATGCGGACGGCGCTGTCGGTGACTCGGGTTTTCAGCATGGCTCCCCGAGACCTGCTATAGCGGAGGCCATGATCTTGTCGAACCGGTGGCTCCTGGCGCTGGCGGCGCTGAACGGTTTTCTCGGGGTGGCGCTGGGCGCGCTCGCGACCCACGGCGTTTCGGACCCCCATGCCAGGGAGCTGATCCGCACCGGCGCGATCTATCAGCTGATCCACGGCGTCGCCGCCGTCGCTGTGCTCAACCGGTCGCGCTGGAGCGCCTTGCTGATGACCGTCGGCGCGTTTCTGTTCGCGGTTTCGATCTACCTCCTGGCTTTCTCGATCCTGACGCCCCTCGTCGGTCCCGTGACGCCGCTGGGCGGTCTCCTGATCATGGCGGGGTGGGTTGTCCTTCTGGTCACAGCTTTCCGGCGCGGCGGCTCGCTGAAGCCCGAAAATCCTTGACCTCTCAACTGTCTCTGGCGACAGAGGCGACATGGCCGCGTTTCAGACCGATGTCGCCCGCCGGGGGCTGTTTCCCGAGATCGAACCCTTCGCCTACGGCTGGATGCCGACCGAGTCCAAGCACGAGGTCTATTACGAGGAATGCGGCCTGCCGGGCGGGCGTCCCGCCGTGGTGCTGCACGGCGGCCCGGGCGGGGCGATCAACCCCGGCATGCGGCGCTTCTTCGACCCGGCGAAATGGCGCATGGCGCTGTTCGACCAGCGCGGCTGCGGCCGCTCGCGCCCGCACGCGAACCTGGACGACAACGACACCTGGAAACTGATCGAGGACATCGAGCGCCTGCGCGAACGCTGCGGCGTGGAGACGTGGACGGTGTTCGGCGGCTCGTGGGGTTCGACCCTGGCGCTGGCCTACGCCATCACCCACCCGGACCGGGTCGACGCCCTGATCCTGCGCGGCGTGTTCCTTTTGACCAAGCGCGAGCTCGCCTGGTTCTACCAGGACGGCGCCTCGATGGTGTTCCCCGACGCGTGGGAGCGATACGTCGCGCCGATCCCGAAGGCCGAGCGCGGCGACATGATGGGCGCCTACTACAAGCGCCTGACCGGCGACGATCCCGACGCGCGGCTGGAGGCGGCGGTGGCGTGGTCGACCTGGGAGGGCGACACCATCTCGGTGCGCGGGCCTGAAGCGCGGCCGGAGAAGTTCGCCGAAGCCGAGTTCGCCCTCGCCTTCGCGCGGCTGGAGTGCTGGTACTTCGTCAACAACGGCTTCCTCCCTGAGGAAGGCTGGATCCTGAACAACGTCGACAAGATCCGCCACATCCCGACCTGGATCGTGCAGGGCCGCTTCGACATGGTCACGCCGATGGAAAGCGCCTGGTCGCTGAAACAGGCGTTCCCGGAGGCCGTGCTCGACGTGATCGGCGACGCGGGGCACGCGTCGACGGAGCCGGGGATCGTCGACGCGCTGGTGCGCGCTACGGACGCGGCGTTCAAGCTGTAGGAAAAATGAACCACTAAGCGCACTAAGCGCACTAAGCGCACTAAGCGCACGAAGATATCGTGTGCGTCTCCGCGTTGGTGACTTTTTTGCTTTTTTGACCGCGCAAAGCGCGGTCCTGTTTTTCTTTGTGCGCTTGGTGGTTATTTTCTTCCGGCCGCGAACTGACCGATCAGGCCTTTCGCGAGCGGCTCGATTCGCGCCTCGTCGTCGTTGGACATCACGATCACCGTGAGATCGAGATCGGGGACGCGGTAGATGACCGCGCCGTAGCCCGCGCCGTGACCGTTGTGCCACCACGCGGGGTGGCCCGCGACCTTGTCCGTGACCCAGCCGTAGCCGAAGCCGTGGCCCCAATCGGTGAACATGGCCTTTGTCGAAGCGCTCGAGAGCACGCGACCCGCGAACAGTGCGTCCTCCCATTTCACGAGGTCGCCGGCGGTGGAGTAGATCGCGCCGGCGCCCGAGGCGCGGACGTTGACCGCCCAGGCGGTGGCCACCCACTTGCCGTGATCCTCGAGGTTGCCAACCGCGTGATACGGCGGCGGCGTGTCGGTGGCCAGGCCGGTGTGGATCATGCCGAGCGGGTCGAACAGGCGCTTTCGCATAAAGTCGTCGAGCGTTTCGCGGCTGACGCGCTCGACGATCAGGCCAAGCAGCACATAGCCTGTGTTGTCGTACTTGAACCTCGTCCCTGGCGCAGCCTCCAGCGGCAGGTCGCGCACGAGCGCGATGACGTCTTCAGGCTCTTTACCCATCCAGCTGTCGAACTTGTCGCCCAGAACAGCCGTGTGGTTCGGGATGCCGGACGTGTGCGCCAGCAGGTGCTGAACGGTGACGTCGCGCCAGGAAGCCGGCGCCTCGGGAATGAATTTGGCAATGCGGTCGTTAACGGACAGCGCGCCCGCGTCCGCCAGTTTCAACACCGCCGCGGCGGTGAACTGTTTGGTGATCGAGCCGATGTGGAAGACGGTCCGCATATCGTTACGGATTTTCCGCGCGCGGTCGGCATAGCCCACCGCCATCTCGAACACCGGGCGGCCGTGGCGCGCCATCAGCACGACGCCGTCGGTGAACGCGCGGTCGGCATAGCTCTTCACCAGGGCGGCGAAGGCGGCGGCGTCGGGGCGCGCCTCGGCGGGAGACGTCGCACCGAGAGCGGCGGCGCCGGCGACTCCGAGGAAAGACCGGCGCGTCGTCATGGGAATGTTCTTACAGGAAGCCCCTGCCCCGCGGCAGTTCGGAATAGCGGTGCACGCGCACGGCCTGGACCAGGCCCATGCCGATCATCACCGTCACCATCACGGTGCCGCCGTAGGACATCAAAGGCATCGGCACGCCCACCACCGGCGCGAGGCCGATCACCATGGCGCCGTTGATGATGACGTAGAGGCCGAAGGCGGCGGTGACGCCGGCGGCGGTCATGCGGCCGAAGTGACTGTGCGAAGTCGACGCGATGCGCAGCCCCACCGCGACGATCGCGCCATAGGCCAACAGCAGAATGAAACAGCCGACGAAGCCGAACTCTTCCGCAACGGTCGCGAAAATGAAATCGGTCTGTTTTTCCGGCAGGTAGTTCAGCTGGCTCTGACTGCCCAGCATGTAGCCCTTGCCCAGCAGGCCGCCGGAGCCCGCGGCGATGGCCGCCTGGATCACGTGATAACCCTTGCCGGAGGGGTCTCTGTCCGGGTGCAGGAACACGTCGATGCGCGCCTTCTGGAAGCCCTTCAGCAGGAACATGTAAATCGGTACGGCCGCCGCCGAGACGGCGACGAAGCCCGCGATGAGCAGCTTCCAGGTCAGACCGGCCATGAACATCATCACCCCGCCGGTAACGGCGAGCATGATGGCGGTGCCGAGGTCGGGCTGTTTAGCGACGAGCAGGACCGGCGCGCCGATCATGGCGGCAGGGATGAGCAGCTTCCACGACCAGCGCGCCTGTTTGGCGGTGCAGTTGTGATAGAAGCGCCCGAGCGCCATCACCAGGGCGATCTTCATGATCTCGGACGGCTGGATGGTGAAGTGGCCGACGCCCAGCCAGCGCTTGCCGCCGAGATGCGTCTGTCCGGCGACCGCGGTCGCCACCAACAACACCAGCGCCAGGATGTAGACGGGGTAGGCCAGGCTGTACCAGATCTTCAGGTCGATCAGGCTGAGCACGATCATCACGCCGAACAACAGGAAGAAGCGCGTCAGGTGCGCGTCCGCCCAGGGCCCCCAGTGACCGCCGGCGATGGAATAGAGCATCATCGCGCCGATGCCGGTGACGAAGGCGAGCAACGCCGCGAGGCGCCAGTCGATCTCGCCGAGCTTTTCGGAGATCCGGTCGCGCTGACCGGGGCGGGTAAGGGCGCTGGCGCTCATGCGGGTCCCGATTTGGGTGCTGGCAACTGAGGTTGGCCGGTAATGGCGTCGTCGGCCGGCGCGTCGGGCACGGACGGCGGCGTGGGCTTGCCGGCCTTGGTGTCGGGCGGAATGACGCCGCCGAGGCGCGCCTTTATCTCGGGATCCTTGGCCAGCGCCGTGCGCATGATCTCGCGCACCTTGGGCGCGGACGCGTCGGCGCCGAACCCGCCGTGCTCGACCAGCACCGCCATGGCGTAGACCGGCTTGTCCTCGGGCGCGAAGGAGATGAACCAGCTGTGGTCGCGCAGGTTCCACTGACCCACGGCGCCGTGGGCGGTCTTGCCCGAGTGTGACTGGGCGGTGCCGGTCTTACCCGCGGCTTTGATGTCGCCGAGGCTGAGGTCGAGCTTTCCGACTGCGGTGCCGCCCGGCTCGCTGGTTACGCCGGCCATGGCCGAACGCACGATTTCCAGGTGCGCCTGCGGAACGTTCAGCGGCGGTTGTTCGTCACCCCGCGGAAGCTCCTTGCCGCCGACCGACTTCACCAGGCGCGGCCTCAGCGCCGTGTTTCCGTTGGCGATGCGCGCACACATGACGGCGAGCTG
This sequence comes from Caulobacteraceae bacterium, assembly GCA_035551675.1. Lineage (GTDB taxonomy): Bacteria > Pseudomonadota > Alphaproteobacteria > Caulobacterales > Caulobacteraceae > JAFECT01. The sequence continues at coordinate 30,122 of DASZMV010000026.1, read as the reverse complement.
CAGCGGGTTCACCTGCAGGGCGCCCTGGCCGATGCCGAGGCTGGGCGTTTCACCGGCGTACCACGGCTGGTGATAGACCCTTTCCTTCCATTCGGGGTTCGGCAGCGTGCCCTTGCTCTGGGCGATGTGAATCTCGGGGAAGACTTCGTTGATACCGAAGCGGCGCGCCATCTCGCAGATGCGGTCGGGGCCGACCTGGACCGCCGTCTGGAAGAAATAGATATCGCACGAGGTGACGATCGCCTTGTGCATGTCGAGCGTGCCGTGCGCCTTGTCGCAGTGGAACACGTGGTTGCCGAACTGCCAGGCCCGGTTGCAGGTGTGGGTGGTGTGCTCGCTGATGCCCATCTCGAGCGCGGCCAGCGACACCATGGTCTTGAAGGTCGACCCGGCGGGGAACAGACCATTCAGCGCCTTGTCGAGCAGCGGCTTGTGGTCGTAGTCGGCCCAGGCTTTGTAGGCAGGCCCGGGCACGCCGGAGACGAAGGCGTTGGCGTCGAAACTGGGAGCGGACAACAGGCACAGGATATCGCCGTTGCGGCAGTCGATCATCACCGCGGCGCCGGAGTCGGCGCCGAACACCTCGAGCGCCTTGTTCTGCACGTCGGCGTCGAGGGTCAGCACGATGTCCGCCCCCGGGATCGCGGGACGGTCACCGGCGCGATCCTCGCCCACCACCTTGCCGCGCGAGTCGACCTCGACCTTCTGACCGCCGGGGACGCCGCGCAGCTCCTTGTCGAAGGCGCGCTCGATGCCTTGCTTGCCGATGCGGAAGCCCGGACTGAGCAGGATCGGGTCTATCTCGCCGTTGTTGGCCGCCTTGGCCTTCTTCACGTCGGTGTCGGAAATCTTGGCGACGTAGCCGATCACGTGGGCGAAGGCGCCGCTGAACGGATAGAAGCGGCTCTCGCTCATGTCGGCCATGACGCCCGGCAGATCGGCCGCGTGCAGGTTCACCCGCGCGAAGTCGTCCCAGTTCAGGTCCGTCGCCACGGCGACGGGCGCGAACCGCGGACTTTCGTTGATCTCGGCGATCAGCTGGCGGCGGCGGTTGGCGGTCGCGGGCAACAGCTCGGCCACCATGTTGAGTGTGCCGTCCAGATCCTTGGTCTCGTCGCGCACGACGAGGACGCGGAAGCTGGCGCGGTTGCCGGCCAGAACCACGCCGTTGCGGTCCTTGATCACGCCCCGCGGCGGCTGGACGATGCGATAGTTGAACTGGTTGTGCTGGCTGAGGTCCTTGTAGCGGCTGTTCTCGACCAGTTGCAGATAGCCGAGACGGGTGACCAGGGCAGTCATGCCGAGTGCGGTGAAGCCGCCCAGCAGGAAGGTTCGCCTGAGGAACCCACCCTGACGTTCGTTGACGTCTTCGAAGAAGATCGTGGGTTCGTTCATCGGAAGCGCACGTCCGTATCGTCGAACCGCTGGATCAGAATGTAGCCGAGCGGGAACAGGGCCACGGTCGGAATCCACTGCAGGATGGCGCCCACGATGGTCGGGGCGACCCCGGCCTCGACCAGGGTGAACAGATAGAGGCACAACATCGCGGCGGTGGTGAGGCCGGCGTACCAGGCGAACAGCACGCCCACCTGCTGGCCGACGATGAACGCGCGCGCGGCGAGCACCACGCCATAGACCGCGAGCAAGGTCAGGGTCCAAAGGCCGAGCGTAGAGTCCAGCACGAGGTCGGTGAAGATGCCGACCAGGAACAGCATCACCGGACCCAGGATCGAGGGACGGATCAGGGGCCAGGAGAAGGCCAGGATCAGGCCGAAGATCGGCTCGGGCGGCGGCAGGCCGAACAGGCGCACATGGGTCGACAGAACCAGCGTCGCCGCCATGGCCGCAAGCGCGGGATAAATCACCCAGTGCAGCGGTCCCACCACCCTGACCGCCGCGCCATGTCTGCGCGAAGCGGGCCGTCTCATTGCGGGATCGCCGTATAGGGCACGGGCCGGCGGGGGATGACGTCGGCCTTCACCGTCGGCTTCTTCTTGGTGGGCTTGCGCTCCGAAGCCTTGTGCTCCGCGGCCTTGTGCTCGGGCTTGGCGTTCGCCTTTTCGTCGGAGGCGTCCGTGGCCTTCTTCTTGGCCGCGCTGTCCGGCGCCGGCGCCAGCGCCGTCGCGGTAGCCGCAGCGACCTTGGACGTCTGGGACTGAGCCTGGGACTGAGTCAGAGTCTGGGTCTGGGGCGTGGGCGCAGCGGCGGCGGGCCGCGCGACGGGATGGGCCGGATGCACGGCTTCGATCTTAGCCACGAGGTCAGCCGAGGGCTGGGGCGCGGTGTTCATGCCGGCCAGCGCCGGGGCGTTGATCGAGTCGGGTTTGAGAAGCTGCGAGAAATCGTCGAACAGCAGCACGCGCACCACGTCGGTGTCGGTGTTGCCGGCGTAGAGCTTCACCCGCCAGGTGCCGTCGAGCGCCTTGGCCGCGACGCCCACCGCCAGGCCGCGCGGCAGCATGCCGCCGTCGCCCGAGGTCATGATCCGGTCGCCGTCCTTCACCGAGTCCGTGCCGCGCAGGAAGTCGAGCCGCGGGTTTGCGCCGCCGTCGCCGACCAGGATGGCGCGGGCGTCGGTGCGATCGACCAGAACCGGCGTGCGGCTGGCGACGTCGGTCAGCATCAGGACCCGGCTCGCGGTCGGGCCCACGCCCATGACGCGCCCGACTAGGCCGTGCTCGTTGATCACCGGATTGCCGACGCGGATGCGCGAGTTCGTGCCGGCGTCGATCAGTTGGGCGTTGGCGAAGGGCCCTCGCGACTCCGACACCAGGTTGGCGGCCACCATATCCACCGGCGGCTGGGTGCGGATGTTGAGCAGCGCCTCGTAGCGGCGGTTGATGTTCTCGAGCGCGACGTAGTTGTCCTGGACGGCCTTCAGTTCGGCGACCTGCTTTTTCAGCCGGCGGTTCTCGTCGATGGCGCCGAAGTAGTCGCCGACAAAGTCCGTGGCGTGGCCCACCCAGCGAACGGGCGCGGCGAACACGCCCGAGACCGGCGCGGTCACGCGGCTGAAGCCGCTGCGGACCGGCGCAAAGCCGTCGGCCTGGGGCTTGTCACGCTTATCGGAGACGATCAGCAGCACCGCGATCGCGCCCATGACGAGCACCGCGAACGCCGCCGTCAGCCCCAGCGGGACTTTCAGGTTTTCGAATGGTCCATCCCGGTACGCCACGGGCCCGGCCCCTTACACATCCCCGCACGCCCTCGGGGAACGCTGGATTATTTAGGCCAGAGTCGCATCCAGAACACCCTTCATCCAGCGCGGATGCTCGAGCACTTTGCCACACCCGATGGCCACGCAGGACAAGGGGTCGTCCGCCACCGACACCGGCAGGCCGGTCTGATCGCGGATTTCCGCGTCCAGGCCGCGCAGCAGCGCGCCGCCGCCGGTGAGCATGATGCCCTTGTCGGCGATGTCCGCCGCCAGTTCCGGCGGGGTGGCTTCCAGGGCGACCTTGACCGCCTCGATGATCTGGCTGACCGGCTCGGCCAGGGCTTCCGCCGCCTGGCGCTCGGAGATGCGCACTTCGCGCGGCACGCCCTGCATCAGGTCGCGGCCCTTCACCTCGATGGAGAGGCCTTCGCCGTCGTGCGGAACGCGCGCGGTGCCGATGTCCTTCTTGATGCGCTCGGCGGTGGTTTCGCCGATCAGAAGGTTATGGTTGCGGCGCATGTACGAGATAATCGCCTCGTCCATCTTGTCGCCGCCGACGCGCACCGAGCGCGAATAGACAATGCCGGAGAGCGAGAGCACGGCCACTTCGGTGGTGCCGCCGCCGATGTCGACGACCATCGAACCGGTCGGTTCGTGAATCGGTAGCCCGGCGCCGATCGCGGCGGCCATCGGCTCGTCGATCAGGCCGACCCGGCGAGCCGAGGCGTTGAGGCAGGAATCGTTGATCGCCCGGCGCTCCACCGCGGTGGCGCCCGAAGGCACGCACACGATCACCTTGGGGTTCACGAAACCCTTGCGGTTGTGGACCTTGCGGATGAAGTGCTTGATCATTTCTTCGGCGACTTCGAAGTCGGCGATGACGCCGTCGCGCATGGGGCGGATCGCCTCCATGTGCCCGGGCGTGCGGCCCAGCATCTGTTTCGCTTCGATGCCCACGGCGTGGACGACCTTGCGCCCCCCGACGTTGCGCAGCGCCACCACCGACGGCTCGTTGAGGACGATGCCCTTGCCCTTCATGTAGATCAGGGTGTTGGCCGTGCCGAGGTCGATGGCGATGTCGTTCGAGATCATGCCGAACAGGGGTGAGAGCATGGGTGGGTCGTAACCAGTCGATCAAGGGGCGGGAATGCGGCTTATGCGGCCCTTGGCTACGTCCATGATGCACGACCCCCCGCGCAAAATCATGGTTCGTTGTTCGCCGCCGGCTTGAGTCCGTGTGCCTTGTCGCACCGGCGAATTCAAGGGCTAAGACGCGCGTCAAGGCCGCGGGCGCGATCTACGGCTCCGTTTGGCTCGTAACCTCTTGTTTGTACACGTAATTTTGAGCGGTTCTCAAATCGCCGTGAGACCCTCTGCCGCAAGCGCCGCAAGCGTAGCCGGACGCGCTTGAACAAGCGCGGCGTGAGCGCGTGTGCGCGGAAAGCGCGCGGCGTCGCCGACGCCGGTGCGAAACAGCCATCGACTCATCACGCAGAGATAGGCGTCCGAGGTCGTAAAGCGTTCACCATGCACGAAGGGCCCAGACGCGAGCTTGGTTTCGACGATGTCGAACATCGAGCGGATGATTTCGGGCGCCTTCGCCGCCGTCGCCTTCTGCGCGGGCTCGGGATCGACCCACCGTCCGGGCCGGAACAGGTGGGAAAATGCGACGTGAACGGAAGATGCGACAAAGCTGTTGAAGCTCTCGACCTCGGCCATCGCCCAGGGATCGTCCAGCGGCGCGAGCCGCGCCTGCGGGCAGGTCCTGGCGACCCAGGCCAGGATGGCGGGATTTTCGGTGAGGGTCCCCCTATCGGTGACCAGGACCGGCACCCGGCCCAGAGGGTTCAGTTCCAGGTGCTCGGCCGAGCGCTGCTCATTATCGGTGAACTTGACCAGGTGGAGCTCGACGTCCGCCCCCGCCTCGCAAAGCGCGATGTGGGAGGCCAGAGAGCAGGCGCCTGGCGAATAGTAGAGCTTGAGGGTCACGAAGGATCTTTCTCCGGTTCCGGTCGCAGCCGCACCAGCACCCGCCGCGCGATCAGCATCAGGCCGAGCCACGCCACCCCGATGACCGCGATGATCAGGGCGAGACGCCAGTCGCCCTCGCGGCTCATGGCCATGACAGAGCGACCGAACACCGCGACCAGCAGGGTCTTGGGAAGAACACCCAGGGCGCAGCCCAGGATGAAGCCCAGGAACGGGGCCTGGGACACGCCGAAGGCCATGTTGACCACGATGAAGGGCGCGGAGGGCACGTTGCGGATGATGAAGGAGGCGTAGAAGGCGTTCTTGCCGACGTACCCGGACAAACGGTTGGCGGTATCGCCGCCGAACCGGGCCAGCGCCTTGGCTCCCGCGAGCCGTCCCACGAAGAAGTTGGCCGCCGCCGAAATCACCGTGGCGATCCAGCTGTAGAAGAACCCTTCCACCGGCCCGAACGCGACCACGCAGGCGGCAATCAGTACGAACTGGGGCGCCCCGATGAACGAGGCCGCGGTGAAGACGAAAATCGCCGCCGGAAGAGCCCAGGGGCTGCCCGAAAAGCCCGTCAACCACGCCTCGAACCGCCCCTCGGTCGCCCGCCCCAGCTCCGTCTTGCCGAAAAAGAACACCAGGGCCACGGTCGCAAACAGCCCCACCGTCACCGCGATGGCGCGGCCGGTCTTGACGTCCATGCTGGTGAGGAAGCGCCAGATCTGTTGCAAGGGTCGAAGCATTGCGCGGCTTATAGTGGAGCGGCATGCGAGATCAGCAAGCCTGCAAACCGCCGCAACATTTTTTCACCGGCCCGGCCGTGGACTCGGCCACCCCCGCGCCCTAGCTTCCCCGCGCTTTTCGCACTTGCGAGATGGAGTCGACCGCCCATGAGCCAAGCCGCTGTCCTGGAGTCCGAAGCCCTGCGCCGGGTAAAGCCGTCCCAGACCCTGGCGGTCTCGGCCAAGGCGCGCGAGCTGAAACGGCAGGGCAAGGACGTGATCTCGCTCGGCGCGGGCGAGCCGGACTTCGACACGCCGGAGAACGTCAAGGAAGCAGCCATTGACGCCATCCGCCGCGGCGAGACCAAGTACACCGACGTCGACGGCATCCCCGAGCTGAAGGCGGCCATTGTCGCCAAGTTCAAGCGCGAGAACGGCCTCGACTACAAGCCGGCGCAGATCCACGTGGCGCCGGGCGGCAAGCCGGTGATCTTCAATGCGCTTATGGCGACCCTGTCGCCGGGCGACGAGGTGGTGGTGCCGGCGCCCTACTGGGTGTCCTATCCGGACATGGTGCTGTTGGCTGGCGGCGAGCCGAAGATCGCGGTGGCGGGACCGGAGACAGGGTTCAAGCTGAAGGCCGACGTGCTGGAGGCCGCGATCACGCCGCGCACCAAGTGGCTGATCCTGAACTCGCCGTCGAATCCGACGGGCGCCGCCTATACGCGCGAGGAACTGCGCGCGCTGGGCGATGTGCTGGCGCGTCATCCGCATGTGTGGGTGCTGACCGACGACATGTACGAGCACCTGCTCTACGACGGGTTGGAGTTCATCACCCTGCTGCAGGCCTGCCCCGAACTCTATGATCGCACCCTGACCATGAACGGCGTGTCCAAGGCCTACGCCATGACCGGCTGGCGCATCGGCTATGCCGGCGGCCCGGAACCGCTGATCAAGGCGATGCTGAAGGTCGAAGGACAGTCGACATCGAACCCCTGTTCCATCGCGCAATGGGCGGCGGTCGAGGCGCTGAACGGGCCGCAGGGTTTCATTCCGGAGCGTTGCGCGGTGTTCGAGGATCGCCGCAACCTCGTGGTCTCGATGCTGAACCAGGCCAAAGGCATCCAGTGCGCGACGCCGCAGGGCGCCTTCTACGTCTATCCGTCGATGAAGGATTGCATCGGCAAGCGCACGCCGTCGGGCGTGAGCATCGACAGCGACGAAACCTTCGCCTCCGAACTGCTCGGCGACGAAGGCGTGGCGGTGGTGTTCGGCGCGGCGTTCGGCCTGTCGCCGTTCTTCCGCATCTCCTACGCCACCTCGACCGAGGTGCTGGAGGACGCGTGCGGCCGTATCCAGCGGTTCTGCGCCAGCCTGATCTGATCACTAAGGGCGCCGTTACGGCGCATCAGTTCGCGTTGAATCTGTCCGCTTGCGTATGCGAGAAGGATTGCAACCTGCCGACCTTGACGACCATCCGCGGTCTCGACCTGGCGTTTCGCGCCGATGCGGTCGTCGCCGTGTCGGAACGCGATCCGGAAAGCGGCGCCGAGATCACCTGCGTCTACGGCCTGGGGGATTCGTTTCATAAAATCAGCGAACCCGTCGACGGCTTCCTGTCGCGCATCGGCCTGCTCGACAAATTCGCCAAGTTCACCCGGCCCAACGGCGCCTCGATCTTGATCTGCGCGCCGGCGGTGACCGTCTTGACCACCGCGCAGGAAGGCCTGTTCGGTCCCGAGGTGAAGACGGTGATTATCGCAGGCGCATTCAGCCAAGCGGTGAAAGAATCGCTGCATCAGGTGCGCGCCGAGCTCGCTGCGCACGGTGGCGCGCTTTAGGCGGTCCGGCTGACCGCGAAGTCCGCGAGCTGTTCCAGCGCCGAGCGCCATTCCGTGTCGGGCAGGTCCGCGAGCGCGTCCTTGGCCGCGTCGGCGTAGTCGCCGGCGAGGTCGAGCGTCGCGCGCCAGGCGCCGGTTCCCAGGATCAGTTCACGCGCACGCTTGAAATCGGCGTCGGTCTGATCGCGCGCGACCAGAGTGCGTTCCCAGAACGCGTCCTCGCGACCGAGCGTCCGCTGGATCGCCAGCAACAGAGGCAGCGTCGCCTTCCCCTCCCGGAAGTCGTCGCCGGCGTTCTTGCCGAGCACTTCCGACTGACCGCCGTAGTCGAGCGCGTCGTCGACCAACTGGAAGGCAAGACCGAGGTTCTGACCGTAGGCCCTCAGCGACGCGGCGCGCGCGTCGTCGGCGTTCGCCGCGACCGCGCCGGCTTCGGCGGCGGCGGCGAACAGTTCGGCGGTCATGGCCCCGATGATCTCGAGATAGACCGCCTGGCTGAGCTTCAGGTCGTGCGCGCGGGTGAGCTGCAGCACCTCGCCCTCGGCAATGACGCGCGAGGCGCGGGCGAGGATTTCGAGCGCGCGCAGCGAGCCGGTCTCGACCATCAGTTCGAACGAGCGCGAGAACAGGAAGTCGCCGACCAGAACGCTTTGGGCCGAGCCCCAGATCAGGTGGGCGGCCGTCTTGCCGCGCCGCATCTCCGACCCGTCGACCACGTCGTCGTGGAGCAGGGTGGCGGTGTGGATGAACTCCACGGCGGCGGCCAGCTTGGCCGCGCGCTCAGCCCCTCCGCCGCAGACGCGGGCGGCCGCGAGGGTCAGCAGCGGACGCAGACGCTTGCCGCCGGCGGAGATCAAGTGCTCCGCCAGGGCCGGGATCAGCGGAATTTCGCTTTTCATCCGGTCGAGGATCAGGCGATCGACCTCGGCCATATCGGCATGGGCCAGCCGGACCAAGGGCTCGACGTCGCCGGGGCGTCTCAAGAGGGCGGCGTTAGCGGCGTCCAAAAACCGGGCTCCAAAAAAGGCGGCGGGCGCGACTGGCGCGGCCCGGCGGTCGCGGCGCACAATGGTTATGCGGCCCCGGAGGGTCAAGCCGCAGAAACGCCCAAATCCCTGTCTGGCTTGATGAACGACACGCCTTCCACAGACCTTGCAACCACCGAGGACCGGCTGCTGGACGGCCGGGTGCGGCTGCTTCAGCCTGCGCGCGGCTACCGGGCGGGGATGGACGCGGCGCTGCTCGCGGCGGCCTGCGACCTGGCCCCGGGCGAACGGGCGCTCGAGGCCGGCTGCGGCGCGGGCGCGGTGCTGTTTCAGGCGTTCAGGCGCCGACCGGAAGGCCTTTACACCGGGGTCGAGCGGGACGTTGCGGCGTTCGCGCTCGCGGAACGCAACGTGGTCCTCAATGGGGCCGAAGGCCGGGTGTTGGTGCGCGCGGGTGATGTGGGCCGGGGTTTCGCCGGCCAGGGCTTCCTCGCGCCGGGGGAAAAGCCCTTCGACCTCGCCATCGCCAACCCACCGTTCTTCGACGACCCCGGCAGCCTGCGCGCACCGGCGCCCGAGAAGCAGGGCGCCTGGATCGCCGACACCGGCCTCGACGCCTGGACCCGATTCCTGCTGAAGGCCGTGCGCGAAGGCGGACGCGTGATCCTCATCCACCGCGCCGACCGGGCCTTCGACGTCATAGCCCTATTGGCGGCGCAGGCGGGCTCGTTCCAGGTGCGGCCGGTGCATCCCCACGCCGACGAACCCGCCAAGCGCGTGCTGATCCGTGCGGTGAAGACCGGAAAGGCGCCATTGCAACTGCTCCCGCCGCTGGTTCTGCACGACCGGTCGGGGTCGAAGCACACGCCGCAAGCGGAGGCGATCCTTCGGGGCGAAGCGGAGTTGGAGTGGGTTTGACCTCACCCTATCGCGCGGAAATCGGGGAAGTTAAGCCGTCGCGTAAACGCGGGCCGCGTCGAGCGCCAGCTGCAGTCCCGTCAGGTCGGCGAAGGGTTCCGGGGTCACGATCACGAAGAACCGGCGCGCCTCGGCCCACAGCATCAGGTTTTCCGGCAGGCCGAAGTCCTCGATCTCGTTGCCGAGGCCGTCGCGCCAGCGGCCTTCCTCGTCCTGGCGAGCGCCCATGATCATGTCGACGCGGCCGCGGTGATCGGCCTCGTCCTCGTCGGGGACGTTGAGATAGGCGAACACCGGCTTGCCGAGCGCCGCGGCGAAGCCGACTTCGAAGGCCGTGCCCGGATCGCAGCCGGGTCCGCGCCAGGGCGTCAGATTCGCGACCAGACCGTCGCACTGGCGGATGCGGGCGACGTTGTCGGCGTAGATTTCGCGCGCCATCGCCTCGGACGGCTCGGTCTCGGTGAGCACCCCGTCGATGCAGGTCACCCCCTTGAACCCGGCCGCCTCGCACAGCGCGCGCTTGCGCTGGGTCAGGGCGAGGGCGTCCGGAAACCATAGGTCCGGGCCGGCCAGATAGAGTGAGGCGATACGGCGCATATCGCCATTAGGCGCCTTTTCGGGCGGCTTGGAAGCCGCTAACGGGTCGCCCAAGAGGTATCGGCGATGATCGGACGGCTCTTAGTCTTGAGCGTGCTCGCCGCGGGATTGATGATGGCGGCGCCCGCTAATTCCAGGACGGCGAATTCCAAGTCTTGCGAGGTCGAGCTCTATGTCCTGGGCTCGGGCCAGGACGGGGGCTCGCCTCAGCTGGGCCACGACGACGATCCCGCCTGGCGCGACCGGAAGCAGGTCCGCACCGCGAGTTCGCTGGGCCTGTTCGACCGTCGCTCGGGACGCCGCTATCTGCTCGACGCGACGCCGGACGTGCGCGACCAGCTCCACCGTTTCGACATGATGACGAAGACCAACGGGCCGGCGCCCGGTCTCGACGGCGTGTTCCTGACCCACGCGCACATCGGCCATTACACCGGCCTGATGTTCTTCGGGAACGAGAGCATGGGGGCTAAGGGCCAGCCGGTCTACACCATGCCGCGCATGGCCGATTTTCTGTCGAAGAACGGGCCGTGGTCGCAACTCGTCAGCCTCGGCAACATCATTCTGAAACCGTTGGCCGACCGCACGCCGGTGGAATTGGGCGACGGGCTGAGCGTCACCCCGCTGCGCGTGCCGCATCGCCAGGAATATTCCGAGGTGGTCGGCTTCCGCATCGAAGGACCGGACAAGAAGGTCCTGTTCATTCCCGACATCGACCGGTGGGAGGACTGGGACGCCCAGGGCGTGAAGGTCGAGGACGAGATCGCCAAGGTCGACGTCGCCTATCTCGACGGCACCTTCTTCGCCGACGGCGAACTGCCGGGGCGCGACATGTCGAAGATTCCGCACCCGATGATCACCAAGTCGATGCAGAGGTTCGCGTCCCTGCCCGAGGCGGAACGCGCCAAGGTTCGCTTCATCCACCTGAACTGGTCCAACCCGGCCAGGTTTAAGGATTCCCCCGCTCGCGAAGAGGTCGTGAAGAACGGCTTCAAGGTGGCGGAAGAGAACGAGAAGCTCTGTCTCTGACCGCGCGTCTCGCCTAAGCTTCGCCGGTCGCTTCCGCGAGGTCCGCCATGCTCACCCGCCGCCTGTTTGCCGCATCCCTCGCCGCCGCGGGCGCGGGCGCCTGCACGACGACGGGATCGCTGGCCGTCGCGCCGCCGGCGGTGTCGCACAGCGGCCGGCCGCCGTTGAAGCTCGCCAAGGTGTGGGTGAACGAGGATCGCATCACGCGCACCGTTGTCGGTCTGAGGCCTTATCGGCCGGAAGGTTTCGTCGTGCGCGCGGATAAGCTCGGCGACAAGATGCTGGTGCACAACTACGGACACGGCGGCGGCGGCGTGACGCTGTCGTGGGGCACGTCTGAACTCGCCGTGCCGCTCGGCTTCGCGGGACCGGATCGCAAGTACGCGGTGCTGGGCTGCGGCGCCGTCGGCTTGGCGACCGCGCGGCTGTTGCAGGAGCGCGGCGGCAAGGTGACGATCTATGCCGACAAGCTGCCGCCGGACACCACGTCGAACATCGCCGGCGCGCAGTGGTGGCCCTATCTCGTCTACGACCACGAGAAGATCAACGACGCGTTCAAGGACCAGTTCGTGCAGGCAGCGAACCTGGCCTATCGCCGCTATCAGACCATGCTGTCGCCCCACTACGGCGTCGCGTGGCGGCGAAACTTCACGTTGCGCGATGCGCCGCAGCCGCAGGCGCAATTGGCCGGCGCGTCGGGGCCGCTGAAAGGCCTCGCGCCCGAAGCGCTCAATCTAGCCCCCGGGGAACATCCGTTCGGTAACTATTGGCTGCAGCAGTTCGACGCCATGCACATCGAGCCGCCGATCTATCTGCACGCCGTGATGATGGACTTCTTCGCCGCGGGCGGTCAGATCGAAGTGCGTAGGTTCGAAACGCCCGATCAGGTCACCGCGTTGAGCGAGCCGGTGGTCTACAACTGCACGGGCCTGGGGGCCGGCAAGCTGTTCAACGATCCGGGGATCATGCCCGTGAAGGGGCAGCTCATCGTGCTGCTCCCCCAGCCCGAGGTCGACTACAATCTGATGAGCGGCGACTGTTACATGTTCCCGCGCCACGACGGGATCATGCTCGGCGGCACGCATGAGGAAGGTGTCTGGGACATGAGCGTGAACGAAGAGGCAAAAGCCCGCATCTTCGCCGCCCAACAGGCGCTGTTCGCGAAAATGACCGGTTGATCTCGTCGGAACCGACCCGATTGGATTCCTGCAAGCGAGGCGCTATCTGTCGCCCATGACCGACACGCCCCCCGATCGCCTCTCCACCAATCCGCAAAGTCCCTACTATGACGAGGCCCTTTTGGCCCGCGGCATAGGCATCCGTTTCAAGGGACAGGAGAAGACCAACGTCGAGGAATACTGCGTGAGCGAGGGCTGGATCCGCGTCCAGGCCGGCAAGGCGCTGGACCGGCGCGGCCAACCCCTGACCCTGAAACTGCAGGGCCCGGTCGAACCCTTCTTCGAGACCCCGCCGGCGGAAACCGCCGACGAAGACTGACCTCCTGCCCTCCGGAAAGGCGTCCCCGATGAGCACTCCCTCCCTGACCCTGATCTATTTCCCCTTCGGCGGTCGCGCGGCGCCGATCCGCGACGCCTTGCGCATCGGCGGCGTGGCGTTCGAGGACAAGCACGTCGATTTCGACGCCTTCGGCGCCATGAAGACCTCGGGCGAGCTGCCGTTCGGCGCCGTGCCGATCCTGCAAGTCGATGGCAAGACTATCAGCCAGAGCACCGCGATCCTGCGTTACGCAGGCAAACGCTCGGGCCTTTATCCGTCCGATCCGTTGCTGGCGCTGCGCGTGGACGAGGCCATGGACGGCGTCGACGACATGATGGCGCCCATGGGCGCTTCGATTCGCGAGGAAGACGCCGAGCGCAAGGCGGCGCTGCGCAAGGACATGGCGGAGAACACCATCCCCGCCAACTTCGCGCGCTTCGAGAAGCTGATCCGCGACAACGGTTCGACCGGTTTCTTGGTGGGCGACAGTCTGACCATCGCGGACCTGAAACTGCTGCACTCGGTCAACAAGCTGACCGACGGCTCGCTGGACGGCATCCCGCCCTCGGTCATCGAACCGTTCCCCGCCCTGAAGCAATGGCGCGACAACGTCACCGCCGTGCGCGAAAAGCGCCTGGAGCCGGTGGCGGCTTAAGCAGTCGCCACCCCCGCGCGCGGCGCATCGGCGCCGCGCCGGAGCCAGACGATCGCGCGAGCGGCCAGCGGCGCCATCGCGAAGGCGAGCAGGTAGAACGCGGGTCCCATCACCGCCCAAAACGCGATCGCCGGCGTGGTCGCGTGGGTCAGCACGCCGATGAGCCATCCGAACGGCGGCGTCATCCCGGCCCAGATCATCAGGTTGTTGCCCGCCGCCAGCACCCGCAGCAGCGGGAAGGCGAACACGAACGCCAAGGTGTGCAGCGGCGAACGGTCGACGACGCTGCGCGCGAACGGATTGACGTAGAACTTGCCGAACGAGCGGACCGGCCTCTGCAGCCAGTTCTGAGCGACCTTGCCGGCGTTCAGCGCGGCGATCAGCAGGAAGCCCTCAATGACGAAGCCCGCGACGAGGGTGGTCACCCACGCGCGCATCGCGTCGTAACCCGCCGCGCCCGTCGCAAAGACGTTGCCCTCGCTGGCGCCGGTGCGTTGCAGCGCCATCGCCGTCGTTCCCAGATCGAGCGCCGCGGCGACGAGGTAGGCTACGGCGTAGACTGCCGACACGAGGGCGATCCGGCCGAACGCCGCACGAGAGGACACCATAACGGACATGGAAAATTAGTCCTTGCTTGAATCTGAATTCATATTCAATATAACCACCCATGAGCGCCGTCAAGACCGTATCCCCCCGCCCGGCCCCCAGGTCCCGCAGCCGGGAGACCGAACGGCGGTTAAAAGCCGCCGTGCTCGCCCTCATGGACGACGGCGGTCTCGACTCCTGCACGGCGCCGGCGATCGCGACCCATGCCGGGGTGGCTGTGGGCACGATCTACGCCCGCTATCCGGACAAGGACGCGCTCATTGCCGCCGCGTTGCTCGACATGGTCGCCCTCGCCGACGGCGCGGATGAAGTCTACGCCGCGATCGTCGATGACGCGCGCGATCTCGAGGCTTTTCTCCGCGCAGTGACCACGATGGCGGTCAGGGTCACGCGCGAACACCGCACGCTGTTGCTGGCGATGCGAGAATTTGTGCGCCACGTGTCGGACGCCGACTGGCGGGCGCGGTTCAAGGCGGACCAGGGGCGCGGCCGGGGGCTGATCCTCGACGCGGCGGTGAAGCGGTTTGGCCACGAGGTCCGCGGCGGTGAAACAGCGCTGCGGATGTCCCTGGCGGCGATTTACGGGGCGGTTGAAGCGACCTGGCTCGAGCCGACCGCAGGCCTGTTCGATGATGCGCCTGATCCGGATGCGTTCGTCGCCGCGCTCGTCGAGATGCAGACGTGCTATCTCGCCTGACGCTCAGGCCTTGTCCGCGATAACGCGCAGGCGCCGGTCGACGTCTTCCATCGGGTGGCCGGCCAGCGCCGCGCGGCGCGCTTTCAGATCCTTGAACCCCGCGTCGTAGTCGGCCATGAAGCGGCGGACGAAACTGCCGTCCTGCACCGCCTTCAGCACCTCCTGCATTGCGGCGCGCGAGGCTTCGCCGATCACCTGGGGGCCGGTCAGATAGGCGCCGTATTCGGCGGTGTTGGAAATTTTTTCGAACGCGCCGGCGACGCCCTTCTCGAACATCAGGTCGGTGACGAGTTTCAGCTCGTAGAAGCTCTCGAACCACGCGACCTCGGGCGGGTAGCCGGCGTCCACCAGGGTCATGATCGACTGGCGCACCAGTTCCGGAACGCCGCCGCAGAGCACCACCTGTTCGGCGAAGAGGTCGCTTTCGCATTCGTCGCGGAATGTGGTTTCGAGAATACCCTTGCGGCCGCAGCCCAAGGCCGAAAGAAACGACAACGCGATCGCCTTGGCGTCGCCCGTCGAATCCTGGTGCACGCCGAGCAGGCCATAGACTCCCTCGCCCGCCTGATAGAGTTCGCGGATGCGCGGGCCGATGCCCTTGGGCCCGCATAGCACCACGTCGAGCGTCGGCTTCGGCTCGACGAGGCCGAAACGGATCGAGAGACCGTGGGCGAAGACCAACGCCGCGCCGTCCTTCAGGTGCGGGCCGATGCGGTCGCGATAGAGGTCGCGGTGCGCCTCGTCCGAGGTCAGGAGCGCGAGCACATCGCACCAGGCCGCGCCTTCTTCCACCGTCACCACCTCGAAGCCCTCGGCGCGCGCCGCGTCGGCCGATTTCGAACCCTCGCGCAGGCCGATCCGCATCTGGGCGACGCCGCTGTCCTTCAGGTTCAGGGCCTGGGCCCGGCCCTGACTGCCGTAGCCGACCACACAGACCTTGCGGGCGCGGATCAGGGCGGGATCGAGGTCGCGGTCATAGAAAACCGGCAGGGGCGCGCTTAACGTCGGGGCCATGAGCACGATTCCTCCAGCAGACGTTACGGCCTACTGGCTCGACGCCGGTCCCCGCAAGTGGTTCACCAAGGACGACGCCTTCGACAACGACATCCGCACCCGGTTCGAGCCCCTCCACATGTCGGCCGCCCGGCGCGAACTGGACGCCTGGGCCGCGTCCGGCGAGGGCCTATTGGCGCTGCTCCTGCTGCTCGATCAGTTTCCGCGCAACATGTACCGGGGCTCCGGCCACGCCTTCGCCACCGACCCGCTGGCCCGGATGTTCGCCAGGCTCGCGCTCGAGCACGGCTTCGATCGCGCCGCCCCGAGCGCGGTGCGGTTCTTTTTCTACCTGCCGTTCGAGCATTCTGAGCTGGCCATCGACCAGGACCTGTGCCGGCGGCTGGTGGTCCAGTGGATCGACGAGGGCGGCGACCCCGATAATCTGAAGTGGGTCGACATCCACCGTGACATCATCGGCCGTTTCGGCCGGTTTCCGCACCGCAACGCGGCGCTGGGGCGCGAGAGCACGCCGGAGGAACTGGCGTTTCTTCAAGACGGGGGATTTGCCGGCTAGGGGCGGTCGCCTACGCCGCTTCGGCCGGGCTTCCGCCCAGGCCCTGCATCATCGCGCGGTTCACCTCGATCAGCGGATCGAAGCTTTCCTGGCCGCGCATCACCGAGGACGAATAGCGGCTGACCCACAGGCTCAGCGAAATGATCTGCGCGCGCATCGCCGCGGGCAGGCTGTTGCTCGGCTGCGCGCAGTCGTTGGCGAGCACCGACCACACGCGCCGGTTCCAGTCCAACGCCTCGATGCGGGTCTTGAAGTCCTTCGGATCGGCGCCGGACGCTTCCATCAAGGCGCGCGTCACTTCACCGAACAGGCGGTATTCCGCCTGGCGCGGACTCTCAACCCGCTGCGCGGCTTTCTGATACGCCTGAAGCGACATCCGCCAACCTCTCGTCCTCGTACTCCATCAGCTTCCGGCACAGCATCAGGGCCTTGTAGTACTCCTTGCTCATCACGTGCTTGGAGATACCGATGCAGTCCGAAAGGATGTCGGGGTTGCGAACCGCCCCCATGAATTCACCCACCCGGCGGACAAATTCGTCGTGGCACTGGGCCGCGTTCGTCTCGTCGAGATACATCATCATCACCGGGAAATAGACCCGGCGCGCCGGCGTGTTGACGTCTTCCGGCTGCATGATGTCCTTCTCGCGAAGGACCGACGCCTTGTTCTGAAGGATAAGCGTGCCGCGGCGATCGCCGTTCTGAACCACCGCGCCGTTCAGCACGAATTTCTCGCTGGGTTTCAGCGACAGTTTCAGCGGCATGTTCCCAGCCTCCGGAAGCGCCGATTTTTCGGCGGACAGTGCTGAAGCGACGCTAAAGAGTCATGGTTAACGGGATGTTGCTCAGGCACCGGCGCAGTTAGGCGGGCGTTAAGATTCGCCTCCGACCCTGAGGCCTCTTCCGCCGGGCCCTCATGACACAAGCTTCAAAAAAACAAACGCTTGCCGGCTCCACGGCCGGGATGGTCGAGGCCCAGGCCGCGCCGCTGTTCGCGCGGCCCCAGGGCATGACCGCGGGCGATGCGGCCTCGCCGGAGGCAACCCTGCGGCTGAAGGCCGCGGTGGACGGGCTGAAGCTCGCCGCCTCCAAGCCCCTGCTGGACCAGTCGATCGCCGCCATCCGGCGCGGACAGTGGAAGGCGGGCGCGGACAAGGCGCTGGCGGCGCTGAACGTGGACGAGCGGTCGGGCATCGGCTGGTGGCTCCTGGCGGTATGCCGCGAGAAGGCCGGGGACTTCGACAGCGCGCTGAGCTGTTACGAGGCGGCGCTGCAACTCCTGCCCGACGACGGCGCCATCGCCAACGACCTTGGGCGTCTCGCCTATCGCATGGGGCAGAAGGAGGCGGCGGGGAAACTGTTCGCCCATTTCCTGGCGCAGAATCCCAACCACCCCGAAGCCGCCAACAACCTCGCCTGCACCCTGCGCGACCGCCAGGCCTATGACGCGGCCGTCGAGGTGTTGAAACCGGCGTTGGCGGCGCATCCGGCCAGCGCCCTGATGTGGAATACGCTGGGCACCGTGCTGAACGAA
Organism: Caulobacteraceae bacterium; assembly: GCA_035551675.1. GTDB lineage: Bacteria > Pseudomonadota > Alphaproteobacteria > Caulobacterales > Caulobacteraceae > JAFECT01. The sequence continues at coordinate 12,342 of DASZMV010000026.1, read as the reverse complement.
CGCGGCGAGGTCGAACAGTCGCTGGTGTTCTACGGTGAGGCGGTGCGGCTCGATCCGCGCTTCGCCCGCGCCCGCTACAATCGCGGCAACGCGCGGCTGACCGAGGGCGATCTCGACGGCGGCCTGGAGGACATCGTCGAAGCGCTGAAGGTCGCCGACGCGGACGATGTCCCGATGATGCGGCTCGCGTTGGCGCTGGCGCTGATCGCGCGCGGCGAGCTGAAGCGGGGCTGGGACGAATACGAGGTACGGCTCGATCCGAACTACAGCGAAGCGACGCGCTTCCTCATCGACCGTCCGCGCTGGACGCCCGATGACGATCTTGGCGGCAAGTCGTTGCTGGTCATCGGCGAACAGGGCCTGGGCGACGAGATCCTGTTCGCCAACGTCCTGCCCGACGTGGTCGAGGCGCTGGGCCCCCACGGCAAGCTGATCCTCGCGGTCGAATCGCGCCAGGTGAAGCTGTTCCAGCAGTCGTTCCCCGACGCTCGGGTCGGAGCGCACGCGACCTTTCGCCTGCACGACCGCTTCACGGTACGCAACACACCGTTCATCGAGCCGGAGACGGTCGATCTCTGGACGCCGCTCGGGAGCCTGCTGCGGCGCTTCCGCCCGAGCGTCGAAGCCTTTCCCGATCGCGCCTCTTTTCTCACCGCCAATCCGCAGCGTGTCGCCTATTGGCGCGATCAACTCGCGATGCTGGGGACCGCGCCCAAGATCGGCGTCTTGTGGAAGAGCCTGAAGATGGACGCGGCAAGGTCGCGTTTTTTCGCATCCTTCGACCTATGGCGTGAGCTGCTTTCCCTCCCCGGCTTCAGCTTCGTCAACCTGCAGTACGGCGACTGCACAGAGGAGCTGGCGCGCGCGAACGCGGAGGGCCTGAACGTCTGGAGCCCGCCGGGCATCGATCTCAAGGACGATCTCGACGACGTCGCGGCGCTCAGCTGCGCGCTCGACCTCGTGGTCGGGCCATCGAACGCCACCAGCAATATCGCCGCCGCCTGCGGCGCAAGGGTGTGGATTCTCTCGTCGCACGGCGACTGGCCGAAGTTGGGGACCGAGCGCCGGCCCTGGTATCCGACGGCGCGCGACTTCATCACGCCCACGCTCGGCCGCTGGGACCTGGCGATGGCCGAGGTGGTCAAAGCTTTGCCGCAAGCCTTCTGATCCACCGTTACCGGAACACCCGCGCACTCCGCCCGTTTCCCCCTCTGGAGAGGGAGCGCCGCGATGGTAGACATTCCCGAGATGGACGACCAGGACCAGTCGGAGATCTTCGACGAGGATAACCTGGACGAAAACGAGACCGGCGGAGCCGGGCCCGAATACCGCACCTTCGAAGAAACGCCCGACGTACTCGACCTGACGCAGAAACAGGGCGACGACCGCGACGACCCGGAGATGGATGAGGCGGATTTCCAGCTCGACGCCGAAGACGAAGAAGACCTCGAGGAAGGCCTCCCCGAACGCGGCGACGGCGACGAAGGCCCCGACCGCGACGTCTATGACGAGAGCGACCTGGAGACCCAGCCGCGGCTCGACCTGCTCGAGGGCGTGACCCAGCCTGTGCGCGAAGACGCGCCGCTGCAGTTCGTGCCCGACGTCGAGACGCTGAAAGGCGCCCAAGGCAGCGCCGCTCATTTCGAATCCCGCCGTGAGCTCGACGACGAAGACCTCGAAGAGCTCGGCTACCGCGACAAACCAGGAGGCGAGCGATGACCAAACGCAGCGCCGAAACCACGACTCCCGAACCGAAGACCAAGTCGGCCGACGAGGTCGAGCTGAAGCGCTGGCATCCCCAGCCGCCGGAAGAAAAGACGTTCCAACCGCAGTCCAAGGCCGACGACATCGACCTCCCGCCCAAGGTCATCGCGCCGCACGCCAAACAGGCGGACAAACCGCTGAACCCGGACAAGAAGCACGATCAGCTGGCCGAGGCTAAGCCCGAGGCCAAGAAGGATAGGAAGCGCCAGGAAGCCCTCGTCGACGAGGGCCTGGAGGAAACCTTCCCCGCTTCGGACCCGGTCTCGGTGAAGCACATTACCTGAGCCAAACGGCAGCTTGACGGCGAGCCGAAACCCCCGATGCTGAGCGTCGGGGGTTTGCATGATTGGAAGCCTGGACAATCCGCCGGTAGTCATCCGCGCACGGCGATGGCCGTCGCTCCCGCGGCTGCTGTTATTGCTGGCAATGATCGTAGGCTATGCCGCGGGCGGCATCATCGCGTTTCGCGCTGCACTAAAATCACCGGTGGACGGAGCCTTCCTATTTTTCTTCGGGTTTTTAGGACTCGCCGGCTCTCTCTACATGGCCGTCATTTTAGGCCGCCGCGTCATCGCCGCGGGCCGCCTCGAGATCACGCCTGATGGGTTCCGATATATCTCTCGATTGCGGCCCTCCGGTCTCTTTCGATGGAACGATGCGAGCGGATTTCGCCGCGTGCGCTATTACACCGCGAACTGGATCGCCTTCGATTTCTCGGGAAAGATACGACCCGCGTGGACCGCCGGCGCGATAAGGCAGAAGACGGGAGCGGATCTTCTGCTGATCAGCGACAGCGAGATTTCGGATATCGATGGCGCTATCCGACTACTCAACGCTGCCCGGGAGCGCTGGAAGAGCGCCGACGCACCCGAAGAGGTGAATCTAAAACGACCGCCGCTGAGCCTTTTTCGCAGGCTTTTTTTCGGTCGAATCGCTCGACGCGGCTACTGGATAGGAGTCGTTTCCGCTGTCGCACTGGGAGTCTGCGGTGCGATCTTGGAATGGGTGACGAGGGAGCAATCGATCACGCAATTCGCGCTCGCCATCGCGCCAATCATGATCGCCCTCCTCCTCGCTTCCGTCGCAGTGCAAGGACGCCTTCGCGACCTGGGTTTGAACGTTTGGTTAGCGCGGTTGGGCATCGTCGCGGTCGTTGCGATCGGCGCCGTCTTGGCGCCTCTGTTCGGCCTGCCCGCCCAGCTTCCGATCATCGTCGCGCTCGCGTGTGTCGGGGCGGGCCTCCTCGCTCTAGGTGTTATCCCGGGATCACCGGGCCGCAACGCCTACGGTCCGCCGCCGCGTTAGTTTGGTCGGCCATCCGCGTTGTACGACCACGCGCCATCGCCTAGGTTGTCGAAGTTCACCCGGAGGACGTCCCCTGCATGGCCGCGCGTTTCGAAGGCACCACCGACTATGTCGCAACCGACGACCTGAAGGTCGCGGTCAACGCCGCCGTCGCGCTGGAGCGGCCGCTGCTGGTCAAGGGGGAACCTGGGACCGGCAAGACGGTCCTGGCCTATGAGATCGCCAAGGCGCTCGATGCGCCGCTGATCACCTGGCACGTGAAGTCGACCACCAAGGCGCACCAGGGCCTCTACGAATACGACGCGGTGACGCGCCTGCGCGACAGCCAGCTCGGCGACGAGCGGGTGAAGGACGTGAAAAACTACATCCGCAAAGGCAAGCTTTGGGAGGCGTTCGAGGCGCCCAAGCGCCCCGTTCTGCTCATCGACGAGATCGACAAGGCCGACATCGAGTTCCCCAACGACCTGTTGCAGGAACTCGATCGCATGGAGTTCTATGTCTACGAGACCAACGAGACGATCGCGGCCTCGGTGCGGCCGATCGTGCTGATCACCTCGAACAACGAAAAGGAACTGCCCGACGCTTTCCTGCGCCGGTGCTTCTTCCACTACATCCGCTTCCCCGACGACGAAACCATGCGCGCCATTGTCGAGGTGCACTTCCCCGGCATCAAACAACGCCTGGTCGCGGAGGCGCTGAAGATCTTCTACGACATCCGGCAGGTCCCGGGCCTGAAGAAGAAGCCGTCGACCTCGGAGCTGCTCGACTGGCTGAAGCTGCTGCTGGTCGAGGACATCGACGAACAGACCCTGCGCGAACGCGACCCCAAGAAGCTGATCCCGCCGCTGCACGGCGCCCTGTTGAAGAACGAACAGGACGTCCACCTGTTCGAACGCCTGGCCTTCCTCGCCCGCCGCGACGGGTCCCGCCCTGGGGCGTGACAGGTGGAGGGGGCTCTGCCCCGGCCCCAGATTTTTCAAAGGCTTTCGAGGGTTACCGCGATTTCACTGGCGCTCGGGGTGAACGCGGGTAAGGTTTCATTGAAAGACTGTCCAAGGCCCCCGATGCGCAAAGCCCTTCTCGCCGCGATCTGTCTGACCGCCCTCGCCGGATGCGGCGACCGCGGCCTCAAGATCAGCAAGCACCTCGACATCGACGACGATGACGACAGGGCGCTGCGCGTGGTGACCCAGCTGGTCTGTCCCGACCACCAGGGCGATCTGACGCGGGTGCGCACGGCGCCGGACGGAGCCTCGTGCGACTATGCCGGTCCGCGCGGCTCGCAGGTGACGCTCAGCCTGGTGAAGCTGAAGACGGGCGAGGATCCGGAATCGGTGCTGAAGCCGCTGGAGAACCAGCTCGCCGCGCTGATGCCGACCGCCATGGCCAAGCTCGCCAAGGACAACGCCGACAGCCCGCAAGTCGAAGCCGACCGGGCCCAGGCCATCGCCGACAAGGCGCAGAAAGCTGCGGACGATGCCGAGGCGCGCGCGGAAACCGCCAGCGACAGGGCGTCGGACGCCGCTGAGCGCGCCGCCGACCGGGCATCCGATGCCGCCGATCGCGCCGCCGACAAAGCTGATGACGCGTCGGACCGCGCTGACGACGCAGGCGATCACCGCGACAGCGCCGATGTGAAGATGCCGGGTATCTCGGTGAAGAGCCACGGCGACAACGCCAACGTGCGCCTGCCCGGGATCCGGGTCGACGCCAACGACGGCGGCGCCCACATCAACATCGCCGGCATCCACATCGACGCCGACGGCGACAAGGGCCGCGGCAAGTCGGGCCGGGTGAGCATCAACGCGGACAACAACAACGTCTCGATCCGCGCCGAGGACCACGCCGCCGAAATCCGCGCCAAACATAACGGCAACGGCGTGCGCATGACCTACATCATCGCCAACGACGAGGGCGATACGGCCGGATGGAAGACCGTCGGCTACGAGGCCCGCGGCCCCGCCGCCGGCCCGGTGGTGGTCGCCCTGGTCAAGAGCAAGGATCGCCACGAGGACCCGATCTTCCGCTGGGCCAAGGATCTGGTGAAGAAGAACGTCGAGCCCTGAGCCGCCGAGGCTGAACCCCCGGACCTGACGCTCCGAACGTCGTCTCCCTCGCCACCAGCGCCCCGCGCGCTCGATAGCGACCACGCGCCTGGCGCGCTATGCTCCGGCGTTCCAGGGATCGCGCCGATGACCCAAGCCGCTGACGCCAATCGCCGCGATGTGCTGGCGACCGCGGCCGCCACCCTGCTGATCGGGACGCTGGGATCGAGCGAGGCCTGGGCCGGCGGCAAACCCTCCGATCTCGACGCCTGGGCCCGATCCTTGGCCGGATTGAACGACGAGGTGCACGCGGGACGCATCTCGGTCGCCCAGTGGCAGGCCAAGGTCGCGCGGTTGAACACGTCCGTGCCGCTGAACGAACTGACCCGCTATCTCGACGTCGACCAGGTGACGCGCAGGTTTCGCTATCCGTCGCGGCTCGCGGACCACGCCGATCCGGTGCTGCCGGCGCGGGTGTTAGGCGGCCAGGGCATGCCTGGGTGGTTCATCCGCGTCTTCGGTATGCGCCAGGGCGGCGCGGTGATCCCGCACGTACACAACGGCATGGTCTCGGCGCACCTGGTCCTATCCGGCGGCTTCCATGCGCGCACCCATGACAGGGTGAAGGACCTTGCCAACGCGGTCGTGCTGAAGCCGTCGATCGACCGCGCGCTCAGGCCGGGAGAAGTGATCACCATGTCCGACGTGCGCGACAACGCCCATTGGCTGGAGGCGCTGCACGACCGGTCGATGACCTTCGACGTGGGCGTGGTCGACACCAGGCCGTCGTGGCCCTACGGCCTGAAGGCCAACGACTACCACATGATCTTCGTCGACGCGGGCGCCAAGCCCGAAGGCGACGGCACGGTGATCGCGAAGACGATGAGCTTCGACCAGTGCGCGGCGAAATACGCCGGCTAGCGCGTTGCGCAAAGTGGAAACCGGTTTTGCGACAACGCGCGCGACTATAATCCTAGACGGCTTGCACGTCGGTCACCTTGTAGGTCAGCAACCGCCCGTCCTCGTCGGCGATGGCGACGTATTCGCCGGTGGCGAACCTGTGCTGACCGAGTTTGTGGACCGTTTCGTCGTCGGTTTCGCCGTAGTCGAAGAACCATTGTTCGCCCCTGCGCGCGAGCTTGCCTTCCTGGGCGTCCTCGTCGGGGGCGAAGCGGCGCACGGTCCAGCTTTCGCGCTCGCGCTTGTATTCAGTCTCGTCGATCAGGCCGTCGCCGGTGAGCGGCGCCACCAGGGTATAGCCGCGATGGTCGTCGCCTTCGGCGTATTCGGTGCCGGGGTTGCGCGCGAGACGCATGACGATGCGGGAGCGGGACATTGTAGCGCCTCCGAAATTTCTAATGGGCCAGGAAGAGCGACGGGCCGTCGCCGTGCAGCAGCGCCCGAGTGGCGCCGCCGAAAATGAATTCGCGCAACCGCGTGCGCGCATAGGCGCCGGCGACAAGAAGGCCTGCGTTCACGCGCTTGGCGACCTCGATCAGGGCTGGACCCATGTCGGACACGAGATCGATGGGCTCGACCTCGGCGCCGATGCCTCGCAAGGCGTAGTAGTCCCGCAACTCGTCGAGGCCGCAGACCTCGTCCTTCGCCATGGCGCCGGTGATCACCACGCGGCTGGCGTGACGCAGCAGCGGCACGGCGCGGCGCGCCGCGCGGCTGGCGGGATCGCCGCCGTTCCACGCCACCACCGCGATGCCCGACGGATAGAGATCGCCGCGCGCGACCAGGATCGCCGCACGCTCCTCCATCAGCACCAGCTCGAAGATTTCGGCGAGCGGTCCCTGCCCCTGTGCCGCGTCGGAGCCGAACACCACCAGGTCGGCGAGGCGGCACTGCACCGCCATGGCGCGCCACACCGGCGTCTTAAGCGCCAGGAACCGTTTCTTGGCGTAGCCCTCGTCCTGGCAGGCGGCGCGGGCGGCGCGTTCGCCCTCGACCCCGGCCTCGCGCAGAGTCTCGACCGTGTTGGCCTGGATGCCGCCGCCGAAGCCTTCGGTCAGCCAGGGCGTGAGATCGGACGGATCGGGCGGGGTGTAGGCGATCAGGAGTTCGGCCTCGTGCCGACGCGCCACGGCCGCCGCGGCCGCGATGGCTTGGCCGTCGCGCGCGCCGCCGGCCACCGGTACGACGATGCGGCCCCAATCGATCGGCGGCTTGTCCGCATCCGGCGGCATTGATCTTCCACGCCCCTCGCTTAAGGACCTACGCTTGGGCAACCTGTACTGAGGCCAACCTGCACTGAGGAACGAACCGGTGGCGAAAAGGCTGCAATCGGCCCCGAAGGGCGAGGACGCACCTGGGAACGCGGCCAAAGACAGGCCAAGAGCCTGGCAGCGGATGCTGTCGGGGCGCAGGCTCGACCTGCTGGACCCGTCGCCGCTGGATATCGAACTCGAGGATATAGCCCACGGCCTGGCGCGTGTCGCGCGCTGGAACGGCCAGACCACCGGGCCGCACGCCTTCTCGGTGGCCCAGCACTCCCTGGTGGTCGAGGACCTGGCCGCGCACCTGTCGCCGGGCCTGGCGCCCAAGTGGCGGCTGGCGGCCCTGCTGCACGACGCGCCGGAATATGTAATCGGGGACATGATCTCGCCGTTCAAAGCGGCGCTGGGCCTGGACTACCGGCGGTTCGAGGACCGGCTGGAGGGGGCGATCCATATGCGCTTCGGCCTGCCGGCCAAGACGCCCGCCGCGGTGAAGGCCCTGATCAAGCGCGCGGACCAGGCCTCGGCCTTCCTGGAAGCGACGCAGCTCGCGGGGTTCGGCTGGGAGGAGTCGCTCAAGCTGTTCGGCGAGCCCCTGCCCGGCTTCGTGCTGAAGCTGGAGCCCCTGGCCTCGGAGACGGCGCAGGCGCGCTATCTCGAGCGGTGCCATACGCTGGCCCAGGCGATGGGGGTGGAGACGCCGGCCGATCCCGCCGCCTTCGACACCGAATGAAGCCGCCCGGGCTCAAGCCACCCGGACTCAAGACAACCGGGGCAAAGCAAGGTCTCGTCATCGGCCTGTCGGCGGTCGTGGTCGGCGTGCGCGAGGCGCAGGCGGTGGTGCTGACCGTGCGGCCTCCGGGCGCCGACATGGCCGGCCTGCCATTCGGTCCGTTCGATCCGGAGAGCACGCGGACCTTCGAACTCGCCCTGCGCGCCTTCGTCACCGAGCAGACGGGCTTCAATCTCGGCTGGGTCGAGCAACTCTATACCTTCGGCGACAAGGGCCGCGACGCGCCGCTGGCGGACGTCGGCGCGGGCCAGGCGCGCGTGGTGTCGGTGGGCTATCTCGCGTTGGCGCCGTCGGCCGACGAAACGCACGCGCCGGACACCGCCTGGGCGCCATGGTCGCGGTTTTTCCCTTGGGAGGATTGGCGGGGCGGTCGCCCCGCCGCGCTCGACGCGTTGATAGCGCCCGCACTGGAGCACTGGATCGACGAAGCCCGCGGCGCCGGCGCCGAAGCGCGCGCGGCGCAAGCGCGCCAGCTCTTCGCGCTGGAGGGTGCGCCGTGGAAGGAAGAGCGCGTACTCGAACGTTACGAGCTGCTCTACGAGGCGGGGCTGGCCTTCGAAGCCGCACGCGACCGCGCGCTCACCGCGCGAAAGTCGGCGCCGTCCCGCGACCAGTTCGATCCGGCGCTGGGCGAGCCGATGATTTCAGACCACCGGCGCATTCTCGCGACCGGGCTCGGACGTCTGCGCGGCAAGCTGCGCTATCGCCCCGTGGTGTTCGAACTGACGCCGGCGGAATTCACCCTGTCGGCGCTGCAGCGCACGGTCGAAGCGATCACCGGCGTGCGCCTGCACAAACAGAACTTCCGCCGCGCGCTCGAACGCACCGATCTCGTGGAACCGCTCGGACGCCTCGAACTGGACACCGGCGGACGGCCCGCTGAGCTATTTCGCTTCGCGCGCGAACGCGCCGCCGCCCAGCCCGCCGTCGGGTTGAATTTGCCCGCGCTGCGTTGAGAACCTGAACGCGGGTAACCTGCGCGAAGCTCTACGGTAAAAGCCGATCAACGTTAAAAACTCAGCAACTACAATGGCGATGCGTCAGGTAAAAACGCAGAGTTTAGCGAACTCGTCTTGCCGCAAATAAGACGCCGAGGCAGATTGCGCACGCAGTTTCGAATGAACAAAGAAGTTCGTCTGACCTGGAGGGACATAACGATGACTGGTTTTGCTAGCGTCTCGAAATCTCTGTTGTATGCGTCTATCGGACTTCTCCTCGCCGCCGGCGCAGCGAACGCAGGCAGTATGGTTCCGATTACCGAAGTTCCGGGCGCCGTTCAGTTTTCCACATCAGCGCTCGGGATCACCAATAAGGGTGTCCTGGCCGGCTCATACATGGGCGCCGACGGGCATTCGCACGGCTTCGTCGGACCTGACGGCGAGTACACCATCTTCGATGTTGGCACGAACGGCACCCAGCCGCGCGCCATCAACAACTCGGGCTACATTATCGGCCTGTCGAACGCGGACACCAATCCGGTGCTCGACGGGTTCATGTTTGAAGGCACGCCGTCGCTGACCTTCACGCCGATCACCATGAGCGGCGTGCAGATGCTCGGCATCCCTCAGGGGATCAACGATGACGGTCTGTTCGTGGGCGGCTACCACCCGGCGTTGGGCACGCCGAGCCAAGTCAACGGCTTCTATGGCCTCAATTCGCAATACGCCCAGGAACTGACCCTGCCGTTCGCGACGATTCAGATCCGGGTTCGGGGCATCAACAAGAAGGGGACGGTGGTCGGGCTCTACTTCGGGTCGGACGGCATTACCCACGGCTTCATTGTGAAAAACGGGGTCGTCAGTGTGGTCACCTATCCTGATCCCACAGCGACCGGGACGAACCTCGAAGGCATCAACGACAAGGGCGACATGGCTGGCTCTTGGAATGACGTCAACGGCTTCTCCCACTCGTTCCTGCTCAACTCGGATCTCACGACCTACACGTCTGTCGAACCCGTGGGTTCAGCTGACAATCAGGCGTGGGGCATCAACAAGGACGGCGAGGTGGTGATCAGTTCGGACATTGGACCGTTCATCTACTGCACCGCCGGCGACGTCGGCCTCTGCAAAGTGAAGAAGACCAAGAAGGCCGTGAAGGAAAACGTCGTTCGCGCGTCGGTGAAGTCGTTCGCCTGCATCAACAACTGCCGCAGCTCCGGCCCGATCCGGGGCGTGCGTGCGGCAGGGACGGTCGTCGAGCGTCCATTGACGGCGCGTCAGAAGCTGTACCGGCGCCCGCAATAAACGGGAAGAGCCGTTCATAGAGAGAGGCGCGCGGTTCGCACCGCGCGCCTCTTTTCGATCCGAATCGTTCAGGTCAGAAGCGGCGGACGTAGTTGATGCCCCAGGTGTTGGCGTCGGGCACGTTGTGGTTGGTGGTGTTCACGCGGGTGTAGTCGACGCGGACGCCATCCTTGCCGTCGAAGAAGTACTGGCCGCCGACACCCCAGTTCCAGCTGCCGGAGCTTTCGTGGCCGGAGCCCGTGCCGCCGTAGTGGAATTCCTGGTTGCCGTAACCGACGCGCGCGAGCAGGTCGAGGTTGCCGCTCACCGGCAGGTAGCCGACGGCGTAGATCGCCTCTTCGTTGTTCAGTTTGACGGATTCGCCGCCGCCGATGTTCGAGCTGTTCACGCCGAACGCGACTTCGCCTTCCGCACCGACATAGCGGCCGAAGCGGGCCCCCAGGCGGCCGTCGATTGCCGACAGATCGGTGTGATCGGCGTCGACGCCCGTATAGCCGAGGTTGCCGTACCAGGTGATCGCGCCCGGCGGGTTCGCGGCCGCGTCCTGCGCGAGCGCGGGCGCGGCAAAGCCGGCGACGGCGAGGGTGGCGAAAGATGCAGCGGCGATGAGAGCGAGTTTCAAAGCAGTACTCCTTGAGTGGGGGTTGCTGTTCTTGGCCCCTCAGCCCGGCGGGACATGACCAGCGGCGTCGGGCGCAGACGGGGCCGCACAAGGGCGAAACCGGGGCGATAGGTCGCGGAAACATGACAGCGTGGTAATGCTGCGGTTGTCCCGTTCCTTCTGTCCGGAGCGCCAGGTGCGTAAAGCCGTCATCGCCTCGACCGGTCTGTTCACGCCGCCCCACGCGATCTCAAACGCGGAATTGGTGGCGGCGTTCAATGCCTATGTCACGGAGTTCAATCAGGAAAACAGCCAAGCCATCGCCGATGGAAGCGTGACCGCACTGGAATCTTCGTCGGTGGAATTCATCGAAAAAGCCTCCGGCGTGAAGGCCCGCTACGTGATGGACAAGGCCGGAATCCTCAATCCCAAGCTGATGCGGCCGGTGTTGCCCGAACGCACCAACGAGGAAGTTTCGATTCTCGCCGAGATGGCGGTGAAGGCCGCGGACGAAGCGCTGGCGCGCTGGGGCAAGCCTCGCGAAAGCATCGGAGCGGTGTTGTGTGCGGCGTCGAACATGCAGCGGCCATACCCCGCCATGGCGGTGGAGGTGCAGGATGCGCTGGGCCTCGGCGGCTTCGCGTTCGATATGAACGTGGCGTGCTCGTCGGCGACCTTCGGTATCAAGACCGCGGCGGACTATGTGGCGACCGGATCGTGCGAGGCGGTGCTGATCGTCAATCCGGAAATTTGTTCCGGTCATCTCAACTTCCGCGACCGCGACAGCCATTTCATCTTCGGCGACGTGGCGACCGCCGTGATCGTCGAGCGCGCGGACCGGGCGCAGGGCGGCTGGGAGATTCTGGGAACCCGACTGAAGACGCAGTTCTCCAACAACATCCGCAACAACTTCGGCTTCCTCAACCGTGCCGCGCCCGAAGGTCGCGACCTGCCGGACAAGCTGTTCGTTCAGCAGGGGCGCAAGGTGTTCAAGGAGGTGGTGCCCATGGTTTCGCAGATGATCGTCGAGCACGCGGCGGAACTCGGCATCGAAACCACGCGCCTGAAGCGCCTGTGGCTGCACCAGGCCAACATCAACATGAATGACATGATCGGACGCCGGGTCCTGGGCCGCGACCCGACCCGCGAGGAGAACGTCATCATCCTCGACGACTACGCCAACACCTCGTCGGCGGGCTCGATCATCGCTTTTCACAAACACAGCGACGATTTGGTGAGCGGCGCTCTGGGTCTGATCTGCTCGTTCGGCGCGGGCTATTCGGCGGGCACGGTGTTCGTCAGGAAGCGGTGATATCCGCTCCTGATCTCGGCATTGGCTGCTGCGCCTCTCCGCTTCGCGGTCGCCGGG
>DASZMV010000025.1:0-27367 GCA_035551675.1 Caulobacteraceae bacterium | reverse complement strand
CTGCATCGCGGGTCGGATGCTGTTCGTACCAAACGAGTTCGGTGCATCCATACTTAGTCGAGAACTTGCTCAGGCCGCCTTCGCGATGGCTTGCGGCACGAGCCAGGATGCTTTCGGTGTGGCCAGTATAGATCGTGCCATTGCGCTTGTTGGCGACGATGTAGACCCAAAATGGCAAGCTGCGGAGCCTTGTGATCTGGGTCCCGGCATTCGCCGGGATGAGCGGAGAATAAGGGGGTTACCTTGCGCGCTTTACTATGCGTCTTCCAACATCAGCACCCCGGGCGAACTTTTCAGCGCCCCGCGTAGCGATGCATCCAACCGGTACCTCCCCGGCAAGCGCACCTCCACTTCGCGGCCGCCTTCCAGCGCCGCGACGAACGTCACTTCGCCGCCGCGGTCGGTGCTGGCGGTTTCGAGGCGGGATTTCAGGGCCTCAACTTCGGTGGAGCGGGGGGAGAGGTGGACGCGTAGGCCCACCGCCGCCGCTTCGACGGCTTTTTCGATCGGCGTTGCGTCTTCGCCGTAGAAGCGGACTTCGCCGTCGTTGGCTTTGCAGCGGACTTTCAGGCTGATGGCGGCGCCGGATTCCAAGACGTCGCGGCAGGCGCGTAGCGCTTCCGGGGCGAAGTAGACTTCGTATTCGCCGGTCGGATCCGACAAGGTCACGAAGGCGAACTTGTCGCCGCTCTTGGCCGATGCGCGTTCCTGGCGTCTCCGCACAATGCCGGCCATGCGGAAGGCTTCCTTGCCGTCCTCGGCCTGTTGCAGGGCCTCGGCGTACAAGGTCGTGCGTTTGCGGCGCAGGACGTCGACCAGATCCTCCAGCGGGTGGCCCGAAAGGTAAAAACCGACGGCGGCGAGTTCTTCGTCGAGACGTTCGGGGCCAACCCAAGGTTCGATCTTCGGCAGTCGGGGCTTCACCGCCTCGTGGTCGGCGCCGAAGAGGTTGACCTGGGCCGACGCGCGGTCTTCGGCGACGCTTTGCATATGGGCGATCAGATGGTCGGCGCTCTCCACGATCTGGCGGCGATTGGGGTGGATCTTGTCGAAGGCGCCGGCGCGGGCGAGGTTTTCCAACGCGCGTTTGTTCAGTGCCCGCGGATCGACGCGCTCCAGGAAATCGAAGATGTCGGTGAACGGCCCGCCCTGTTCGCGCGCGGCGACGATGCTCTTCATCGCCTCCATGCCGACGTTGCGCACCGCGCCCAAAGCGTAGAGCACCTGCCCCTCCTCCACGTCGAAATCGGCCATGGAGCGGTTGATGTCAGGCGAGGCGACGGTGACGCCGAAACGGCGCGCGTCCTGATAGAACACCGCGAGCTTGTCGGTGTTGGCGATGTCGAGGCTCATGTTGGCGGCGAAGAATTCGACGGGGTGGTGCGCCTTCAGCCAGCCGGTCTGGAACGAGATGTAGGAATAGGCGCAGGCGTGGCTCTTGTTGAAGCCGTAGCCCGCGAACTTGGCCACCAGGTCGAAGATGTAGTCCGCGTTCTGGCGCGGGACGCCGTTGGCCTCGGCGCCTTGGATGAACCGCGCCTTCTGCTGGTCCATCTCCTCTTTTTTCTTCTTGCCCATGGCGCGGCGCAGAAGGTCGGCTTCACCCAAACTATAGCCCGCCAGGATCTGGGCGATCTGCATCACCTGTTCCTGATAGACGATGACGCCGTAGGTCTCCTTCAGCACCGGCTCCAGCGAGGGGTGCAGCATGTCGGGCGCGCGACGGCCGAACTTGCAGTCGAGGTAGAGGTCGATGTTGTCCATCGGCCCCGGCCGATAGAGCGCGTTCAGCGCGGTCAGCTCCTCCAATGAGCGGCAGCGCATCTTGCGCAGGGTGTCGCGCATGCCCTGACCTTCGAGCTGGAACACGCCGATGGTCTGGCCGGTGTCCATCATGTCGTAGGTCGCCTGGTCGTCGAGCGACAGGCGGTCGAAGTCGACGTCGGCGCCGCGCTTTTTCAACAACGCGTGCGCGCGGTCGAGCACGGTGAGCGTCTTCAAGCCGAGAAAGTCGAACTTCACCAGGCCCGCGCTCTCGACCCATTTCATGTTGTACTGGGTGGCCGGAAGCTCCGCGCGCGGATCCTGGTAGAGCGGCACCAGTTCGGTCAGCGGCCGGTCGGCGATCACCACGCCCGCGGCATGGGTCGAGGCGTTGCGATAGAGGCCCTCGAGCGCGGTGGCGGTTTCGAACAGCCGCTTCACCGCCTCGTCGTCACGCGACGCCTGTTGCAGGCGCGGCTCGAGCTTGATCGCCTCCTGCAGGGTGACGGGCGCTGCGGGGTTGTTCGGCACCATCTTGGCGAGGCGATCGACCTGGCCGAGCGGGAGCTGCATCACCCGGCCCACGTCGCGCAGCACCGCGCGCGCCTGCAGGGTTCCGAAGGTGATGATCTGGGCGACGCGGTCGCGGCCGTACTTCTCCTGCACGTAGCCGATCACCCGCTCGCGCCGCTCCTGGCAGAAGTCGATGTCGAAGTCGGGCATGGATACGCGTTCGGGATTGAGGAACCGCTCGAACAGCAGGCCGAAGCGCAGCGGATCGAGCCCGGTGATGGTGAGCGACCAGGCGACCAGCGACCCGGCGCCGGACCCCCGCCCCGGCCCCACCGGCACGCCGTGCGCCTTGGCCCATTTGATGAAGTCCGACACGATCAGGAAGTAGCCGGAGAAGCCCATGTTCTGGACCACGCCGATCTCGAACTCGAGCCGCGCCCAGTAATCCGCCTCCGGGTGCGCCAGCTCGACGTCGGCGAGGCGCGCCTTCAGGCCCTCGCGCGCCTGCCAGGCCAGCTCCTCCGCCTCGTTGCGGCCGGCGCCGGTGTCGAAGCGCGGCAGGATCGGATCGCGCTTCTTCACCAGGAAGGCGCAGCGGCGCGCGATGTCGAGGGTGTTGTCGCAAGCTTCGGGGAGATCCTTGAACGTCTCGCGCATCAGCGCGGGCGTCTTGAACCAGTGCTCGGCGGTCACGCGCCGGCGGTTGTCTTCGCCCAGGAACGAGCGTTCCGAGATGGCCAGCAGCGCGTCGTGCGCGCGGTACATGCTCTTTTCGGCGAAATAGACGTCGTTGGTGGCGACCAGCGCCACGTCGCGTTCGTAAGCGTATTCCACGAGCCGCGGCTCAACGGTTTTTTCCGACGCCAGGCCGTGGCGTTGCAGCTCGATATAGAAGCGGTCGCCGAACACCTGCTCCATCGCCTGCAGCGCGGCCCAGGCCTCTTTCTTCTGACCCGCCGCGAACAGTGGATCGACCGGCCCGTCCGGACCGCCCGACAACAGGATCAGGCCCTCGGCGTGTTGGGCCAACGTCTCCCAGGTCACCGACGGCTCGTCCCCCGCCGGCTCGAGATAGGCCAGGGACGAGAGGGTCATCAGGTTCAGCCAACCGGCCTCGCTCTGGGCCAGCACGACGAGCGTCGGCGCGCGCGTATAACGCTCCTGCGCCGCGAGGCCCACGACCGGCAGGGCGCAGCCGATGACCGGCTGCACGCCCGCGTCTTTGCAGGCCTGGGAGAATTCGAGCGCCCCGAACAGGTCCGCCCGGTCCGCGATCGCCACTGCCGGCATGGCGGCGGCGGCCGCGAGCTTGCCGATCTTGTCCGCCTTGATCGCGCCCTCGAGCAGCGAATAGGCCGACCGGACCCTCAGATGGACGAAACCCTCAGCGCTCACCTCGTCCTCCGAGCCTCCGTATTTGCACCGTATTTACGGTCGCCGCGCCCGGCCCTCACCGTAAACGCACCGTATTTACGGTGACCGCCTTCGCCGAGGCTTCGGAGGGCAGGTCGGGCGTCAGGCCCCCTCGCCTCGCCGCCGGCCGCACATTGGACCGCGAGTCCCGCCGCCGCCCATGAGGCTTCGGAGCTCAGGCCCGCCTTATCCACAAGGGTTTGAGGGCGAGCCGCTACGACGCAGCCAAATGCGCCACCGAACACATCATCCAGACAAAGGCCGACACCGAAACAAGCGCCGCCGCCTCTCGAACCACACGAACCATGACTTAATCCCCAGCTACATTGTTGCTGGTTTGTTCTTTTCATGTTTTGTTCTCATCGTCAAGCTCGCCCAGCTTCCCCGGTCGTATTGCATTTTGCACTACAACGAACTATGCTGGCCTTGAGGAGAAACCCCGTGGCGACCAAGGCTGAACATCCGATCTCCATGCGCCTCCCGGATTCGGACGTCGCCATGATCGATCGCGCCGCAAGCCTGAGGGGCCGGTCGAGGACCGACTTCGTGCGCGACGCAGCCGTCCGCGCGGCCGAGGACGTGCTGATGGAGAACCGGTTGATCCGCATGAGCCCGGAAGGCTTTTCCGACTTCCTGGCGATCCTCTCGGACCGAACCGCGGCGCCCGAAATGGTGGATCTCGCGAAGCGTCCCGCCCCCTGGGAGCCCGGCCACATCGCGAAGCGCTGAACCTTGCCGATCTCGGCGCCGGAGGCGTTGACGGCGGCGCATGACGTTGCCGCGTTCAGCTGCGGCAAGCCTCACCTCGACCGTTGGCTGAAGACGCGAGCCCTGTCGAACCAGGACAAGGGCTTTACGGCCGTCATGGTGGTCCACGAACGAGGCCGCGTCGTGGGATACTACGGCCTCGCGCCGACGTCGGTCGTGCCCAACCGGATGCCCCGCTCGATCCGCACCGGTCAGCCGCCCGACCCAGTCCCGTGCCTTCTGCTCGGCCAACTCGCGACCGACTTGGGATGGGCCGGTCGTGGGATCGGAACCGGCCTGGTCAAACATGCTCTCGAACGATGCGTCGCCGCAGCCGCACTCGTCGGCGGCCGCGCCCTGTTGGTCAACGCTATCGACGACGAAGCGGCGGCGTTCTGGCGCCGGCGCGGATTCCTGCCGTCGAAGGACGATCCGCTCGTCCTCTTCCGCTCGATCGCCGCCATCGCCGCTTCACTGAAGCAGGCCCAGAGATGAGGCACAGTACTTGCCGACGCCGAGAGTGGATCGCTAGATTGGTAGCGAGGGGGATTTCACATGCGCCTCGCCGTCAGATTGGCCGCTCTGCTGGCGCCCGTGTTGTGTCTTGGGGCCGGCTCGCCCCCCGAGCCTGCGCCCGCTGGGGCGCAAGCGCAGACGGCTCAGATCGAGTTGCTTCGAAATCCTGATATCGACGCCTCGTTCGGCGGCGCCAGGGAGATTCTCTGGTTGGCCAAGGACACGAGCTGCATGGGGAAATTCGGGGCCAAGAATGTTGGCGCCTTCGGCTGGCTCTACGGCAACAACAAGGGCCTGGTCGCCATCCCCGCGGGCAAGGTCGCCTATCTCTGGATGTTGGAGGACGAGCCGGTGGACTATCGCAGGCGGCGCAGCTGCGAGAACGCTGCGTCGTTCATGCCGGAGGCCGGGCATAGCTATGACGCGCAGCAGTCGACAACCGAAACATCCTGCAGCTTGTCGGTCGTCGACCGCGCCACCAAACTCCCGCCGCCAACGTACCATCCCTTTTCACCCAAGATTTTCTGTCAGCCGAAAAACTAGCCCGTTGCACTGAAGACGGCGCTCAACGGGCCAGTCGGGGACACGAACCAATTTCTGCGAAATTGGATCATGTCCCCTTCCGCAAATCCGGCAGCAACCCCGCCAGCAACCCGATCGCCGGCAGGAGCGCGCACACCTGGTACACCGTCACGATCCCCGCGCGGTCGGCGAGCAACCCCAACACCCCTGCCCCGATCCCGCTGACGCCGAACGCCAGGCCGAAGAACAACCCTGAGATCATGCCGACGCGACCGGGGACGAGTTCCTGGGCGAAGACGACGATGGCGGAGAAGGCCGAGGCGAGGATCATGCCGATGACGACGGTGAGCGGTCCGGTCCAGAACAGGTCGACGTGCGGCAACAGCAGGGTGAACGGCAGCACGCCCAGGATGGAAAACCAGATCACGTATTTGCGCCCGACCCGGTCGCCGATCGGACCGCCGAGCAGAGTGCCGACGGCGGCGGCGGCGAGGAAGACGAACAGGTGCAGCTGGGCGTTCTGCACCGACACGCCGAAGCGGTGGATCAGGTAGAAGGTGTAGTAGCTCGAAATGCTGGACAGATAGACGTACTTCGAAAAGATCAGCGCGAGCAGGATGGCGATGCCCTTGCGCGCGGCGCCCTTGGGCAGGTCGACGTGGCCCGCGGGTCGGGGCGCGCGCAGGCGCTCCATGCCGTGGTGCTTGTACCAGAGACCGACATTCCACAGGATCGCGCCGGACAGGAGCGCGAGCAGCGCGAAGAAGACGAGGCTCGACTGGCCCCAGCGGCCGACGACGAGCGCCGCGGCGAGCGGGCCGAGCGCGGAGCCGATGTTGCCGCCGACCTGGAACAGCGATTGCGCGAGGCCGTGACGCCCTCCGCCGGCCATGCGCGCGACGCGCGACGACTCCGGATGGAACACCGACGAACCCATGCCGAGAAGCGCGCCGCCGAGCAGGACTACGGGATAGGCGTGCGCCATCGACAGCACGGTGAGGCCGGCGAGCGAAAACAGCGTGCCGGCCGGGAGCGCCATCGGCGTCGGCCTTTTGTCGGCGTAGAGGCCGATCAGCGGCTGCAGGATCGAGGCGGTGACCTGGTAGACAAGGGTCACGAGGCCGATCTGGCCGAAGCTGAGACCGAGCGAGAGCTTCAGCCCGGGATAGATGGCGGGCAGCAGCGACTGCATCATGTCGTTGATCAGGTGGCAGGCGCTGATGGCGATCAGCACGGCGAACACCGTGCCGCCGGCCTTGGTCGCCACCGCCTTCGCCTCGGCCGTCATACGCGACTCCGTCATTGCGGTGCGGCGACTACGAGGGTTTCCCCGAAGAGTCTACGGATTGGGGGGCCGGAGAAAGAAAGAGAAAGAAGGATTGACCACGAAAAACACGAAAAGCACGAACGTGTCGCGTTTCCAGCGTGCTCCTTGGCGCGGAGCGCCAATTGTAAGATTGCGCCTGGCGGCGCAGTGATTGCCTCTTTTCGTGTTTTTCGTGTTTTTCGTGGTCAATAAAAAGACGTTCGCGACACGCGCCGCGTTAGATGAGGTTGCTCCGCGCCCGCGCGCCGAGCCATTTGGCGCTGGGTTTCGGGGTGCGTTTGAAGGTCTTCAGGTCCACCGCGATCAGGCCGAAGTGTTTGCCGTAGCCGCTGGTCCATTCGAAGTTGTCGAACAGTGACCAGTAGAGATAACTGTGCACCGGGATGCCTTCGTCGAGGCATTGGCGCACGCCGGCGAGGCACTGGTCGACGAAGGCGATGCGGCGCGTGTCGTCGTCCGTTCCGATGCCGCTTTCGGTGACGTAGATCGGCTTGCCGATTTCGCGGTGGGCCCAGCGGATCGTTGCGGGAAGCGCCTTGGGATAGAACTCGTAACCGGCGGCGGTGAGTTCGGCGCCGGCCGGCGGCGGGACCATGCCTTTGTCGTCGAAGCGGAAGCGCGAATAGGTCTGCACGCCGGTGAAGTCGCTGTGGCTGCGCGCGATCTCGACCCAGGGGCCGTAGAGTTCCTGCTCGATCTTGGGTGCGATGGAGTGTTCGCCGACAGGCTCGATCGCCTGGGTGGTAAGACTCACGCCGACGAGGAGTTGCGGGCAGGCCTTTTTCATCGCGGCGTAGGCTTTGCGATGACCTTCGAGGATCAGGGGTTCGGATATCTTCGGATCGGAGAAGGTGATCGAGGTGAAACGCTCGGAGCCGGTCGCCTTGCGCGCGGCCTCGATCATCGGGAGGGTCGCGTTGCGGAAGCCGGGGAACCAGATGGCGAGCAGCCGCTGTATGTTCGCCTCGTTGAACGGCGTGGCCATGTGCATCAGCGCACCGAGTCGCTCGGTGACGGTCCTGCAATAGCGCGCGAACAGGTCGGGCGCGTCGTCGCGCTCCCAGCCGCCGCGGATGGAGAACCACAGCGGCGAGGAGAAATGGTTGAAGGTCGCGATCGCCTTCTGGCCGTGCGCGGCGCAGGTCTTCAGCACCTGTTCGTAGTGGTCGAGTTCGGCGTTGGAGAAATGGCCTTCGCTGGGTTCGATGCGCGCCCACTCGATGCCGAAGCGATAGGTGTTGAAGCCGAGCGCGGCGTTCAGCGCGATGTCTTCGGCGAAGCGGTGATAGCTGTCGCAGGCGTCGCCGGAACGGTCCTTGTAGAGCGTCGGCTTCAAGTTCTCGAGCAGCCAGATGTCGGTGTTGGTGTTGTTGCCTTCGGATTGGTAAGCGGAGATGGCGGTGCCCCAGAGGAAGCCCGGCGGCGCCTTGCGGCGCGACGGGAGCGCCACGGCATGGGACGCCAGCGCGGCCGAGCCGGCGGCGGCGAGCGCGGTCCTGCGCGTGAGCATGGGGTTCCTCCAGGGTTGTTATGATCTTGGGCCGGAGGCTGGCCCAGGAACCCGGGGTTCGCAACATTAATTATTGTGAGAGTGAGTTAAATAGGTCCCTCTAATGGCCCGGCATCCCGGGCTTGTCCCGGGACCCAGCGTTCCGCTGGCAACTAGGGTGGTGTGAGCGCTTGCGCGAACCTGCGAACAGAAAAGCTTAGGCACGAACCGCGGGTTCCGGGACGAGCCCGGGATGACGGGCCGCTAGGGAGATGGTGAAATAGGCCGTGGCGACCGACCTGACCCTGGAGAACGACGGCGCCTGCCTCGAACGCCAAGCGGTGAGCGACGTGGCGCTGGGAGCGCTGATGGCGTCGCTGGGGGACACCGAAGGGCCAGGCGCCCGCTTATTCGGTCACACCGCCGTGCCCCCGATCGTCAGTCGCGCCGGTCCGCTCGGCGCGCTCGCTGCGCGCCGCCTCGGCCCAGCCGCGCGTGCGGTCCGTGCGATCCTGTTCGACAAGACCGCGCGATCGAACTGGCCGTTGGGGTGGCATCAGGATCGGGTGATCGCCGTAAAGGATCGGATCGAGGTCAGCGGGTATGAGCCTTGGACACGGAAGGGCGGCGTGTGGCATGTGACGCCGCCGTTCGAGGTGCTCGCGCCCATGCTGACGATGCGGCTGCACATCGACGACGTGGACGCCGACAACGCACCTTTGATGATCGCGAGGGGTTCGCACCGGCTGGGGCGGATCGCGGAGGCGGACCTCGACGATGTCGTGGACAGTTGTGGGCGTGCGGTTTGTTTGGCGCAACGCGGCGACGTGTGGCTATACGCGACGCCGATTGTGCACGCGTCGGAGGTAGCGGCGAAGCCCCACCGACGGCGCGTACTGCAGGTGGACTACGCCGCGGCGGACCTGCCCGGCGGATTGCAATGGATGGGAGTCTGACCATGAACCTTCGCCCGCTCGGCCGGTCCGGCCTCACCGTCGCGCCGCTGGTGTTCGGCGGTAACGTGTTCGGGTGGACGGCGGAGGAGGCGACGTCGCATGCGATGTTGGATGCGTTCGTCGGCGCGGGGTTCAATGCGGTGGATACGGCGGAAGCCTATTCGTCGTGGGTTCCCGGGCACAAGGGCGGCGAGAGCGAGACGGTGATCGGAACCTGGCTCGCCAAGGGCGGCGCCGCGCGGCGCGAGGGCGTGGTGATCGCGACCAAGAGCGGCTGGCGCTCGGGCGACGGGCCGGGCGGATTGTTGCGGGCCGACAAGATCGTCGCGGCGGTGGATGCGTCGCTGACGCGGCTGCAGACCGACTACATCGATCTGCACCAGACGCACTCGGACGACCCGGAGACGCCGTTCGAGGAGATCTTCGGCGCCTATGCGGGGTTGATGGCCCAGGGGAAGGTCCGTGCGGTGGGCGCGTCGAACCTGTCGGCGACGCGGTTGAAGGAGGCGCTGGAGGTCAGCGCGAAGCACGGTTTGCCGCGGTACGAGAGCGTGCAGCCGGCGTACAACCTGTATCAGCGCGAGATCGAGGCGGATCTCTTGCCGCTATGCCGCGAACAGGGCGTGGGGGTGATCAGCTACTACGGCCTGGCGGCGGGGTTTCTGACCGGCAAGTACCGCAGCGAGGCGGACGCATCGAAGAGCGCGCGCGGCCAGAGCGTGGTGTCGCGGTTCCTGAACGATCGCGGGCGGAAGATTCTGGCGGCGCTGGACGAGGTCGCTGTGGCGCATTCGGCGAGCCAGGCGCAGGTGGCGCTGGCCTGGATCATGGCCAAGCCCGACATCACCGCGCCGATCGCCAGCGCGACGAGCGTGAAGCAGTTCGAGGAACTGGCGGGGGCCACGGCGTTGCGGCTGGACGCGGACGCGATGCGGACGCTGGACGCGGCGGGCGCGTAGCGTCAGGGCCGCACGCCGGCGGTCCGGCGCCACCCTCCCCATTTGGCCGTCATCCCGGGCTTGTCCCGGGATCCAGGGTTCCGCTCGCAATTAGGGCTGTGTGAGCGCATGCGCGAACCTGCGTGCAGAAGAGATCGCACGCGAACCCTAGGCCCCGGGACAAGCCCGGGGTGACGGAAAAAAATAGTGGATCAGGGGGACTGGACGGTTACGCACAGTTCCTACCCAATTTTAGCGGACCCCAACCTATTCGTACCCATCATTGGGGTGGACAACCTGGGGATGGTTTGGTGATCGCACTGACTCTAAGGCGGAATTCGTCGCAGAGAGCGATTTGCTTTGTACCCGAATTTCGCTGACCCATCGTTGGGTATAATCACTCTACAATCTTGATTTTTATACGAAAAACCACCCTGGGCCGGGTTGACGCCCCAGCGGGATTCCGGCGTCATGAAAGCGGGACCGTCGGGCGAAAGCGTGACGGATAGTACGGCCGGGGTGAGCGGGCGATGGGGTGCTTAAGGCCAGCGACGGTCGCTGCCGGCGTGCTCGCATCTCTCGTTTTTTCTGGCGTTTTTTCCGGTTCGGCGCTGGCCGCTTCGGGGTCCGACCCCACGGCGGGCGGCGTCGGCGTCATAGTACAGGGTCGCGCCCCGGCGACGTGCTCGGTCCAGGTGACCAAGCCGCTGGGGTCGAGTGGGAACAGCGACGGCGGGAACGGCAATCGCAAGCGGTTCAACCTCGGCAAGCTCGAGGAGAGCTGCAACAGCGGACGCGGGTTCGACACCTTCGCCACGACCTATCCGGTGCAACCCGGCGCCGCGTTCATCGTCGACCATTCGGACATCCCCGCATCGGCCGGCGGGGTCACGCGTATCGACGGATCCAATACCGCGGCGGTTCTTACCCGCAGCCTGGCATACGAAACCGATGGAGGACCGCCACAGACCATGACCTTCACCATCCGCGCGCGCTGAGCGCCCTTCCGCCGCCCCCGGGTTTGCTCCGAGGGCCTCTCGCGGCAGCGAACATTTTCGGGCCCGGTGGCTAACCCCAGCGCCGAACCCGAACCCCCTACGTTCGCGTCGCCATTATGCGAGAGGCCTTCGGGGTAATCCCGAGGTCGACGGAAGGCCCCGAAGAGGAACGATGCGCGCCCTCGACCGCGGTTGATCGCCCGGTTATCTGAAGGCCTATGTCCGCCGAGGCGTCCACGCAGGATCAGGCCGACGCGGCGGAATTTCCGCCGTGTGAGATCGCGCTGGTGACCTGGGAGGGACTGCCCGACGGGGCCGACGACGACCGGCCGCTTTACGACGCCCTGCAACGGCGCGGTCGCGAGGTGCGGTTCGTGCGCTGGAACGATCCGAACGTCGATTGGACCCGCGTCGGTTTAGCGGTGCTGCGCTCGCCATGGGACTATCACCGCCAGGCGGACGCCTTCGCCGCGTGGCTGGACGCCGCCGAGTACCAGACGCGGGTGGTGAACACCGCCGCGGTGGCGCGGTGGAACCTGGACAAGCGCTATCTGCGCGAGCTCGAGGCGAAGGGGGTGCTGGTCACCCCGACCGAGTTCGTGCCGCCCGGCGACACGCGCACCCTGCGCGAGATCTGCGATGCGCGAGGCTGGAGCGACGCGGTGGTGAAGCCCGCGATTTCCTGCGCGGCGCACGATACGGCGCGGTTCGCGGACCGATCGATCGACGACCGGGGCGACGAGCACCTGGACGACATCCTCGACAGCCGCATCGCGATGATCCAGCCGTTCCTGAAGGCGGTGGACCATGAGCGCGAGCGGTCGCTGATGTTCATCGCCGGCGACTATTCCCACGCGGTCCTGCGCACCGCCTTCAACCCGGGCGGCGAGCACAGCGAGACGCCGTTCACGGCGTCCGACGCCGAAATCGATTTCGCGCGCGAGGTGGTCGCCGCGGCGGAAGCGATCCTGGGCGAGTCCTTCGCCTACGCCCGGGTCGATATGATCCCCAGCGCCGACGGCCCCATGCTGATGGAACTCGAACTGGTCGAGCCGTCGCTGTTCCTGATCCATCGCGCGCAGGCGGCGGAGGATTTCGCGGCGCTCCTGGACAGGCTCTGGCGCACGGCGCCGCAGCCGGCGGCGCCGGAGGCCGCGCTCAACCGCCGTTGAAGTAGGTCTTGAAGTCGGCGATCTGGCTCTCCCAGCGGCTCAAGCTCTTGTCCATCTGCTCCCAGCTTCCGCCGGGATCGATGTCCACGTCGTACTCGCCCCAGACGTTGTTGGACTTGTCGAGGTAGGCGCGCACGTAGCGTTTGTCCCGGTTCCAGGTGTTGATCCGATCCGGGGTGCCGAGCGCGAGCGGCGTCCAACCGCCGGCGTACTGGATCGAGGCGCAACGCTCGCCCGAACAGGCGAAGAAGTAGACGTCGAAATTCACCCCGGCGGGCGAGGTGGAGGAGACGATGCTCTCGCCGGAGGAGTCGTTGTGGATATCGCCCTTCAGGCCGTGCTGCTGAAGCCAGGCCGCCACGTCCTGGCGGGTGAGACCGCCCGGCGGCAGGTCGCGCGCCGACGCCGCGCCGGCGCCAAGGATCAAGGCCAGGACCGCAGCCCCGGCAAGCACTGTGTTTCTCATGATGGCCCTCCCCCGATCCGGATACCGCCGTTACCGTACCACATAAGTTCCCCGGCGTCCGGGTCCGGCAGAAACCGCCCGGAACGCAAGGCTTAGCCAGCCCCCTCGTTCGGCGCTAAATGGGGGTCGGCGCGCCACGGGGCGCGGGTCTGGGAGCCTCATCGCCGTGAAGAAGTTGCTTGTCGCGTGCGCCGCCCTGGCGCTGGCGCTGTGCGCCGCCCCCGCCCTCAGCGCTTCCAAAACGGCCACCCCCGCCGTTACGGGGGCCGGATCCGCCGATGCGCGGTTCAAGGCGATCTATTCCACCGAGTGGACGTGGCGCGAGGCTCAGTTCGGCCGCATCGACGAGGCCGGCGGCGCGGGCGAAGGCGCCATGCCGAACCACCTGCCCGCCATCGACGCCAAGGCCCAGGCGGCGCGCCTCGCCTATTGGAACGACGTGCTAAAAAAGCTCGACGCAATCAAGCTCGAGGCCCTGTCTCCGGACGAGCAGGTCAACTATCAGGTCTATCGCACCCAGGTGGGCAATCTGGCGGCGGACCAGCGCTTTCGTCTGTGGGAGATGCCGTTCAACTCCGACAGCTCGTTCTGGGCGGAGATGGCGGGAATGGGGCGCGAGACGTTTCGCACCGAGGCGGAGTACCGCGCCTACATCGGCCAGCTGAACGACGTGCATCGCTATTACAACGACGAGATCGCCAACATGCGCGCGGGCCTGGCGCGCGGATTCTCCGTGCCGCGCGCGGCGATCGAGGGGCGCGACAAGTCGATCGCCGATATCATCGCCGATCCTGACCCGACACACAGCGCGTTCTACGAGCCGTTTAAGACCATGCCGTCATCGATCCTCGCGGCCGAGCAGCAGACGTTGCGCGCCGATGCGGTGAAGGCGATCGAGGACAGCGTGATCCCGGCGCACCGGGAGCTGTTGACGTTCATGCAGACGGAGTACTGGCCCAAGACGCGCAAGACGCTGGCGGCCGAGGCGATGCCGGACGGCGCGGCCTTTTACCAGCAGCAGATCCACGAATATACGACGCTGGATCTGACGCCGGACCAGATCCACCAGATCGGGCTGGACGAGGTGAAACGCATCCACGGCGAGATGCTGGATGCGATGAAGGCGACGGGATGGACGGGGACCTTTCCCGATTTCCTCACCTACCTGCGCACCGATCCGAAGTTCTACGCGAAGACCCCGCAGGAGTTGCTGGCCGACGCGGCGCTGATCGCCAAGCGCGGCGACGCCAAGCTGTCGCAGTACTTCGGCCTGTTGCCGCGCGGGCGCTTCACCATCGTGCCGGTGCCCGACAACATCGCGCCGTTCTACACCTCGGGCCGCGGCGGCGCGCACGTCTATCTGGTCAACACCTATGACCTGCCGCACCGGCCGCTGTTCCAGTTGACCGCGCTGACGCTGCACGAGGCGGAGTTGGGGCATTCGTTGCAACTGTCGCTGGCGGAAGAGCAGAAGGCGCAGCCGGCGTTCCGCCGCCACAGCTATATCTCGGCCTATGGCGAGGGCTGGGCGCTCTACACCGAAAAGCTCGGCAAGGAGATGGGGCTGTACCTGACGCCCTACGACGACTTTGGGCGGCTGAGTTGGGAGATGTGGCGCGCGTGCCGCCTGGTCGTCGACACCGGCATCCATCACAAGGGCTGGTCGCGCGAACAGGCGATCAAATACATGAGCGACAACACCGCCCTGCCCGAACACGAGATCGAAACCGAGGTCGACCGCTACATAAGCTGGCCGGCGCAGGCGCTCAGCTACAAGATCGGCGAGCTCGACATCGTGCGCCTGCGCGCCAAGGCGGAAAAGGACCTGGGCCCCAAGTTCGACATCCGCGCCTTCCACGACACGGTGCTGTCGATGGGCTCGGTGCCGTTGCCGGTCCTCGACCGCCGCATCGACCAGTTCATCGCGGATGGAGGGAAGGATCCGGTGGTGACGTTGCATTGAAAGCGTGCCGCATCTCCGCCCCGGGCGGAGACAAATAAGGTGCGCATCTCCGCCCTCTGGGCGGAGACAGGTCGCGGAGCGACCAGAGGCGGGTAGGTGCGCCGACGGTGGGGAATAAGCGGGTAAGGAGAGCGTGGTCGCCGGTCGCCAATCCCTGAGCGGCAGCGGCGGCTGCCCTCCTCTGGCGCGCTGAGCGCGCCGGTCTCCCCCCAGCGGGGGGAGATGCCTTCCTGTTTGGCTGTTTGACTCTGCGTCACCCATCGCTTACCGTAACTAATGGCTAACCGTTCCGCCGCGACCTCCGCCGCCCTGACCGCCCTCGCCGATCCCACGCGGCGGCAGGTGTTCGAGCGGCTGCGCAAAGGGCCGCGCGCCGTGGGCGACATCGCCGAGGGCTTGCCGGTATCGCGCCCGGCGGTGTCGCAGCACCTTGGCGTGCTGAAGGCGGCCGGGCTGGTGACCGACGAGGCGCAGGGCACGCGGCGACTGTACCGCATCGACCCGCAGGGGTTGGGGCCGCTGCGCGCGTGGCTCGATCAGTTCTGGGACGAGGCGATGACCAATTTCGCGGCGGAGGTGGAGCGCACCGCGCCGAAGAAACCGAGGAGTCGGAGATGAGCGAATCGATGATCCGGCCGGCGCCGGTGACCAAGTCGGTGCTGGTGAAGACAACGCCCGAACATGCGTTCGAGACCTTCACCGCCAACATGGGCCGCTGGTGGCCGAAGACCCATTCGACCGCGTCGTCGCCGCAGAAACAGGTGGTGATGGAGCCGCGCGACGGCGGGCGCTGGTACGAGATCGGCGAGGACGGCGGCGAGACCGAATGGGGCCGGGTGCTGGCGTGGGATCCGCCGGCGCGCCTGTTGCTGGCGTGGCAGCTCACCGGCGAGTGGAAATACGATGCGGACTTCGTGACCGAGGTCGAGGTGAAGTTCGTCCCCGAGGGCGACGCCATCCGCGTCACGCTGGAACACCGCAACCTCGAGCGTTACGGCGAGAAGGCGGACGTGACCCGCGCGGCGTTGGACAGCGAAGGCGGCTGGACGGGGATGATGGCGCTGTACAAGGCAGCGGCGGAAGCGAGCTGAGAGACGCGACGCGATCTCCGCCCCGTGGGCGGAGACGGGTAAGCAGCGTATCTCCGCCCTCTGGGCGGAGACAGGCGCGGGAGCGCCAGAGGCGGGCAGGTGCGCCGACGGTGGAAGGTTAGCGTGGATTCGCTCATCCTTGAGCGTCAGCGCACCTGCCCTCCTCTGCTCGCTGCGCGAGCCGTCTCCCCCCAGAGGGGGGAGATCGCGCGGAAAAATTTAGTAACCCTGGCTCTTCGCCGCGCGTTCTTCCAGCCGTCCGTCCTTCAGTGCGAACACACGGTCCATGTAGCCCGCCAGCTCCATGTTGTGGGTCGCGATCAGCGCGGCGACGCCTTCGCGGCGGACGAGGTCGTGGAGCGCCTGGAACACCGACTTCGAGGTCGTGGGATCGAGGTTGCCGGTGGGTTCGTCGGCCAGGAGCAGGCGCGGGCGGTTGGCGAGCGCGCGGGCGACGGCGACGCGTTGCTGTTCGCCGCCGGACATCTGCGCGGGCTGGTGATCGGCGCGTTGGGCGATGCCGAGTTCGTCGAGCAGCGCCATGGCGCGAGCACGGGCGGCGCCGAGGCTCTGGCCCGCGATGCGCATGGGCAGCGCCACGTTATCAAGGGCGCTGAACTCGGGCAGCAGGTGGTGGAACTGGTAGACGAAGCCGAGTTCGGCAAGACGCAGGCGGGTGCGCTCGTGTTCCTGCAGGTCACCGCACTCGTTGCCGGCGATGACGATGCGGCCCGCGTTGGGGTGTTCGAGCAGGCCCGCGGCGTGCAGCAGCGACGACTTGCCCGAACCGGAGGGGCCGATCAGGCCCACCATCTCGCCCGCGTTCACGTCAAGATCGACGCCGCTCAGCACCGTCAGGCGGCCATTGGCGACGGGGTAGCTGCGCTCGAGTCCGCGGATGGCAAGGACGGGCTCACTCATAGCGAAGCGCCTCCACCGGATCGAGGCGGGAGGCGTTCCAGGCCGGCGGCAGGGTCGCGATACAGGCGGCGAACAGCGACCAGGCCAGGACCAGGATCACCTCGCCCGGATCGATGCGCGCGGGGATGTGCGACAGGAAATAGACGTCTGCGTTGAAGACGTTCACGCCGAACACGTGCTCGATCAGGTCCTGCAGGTTCTGGATAAAGATGCAGAACAGGATGCCGAGAATGAGCCCCACCAGGGTCCCGATGCCGCCCAGCGTCATGCCGGCGATGAAGAAGATGCGCAGGACCGAGCCTTCGCTCGCCCCCATGGTGCGCAGGATCGCGATGTCGCGGCCCTTGTTCTTCACCAGCATGATGATGCCGGTGATGATGTTCAAGGCCGCGATCAGCACCACGCACATCAGGATGACCAGCATGGCGTACTTCTCCACCTGCAGCGCGGTGAAGAAGCTGGAGTTGCTGTCGCGCCAATCGGTGACCTGGGCGTCGGGGCCGGCGAGCGCGGCGATCTTCGACTTGATGTCGTCGAGGTGGTCGGGATCCTTCACGTTGATGGCGATCTGGTCCCACTGGCCTTCCTTGCCGAACAGGAGCTGGGCCTGCTCCAGCGGCATGAACACGAAGGTCTGGTCGTACTCGGCCATGCCGATCGAGAAGATGCCGCCGGCGATGTAGGTCTTTTGGGTGGGCGTCGCGCCCATCACGGTTTCCTGGCCGTTGGGCGAGACCACGGTCACCGGCGCGCCGGCGGTGACGTTCAGAATATCGGCAAGACGATTGCCGAGCAGGATCTCGTCGCCGCCGTACTCGCCGACCCCGAAGCCCGCGTCGGACCCCTTCTTGATGTTCCTGTCGACCATGGCGGTCTGTTTCAGGGTCTCGCGCGAGACGCCGCGGATGATGGCGCCCTGAACCTGTCCCCCGCCCTGCAGCAACGCCTGGTTCACCACCATGGGGGCGACCTCAGTGACCCCCGCGATCCGCCGGATCTTGGCGACGAGCTGATCGCGCCCCGGGCTGTCGATGACGCGGCCTTCCACATAGATGTGCGGATTGAAGCCGACGACGCGGGTGAGAAGCTCGCTGCGGAAACCGTTCATCACCGAGGTCACGATGATCAGCACCATGACCGCGAGTGTGATGGCGATGGTGGAGATGATCGCGATCAGCGCGATGCCGCCATCCTTGCGCCGCGCGCGCAGGTAACGCATCGCCAGCCCGAACTCCCACGCGGAGAAGGCGCGCGCGGGTTTGACGGCGGGTGCGGCGCCGGCCTCGCTCACCCGCAGATCCGGTTCAGCGCCGCCTCGAGCGACAGGTTTTCCTTTTCCCCCGTGGCGCGGCGTTTCAGTTCGACCGTGCCGTCCGCCAGGCCCTTGGGTCCGACGATCAGTTGCCAGGGCAGGCCGATCAGGTCGGCGGTGGCGAACTTGCCGCCGGGGCGCTCGTCGGTGTCGTCGTAGAGGACGCTCTTGCCGCGCTTCTGCAGCTGGGCGTAGGCGTCCTCGCAGGCGGCGTTGCAGGGGTTATCGCCGACGCGCAGGTTGATCAGCGCGACATCGAAGGGCGCGACGCTGTCGGGCCAGATGATGCCGTTGTCGTCGTGCGAAGCTTCGATGATGGCGCCGACGAGGCGCGAGACGCCCACGCCGTAGGACCCCATCTGCACCGGACGCTCGACGCCGTCGGGGCCGGCGACGACGGCCTTCATCGGCTTGGAGTATTTGTCGCCGAAGAAGAACACCTGCCCGACCTCGATCCCGCGCGCCGACAGTTGCTTGTCGGTCGCCACTTCGCTCGCGAAGCGCGACGCGTCGTGCACGTCTTCGGTGGCGGCATAAAGGCTGGTGTGCTTGTCGACGATGGACTGAAGGTCGTTCCAGTCGACGTCTGGGCCCGGCGCGTCCATTTCGACCAGGTCGCGGTGGCAATAGACCTGGCTCTCGCCGGTGTCGGCGAGGATGATGAACTCGTGGCTGAGATCGCCGCCGATCGGCCCGGTCTCGGCGCGCATCGGCACCGAGCGCAGGCCCATGCGCGCGAAGGTGTTCAGATAGGCGACGAACATGCGGTTGTAGGCCTTGCGGCCCGCCGCCTCGTCGATGTCGAAGCTGTAGGCGTCCTTCATCAGGAACTCGCGCCCGCGCATGACGCCGAACCGCGGCCGCTGCTCATCGCGGAACTTCCACTGGATGTGGAAGAGGTTCATCGGCAGGGCCTTGTAGCTGCGCACGTAGGCCCGGAAGATCTCGGTGATCATCTCCTCGTTGGTGGGCCCGTAGAGCAGCTCGCGTTCGTGCCGGTCGGTAATGCGCAGCATCTCCTGGCCGTAGTCGTCGTAGCGGCCGCTCTCGCGCCACAGGTCGGCCAGCTGCAGGGTCGGCATGAGCAGCTCGACGGCGCCGGCGCGGACCTGTTCCTCGCGCACGATCTGCTCGATCTTCTTCAGGACGGCGAGGCCCAGGGGCAGCCAGGCGTAGATGCCCGCCGCCTCCTGGCGGATCATCCCCGCGCGCAGCATCAGGCGGTGGGAGACGATCTGGGCGTCGCCCGGGGTCTCTTTCAGGACGGGCAGGAAATAGCGCGAAAGGCGCATGGGGCGGTCCGCTTACAGTGTGTGGCTGCTTAGCGGGCCAAGGGTTGGGGTGCAACGCCGAGATCTCGCTCGGGGATGGAGGTGTGGGCAATCCGGGTCAGGAGGAACCCATGGGGGCGCTGGTCGATCCAGCCGCGCCGTCTCCAGAGGCTTCTGCGGACGCGTTGCGCGAACACCACCATCCTCGCCCTTCCTCCATCGAGGAGGAAGGGTGCGCCAATCACGAACGCGCCTTGTCGGACCGCTTAACGCGCGATAGCCGTACCCCCGGGGTCGATGAGCCGCTATTCGCAACGCCGATGGGGTCGGTGGGCGCTTCCGGGCCTGCCGAAGCCCGATCCCCAGCGAAACCGGCGGCGGAGACCAAAGGCGGACGGAGATGCGGTTCAGATGGCTCTCGACGGCGACGCTCGCCCTCGCCCTCTCCACAACCCCCGCCCTCGCCGCCCCGCGACCGGCGGCGGTGATTCCGCTCGAGCCCTATCTCGGCGTGCTCTGGTCCTTCCATGCCAAGGTCAAGGGCCGCGACGCGCGGTTCCTGCTCGACACCGGAGGCGGACTGACGGTGGTGTCGCCGGACACGGCGAAGCTCGAAGGCTGCACGCCCTGGGGCCAGTTGACCGGGTTCCGGATGCGCGGCGATCGGGTGGACACCCCGCGTTGCGACGGGGTCGCGATCGACGTCCAGGGCGTGGCGCTGCACGCGCCCACGGCGGGGGTGTTCGACATCGGCAAGCTGCTGCCCAAGGACGCGCCACCGCTGGCGGGTTCGGTGGCGCTGGATTCTTTTGCCGGGCGGATCGTCACCCTGGACCTCGCCCACAAGCGCCTGATCGTCGAGACGCCGGCCAGCGCCCGGGCGCGCACGGCGCACGCGCGCGAGGTCGCCATCCGCGTCATCCGTGACGTCGAGGGCTTGTCGGTCGACCCGCTGCTCGGGATCGAAACCAAATCGGGGCGGATCTGGCTGGAGATCGATTGCGGCAGCGA
The DNA here is from genome assembly GCA_035551675.1 of Caulobacteraceae bacterium. GTDB lineage: Bacteria > Pseudomonadota > Alphaproteobacteria > Caulobacterales > Caulobacteraceae > JAFECT01. The sequence goes on along the minus strand of DASZMV010000025.1, from coordinate 6,977 downwards.
CGGGACGGTGATCGTGAACCGGCCGATCGCCGCGGCCCTGGGCCTCGACCCCAACCACAAAGGCAGCCAGCCGCTGGATGCCGTGGTCGCCGGCGGCGTCCCGTTGCATACGCGTACTCTTGTCCAGGATCTGATCATCGACGGCAATATCGGCTCGCCGGTGCTGTCGAAATGGCTGCTGACCCTCGACCTCGCCCGCCAGCGCGCCTGGATCGCCGACGCGGGTTAGCGCGGGGGCCCGAGCTGGGCCCCCAGCCGGTCTCGGGAGCCGCGCCTCAGTACTTCACGAACGGGATCACGTGGCTGAACAAGAGGGCATAGAGCGCCACGAAGACGATGGCCGAGACCCAGCTGGTGGTGATGGCCTTCCTGACCAGGTTGGGGTTGACCGGCGCGCCCGGGTCGCCGCCATCCTTCAGGTCGATGCCCATCTCGGCGTGGCTCTTCACCCCCAGCGGCAGGATGGCGAAGACGACGATCCACCAGATGGTGGCGTAGATGGCGAGCATGCTGAAGGGGTTGAGGAGGTCGTGCATGTCCCCTGACCTAGCGCGAAACGAAGGCTCGCCCAAGCGGTAGGCTCAGGCCGCGACGTCTTTGCAGGCGAACTTGGAGCGGGCGGAGCCCAGGATCGGCAGGCCCTGGACGGTGCAGACCTGGCGGAGCACCACCTTGCCGTCGATGTTGTGGATCAGGAGGTCGTAGCTGCCGGACTCGGGGTCCAGGTGGTTGGCGTCGAGCGCCCAGGTCTTGCAGGCGTCCACCGTCTTCATCTTGGCGGTCAGCATCTGGGTCTTGCCGGTGCTGAAGCTGGTTACCCCAACAGTGCATTGGAACGGGCCCGGCGCCCCGGCGTGATCCGTACCCTGCTCCTGGGCCGGCGCCTGGGTCCAGGCGGCCGAAGTCATCATCATCGCGGCCAGTCCGATCATAAGGCGCTTCATGACGCGTCTCCCCTCCGAGAGTCCCCGTCGTCGAACGCGGGTTTGAGAGGAGTCCGGCGGTCGAGGTCCTGGCAGGCGGGCGCGGGCCTGCGCACCAGCGCGGCGATGGCGGTCACGAACCGCAGCGCCGTGGCCAAATCCGTGTCCGCGGCTAGCGGCGGGTGGCTGCGCTCTTGCGGTTCCATGGCGCCCAGGTCTTGGCCAGGTAGCAGGGATATTCGGCCTTCTGCCGCTCGGCCAAGGCGGGGTCGACCTCGACAACCAGCAGTGGTTTGTCCGGCGACGTCACGCCCACCAGAGCGCCCGCCGGATCGAACGCAAAGCCCGCGCCGCCGAAGCGCACGCCGCCGGCGGTTTCCCCCGATCGGTTGGAGCTGACCACCCAGCAGCCGGACACGATCGCGGCCATCTTGCCGGCCGCGAACCAGATGTCGGTGTTCGACCCGGTGGTGCGCGGAATGGCGATGAGGTGCGCGGCGCGCGACGCATAGCGGCGGGCGTGCTCGGTGAACATAGCGTCGGTGCAGAGCAGCGCGCCGAGGCGAACGCCCGCGACCTCCGTCGTATGAAAGCCGCCGCGGCCGCTGGCGAACCAGGTCTCCTCATGCCAACCGGGTTCCGACGGCAAATGGATCTTGCGGTGCACGACGTGGGTGAAGGCGGGTTCGATCAACACCGCCTCGTTGACCAGCCGTTCGCGCCGCGACAACAAGGGACGCGACGACAGCACCGCGGGCGCGAGACCGAGCAAAGCTTTTTCGCCGATCGCATGCGCCGCGACACTGGCCTTCGCGGCCTGCAGGTCGAACGTATCGCCGGCGGCGAGCCAAGCGCCGAACGGCAGCTCGTTGGTGACGAGCAGATCGAGCCGCGCGTCGACGATCTCGTCGCACAGGCGACCCCATCTCGCGTTCTTTGGCGAAAGGTCCTCCGGCCATTCAACCACGCCTACACGCATCGCGACCGAAGGACCCTCCCGCAGCCGGACTTGACAGTCCGGGAACGGGAGAGATTGTGGGCGCATCGAACGAACGCCGCCACAAACAAGACGGCGGAACACCCTGGCGAAACGACTGAAATTCCTATGCCGGACAGGCAAAACGACAGTGGGCTGGACGCGGTGGACCAGAAGCTGGTGGAGCTTCTGGGCGCCAACGCGCGCATGACCCTGACCGCGCTGGCGCAGGCGGTGTCGCTGTCGCGCATGGCGGTGCAGGGGCGCCTCGCGCGGCTCGAACGCGACCGCGTGATCGTGGGCTATCGCGCGGTGCTGGGCGAGACGCTCGAGCACGGCGCGCTGGGCGCGGTGCTGTCGGTTGTGTTTGACCAGCGGCCCTGTTTTCCGGTGGTGAAGAAGTTCCGCGATTGGCCCGAGATCACCAACTACTATTCGGTCACCGGGCCGGTGGACGCGTTCGTGGTGGTGAAGGTGAAGGCCGCGAGCGACCTCGCCGACCTGATCGACCGGATGAGCGCGGTGGAAGGCGTGGGATCGGTGCAGGCGTCGGTGATGCTGCGGCCGGATACGAATTAGCGCGAGCCTCACCCAAGGGCCCGTCGAGGATCCAGGCGCGACCATCGCGGCTTCACGTAGCGCTTGCTGGCTCCTCGACGCCACGCAGCTATCGCTGCGCGTCGTCAAGGATGACGAAGTAAGGGAAAGGTCAGTGCGCTTCCGGCTTCTGCATCAGCTCCACCAACACGCCGCCCATGTCCTTCGGATGTACGAAGATTACCGGCACGCCGTGGGCGCCCATGCGCGGCTCGCCCGTGCCCAGGATGGTGCAGCCCTTGGCGCGCATGGCGTCGCGCGCGGCTGTGATGTCGTCGACCTCGAAACAGACGTGGTGCTGGCCGCCCTTGGGATTCTTGGCGAGGAAGGCGTGGATCGGCGACTGTTCGCCCCACGGTTCGATCAACTCGATCTGGCTGTTCGGCGTATCGACGAAACAGACCCACACGCCCTGCTCCGGCAAGGCGAACTTGTCGTGGATCTTGGTGGCGCCGAGGAGGTCGCGGTAGAGCTTCACCGCCTCGTCGATGGACGGGGTCGCGACCCCGACGTGGTTCAATCTTCCGATCATGACCTGTTCTAGCGCGGTTTGGCGGCGGTCGCTAAGCCCGAAGCGCGCGCCTGGGCGACGACCTCGCGGAAGGTCGCGAGGAACACGTCGGGTTTGTCGACCTGGATCATGTGACTGGCGCCGGCGACGATGCGGCGCTCGCCGCGAGTGGAGTCTCGGGCCTGGCTCAGCAGCTCGGCGCAGCGGGCGCGATCGAACGTATCGCCCTTGGGGCCGCAGTCTTCGTCCGCCTGCAGCACGACGAGCGGGATCGAGCCGAGCTTGCGGCGCGCGGCGACCATTTCGTCCGCCGAACGGCCGACCATGCTGATGTCTTCGGAGCGCAGGGTCTCGAACCATTCGGGGCGCCGTTCGTCGGCGGCGTAGCGGTCGTGCATGGCCTGCGACCAGCCGGGACCGAGCGCGGTCTCTATGCAACCGTCCTTGCCGTGCGGGACCAGCGTCTCTTTGCGGGCGAGCGCCGCGCATCGCTGCATCAGGTCAACGTCCTCGTCCGGCGTGCGGGTGTGTTGGAAGATGTGCTCGGTCGGCGGGTCGAGGAGCAAGAGGCCGGCGGTCTCCTCCGGATGTTCGTAGGCGAACAGGCGGATGTCGAAGCCGCCGAGCGAGTGACCGACGAGGACATAGGGGCCCGGAATGCGCGCGGCCTGCAAGCCGTCGTGCATGTCCTTCACCTCGGCGGCAGTGTCGCGCGGCATTGGACCGGGGTCGCTGAAGCCATAGCCGGCGCGGTTGACGATGCAGACCCGGGTGGTCTTGGCCATCTCCGCCTGCAGCGTACGCCAGCCGATATCGGGAATGTGCCAACCAGGTGAGACCAGCACGGTCGGGCTCCCCTCGCCTTCGCAGAAGAAGTTGAGATGGCGGCCGTCGGGCAGCGTCGCGAGCGTTTGCGGGTGGAGATAGACGTCGCGGGCGGGATCGACGGGAGGTTCGGCGGCGCACGCCATTCCGGCGGAAAAGGACGCGGCGAGGGCGATAAGGAGACGCTTCATGGAAAAAGTATAGCGCATCTCCGCCCCCTGGGCGGAGACAGATTAGGAGCGCGATCTCCGCCCCCTGGGCGGAGACAGGCGCGGGAGCGCCAGAGGCGGGCAGGTGCGCCGACGATGGAAGGTTGGCGTGGATTCGCTCATTGCTGAGCGGCGGCGCACCTGCCCTCCTCTGCTCGCTGCGCGAGCTGTCTCCCCCCAGAGGGGGGGAGACCGCGCAGCATTTGATTTCGCTAAATCCGCAGCACCACGGTCTCGACAATCGGCCGTCTCTGCCAGATGCGTTGCGACGCCTTCTTCAGAGCCCGCGCGATGGCCGCTTCCACCGCGGTGTCGTCGTAGCGGTCTTCGCCTTTCAGTTTGCCGAACGCCTTGTCGGCTTCGTCGGCCAGGTCGTCGAGGGCCTCTTCCAGCGGATAGTCGCTGTCGCCGGTGAGGCCGATGCCGCGCACCTCGATGTCGGCGGCGAGTTTGCCTTTCGCGGTCACCGCCAGCGACACGACCAGTACGCCGTTCGAGGCCGCGTGGCGGCGTTCGCGCAGCGCTGGACCGCCTTCGGGTTCGAGCACGTTGCCGTCGACGAACAGGCGCCCTGACGGGACCTCGTCGATGACTTCCGGCTTGCCGGGGAACAGGCGGATCATCTCGCCGTTGCGGGGCGCGATGGCCTGCGGGACCTGCATGTCCTTGGCCAGCGCGCAGTGTTCGAGCAGATGGCGGCGTTCGCCGTGGGTGGGCACGGCGATGTGCGGCCGCGCCCACTGGTACATCTGTTTCAGGTCGTCGCGGCAGGGGTGGCCGGAGACGTGGATGCCCGGATGGTCGCGCTCGGTGTACAGGCGCACGCCGCGGTCGGCGAGCTTGTTCTGCAGGTTGCGGATCGGGATGTCGTTGCCGGGGATAACGCGCGAGGAGAAGACGCAGCTGTCACCCTGCCCCAGCTTGACGTGCGGATGCGCGTCGTCGGCGATACGCGACAGGGCCGCGCGCGGCTCGCCCTGGCTGCCGGTACAGAGATACATGACGCGATCGGGCGGCATGGAGGCCGCGGCGGCTTCGTCGATGAACTCGGGCACGTCCTTGAGCAGGCCCACCGACTTCGCAGCGGCGCTGATGCGGTGCATGGAGCGGCCGACCAGACACACGCTGCGTCCCGCCGCCTGCGCCGCGCGCGCCGCGGAATCCACCCGCGCCACGTTGGACGCGAAACAGGCGACCGCGACCTTGCCCTTCAGGGTCTTGACCAAGGCCGAAAGCTTGTCGCGCACCTCGATCTCTGAGCCGGCGGTCCCATCGACGAACACATTGGTGGAATCACAGACCATGGCCAGCACGCCGTCGTCGCCCAGCTTGCGGATGGCGTCCACATCCACCGGCTTGCCGGTGATCGGATCGTCGTCGATCTTCCAGTCGCCGGTGTGCAGGATTGTGCCGCCCGGCGTCTTGATGGCGAGGCCGTTAGGTTCGGGGATCGAGTGGGCGATGGTGACGAGTTCGACCTCGAACGGTCCGAGCTTGATCGTTCCGCCGAGCGGCACTTCGCGCAGGTCGACTTCGTCCAGAATGTCGGCGTCGCGCAGCTTCTCGCGCACCAGATAGGCGGTGAAGGGCGTGGCGTAGACGGGCGCCTTCATCTTAGGCCACAGCCAGCCGATGGCGCCGATGTGGTCCTCGTGCGCGTGGGTCAGCACGATGCCGACGATGTCCAGGTCCTGCGCATAGGTCGCGTCGGGCATGATGATATCCACGCCGGGTGTGGTGGGGTCGCCGAAGGTTACGCCGACGTCGACCACAATCCACTTGCGCGCGCGCGGCGGACCCCAGCCGTAGAGGTTCAGGTTCATGCCGATCTCGTTCGACCCGCCCAGCGGCAGGAAAACGAGTTCGTCTTGATCGGGTGCGCTCATGCAGGCTTTCCGCCGTTACGGCGCCAGATTTCCAAAAGACCCCGGATGGTGAGGTCCGGGTCGAACTTGTCGATGCTATCGGTCGCCCCTTCAAACAAGGAAGCGACCCCGCCGGTTGCAACCACGGTCAAGGGCTTGCCGTATTCGGCCTTCATGCGCGCGAGCAGGCCTTCGATCAGCGAGACATAGCCCCAGAACACGCCCGACTGCATGGCGGTGACGGTGTCCTTGCCGATGGTGCGGTCGGGCCGGGCGATGGCCACGCGCGGCAGACGCGCGGCGGCGGCGTGCAGCGCCTGCATGGAGAGGTTGATGCCAGGCGCGATGACGCCGCCTTCGAAGGCGCCGTCGGAGCCGACCACGTCGAAGGTGGTGGCGGTGCCGGAATCGACCAGGATCAGCGGCCCGCCGTAGGTGACGAAGCCGCCGACGGCGTTGACCAGGCGGTCGGCGCCGGCTTCGGAGGGTTGGTCGATGCGCACGGCGACGCCGAGCTCGGCGTTCTCGCCGATCACCAGCGGCTCGGTCTTCAGATAGCGGCGCGCCAGGTTCTTCAGGTTGAACAGCGACTGAGGCACGACGCTGGAAATGATGCAGCCCTTCAGCATCGAGAGTTTCAGGCCGCCGAGGTCGAGGATCTGACTCAGCCACACCGCGTATTCGTCGGCGGTGCGCGTGGTCTCGGTGGCGGTGCGCCACTGGGCGATCCAGCGCTCGCCGTCGTGCACCGCGAACATGGTGTTGGTGTTGCCCTGCTCGATGGCCAGCAGCATGCGTCTCACGCTCCACCGAAGAAGACGTCGCCAGCGGTTATGCGCTCAACGCGCCCGCCGTCCAGCCGCAGCCTGAGCGCCCCGTCGGGGTCGAGGCCTTGCGCCACGCCCTTGAGCGTGCGGTCGGCCAGCCTGGCCTCGCAAGGCTCGCCCAGGCCATAGGCGCGTTCGGTCCAGGCGGTCGCGATGGGCGCAAAGCCCTGCGCCTCCCACAGCCCGCGCCAGGTCTCGAAGCGGGCGGCCAGGATCTCCAGTGCCTCTGGCGGCGCGGGCGGGG
>DASZMV010000024.1:0-95250 GCA_035551675.1 Caulobacteraceae bacterium | reverse complement strand
CGTCGAGCGCGGCCAGGTGCTGTGCAAGCCGGGCTCGATCACCCCGCACACCAAGTTCGTGGCCGAGGCCTATATCCTGACCAAGGAAGAGGGCGGTCGTCACACCCCGTTCTTCACCAACTATCGCCCGCAGTTCTACTTTCGCACCACCGACGTGACCGGGATCGTGCGGCTGAAGGAAGGCGTGGAGATGATCATGCCCGGCGACAACGCCGAGCTGGACGTCGAACTGATCACTCCCATCGCCATGGAAGAAAAGCTCCGCTTCGCCATCCGCGAAGGCGGCCGCACCGTCGGCGCGGGCGTGGTGGCCAAGATCATCGAGTAATCGAGGTCACAAGCTGAGATACAGAAGCCCCGCCGGCGACGGCGGGGTTTTTGTTACGTCCTCCCGCCCGCAAGGCGGGAGGACCGGACTGGGCGAAGCCCAGGCCAGGAGGGCAAGTGTTTGGAGCCCACTGGATTCAAAAGTGATCGTCAAAGCAGACGGCGCCTGAACCGAACGTCGCGTTCACGCCCCCCTTCGCTCATCACCCACCGTCGAGGGCTGCAAACACTTGCCCTCCTGGCCCGAAGACGGGCCGGTCCCCCCGCCTTGCGGGCGGGGGGACGGCGCATGCCGGATTACGGCGAAGTCATGACCGAGAATTAAGCTGACTTCCCCCGCCGGTCGCGTAGCTTCCCGCTCGAAAGTTCAGGAGACGAACGATGAAAACCCAGATCGCCGCCGCCGCCGCGCTTGCCGTCCTCGGCACCGCCGCCGCCGCCGTTCCCGCCACTGCGGCCTCCGTCGAGGTGCGGCACGCGGTCGCCCGCGTCGTGGTCATCCCCGAGAACCGAACCGACATCAAGGTCGAGGCCGAGCCGGGCGCCGGCTCCGCCGCCGGCCTGCCGCGGATCACAACCCGCACCGGGCTGGACGGCAAGCTCATCATCGACGGCGGCCTGGAACGCCGCGTGCGCGGCTGTAACGGCGGCGGCGAGCATGCGTCCGACCTCGATCCCGCCAACATCCCGGCGACCTACAGAGTCCGGGTTCGAGACCTCGGCGATGTGCTGGTGAAAGACGCCCCGCTGATCGTGATCCGCACGCCGATGGACGTGCATGTCGACGCGGGCGACGCGGTGTTCGGCGCAGTCGGTCGCGCGGACAGCGTGCATCTCGGCGCCTCGGGCTGCGGCGACTGGACCGTGGCCAATGTGAAGGGCGAACTGCATATTTCTTCCGCCGGCTCCGGCGACGTGCGCACGGGCTCCGCCGGCGACGTGAAGGCCAACATCGCGGGCTCGGGCGACATCCGCCTCGGCGACGTGAAGAGCATCGACGCTTCGATCGCGGGCTCCGGCGACGTCTACGCCCAGACCGCCGACGGCTCGGTAAAGGCCTCGATCGCGGGCTCCGGCGACGTCCAGGTGAGGGGCGGCCGCATCGCCACCGTCAAGGCGTCGATCGCCGGGTCGGGCGACGTGAAGGTGGACGCGGCGGTGAACGACGTCGACGCCTCGATCATGGGGTCGGGCGACGTGAGGGTCGCTTCCGCGGCGCACATCTCGAAGATGGTGATGGGGTCCGGCTCCGTCGTCGTCGGCAAGTAAGCGAACAAGAGATCGAGGCAGGCTGGCTATGAACAGGCATCTTACCACGGCGCTCGCCGCCGCAGCCCTGGCGCTCGGCGGCGCGGCGGTTTGCGCGCCCCAGGCCCTGGCCGCGGGGTCGACACTTCGGCTCGAGCATCTGGCGGCGCGCGTGATCATCGTCCCCGAAGCGCGTGACACCATCCACGCCGAGGTGCGCAACTCCGGCAAGGGCGGCCTCGCGCGGCCGCAGCTGACCGTCAACGGCGCCGACCTGACCGTGTCCAGCGACATCTCGACGTCGAAGATGCACAACTGCCGCGTGAGAGGTTTCGGCCACGGCGTGAAGCTCGGCTTCTTCAAACGCGTCGCCGAAGAAGACCTGCCGGTGATCACCGTTCGCACGCCGATGGACGTGCAGGTGGTGGTCGACGGCGCCGTCGAGGGCGAAATCGGCGCCGCGCACGCGGTCAACCTCACGCAAAAGCGCTGCGGCGCCTGGAAGGTCGCCGATGTCGCCGATCACTTCGAATATGAACTCGAAGGCGTCAGCGATTTGAGCGCCGGCTCGGCGCACTCGACCACCATCCGCCTCGAGGGCATGGGCGACGTACATGTGCGCTCGACCGGCAGCCTCGACGCCAGCCTGCAGGGCATGGGCGACATCACCATCGACCAGGTGAACGGGCCGGTGAAGGCCTCGCTGCAGGGCATGGGCGACCTGAAGATCAAGGGCGGCCACGCCACCGACTTCCAGGCCAGTCTCGAAGGCATGGGCGACATCCGCTTCGACGGCGTGGCCGACACGGTCGACGCCTCGGCTGACGGCATGGGCGACGTGAAAATCGCCAGGGCCACGGGCCAGGTCAGCAAGAGCCAGAACGGCTTCGCCAAGGTCATCATCGGTAAGTAAGGCGCAGGGTGCAAACAAGGCGCAGGGTCGTTGCGTCGCTGCGACGATCTGGCGAACCCGCTCGACGAAGGGTCCGCAGTTGGGCATGGTGCGCTGTCCATTACGAGGGGGTGTTCCCGTGCGTATTCTTCGCCTGCTTGCGTGCCTGGCGTTCGCGTCCATCGTTCCCGCCGCCGCGGCCATCGCCGATGCGCCTTCCAGACCATCGTTGTCCGAACCCGCGCTGTCGCCGGATGGTGTGACGGTAGCCTTCATCTCGGGCGGCGCAGTGTGGACCGCGCCCGCGGGCGGCGGTCAGGCCCGCATCCTCATCAGCGACCAGGCGACCGACTCGCACCCGATCTTCTCACCTGACGGCGCGCGGCTCGCCTTCACTTCGACCAAGGCCGGTCAGGCCAACGTCTATGTGCTGACGCTCGCGACCGGCGAGGTGCGCCGCCTGACCTTCGCCGACGTGCCCGAGACGCTGAACGGCTGGTCCTACGACGGCAAGTGGATCTACTTCCAATCGGGCGTGAATGACATCGCGCGCCAGAACGACATCTTCCGCGTCAGCGCCGATGGCGGCACGCCGCTCGAGGTGAGCCGCGAGCGCTATATGAACGAGTTCTTCGCCGCGCCGTCGCCGGACGGCACGCAGCTGGCGATGCTGGCGAAGGGCATCTCGAGCACCCAGTGGTGGCGCGACGGCCATGCGCACATCGACGAAGCCGAACTGTGGGTGAAGCCGATCGCCCAGCCCGGCGGCTATCGCCAGATCCTGGGACCCGACTCGAAGCACCTTTGGCCCATGTGGGCGCCGGATGGCCGCGCGCTCTACTACATGAGCGACGCCTCGGGATCGGAGAATCTATGGCGCGTGGGGCTCGAGGCGGGCGCCAAGCCGGAACAGCTGACCCATTTCACCGCCGGCCGCGTGCTGTGGCCGACCATCGGCTATGACGGCAAGAGCATCGTTTTCGAACGCGACTTCGCGATCTGGCGCCTCGATCTCGCCAGCGGCCAGGCGGCCGAGGTACCGATCAGTCTGGTCGGCTCGGTCCCGTCGCCCGGCGTGCGGCATCTGACCGAAACCAAGTTCAATGAACTCGCCGTGTCGCCCGATGGCAAGAAAGCGGCCCTGATCGCGCACGGCGAGGTGTTCGCGGTCGCGACCAAGGATGGTGGGCCGGCGCAGCGCGTGACGCACACGCCGCAGGCCGAGCGCGAAATGGTCTGGTCGCCGGACTCGCGGCGCGTGGTCTACATCTCCGAGGACGGCGTCGGTGGAAAGCTGGTCGAATACGACTTCGCGGCCCAGGCCGAGCATGTACTGGCGAACTCCGCGACCAATATCGGTTCGCCAGCCTTCTCGCCGGACGGCAAGGTGGTGGCCTATGAGCGCGCCGACAAGGAAATCCACACCATCGCGTTGGGGGCCAACGGCGAACCCGGCAAGGATACCGTCATCTACACCGGCAACATCTCCGGCTTCGGCGGCGAACGCCTGAGCTGGGCGCCGGATAGCCATTGGCTGGCGTTCTTCGTCACCGACGCGCGTTCGTTCCGCAACGTCATGGTGGCGTCGGTCGACGGCGCGGTCGTGCGGCCTCTGAGCTTCCTCGCCAACGGTCAGTCGAGCGAACAGATCGCGTGGGCGCCGGACGGCAAGTACATCCTGTTCGATTCCGGCCAGCGCGCCGAGGATCCGGCAATCATCCGCGTCGATCTCGTTCCGCACGTGCCGAAATATCGCGAAGACCAGTTCCGCGACCTGTTCAAGACCACCGAGGAGAAGACCTCGACGCCGCCGTCACAGAAGAAGCGTGCCCCCGATCAGAAGCCTAGCGGCGCGGACGACGCCGCGCCGGCCGACAAGAAGGCGGACGACGCAGGCGGTGACGACAAGAAAAGCTCGAAGCCCAAGAAGATCGAGCCGGTGAAGATCGTCTTCGAGGGCATTCGCGAACGCGCGAGCGAACTGCCGCTCGGCCTGCCGGCGACCGAGCCGGTGATCAGCCCCGACGGCAAGACCCTGGTGTTCAACAGCCAGGGCGGCCGCGGTCAGGATGCGCTCTATGCCTATTCGCTCGACGAACTCGCGAAGGAACCGCCGTCGCCGCAGCAGATCGCGTCCAGCCGCAAGGGCAAGTCGGACGTCACCTTCACGCCGGACTCCAAGGAGATCTATTTCCTCGACGGCGATACGCTCACCCAGACGCCGGTCGAGACCCCCAAGCTGAAGACCATCGCGGTCAACGCCGAGATGGACGTCGACTTCGACGTCGAGAAGATGGTGGTGTTCAACGAAGCCTGGTCGATGCTCGACAAGCGCTTCTTCGACGCCAGCTTCAACGGCCACGACTGGGTCAAGCTGCGCGACGAATGGCGCCCCTATATTCAGGGCGTGCACACGGTCGACGAGGAGCGGCGCGACATCAACCTCCTGATCGGCGAGCTGAATTCGTCGCACTCGGGCATGGGCGGCCCGCGCGCCAGCGGCATGGAGCCGGTGCACGAGGGCCAGCTCGGCCTGCGCTTCGACCGCGAAGCCTACGAGGCGGGCAAGGGCCTGGTGATCACCGAGGTCATCGCCTTGAGTCCGGCCGACATCGAAGGTTCGATCAAGCCGGGCCAGGTCCTGGTCGCCGTCAACGGCGTCACCGTCGGACCGCATACCAACCTCGACGAGCTCCTGCTCGACACGGTGGGCAAGCGCACGGTGCTGACCCTGCGCGACGGCGCCAAGACCCGCGACGCGGTCGTGCGCCCGGTGACCACCGCCGAATCCGCGGGCCTGCTCTATCGCCAGTGGGTCGAGGCCAATCGCGCCTATGTCGCCAAAATCTCGAACGGCAAGCTCGGATACGTCCACATTCCGGACATGGGCGACGCGTCCCTGGCGCAGCTCTACATCGACCTCGATGCCCAACAGGAAGGCCGCGAGGGCGTGGTCGTCGACGTGCGCAACAACAACGGCGGCTATGTGAACGGCCGGGTGATCGACGTCTTCGCGCGGCGCAACTATCTGATCATGACGCCCCGCGGCCAGGGTCCGGTGCCGAGCCGCCAGGCGCTGGGCCAGCGCGCGCTGGGCCTGCCGACCATCCTGATCACCAACGAGTCGTCCCTGTCGGACGCCGAGGACTTCACCGAGGGCTATCGCTACCTGCACCTGGGCGAGACCGTCGGCACGCCGACCGCGGGCTGGATCATCTTCACCGGCGGCCAGACCATGATCGACGGCTCGACCGTGCGCATGCCGTTCATCCGCATCCAGGACATGGCCGGCCAGAACATGGAGCTGCACCCGCGTCCGGTGGACGTGGAAGTGGAGCGCCCGCTGGGCGAAACCGAGACCGGCCACGACATCCAGCTCGAGACGGCGGTGAAGGAGCTGCTGAAGAGCGTCCCATAGTCCTCTTCGGGCGCAAAAAAGCCCCGGCGCTTGCGCGTCGGGGCTCGGGAACTTGGGATGGGCCGGGCTGGGTTCAGCCGCCGATCGAGGAGTTGGAGACGATGTAAAGTGTGGCCGCAAGGGCCAGGAAGGCGAACGCCAGGTAGTGCATGAGAGCCTCGTTGCGCGGGGGGAAGGGGAGGAGACGCCCCGCACGATGCGGCTCAGATAGGCGCCGGGCATCCGTAACGGAAGGTGTTGCGACGCGCCGCGGCCATAACTGTGGCGCGCTGGCCACAATCTGTGGCGCGAAATCCCCCAGTCGGGGCAAAACTTACCCTCCCAAACCTTCACCAGAGCAATTTCAGTCCCCCGCGCCCCGAGCCGCGGCGTTCCGCGCAAACGCCTTGACGCGCTTGGAATCTGCCGTCATAACCCGCGCCTCTTGTTGAACCGGCTGTGCCTGCAAGGGCAGACGCGGTTCGCAGGAACGACCTAGTACAAGCCGTTCTTCAGAACGCGCTTTGGGTTCAGGGCCCTCGCGGGGCAACCGCGCGGGCCTGTCGTTTTTGCGGACTTTCGCGTCCTTGGGCTCTCGGGCCCGGGGGTCGGTCTTTGAAATGGTTCAGAGGACGCGGGCGTCACAGCCTTCAGGAATACGAGCTAATATGGATCGTCAGAACATCCGAATCCGGCTCAAGGCCTTCGATCACCGCGTGCTGGACCATTCCACCCGCGAGATCGTGAACACGGCCAAGCGCACCGGCGCGACCGTCAGGGGCCCCATCCCCCTTCCCACGCGCATCGAGCGCTTCACCGTCAACCGTTCGCCGCACGTCGACAAGAAGTCGCGCGAGCAGTTCGAAATCCGCACGCACAAGCGCGTGCTCGATATCGTCGATCCCACCCCGCAGACCGTGGACGCGCTGATGAAGCTCGACCTGTCCGCCGGCGTGGACGTCGAGATCAAGCTGTAAGGGCCGATCCATGCGCACAGGTGTGATCGCCAAGAAACTGGGCATGACGCGCTTCTTCGCCGACGACGGCGCGCACGTGCCTGTCACGGTGCTGGCGCTGGACGGCTGCCAGGTCGTGGGTCAACGGACCAAGGACAAGGACGGCTACGTCGCGCTGCAGCTCGGCGCCGGCAGCCGCAAGGCCAAGAACACGTCCAAGGCTCTCCGCAGCCACTACGCCAAGCAGCTCGTCGAGCCGAAGCGTATCGTCCACGAGTTCCGCGTGTCGGACGACAACATGATCGAAGTGGGCGCGGTGATGACCGCCGACCACTTCGTCGAAGGCCAGGTCGTCGACGTCCAGGGCGCGACGGTCGGCAAGGGCTTCCAGGGCGGCATGAAGCGCTGGAATTTCGGCGGTCTGCGCGCGACCCACGGCGTGTCGGTCTCGCACCGCTCGCTGGGTTCGACGGGCCAGCGCCAGGATCCGGGCCGCACCTTCAAGGGTAAGAAGATGGCCGGTCACCTGGGCGACGAAATCGTCACCACCCTGAACCTGACCATCTATCGCGTCGACGTGGAGCGCGGACTGATCCTGGTGAAGGGCGCCGTGCCCGGCGCGCAGGGTTCGTACGTGAAGATCCGCGACGCGGTGAAGAAGGCCCTGCACAAGGACGCTCCCAAGCCCGGCGCGTTCCGCAAGGCCGGCGAAGAGACGCCCAAGGCCGAAGCCGCTCAGGAAGCGAACGCCGAAGAGCCGGTCGAGGATCTGGTCGCCGAAGCTGAAGCGCCCGCCGCGGAAGCGGAAGCCTCTCCAGAAGCCTCCAACGAGGGGGGTGAATAATGAAACTCGACGTCCTCAAACTCGATGCGTCCAAGTCGGGGTCGATCGACCTCTCCGACGAGGTGTTCGGCATCGCCGACATTCGCAACGACATCCTGGCGCGCTGCGTGAACTGGCAGTTGGCCAAACGTCGCGCCGGCACCCACAAGGTGCAGACCCGCAACGAGAACTCTCGGACGGGCAAGAAGATGTACAAGCAGAAGGGCACCGGCGGCGCCCGTCACGGCTCGCGGCGCGCGCCGCAGTTCGTGGGCGGTTCGCGCGCCTTCGGCCCGGTGGTCCGCAGCCACGAGTTCAGCCTGCCCAAGAAGGTCCGCGCCCTGGCCCTTCGTCACGCGCTGTCTTCCAAGGCCAAGTCGGGCGATCTGATCGTGATCGAGACCGCTGAGCTGAAGGACGCCAAGACTTCGGCGCTGAAGGCTCAGCTGACCAAGCTCGGTCTCGCCAACGCGCTGGTGATCGCGGGCAAGGAAGTCGAAGCCAACTTCCTCCTCGCATCGCGCAACCTGCCGCACATCGACGTGCTGCCGGACGCGGGCCTGAACGTCTACGACGTGCTGCGCCGCCACAAGCTGGTGCTCACCCGCGCCGCGGTGGACGCGATCATGGCGCGCTTCACCAAGACCGCTGAAGGGGAGGCTGCGTGATGGCCGCGACCGCTCGCCACTACGACACCATTCTCGCCCCGGTGATCACCGAAAAGTCGACCGTGCTCTCCGAGCACAACAAGGTCGTCTTCAAGGTGGCCATGGACTCGACCAAGGACGAGATCGCCGCGGCGGTCGAGGCCCTGTTCAACGTCAAGGTGACCAAGGTCAACACCGTGATCACCCAAGGCAAGACCAAGATCTTCAAAGGCACGCGCGGCAAGCGCGGGGACGTCAAAAAAGCGATCGTGACCCTGCAAGAGGGCCAATCGATCGACGTGACGACCGGATTGTAGGGGCGGGATCGGAACGATGGCTCTCAAGCAATTCAATCCGACTTCGCCGGGCCGACGCGCCCTGGTGCTGGTCGACAAGTCCGAGCTGCATAAAGGCAAGCCGGAAAAGTCGCTCGTCGAAGGCCTGACCAAGTCGGGCGGACGCGGCGGCGGCGGCCGCATTGCGGTGCGTTTCCGCGGCGGCGGCGCCAAGCGCCTCTACCGCATGATCGACTTCAAGCGCCGCAAGTGGGACATGCCCGCCACGGTCGAGCGTCTTGAGTACGACCCGAACCGTTCGGCGTTCATCGCGCTGATCGCCTACAAGGACGGCGAAAAGGCCTACATCATCGCGCCGCAGCGCGTGAAGGCCGGCGACGTGCTGACGGCCGGTGAGAAGGTCGACGTGAAGCCCGGCAACGCCATGCCGCTGCGCTCCATGCCGGTCGGCACCATCATTCACTGCGTGGAGATGAAGCCGCTGAAGGGCGCCCAGATCGCGCGCTCGGCCGGCGCCTACGCCCAGCTGGTCGGCCGTGACACGGGCTACGCCCAGATCCGCCTGAACTCGGGCGAGCTGCGCATGGTGCTCGATGGCTGCATGGCCACGGTGGGCGCGGTGTCCAACCCCGACCACATGAACGAAAGCCTCGGCAAGGCCGGCCGCAAGCGTCACATGGGCTTCCGCCCGCACGTGCGTGGCGTGGCCATGAACCCGATCGACCACCCGCACGGCGGCGGCGAAGGCCGCACCTCGGGCGGTCGTCACCCGGTGACGCCCTGGGGCAAGCCGACCAAGGGCCGCAAGACCCGCAAGAACAAGGCTACGGATAAGTTCATCATCCGCAGTCGCCATGTGAAGAAGGCCTCTAAGCGATGACCCGTTCCGTTTGGAAAGGCCCGTTCGTCGACGGCTATCTGCTGAAAAAGGCGGACGCCGTGCAGAACTCCGGCCGCAAAGATGTGATCAAGACCTGGTCGCGCCGCTCGACCGTCATGCCCCAGTTCGTCGGCCTGACTTTCGGCGTGCACAACGGCCACAAGCATGTGCCGGTGATGGTCAACGAGGACATGGTCGGCCACAAGTTCGGCGAGTTCGCGCCGACGCGGACCTTCCACGGTCACGCCTCGGACAAGAAGGCGAAGAGGACCTGATCATGTCCAAGCCTAAGAACATTCGCCGGGTCGGTCCGGCCGAGGCGCGGTGCAAGGTGGTCAACCTGCGCACCAGCCCGCGCAAGCTGAACCTGGTGGCCCAGTCGATCCGCGGCCTGAAGGTGCAGCACGCGCTGAACGAACTCGAGTTCAGCCATAAGCGCATCGCCAAAGACGTCCGCAAGGCGCTCTATTCGGCGATCTCCAACGCCGAAAACAACCACAACCTCGACATCGACAACCTGGTCGTGGCCGAGGCCTACGTGGGCAAGAACCTGGTGATGAAGCGTTTCGCCGCCCGCGCTCGCGGTCGCGCGTCGCGCGTCGAGAAGCCTTTTTCGGAAATCACCATCGTGGTGCGTGAACTCGGCGAGGCCGCCTAATGGGACAGAAAGTCAATCCGATCGGCTTCAGGCTCGGCATCAACCGTACCTGGGACAGCCGTTGGTTCGCCCGCCGCCAGGACTACGCGCGCCTGCTGCACGACGACCTCCGCCTGCGCGCCGCGCTGAAGAAGCGCCTGTCCGGCGCCGGGGTCTCGCGCGTGATCATCGAGCGTCCGCACAAGAAGTGCCGCGTCACCATCTATGCCGCCCGTCCGGGCGTGGTGATCGGTAAGAAGGGCGCCGACATCGACAAGCTGCGCAAGGACATCTCGGCGATGACCGAGGGTGAGGTGTTCCTGAACATCGTCGAAGTCCGCAAGCCCGAGACCGACGCCCAGCTGGTGGCCGAATCCATCGCCCAGCAGCTCGAACGCCGCGTCGCCTTCCGCCGCGCCATGAAGCGCGCGATGCAGTCGGCCATGCGCCTGGGCGCCAAGGGCGTGCGCATCAACGTGTCGGGCCGTCTCGGCGGCGCGGAAATCGCACGCATGGAATGGTATCGCGAAGGGCGCGTGCCGTTGCACACCCTGCGCGCCGACATCGACTACGGCTTCATCGAAGCCCACACCACCTACGGCCAGATCGGCGTGAAGGTGTGGATCTTCAAAGGCGAAGTGCTCGAGCACGATCCGATGGCGCAGGACAAGCGCTGGACCGCGGAAGCGGCCGGCCCCTCGTCCAGCGAAGGTCGCGAACGTGATCCCCGTGGCCCGCGTCCGCCTCGCGGACCGCGTCGCGACCGCGGCCAGCGGGAGGCGTAACTGTCATGATGCAGCCTAAGAAGACCAAGTACCGCAAGGCGTTCAAGGGCCGTATCCACGGCTCGGCCAAGGGCGGCTTCTCGCTGAACTTCGGCTCCTACGGCCTGAAGTCGGTCGAACCCGAGCGCCTCACAGCGCGCCAGATCGAAGCGGCCCGCCGCGCGATCACGCGTGAGATGAAGCGTCAGGGCCGTGTCTGGATTCGCGTGTTCCCTGACCTCCCGGTCTCGGACAAGCCGGCCGAAGTGCGGATGGGTAAGGGCAAGGGCTCGGTCGAGTACTGGGCCGCGCGCGTTCACCCCGGCCGCATCATCTTCGAGATCGACGGCGTGCCGGACAACGTCGCCCGCGAGGCGCTGCGTCTCGGCGCCGCCAAGCTGCCGGTGAAGACCAAGGTCATCACGCGCCTCGACATGGGCATGCCGGAGTAAGGATCATGGCAAACATCGACGACCTCCGCCGCATGACGCCCGACCAGCTGCAGGACGAACTCCTGAAGCTGAAGAAGGAGCGTTTCAACCTGCGCTTCCAGGCGGCCACCGGCCAGACCGAGAAGACCCATCGTTCCGAGGTCGCGCGCCGCGGCATCGCGCGCATCAAGACGCTGCAGCGTCAACAGCGCCAGACCTGAGGAGATAACCAATGCCCAAACGTATGCTCGAAGGCGTGGTCGTCTCCGACAAAGGCGACAAGACCGTCATCGTGAAGGTCGAGCGGACCTTGCTGCACCCGGTGCTGAAGAAGACCGTGCGTCTCAGCAAGAAGTACCACGCCCACGACGAGTCCAATTCGTACAAGACCGGTGAGCATGCTCGCATCGTCGAGTGCGCCCCGAAGTCCAAGCTCAAGCGCTGGGAAGTCCTGCCTAAGGGCAGTCCCGCGGCTTGATGATCAGACAAGGTAGTTCGTCATGATCCAGATGCAGACCAACCTCGATGTCGCCGACAATTCCGGCGCGCGTCGGGTCATGTGCATCAAGGTGCTCGGCGGCGCGAAGCGTCGCTACGCCTCGGTGGGCGACGTGATCGTCGTTTCGGTGAAGGAAGCCATTCCGCGCGGACGCGTGAAGAAGGGCGAGGTGCTGCGCGCCATCGTCGTTCGCACCGCCAAGGACATTCAGCGCAAGGACGGCTCGGTCATCCGCTTCGACCGTTCCGCCGCGGTGATCGTCAACAAGCAAAACGAGCCGATCGGCACCCGTATCTTCGGCCCGGTTCCGCGCGAACTGCGCGCCAAGAACCACATGAAGATCATTTCGCTCGCGCCGGAGGTGATCTGATGGCCGCTAAGATCAAGAAGGGCGACCGCGTCGTCGTGCTGGCGGGCAAGGACAAGGGCCGCCAGGGCAACGTCACCCGCGTGTGGCCGCTCGAGGACAGGCTGCTGGTGGAGGGCGTCAACGTCGTCCAGCGCCACACCCGTCCGTCGCAGACGAATCCGCAGGGCGGCATCGTCAACAAGGAAGCGCCGATACACGTGTCCAACGTCGCGTACGTGGGCAAGAACGGTGAGGCGACCCGCGTCGGCTTCCGCATGGAAGGCGACAAGAAAGTCCGTTTCGCCAAGAAGTCCGGCGAGGTCATCGATGTCTGATACTCCGAACGAAACCCCGGAAGCCGCCGCGCCCGCACCCGAAGCCGCGCAGGCTGAAGCCGCCGCCGCCGCTCCCGCCGCGCACGAAGCGTCGCCGGAAGGCGCACGCGCCAAGGCCAAGGCCGACAAGGGCTCGGGCCGCAAGCGCGGCGACGTCGGCGCCACGGTCGGCAAGGCTCACGGCCGCGTGGCCAAGACGCCGGACGGCAAAGACTACGAACCGCGCATGAAGCAGATCTATCGCGAGAAGATCCGCGCGGCGATGAAGGAGCAGTTCGGCTATTCGAACGACATGCAGATTCCGAAGATCGAAAAGATCGTCGTGAACATGGGCATCGGCGAAGCCGTGGCCGACTCCAAGAAGGCCGACGCCGCGATGAAGGACCTGGCCGCGATCACCGGTCAGAAGCCCTCGTCGCGCAAGTCGCGCAAGGCCGTCGCCGCTTTCAAGCTGCGTGAGAACATGGTCGTCGGCGCCAAGGTCACCTTGCGCCAGGACCGCATGTACGAGTTCCTCGATCGCCTGATCACGATCGCCCTGCCGCGCGTCCGCGACTTCCGCGGTCTGAACGGCAAGAGCTTCGACGGCCGCGGCAACTTCGCCATGGGCCTGAAGGAGCACACCGTGTTCCCCGAGATCAATTACGACGAAATTGATCAAACCTGGGGCATGGACATTGTGGTCTGCACCACCGCGCGTTCCGATCAGGAGGCCAAGGCCCTCCTGAAGGAATTCCAGTTCCCGTTCGAAAACTAAGGGCGGGAGAAAGAACCAGATGGCCAAGAAAAGCGCCGTGAACCGCAACGAGATGGTGAAGCGTCTCGTCAAGCAATACGCTTCCAAGCGCGATGAGCTCAAAGCGATCGCCAACGACGAACAGCGTCCGCTGGAGGAGCGCTTCGAAGCGCGCCTGAAGCTGGCCGAGCTGCCGCGCAATTCGTCCAAGACGCGCGTCCGCAACCGCTGCGTCCTGACCGGTCGCCCGCGCGCCTACTATCGCAAACTCAAGATGTCCCGAATTGCCCTGCGCGACCTCGCGTCCGCCGGTCAGATCCCGGGCATGACCAAGTCGAGCTGGTGAGGTCGAAATGTCGATTCACGATCCCCTGAGCGACCTGATCGCCCGCATCAAGAACGCGGCCACCCGCAAGCGTTCCAAGGTGCTGACGCCGGCGTCCAAGCTGCGCGAGCGCGTGCTCAACGTGCTGCAGGACGAAGGTTACATCCGCGGCTTCCACCTGGTGGAAGAACCCGGCCAGCATCCGCAGTTCGAAATCGAGCTGAAGTACTTCGACGGCCAGCCGGTGATCGCCGAGATCGCCCGCGTCTCGAAGCCGGGCCGCCGCGTCTACTCCTCCATCCGTGACCTGAAGCCGATCAAGAACGGCCTCGGGATCTCGATCCTGTCGACGCCGAAGGGCGTCATGAGCGACAACGCCGCGCGCGACGCCAATGTTGGCGGCGAAGTGCTCTGCCGCGTCTACTAGGGCAGGGCGAAGGGAACCGACGATGTCTCGTATTGGAAAACTGCCGATCGCCGTGCCCAAAGGCGTCCAGGTGACGCTGAATGGCCAGACGGTCACGGTGAAGGGGCCCAAGGGTCAGCTCGCCTGGACCGTCGCGGACGAAATCCATGTCCAGCAGGAAGCCGATGAGCTGAAGCTCACGCCGCGTGACGACTCCACGCGCGCCGCCGCCATGTGGGGCCTGTCGCGCTCGCTGGTGAACAACATGGTTCACGGCGTGACTCAGGGCTACGAGGAGGTCCTCGAGCTGGTGGGCGTGGGCTACCGCGCGGCGATGAAGGGCAAGGCGCTCTCGATGCAGCTCGGCTTCTCGCACGACGTGGACATCCCCGCGCCGGACGGCATCACCTTCGCCACGCCCAAGCAGACCGAGATCCGGATCTCGGGCATCGACAAGCAACTCGTGGGCGAACTCGCCGCGCGCATCCGCAAGATTCGTCCGCCGGAGCCTTACAAGGGCAAGGGCGTGCGTTACGCGGGCGAGAAAGTCCGCCGCAAGGAAGGCAAGAAGAAGTAGGTCATGGCCCTTACATCTCGCGATCTGCACTCGCGGCGTTCCGAACGGAACCGCACGCGGCTCAAGAAGGTGGCGAACGGCCGTCCGCGCCTGTCGGTCTTCCGCTCGTCCAAGAACATCTCCGCCCAGATCATCGACGATCTGAAGGGCGTGACCCTGGCCGCTGCCTCGACGCTGGAGACCGGCAAGACCGGCGGCTCCAACAAGGACGCCGCCGCCAAGGTCGGAAAACTGCTTGCCGAACGCGCCAAGGAGGCCGGCGTCACCGACGTGGTCTTCGATCGCGGCGGTTATCTCTTCCACGGCCGCGTGAAGGCGTTGGCGGACGCCGCGCGTGAAGCCGGCCTGAACTTCTAAGAGGATCGCAATGGCTCGCAGAGACGAACGAGGCGGCGATCGCCGGCGGGATAACGCCGAAGACCGCGAAAACGAACTGGTCGAGAAGCTGGTTCACATCAACCGCGTGGCCGCGACCGTCAAAGGCGGCCGCCGCTTCTCCTTCGCCGCCCTCATGATCGTCGGCGATCAGAAGGGGCGCGTGGGTTTCGGTCACGGCAAGGCGCGCGAAGTGCCGGAAGCCATCCGCAAGGCGACCGAAGAAGCAAAGAAGTCGATGATCCGCGTTCCGCTGCGCGAGAGCCGGACCCTGCACCACGACGGCAACGGCCGCTGGGGCGCGGGCAAGGTGATGGTGCGCGCGGCGCCTCCAGGCACCGGCGTGATCGCCGGCGGTCCGATGCGCGCGGTGCTGGAAACGCTCGGCGTGCAGGACGTGGTGGGCAAGTCCACCGGCTCGTCGAACCCCTACAACATGGTGCGTGCGACCTTCGAGGCCCTGAAGGTTCAGAGCTCGCCCCGCCAGGTCGCCTCCAAGCGCGGCAAGAAGGTGGGCGACATCATCGGTCGCCGCGCCGATGGCGCGTCGGCCCCCGACGCCCTGGAAGGCTGAGGACCGAGTTATGGCTGACATCACCATCAAACAGACCGGCAGCCCGATCCGTCGCAAGACCGATCAGCGCGCGACCCTCATCGGCCTGGGCCTCAACCGCCTCGGCCGCGAGCGCACGCTGAAGGACACGCCGGAAGTGCGCGGCATGATCGCCAAGGTCCACCACATGGTGGCCGTGGTCGAGAAGCCGGCCAAGAAGTAACAACCCGCTTTAGAGCGGTTACATAAACCCAAGCCGAGTCAGGGCCTTTTCCCTGGCGCCTATGCTCCGAGGAGAAGGCTGAGATGACCAAGCTGAACGAAATCCGCGAGAACGAAGGCGCACACAAGAAGCGCATGCGCGTCGGCCGCGGTCCGGGCTCGGGCAAGGGCAAGACCTCCGGTCGCGGCGTCAAGGGCCAGAAATCGCGTACAGGCGTCGCGCTCCGCGGCTTCGAAGGCGGCCAGATGCCGCTGCACATGCGCATGCCCAAGCGCGGCTTCAACAATCCCTTCGCGCTGAAGCTCGTCGAAGTGAACCTCTGGCGCCTCCAGAAGGCCATCGACGCCAAGAAGATCGACATCAAGAAGACCGTCGACGCCGACGTGCTGATCGCGGCCGGCGTCATCCGCCGGGCCAAGGACGGCGTGCGCCTGCTCGGCAACGGCGAACTGAAGGCCAAGCTCGACCTGGTCGTCTGGTCCGCCTCCGCCTCGGCGATCAAGGCGGTCGAGGCCGCCGGCGGCAAGCTGACGCTCACCCGTCCGGAACCGGCGAACGACGAAGCCAAGGAAGCTTAAGCGATTTTCGGCCCGGCCCTCGCGCCGGGCCCGGCTTTCACCTATTTGAGACCTCACGTTTAAGTCTCGGGGACGACCCATATGGCCTCGGCAGCCGAACAGTTAGCCGCCAACATCAACTTCGGCGCCTTCCAGAAGGCCACGGAGCTCCACAAGCGCCTGCTGTTCACGGTGGGCGCGCTCATCGTCTATCGCTTCGGCACCTTCATCCCGCTCGCGGGCGTGGACACCCAGAAGTTTGCTCAGACCGCCGCCGGCAAGGGCACGGGCATCTTCGACATGTTCAACACCTTCTCGGGCGGCGCGGTTCAGCACATGGCGATCTTCGCCCTGAACGTGATGCCCTACATCTCGGCGTCGATCATCGTGCAGTTGATGCAGTCGATCTATCCGCCGTGGGAAAAGCTGAAGAAGGAAGGCGGCGAAGCCGGCCGCAAGCAGCTGAACCAATACACCCGCTACCTGACCGTGATCCTCGCCCTGGCGCAGAGTTTCGGCATCGGGATCGGACTGTTGAACCAGGGCGTCGTTTCGCCCGGCCCCTACAACGGTCCATTCTTCATGATCGGCACCATGGCGACGCTGACCGGCGGCACCCTGTTCCTGATGTGGCTGGGTGAACAGGTCACCTCGCGCGGCGTCGGCAACGGCAACTCGCTGATCATCTTCGCGGGCATCGTCTCGCGACTGCCAACCACGCTCGGCAACATGCTGGGCGGCGGCGGCAAGGCGGGCGGCGTGTCGCCGGTGCTGATGCTGGCGATCATCGCGGGCGCGATCGCAATCCTGGTCTTCATCGTCTTCATGGAGCGCGCCCAACGGCGACTGCTGGTGCAGTATCCTAAGCGCCAGGTGGGCAACCGCATGTTCGGCGGCGAGAGTTCGTTTCTGCCGTTGAAGGTCAATACCTCCGGCGTGATCCCACCGATCTTCGCGTCGTCGCTGCTGCTCCTGCCGACCACGGCCGCGGCCTTTCTGACCACCAGCAAGATGCCGCCCTGGATGGGCTGGCTCATCCCGGTGACCCAGCAGCTCCAGCACGGCCAGCCGGTGTTCATCCTGCTCTACGCCGCGCTGATCATCTTCTTCTGCTTCTTCTACACCTCGGTGGTGTTCAACCCCGAGGAGACGGCGGAGAACCTGCGCAAGTACGGCGGTTTCCTGCCCGGCATTCGTCCCGGCAAGCGCACCGGCGAGTATCTCGACTATGTCTTGACGCGTCTGACCGCCATCGGCGCGCTCTATGTCACCGCGGTGTGCCTGATCCCCGAACTGATCACCAACGTGGTGGCGGTCCAGCTCGCCTTCACCGGCACCTCGCTCCTGATCGTGGTCTCGGTGATGATGGACACGGTGGCCCAGATCCAGTCGCACCTGCTCGCGCACCAGTACGAAGGCCTGATCAAGAAGGCCAAGCTGCGCGGCGCCGGTAGAGGGCGCTGATCGTGGCCTGGGGGCCGCTCAATCTGATCCTGTTCGGGCCTCCGGGCTCGGGCAAGGGCACCCAGGCCAAGTTCCTGGTCGAGAAGCGCGGCATGATCCAGCTCTCGACCGGCGACATGCTGCGCGCGGCGATTGCAGCCGGCAGTGATCTTGGAAAACGCGTGGCGCCGATCATGGCGTCCGGCGGCCTGGTCACCGACGAGATCGTCATTGCGCTGATCGAAGAGCGCATGGACGAGGCCGAACAGCACGGCGGCGCCATCTTCGACGGTTTCCCGCGCACCGTCGCCCAAGCCGAAGCGCTCGACAAGATGCTGGCCGGCCGCGGCCGTTCGATCGATCGGGTCGTCCGCCTTCTCGTCGACGAAGCCGCTCTGCTCGCGCGCATTTCCAAGCGTTTCGAAGTCGACGGCCGCCCGGACGACAATCCGGAATCCTTCAAGGTCCGGCTCGCCGCCTACAACGCCCAGACCGCGCCGCTGCTGCCCTACTACGAGGCGCAGCGCAAAATCGTTGAAGTCGACGGCATGCGCCCCATCGCCGAGGTCGAGAGCGCCATCGCCCAGGCGATCGACCGCCTCTGACGTCATGATCCTTCGCCGCTGGTCCGCTCTGATCCGCACCGAAGACGAAGACGCCTACCGCGGCTACATCGAAAAGACCGGCGGCGCCGACTATGCCGCGACGCCCGGCAACCTCGGTTTCCAGATGCTCTTCCGCGCGCTCGGCGACGGCCGCACCGAAGTCACGACGCTGAGCTGGTGGCGCTCGATGAACGACATCACGGGCTTCGCGGGCGAAGACGTCGAGCGCGCGCGTTACTACCCCGAAGACGACCGCTTCCTGCTGACGCGGCCCGACAAGGTCGAGCACCACCGCGTGGTTGCAAAATTGGACTAGTTCGGGTGCGCGCCCGCCGCTTTCGCGAGCTCCAGCGCCTTGTCCAGCGCTTGGTCGGCGGGAACCGCGACATCAGGGGCGACGCCCTTGCCCTCCCAATCCCAGTTGGTGTCCGGATCGTAGGTGCGGCCCACCGGAATGAACGCGGCGAAGCGATCGCCGATCGGCTCGACGCCGCCGTAGTGGCCGGCGCCATAGGTGGTTTCGCCGACCAGGGTCGCGCGGTGGGTCCGTTTGAACACCAGCGCCGCGTGCTCGCCGGCGGACGCGGTCTTGTGCGAAACCAGATAGTAGACCGGCACATGCGAAAGCCGGTGCTCGACCGGATCGGGGATCGCGATGTGATCGCGACGATCGAATTCGGGCGGCGAGGGCTGTTTCACGATCGTGGGCGCATTGCCGAGGGGATCGCCGTGGGCGACGGCGACCGCGGCGCGGGTGTCCATGCGCACGAGCGTCGTGCGCTGGGGATAGAGTAGGGCGGCCATCACATCGATTTCGTCGAGGCCGCCGCCGTGGTTGTGACGGCTGTCGATGATCACCGCCTTGGCATCGGCGTGGGCAAGCATGAACGTGCGCAGCGCCTTGACCTCTTCCGGATCGCCGGGGAAACCATTGAAATCGAGATACATGACGTCGCCGATCATCTTGGTTTCGTCGAGACCGAGCGGCGCGCCGCCGTGCATCGGCGCGGTTCCCGGCGGCGGCCCCCGGAACGCGCTCATAAGCGCGAGGCGAAGATGGCCGTCGGGCGACACGGCCTGCAGGTCGGCGGTGACGCGCTTGGCGAAGTCCTTCGGGTCGGCCAGTTGGTCGTAGGCGCCGGACGCCAGGTTCGCGCGCAGCATCGCCGCGTACTTCTTCGCCACGTCGGGAAAGACGAAGTTGTCCTCGAGCGTCTTGGCAAGGGTTTCGATCACCGTCTTGCGTTCGGCCGCGGTCATCGGCGCTTGCGGCGCTTCCGCCGCGGCGGCCGCAGGCCCGGCCGGCGGGGCGACGGATTGGGCCAGGGTAGGGGTCGCGAGGGCGATCAGGGCTGCGGCGGCAACGAGCGTCTGGCGGCGCATGGGGGCTCTCCCAACGGGTCTGGCAAATAGTTTTACTCAAAACTATTTTGATGCAAATTAAATCGGCGTAGGGTTGTTTCATGGCTGAGAAAGAGCCCCTCGATTTCGGACCCCTGGACCAGCGGATCGGCTATCAGCTGCGCCGCGCCTTCTTGCGCTCGAACGGACTGTTCGCCCGGCTGGGCGGCGAGGCGGGGGTGGCGCCTGGCCAGTTCGGGGTGCTGAAGCTGGTCGAGTTGAACCCCGGTCGCTCCCAGACCGAAATCGCCGCCGCCGCCGGGCTCGACCGGTCGTCCCTGACTCAGCTGCTCGACCAGCTGGTCAAGCGGAGACTCATCGAGCGGCGACCCGGTCGCGACCGGCGCACGGTCAGTCTCCACATGACCGACGAGGGGCGGACCGCGCTCGCCCGGGCCGAGCCCCGGGTGGAGGAGCACGAGGCGGTGCTGCGAGGCGAACTGTCCGATGCGGAAGCCGCTGTTTTACTTGAGCTTCTGACGCGCCTGCTGCAGGAGCCGCCGGCCGCCGCCGCGGCGAACCGCCCCGCTGCTTGAAATCCCGTAAACGCTGCCCATTTAGGGCCTCGAACCCCATTGACGTAAGCGTTTCGATCCCTATAACGGACCGCTTCCGCGAAACAGCGCGCGCGCGCCGGCTCTTGAGTTCCCATTTCAGAGCCGGGCGTCGGCGTCGCTTTTGCGCGTTCAGGAGACTTTTGACGTGGCCCGCATCGCCGGCGTGAACATTCCGACCAACAAGCGCGTGGAAGTCGCGCTGCAGTACATCCACGGCATCGGCCCCAAGCGCGCCAAGGACATCATGTCCAAGGTCGGGATCGAGGACGCTCGCCGGGTCAATCAGTTGAGCGACGCCGAGGTGCTGCAGATCCGCGAAGCCATCGACCGCGACTACACGGTGGAAGGCGACCTTCGCCGCGAAGTCGCAATCAACATCAAGCGCCTGATGGACCTCGCCTGCTATCGCGGTCTGCGTCACCGCAAGAACCTGCCGGTCCGCGGCCAGCGCACCCACACCAACGCTCGCACCCGCAAGGGTCCGGCCAAGCCGATCGCCGGCAAGAAGAAGTAAGGGCTGAATATCGATGGCCAAGGAACCGGCTGGACGCGTCAAGAAGCGCGAACGCAAGAACATCATTTCGGGCGTGGCGCATGTGAACGCCTCGTTCAACAACACCATGATCACCATCACCGACGCCCAGGGCAATGCGATTTCCTGGTCCTCGGCCGGGACCATGGGCTTCAAGGGCTCGCGCAAGTCGACGCCCTACGCCGCGCAGGTCGCCGCCGAAGACGCGGGCCGCAAGGCGATGGAGCATGGCGTCAAGACGCTGGAAGTGAACGTGGCCGGCCCCGGTTCGGGCCGTGAGTCGGCGCTGCGCGCGCTGCAGTCGGTGGGCCTGACCATCACCACCATCCGCGATGTAACTCCGATTCCGCACAACGGCTGCCGCCCGCCGAAGCGGCGTCGGGTCTGATCGCACTTACTTTTCTGCAGCCGATCGCCTCCTCGCGACCGGCGCAACCCGTTCGAGGGACCGAATGATCGAAAGAAACTGGCAGCAGCTGATCCGTCCCGAAAAGCCGCAAATCGAGACCGGCGCCGACGCCCAACGCAGGGCGCGTCTGGTGGCCGAACCCCTCGAACGCGGCTTTGGCGTGACGCTCGGCAACGCGCTGCGCCGCGTCCTCCTGTCGTCGCTGCAAGGCGCGGCGGTGACCGCGGTGCAGATCGACGGCGTGGTGCACGAGTTCTCCTCCATGGAGGGCGTGCGCGAAGACGTCGTCGACATCGTACTGAACATCAAACAACTGGCGCTGCGCATGCACGCCGAAGGCCCCAAGCGCATGACTCTGCGCGGCCAGGGCCCGGGTCCGATCACCGCCGGCATGATCGACGCGCCGTCGGACATCGAGATCCTGAACCCGGACCACGTCATCTGTACGCTCGATGACGGCGCCACCGTGCGCATGGAGTTCACCATCGAGAACGGCAAGGGCTACGTTCCGGCCGAGCGCAACCGTCCCGAGGACGCGCCTATCGGCCTGATCGCGGTCGACGCGCTCTATTCGCCGGTGAAGCGCGTGGCTTACCGTGTCGAGCCGACCCGTCAGGGCCAATCGCTCGACTACGACAAGCTGATCATGGAAGTGGAGACCAACGGCGCGGTCACGCCCGTGGACGCCGTGGCCTATGCCGCGCGCATCCTGCAGGACCAGCTGCAGATCTTCATCACCTTCGAAGAGCCCAAGAAGCCGTCGGCCGAAGAGGGCGCGCCCGAGCTCCCGTTCAACCCGGCGCTGCTCAAGAAGGTGGACGAGCTCGAGCTGTCGGTCCGTTCGGCCAACTGCCTGAAGAACGACAACATCGTCTACATCGGCGACCTGATCCAGAAGACCGAAGCGGAGATGCTGCGCACCCCCAACTTCGGCCGCAAGTCGCTCAACGAGATCAAGGAAGTGCTGGCTTCCATGGGCCTGTCGCTCGGCATGGACGTGCCGAACTGGCCGCCGGAAAACATCGAGGACCTGGCCAAGAAGTTCGAGGACCAGATCTGATACGCGCGCAAGCGTGGGACTTTCGAGCCGGCCGCGGGCGACCGCGGCCGGTTTGCTTTTTATAGGAGCGCGATTTTTCGCGGTCCCGCTCGCTGGGAAAGAGCCAAGACCTTGTCCCGGCGATCTCGGTGTCTCTCACGAGACGCCGACGCTCGGAACGGGTGAGCGCCATCAGGCGCCGCCTTCGCGTCCGGGCCTGATTTTGGGGGATCGGCGCAGGCGCCGGTCTCAGGAGACGAAACAATGCGTCACGGTAACGCTCACCGTAAACTCGGCCGCACGGCCAGCCACCGCACCGCCATGTTCGCCAACATGGCCGCGGCCCTGATCAAGCACGAACAGATCGTCACCACCCTGCCCAAGGCGAAGGAACTGCGTCCCTTCGTCGAGAAGCTGGTGACCCTGGCCAAGAAGGGCGACCTCGCCGCCCGCCGCCTGGCGGTCAGCCGCGTGCGCGACCAGACCCAGGTGCAGAAGCTCTTCGCCACCATCGGTCCGCGCTACAAGGACCGTCACGGCGGCTACATCCGCGTCCTGAAGGCGGGCTTCCGCCACGGCGACGACGCGGCCATGGCGGTCATCGAGTTCGTCGACCGCGACGTCACCGCCAAGGGCCAGGACTCAGGTCCCGCGCCGGAGACCTTCGGCGAGGCATAGGGGTGAACTGGGCGCCGCATCCCTTCCGCAAGACCCTCAGCCGCGCGCTGCTCGCGGGCGGCGCGGCCTTGCTGTTGACGGTGTCGGCGCCGGCCTTCGGCCAGGACCAACCCGATCAGGACGCACCCGCCCAGCCCTGGTGCCAAAGCGGCGCGCCCGAGGCGTCGCCGGACTCTTTCAGCCTCGACCTGATCTACATCCCGTCCGAGTACGCCCAGGTGAAGGCGCGAAACATCCTCGCGTCCTCCAACTACCAGGCGCTCTCCAAGGAGATGGCCGCTGACCTCGGCGTGCCGCCCGAGTACGTCCAGGCCAACGCCTATCTGGTCCGCGCCGGCGGCTACTTCCAGCCGGAAGGCAAACCCGACCGCAGCGTCCAGGCCTACTACGACGCCGGCGACGGCCTCCTGCAGATCAACACCTATGCGGCGTCGACCTCCAACGCGCCGGTGAACTGGGCCGCCGTGGTCGTGGCCCCGGGCGAGGTCAACGCGGTCCGCTCCATCTGCCTGCAGACCAACGGCGGCTAAGGACGCGTTCCCTCTGAAATCGCGCCCTTTTTTAGCTTACCGCGCCGCTTGAAAGTAGTTGCGAAAACCGGTAACTATTGCGCATAACGGCAAGGAGATACCGCCATGGCCACAGCCTGGAAATGGCCGACGATTGCGTCCAGCGTCTACTACGAGGACCCGATGGCGGCGATCGAGTGGCTCGAAAAAGCGTTCGGGTTCGAGCGCGCCATGATCATTACCGGACCCGACGGCAAGCTGGCGCACTCGCAGCTCACCTTCGAGGACGGCTACATCATGGTCGGCTCGCCCTGGGCCGACTTCATCGCCACGCCGGGGCAGGTGGGCGGTAAGAACACCCAGATGGTGCACGTCCAAGTCAGTTCCGACATCGACGCGCTCTATGAACGCGCGCGCGCCGCCGGCGCGGTGATCCAGCAGGCGCCGCAGGATCAGTTCTACGGCGATCGAAGCTTCCGCTGCGGCGACCCGGGCGGTCACGTATGGACCTTCAGTCAAACGGTGAAAGAGATGAAGCCGGAAGAGTGGGACAGCGCCAGCAACGGTCTCAAGACCACGCTTGGACCGGGGTGGCGGGAATGAGCGATCAAGCCTATCCGCTCACGCCGTCGCTCGCCTATCGCGATCCCGAAGCGGCGATGGAGTGGCTGCAGCGCGCGTTCGGTTGCGAGATCGACACCTTGCTCACCGACAAGGACGGCAAGATCGCGCACCTGGTGATGAGCTTCCGCGGTCAGCCGTTCGGTGTGATGCGGGAGTGGGAGAGCGAAGAGCTGATCGGACCGGCGAAGATGCGCAGTCCCGCGTCGCTCGATGCCCGCGGCTCTTCTTTCATGCGGGCGAGCGTCGAAGATCTGGCCGCGCACCACGAACGAGCCTTGGCTGCGGGCGCGCGCATCACGCAAGGACCCACGCTTCAGTTCTACGGCGATCGCACCTTCCGCTGCCTCGATCTCGAAGGCCACGTCTGGAACTTCCAGCAGAAGGAAGTCGACGTATCTCTGGAGGAGATCGAGCGCTCGCAGGGCTTCAAGACGATCAAGGCATGACGCGCAACGCGGCCGTGAAAATCAATTTGGCGATCGACGAAACGCTGGAGGCGCTCGCCGATCCGCATCGTCGGCGCGTGGTCGATCTTTTGAGCGAGCGGCCACGGCGCGCGGGCGAACTCGCGCAGGCGATCGGCCTGGGCGCACCCGCCATGAGCCGCCATCTGCGCGCGTTGCGTCAGGCGGGACTGGTCGAGGAATCGCATCCGGAGTTCGACGCGCGCGTGCGCATCTATCGCTTGAGACCCGAACCCATGGCGCATCTGAAGGAATGGCTCGAACGCGCGGAGCGTCTGTGGAGCGAACAACTGCTCGCGTTCAAGGCGCACGTGGAAAAAGGCGCGCGCAAGTGAGTTCGCGCGTGCTGGTTTCGGTGCGCGTGAAGGCCGATCCGTTGCGCGCCTTCGACGCCTTCACCGGCGAGATCGGCGAATGGTGGAAGCCCGACGTCATGTTCCGGTTCACTCCGCGCAGCCCGGGCGTGGTGTCCTTCGAGGGTGGCGAAGGCGGCCGTTTCATCGAGACAATGCCCAACGGCAAGGTGTTCGAGGTGGGCCGGATCAAGGTCTGGAAACCGGGCGAGCGGCTCGTTTTCGGCTGGCGCTGCGCCTGGTTCGAGGACGGCATGGACACCGAGGTCGAGGTCCGCTTCGAACCAGTGGGCGATGAGACGCGAGTCACCGTCGAGCATGGCGGCTGGGACACGGTCCCGGTGGAAAACGCCGCCCGGCACAACTTCCCCAATGTGTTCTTCCTCAAACACGAGGCCGAATGGTGGACATCCATGCTCGGCTCCTTCAAAGGCCGATTGTTATGAGCGACACCCTGCCCGAAGAACCCATCGACCTGCCGCCGCCCACAGGCGCCAAGGCGGGCAAGGGCGCGTTCGCTTTCATCCTGATCACCGTTCTCCTGGACGTGATGGCGCTCGGCATCGTCATCCCGGTGTGGCCCGCCCTGATCATCCAGTTCAACCATACCGCCGCGCGGGCCGGTATTTGGGTCGGCATCTCCGGCACGACCTTCGCGGTGATGCAGTTCTTCTGTCAGCCGATCATCGGAGCCCTTTCGGACAAGATCGGGCGCCGCCCGGTGGTGCTCGCCTCGAACCTCGGCACCGGCATCGACTGGTTCGTCATGGCGCTGTCGCCGACGCTTTGGTTCCTGCTGGTCGGACGTCTGATCTCCGGCGCCACCTCGGCGACCTTCGGCACCGCGGCGGCATACATCGCCGACACCACCGAGCCCGAGAAGCGCGCCGGGCGTTTCGGCATGATGGGCGCCGTTTTCGGTTTAGGCTTCCTCCTGGGTCCGGGCCTCGGCGGCCTGCTCGGCGATCCGCATCACGCACTTGCCATTCCTGGAACGACGTGGGTGCTGCACGGCGGCACACGCGTGCCGTTCTTTCTGGCGGGTTGTTTCTCGCTGATGAACTTCGCCTACGGCTTTTTCGTGCTGCCGGAATCGCTTCCGAAGGATCGTCGCGACCGTTTCCGTTGGTCGCGCGCCAATCCCGTCGGCTCTTTGAAGCTCTTGCAGTCGCACCCGGACCTGCTGCCGCTGGCCTTCGTCAATTTCCTCGCGCAGCTAGCGCACCTCGCGCTCCAAACCGTCTTCACCCTGCACGCGGCGTCGAAGTTTCACTGGGGTTCGATGCAGATCGGCCTGGCGATGATGGCGATGGGCGCCTGCGGAGTCGTTGTGCAGGGTGGCCTGACCGGTCCGCTGGTCAAGCTGTTGGGCGAGCGTCGCGCCATTTTCTTTGGCCTGTTCTTCGGCGCCGTCGGATTCGCCATCTACGCCTTCGCGCCCGACTGGAAGATCTTCATGCTCGGCGTGCCGATCATGTCGCTTTGGGGCGTCGCCGGTCCCGCGGTGTCGGCGATCATGACACGCCGCGTCGGCGTGACCGAGCAGGGCAAGCTGCAAGGCGCCAACCAGGGTGTGATGTCGATCGCCCTGATCATCGGTCCGGCTTTCTACGGGTCGCTGTTCTGGCTGTTCAACGACAAGCTCGCCTATCTGGGCCTGCCCGGCTTCCCCTTCATCGTCGCGTCGTTCTTCCTGCTCTGCTCGCTGGCCATGGCCGCGCGCGCGGCCCGCGGCGCGGGGCGGCGCGAAGCGGCAGCGGTAGCGGCGGCGGAATAGGTCCGGGGGTCGATTCCGGTCACACGGTCGTGCCTATAATGGGGCCATGCTCAGGCCGCTCCGGTTCGCGCTACCGTTCCTGTTCCTCGCCACGGTCCCCTTGGGGTTCGCACTGGGCGGCGTTGGGTCGTTTCTGACGCTCGCCCTGATGCCGCTGGCCATCGCGAGCCTGGACGGCGTGCTGGGCGCCGCGGCCGGCGCGCCGGGTGCGCGGCATGAGGGGGTCTACCGGCTGCTGCCGCGGCTCTACATCCTCGCTCAGCTCGGCGTCTGCGTCTGGGCGGCGCTGCAGGTGATGAGCCCGGCGACCTCGACGCTCGAGATGGTGGGCCTGACCCTGTCGGTCGGCTTGACCGCGGGTGTGTTCGGCATGCTGGCGGCGCACGAGATGGTGCACTCCGCCTCCGCGGCGGACCGTGCGCTGGGCCTCGGCTTCCTCGCCGGCGTCGGCTACATGCAGTTCCGCATCGCCCATGTGCACGGCCACCACACGCGCGCCGCCACGCGCGAGGACCCCGCCTCGGGCCGCCGCGGCGAGAACGCATACCTGTTCGCGCTGCGCTCGGTCGCTGGGCAGACGCGCGAAGCCTGGACGTTCGAGGCGGAGCGGCTGCGGCGCAAGGGGCTTGGCGTCTGGAGCATGCGCAACCGCATGCTGTGCTACGCCCTGGTCGAGCTGATCGTGCTCGCCGGCGCCGCGTCGCTGGGGCCGCGCGTGCTGGCCTTCTTCGTGGGACAGGCGGTGATCGCGGTCTTCATGCTCGAGCTGTTCAACTACATCGCCCACTACGGTCTCGAACGGCGTCTCGAGGCGGACGGAAGCTTCGAGCGGCTGGCTGCGCGGCACTCGTGGAACTCAGCGCGGCGCATGAACAACTGGTCGCTGTTCAACATGGGCCGCCACGCCGACCATCACCGCTCGCCCATGCAGAGCTTCCACCGGCTGGAGGCGGTCGAGGGCTCGCCAGAGCTGCCCACGGGCTATGCCGGGGCGATCCTGATGGCGCTCGCGCCGCCGCTCTGGCGACACGTCATGGACCCCAGGGTCGCCCATTGGGAGAACCTGCCCCGCCAGGGGCTGGCGTTCGCCGCAAAGGCGTCCCAAATATCGGCGAAATAGAGCCAAACTAAGCGGTGACACGGATGCGCAGACCTCGGTTTCTCCTGCCCTTGTTCGCCCTGGCGGGGGCGCTCGGCCTGACCGCCGGGCAGAGCTCCGCCCAAACGGCGAAGGTCACGCCGGCCCTGGCCGAGCCCGTCCGCCACGTGCCGGCCGACGCCGCGTCCATGCGCGTCTCCTTCGCGCCGGTGGTGAAAGAGGCCGCCCCCGCGGTGGTCAACGTCTACGCCAAGAAGATCGTGCGCCAGCAGGCGGTCGATCCCTTCTTCCCGATGTTCGCCATGCCGGGCCTGACCCAGGAGCGGGTGATGGGCTCGCTGGGCTCGGGCGTGGTGGTGCGCGCCGACGGCGTCATCGTCACCAACAACCACGTGATCGACGGCGCCCAGGACATCATGGTGGTGCTGAACGACCGGCGCGAGTTTCCGGCCAAGGTTCTGCTCGCCGACTCGCGCGTCGATCTCGCGGTCTTGAAGATCGACGTCGGCAATGAGCGGCTCCCCGTGCTGCCCATCGACGACCGCGGCGACCAGCAGGTCGGCGACC
Source organism: Caulobacteraceae bacterium (assembly GCA_035551675.1). GTDB lineage: Bacteria > Pseudomonadota > Alphaproteobacteria > Caulobacterales > Caulobacteraceae > JAFECT01. The sequence continues at coordinate 66,960 of DASZMV010000024.1, read as the reverse complement.
TGGTGCTGGCGGTCGGCAATCCGTTCGGCGTCGGCCAGACAGTGACCAATGGCATCATCTCAGCGCTGAACCGCTCCGCCGCCGATCCGGGCGCGGCCGGGGAGGGGTCGAGCTACATCCAGACCGACGCGCCGATCAATCCGGGCAACTCCGGCGGCGCACTCGTCGACATGGACGGCAACCTGATCGGCATCAACAGCTTCATCGTCTCGCGCTCCGGCGGATCGGTGGGCGTCGGCTTCGCCATTCCCGCCGCGCTGGTGAAGCGCGTGGTGGCGAGCGCCGCGGGCGGCGAACACACGCTGGTGCGCCCCTGGCTCGGGACCAAGACCGACGCGGTGACCGCCGACATCGGCCGCAGCCTCGGCATGGCCGCGCCGTCGGGCGCGCTGGTGACCGACCTCTATCCCGGCAGCCCCGGCGCCAGGGCCGGGATCAAGATCGGCGACGTGATTACCCGCGTCGACGGCGGCGAGGTCAGCGACCCGGCCAATCTGAACTATCAGATCGCGACCAAGACTCCGGGGTCGTCGACCCAGCTCGACGTGCTCCGCGACGGCAAGCGTCTCACGCTCACTGCCCGGGTCGAGCCGCCGCCCGCGACTCCGGCCAAGGACGAACAGACGCTGTCGGGCCGCAATCCGCTGAGCGGCTTGACCGTGGTGAACCTGTCGCCGGCGGTGGCCGACGAACTGGGCGCCGATCCGTTCGTGAAGGGCGGGGGGGGTGCTGGTCTCCAACGTCGCGACCCGGGGCTATGGCGCCTCCGTCGGGTTTCGGCCCGGCGACATCGTGCGCGCCGTGAACGGCCATGACGTCTCCAGCGTCGAGCAGCTGCGCAAGATGCTGGACGCCGGCGCGCCCAGCGGGCTTTGGACCCTGACCATCCAGCGGGGCGGCCAGACCATTACCGCGCGGATTCGGGCGTAGCGCTGGGCCGCAGGCGCGCCCGCGCGGAGTCTGCTAGACAAGGCCTTCCGCGCGGCCCGGTCGCCGCCGAAAGGACCGCCATGCTGCAACACTCGGGTCTCTGGTGCGCCTTGATCGCCGGGCTCGCCCTCGGCGTCCAGCCGGCCGCGGCGAAGGCGCCGCCCAAGCCGGACTACACGCCGGCCCAGCTGGCCGCGTGGCTGAGCGGCTCGTTCAACCCCAGTCTGGTTCACCAGACCCTGACCGGCAGCCGCGTGAAGAAGCTGGACCGGCCGGGCGAACTGATGATCCGCATGGATGTGAAGGACGACGACGCCCACGCGCGCGACTTCTGGTTCTATGGCGTCAGCCGCGGCGGCAAGGACTCGCTGATCGTGCGCCAGTACTGGGTGCTGGGCGACGATCGCCAGACCTACGCGGACTTCTCGCCGGGACGCGACCGCCTGGTGCGCAAGGAAGGCTGTGCGATCCGCCTGCGCTCGCACGGCGGCGCCTACGTCGGGCGTGTCGATCCGAAGACCTGCAAGGGCGATGTCGAAGGCCGCCTGTTCCGTGTGAACCGCGAGCTGTCGGTCGACTACCAGTCGGTAACGCCGACGGTGAAACCGTCGCTCGCGACCAAGCGCAAACATCCGGATGAGACGGGCACGCAGATGTTCTTCCGCTCGGCGCCGGGATGAGCGACCTGTTCCAGGCCGCGGGGTTGGAACCGACGGCGCCGTCGCCGCTGGCCGATCGCCTGCGGCCGCAGAAGCTCGAGGACGTCGTGGGGCAGGATCACCTGCTCGGCCCCGACGGTCCGATCCGTCGCATGGTCGACAACGGCCGCCTGTCCTCGATGATCCTGTGGGGACCGCCGGGCACCGGCAAGACCACCATCGCGCGCCTTTTGGCCAAGGCGGGCGGCTATGAGTTCCAGCAACTGTCGGCCGTGTTTAGCGGTGTCGCCGATCTGAAGAAGGCGTTCGAGACCGCGCGCACGCGCAGGCTGGCGGGTCAGTCGACGCTGTTGTTCGTGGACGAGATTCATCGGTTCAATCGTGCGCAGCAGGACGGCTTTCTGCCCTACGTCGAGTCCGGAACCGTCACCCTCGTCGGTGCGACGACGGAGAACCCGTCGTTCGAACTGAACGGCGCTTTGCTGTCGCGTTGCCAGGTGTTCGTGCTGAAGCGTCTCGATGACAAGGCGCTCGAAACATTGTTGGAGAAGGCCGAGGCGTTCGAAGGCAAGCCGCTGCCGGTGACGCCGGACGCGCGCCACGCCTTGATCGCGCTGGCCGATGGCGACGGTCGCTATCTGCTGACGCTGGCGGAGACCTTGTTCGCCATCGGGCCGCCCGAGCCGATGGACACCGCCGAACTCGGCCGCCTGCTGCAAAAACGCAGCCCAGCCTACGATAAGGATCGCGAGGAGCACTACAACCTCATCTCCGCCCTGCATAAGAGCGTGCGCGGCTCCGACCCCGACGCGGCGCTTTATTGGCTTGCGCGCATGCTGGAAGGCGGCGAAGACCCGCTGTTCCTCGCGCGCCGCATCGTGCGCATGGCGGTGGAGGACATCGGCGAGGCCGACCCCCTGTCGCTGCTCGTCGCCAACGCCGCGAAGGACACCTACGACTTTCTCGGGTCGCCCGAGGGCGAGCTCGCCCTGGCCCAGGCGGTGGTGCATCTCGCCACCGCGCCCAAGTCCGTCGCCGTCTACAACGCCTACGGCGCCGCCGCCAAAGCCGCGCGCGAGACCGGGTCGCTGATGCCGCCCGCCCACATCCGCAATGCGCCGACGCGATTGATGAAGGAGCTGGGCTACGGCAAGGGCTATCAGTACGATCCCAACACCGACCGCGGCTTCTCGGGCCAGAACTACTTCCCCGACGGCATGGATCGGCGCGTCTTCTACAAGCCGAAGGGCGAAGGCCACGAGGCGAAGATCAAGGAACGCCTCGACCGCTGGTCGAAGATGCGCGGGGAGACCGAGGACTGATGCCGCGCACGCCTCCTCGCGTTCGCGCCGTCGATATTCCTCTCTCGCTCTCGCCTGAAGAGATCGAGTTCGTTCGCACGCTGGTCATCTACGAGGACCAGCAGATCCTCGCGCTGAACAAACCCGCCGGATTGTCGAGCCAGGGCGGCCGGGCTCAGCATCACACGCTCGACGAACTGCTCTGGGCCTTCGCCAAACCCGGCAAGGCGCGACCGCGTCTGATCCACCGCCTCGACCGCGACACCTCGGGCGTCATCCTGACCGCCAAAACCAAGCCCGCCGCCGGCTTTCTCGGCAAGGCGGTGATGGCGCGCAGCTTCGAGAAAACCTACGTCGCGCTGATCACCCCCGGCGCGCCCGAGCCGCGCGACGGCGAGATCACCACCGCGTTGCGTCGCGAGGAGATCGGCCGCGAAGCCTATATGCGCCCCTGCCCCGATGACCATCCTGACGCGGAGAGCGCGTTGACGCGTTACCGCACGCTGGCGGCGTCCTACGACGCGGCGCTGGTTGAACTGAAACCGGTCACCGGCCGCATGCACCAGTTGCGCGTGCATCTCGTCTCGATCGGACGCCCCATCGCCGGCGATGCGCGTTACGGCGGCGCCTTGCGCATTGGTGATCACACAGTCCCGCGCCTGATGCTGCATGCGCGATCGCTCAGTTTTCCCCATCCCGAGGGCGGGACAAAGTCGATAGACGCGCCGCTGCCCCTCGACCTCGCGGACCTCGCCGCGGCGCTGAAGCTCTAGCGCGTCTTCCGATAGACCAGGAACCCCGACTTCTCCGCGACCTTGTCGTAGAGCTTCATGGCGTGCGTATTGGTCTCGTGCGTCTGCCAGTAGATGCGGTCCGAACCCGCCTGTTTGGCGCGTTCGAACACCGCCTCGATCAGCGCGCGCCCCACGCCCTGGCCGCGCGCCGCTTCGACGGTGAACAGGTCCTGCAGATAGCAGGTGAGCGCCAGCATCGTGGTCGAGCGATGGAACAGATAGTGCGTGAGCCCCAACATGACGCCGTCGCGCTCGGCGACGAGCGCATGCACCGGTTCCGACGGATCGAAGAACCGCGCCCAGGTCGCCGCCGTGATCTCCACCGGGAGAGCGGTCGGGCCGAAGCGGCCGTAAAAGGCGTTGTAGCCGTCCCACAGCGGCAGCCAGGCGTCGCGGTCGGCTTCGGCGATCGGGCGGATGGTCAGGTCGGTCATGGCGCCTCCATAGCCGTTCGACGGCGGCGCGTTGAATCACAGGGCGTTTCCGATTTCCGCGCCTTTCGCGAGGCGCGTGAAACGGCGCGTTCCGCCGTCCTCGAATTGACGCGGTCCGCGTCCTGACGCCAACTGCCGACCCTGAAGCGACAGGAGAGCGCCATGGTCTCGTCCAAGCTTGCCGCCGGCCTGGCCTTCGCCGGGTTTCTGTTGTTCGCGGGGCCGAGCCTCGCCGCGCCCGACTGCAGCGTCCAGGTGCATATGCGGCGCGGAACCGACACCATCGCCTACAGCGGACGCCTGACCCGCGGCCGCGAGAGCTGCGACTATCATTTCAAGGCCCGCGCCGGCCAGACCCTGACCTGGTCGCTGGACGGTCTGGCCACGCGCCAGGTCATCGCCTATCCCGACGGCAACGCCGACGGCCCGGGCATTCCGGATTCCCCTGCCGCAGACCGGCGAATACGTTTTCAGCGTCAGCGCAAATACGATGGCCGACCACGCCCTGGGCCCCTACCGCCTGCGGCTGACGATCCGCTAGCCGAGCAACAGTCGACTGACCGGCTGCATGTCCTTCGGCTCGTAAAAGCGCGTCGTCCAGGCGTCGGACTCACGCTCGGTCGCCGTAGCGCCAGACCTTGACCTTCTCGGTGGTGACCAGGCCCGAGCCCATCATCGTATCGAGCACGGCGAGGAACTCCGCGATCTTGGCGTCGTCGTCGACGATCTCGATGACCAGCGGCAGGTCTTCGGAGAGGCGCAGGATCTTCGAGGTGTGCAGGCGGCTCGACCGGCCGAAACCCATCGGTCCGCGCAGCACAGTAGCGCCGGCGATCCCCATTGCGCGCGCCTTCAACACGATCGCCTCGTGCAGCGGCTTGCCGTCGTGGCGGTCGGCCTCGCCGAAGAAGATGCGCAGCAAGACTGCGTCCTGACCCGTGTCCATTTCAGGCGCCTTTCAACTGATTGACCGCGGCTGCGGCGAGCGTGCCGAGCCAGGTCGCGAACAGGCACATAACCACCGACCCCGCCACATTGCCGCCCGCGCGCACCCAGTCGCCTTCGTTCATCAGGTTGATGGTCTGCAGACTGAACGAGGAAAAGGTGGTGTAGCCGCCACAGAGCCCGGTCAGCACGAACTGGCGCGTGGCGGCGCCGATGAACAGGCGCCCGTCCGGCGCGGTAAGGCCGGCGAAGAAGCCGATGACGAAACAGCCCGAGACGTTCACGATGACGGTCCCCCATGGGAACGTCTCGCCGAACTGCGCGCCGACCAAGCCCGAAACGACGTAACGCGCCAGGCCCCCAAGAGCGCTGCCCGCAAGGACCACGAGATAGAGCTTGAACGGCAGGGTCACGCCTTCACTCCCACGGCCGGAAGAGATCGCACGATTCTGCGGTCGGGTCGGGGAGGCCCGGTCAACAAAGCCTCGCCCTCCGGAGCCGCGGCGCTATAAGGCTCCGCCATGACGCGGGAAGTGAAGACCTTGACGGTGGGCGAGGGGGAGGCCGGGATCCGGCTCGACCGCTGGTTCAAGCGCCGCTGGCCCCACCTCAACCACGTCCAGCTGCAGAAGCTGTTCCGCTCGGGCCAGGTGCGGGTCGACGGGTCGCGCGCCAAGGCGGATACCCGGCTCGAGGCGGGCAATGTGGTGCGCGTGCCCCCGCTGCCGGAGGCGCAGGACAGGGGCGAGGGGCCGCCGCCCCTGCCGCCGCGCGACGTCGCCTACGCCAAGTCCCTGGTGCTCTACGAGGACGAGATGGTGCTGGCGCTGAACAAGCCGGCGGGCCTGGCGGTGCAGGGCGGCACCAAGACCACCAAGCACGTCGACCGCTTGCTGTCGGCCTGGGGCGAGGGGCTGGAGCGACCGCGCTTGGTGCATCGGCTCGACCGCGATACCTCCGGCGTGCTGCTGCTCGGCAGGTCGCCCGACGCGGCGGGCCGGCTCGCGGGGGCCTTCGCCCGGCGGCGGGCGAAGAAGACCTACTGGGCCATCGTCGCGGGCGATCCGAAGCCCGCGGAGGGCGTGATCGAACTGGCGCTCGCCAAGCGCGGCATCGGCGACCGAGAGATGATGGTTCCCGCCGACGCCAAGGAGCACGGCGCCGAAGCGGCCGAGACCGAGTACGTCACGGTGTCACGCGCGGGCCATCGCGCGACGTGGATGGCGCTTCGACCGCACACGGGCCGCACACATCAGCTGCGTGCGCACATGCTGGCCATCGGCCACGCGATCCTGGGCGATCCGAAATACGCCGACGACGCCTCGCGCGCCTTGTCGGAAGGGTTGAAGCTGCAGCTGCACGCGCGCCGCATCGAGCTCGACCACCCGGGCGGCGGCAAGCTGATCGTCCAGGCGCCGATCTCGCCGGAAATGAAGGCCGGCTTCGAACGCTTCGGCTTCGACCAGCACGAGGCGGACGAGGATCCGTTCGCGAACAGGGGACGGCGGCGGTGAGGCTGTCGTCGAGATTCGGAACACGAAGGCCACGAAGATCACGAAGAAGAATTTGGAAGGCGGCTTCGCCGCAAGATCGCGCCGAAGGCCCAGTGTAGGTTGATCCACTAGTTCCGATCGATTTTCCTTCACTTTCTTCGTGGCCTTCGTGGCCTTCGTGATTTCCAATTCCACGACCTCACCAACACCCAGTCCGGAATCAAATATGTTCACCGACCGCCCGCTCGCTGTCTTCGACGTCGACGGAACCCTGGTGGACTCGCGCGAGACCATCCACCGCGCCGCGATCGAAGCCGCCGACGCGGCGGGACTCGATCCGCCTGACTATGACTCGGTGCGCCAGATCGTGGGCCTCTCGCTCGCGGAGGGCCTGCGTCATCTCGCGCCCGAGATCACCGACGCCGAGTTCGCCGAGTTCGTCTCCGGCTTTCAAGAGTCGTTCCGGCGCATGCACCTCGACCACAATTTTACGGAGCCGCTGTACGCCGGCGCCGTCGACCTCCTGAACAAGCTGAAGGCCGACGGGTGGCGCCTGGCGCTTGCCACCGGCAACTCGCGACGCGGCGTCGATCGCCTGCTCGATCGTCACGGCTGGGGCGACCTGTTCGACGCCACCCGCTGCGCCGACGACGGCCCCGGCAAGCCGCACCCGTCGATGTTGCTGCAGGCGATGAAAGCGGCGCACACGCGTCCCGAGCGCGCGGTGATGATCGGGGACACCTCGCACGACATGCGGATGGCCATCGCCGCCGGCGCCTATCCGCAAGGCGTCGCGTGGGGATTCCACACGGCGGAAGAAGTCGCTGCATCCGGCGCGGCGCATGTGGCGCGCACGTTCGCCGAACTGGCGGACGAACTCGACCGGTTTGCCGCGCGCGGGTCGGCGGCGAGGCGGGGCGTTGGCGAAACGGACTAAACGTCCTAGCCTGCGCCGGAACAAGGCAGGGTTGAACCCATGGTCATTCGGCTTACCCCTCTCGCCGCCGGCCTGGGCTTGGCGCTTTCGGGTTTCTCACTCGCGGCGGCGGAGCCGCTACGACAGGTCAATGTCACGACGGACTCGGCGCCGGGGTGGTCTCCGACCGAAGACTTGGAGGCGACGGCGCGCAAGACGGCGGCGGACTATTTCGCGGACGAGGACGGAGGTCGCTACCGGGAGGCCTACGCCCGCCTGACCGAAAGATACAAGAAGCAACTGTCCTTCAAGGAATACGCCAGGCTGTCAGCCGAATTGCACGACAAGGCCGGGGCCGCGATCGAACGGCGGATCACGGTCGTCACCTGGACGAAGGATCCGGCGCACGCGCCGGCGCCCGGTGTCTATGTCGCGCTGGACCTAGCCGGCCGTTTTGCCAACGCGGACCGCTACTGCGGCTATCTGGTGCTGTACCAACCGCCGTCGGGCGGCGCTTTCGGCGTCGTGCGCGAGGAGACCGCGTTCATCGACAACGTATCGGCGCGCAGCATCGAACAGGAAAAGTCGCAGGCCGTGCTCGACGAAACCTGGGCGAAGATGTCGGCGAACTGTCCCAACTACCAAGCGTCGGCCGCCCCGGCCGCGCCGCCAGCGGCGCTTCCCGAGGCGAAACAGTCGACCATCGGCTATCCGAACGTCGATGCCGCCTTGAAGGACCTGCATGCGCGCCCGGGGGTGGTGATTTCGACCGACCACGGTTGGACGATCGCGACGGACGAGGCGACGCGCACTTTCTGGTCATTCCCGCCGCCCGGTCATCCGGCCTACCCGGCGGCGGTGAAGCGGTGGCTCGTCGACGATAACGGCGCAGTCGTCTTGAAGATGGAAATCCTGTGCCAGGCGTCGAAGGCAGCCTGTGACGACCTCGTCCGTTCCTTCCAGCAACTCAACGCGCAGATGTCCGCGAGCATGCAGAAGAAGCCCTAGCCAAAATACTGTCCAAAAAAGAATGCCCTCCCCGCGTTGGGACGGGGAGGGCAGGTCGGGATCGGGTCTCGGCCGAGCTATTGGGCGCGGGGGGCGCCTTGGGGAAGGCGTCGGCCGAAACCTGTGACCCAATTAATTGAACGTGTTCATTAGATCAATCCGTCGCTGACCGGCGCCGATTGGCTGTCGGGGAAGACGACGCTGTCCAGGCGGCTCTTTTCCACCCCCAGGTGGTCGCGCAGCAGGCCCTTGAAAACCGAGCGAACTTCGAGGGTTGGCGCAAGATCCCGGTTCTCGAACAGGCGGTTGTCGGCCAGAGTCGGCCAGTCGCCGACGATACCGCCGCGCTTCAGGGCCCCGCCGGCCAGAAGCAGGGTCGAGGCGGTGCCGTGGTCGGTCCCCTGGGTCCCGTTGATTCGCGCGGTGCGGCCGAACTCGGTGGCCATGACCACGGCGGTGTCGCTCCACACGGGCCCGAGGCCGCCCTTCAGCCCGCCGAACAGCTGGTCGACATAGGCGAGACGATTGGCGAGCTGGCCCTTGGACGAGCCCTGGTTGGCGTGGGTGTCGAAGCCGTCGAGCGAGAGCGCGACCACGTCGGGTCCGTCGTGGGCGGTCATGAACCTGGAGATGGCGACGCCCAGCGCCTTCATGTCGTTCTGCTTCACCTGTTCCTTGCCGATGGCGTCGCGCGCCATGGCTTCGTTCGACAGGCCCGAGGCGAGCGCAGGCGCGAGCAGCGGGTCGTCCTTGTAGAGATCCATCAGGATGCCGGCGACGCGGTCGCCCTGGGGCAGTTCCGGTCCCGGCGACCAGGACGCCACCTCGACGGGCCCGCGGATGACCAGCGGCGCCTGGGCGCCCACCGACATGGCGCGCGTCGCGCCGTTGGTCGCCAGCGCGCGGTTGAGCCAGCCGGTGCTCGTCGCATAGACCTTCGCCGTGCCGTTCTCGAGCATGTCCTGGGCCTCGAAGTGCGAGCGGATGCGGTCGGGGATGGCGACGGCCGGCGCGATGCGCGCTTCGCCCGCCTGAGTCATGGCCCAGAACTGCGGCAGGGCGGGATGCAAGGCGAAGGTCTCATCGAGCTTCAACGCACCGCCGTCGGCGCCGGGCGGCGGAATGGCGATGGCGCCGCGGAGTGCGGCGTAGTTGGCGTCGCCGTGGGGCGGGCTGACCGAGAGGCCGTCGAGGCCGCCGCGCGCGATGATCACTACCAGCTTGCGCCGGCCGCTCTCCGACGCGAAGGCCGCGCGGCCGGCGAACAGCACCGACACGCCGGCCATGCCGCCGAGCAGCGCGCGGCGATTCATCCGGAAGGTTTGCAATGTGCGGGTCATCGGCGCTGAAACTCCGGCGACATGAGAAGAAGGGCGAGCGCCTCGGGCCGGCTTTCGGCGCGGGCGACGGCGGTGGCGGTGCGCTCGCTGAGCCGCGCGCCGAGCGACGACCTGGCGGTGGCGACGGGATCGACCAGCGGGCCCACGACGACGGCGAAGCCCTTGGCCCACTCCAGTCGCTTGATCACGCCGTCCGACGTCGCCCAATCGGCGGCTTCGTCGGACCAGCCCTTGGGCGAGGGCGGGCTGAACGGCTTCTGGCCGAGCGCAGTGAGGATGCGCAGGTGTTCGACCTTAGTCGGCTGCACCCCCGCGGCGCGATAGCCGGAGACGACGAACTCGTACGGCGTCTTGAACTTGCGCGCCTGCGGATCCCACGCTTCCGGCGCCTCGATCAGCGCGCGTGCGACGACGTCCAGCCGGCCGTCGGACTTCATCCAGGCGTCGCTCAAGCGATCGACCAGGGCCGGCGGCGGATCGTCGGCGACGAAGTGGATGGCGAGCTTGCGGCTGATGTGTTTCGCCGTGCGCGGGTCGATGGCGAGGGCGTGCAGCACCGCGCGCGCCTGGGCCTCGCCGGACTGGTCGTACTGGCGGCCCATGATCTCGCGCCCGCCCGGCTCGTGGATGGCGGCGCGGAACAGGTAGCGACCGTCGAAGCCGCGTCCGGCGTCCTTGGGACCGCCCACCGACCAGCCGGTGAGCGCGCGCGCGAACTCGGTCACGTCCGCCTGGGTGTAGCCCGCGTCGGCGCCGACGGTGTGCAACTCCATGATCTCGCGCGCGAGGTTCTCGTTCAGCCCGAGCTTGCGCGTCCGACCGCCGATCGAGTTCGGGCCCGCCGAGCGCGCCTGATCGAGGTAGAGCAGCATGGCCGGGTGGGTGCTGGAAGCGACCAGCAGTTCCTCGAAGCGGCCGAACACGCGCGGACGGATCGCCTCGCGCTCGAACGGACCGGTCACCACGGCGGACTCGAGCTTCACCGCCGAGACGGTGAAGTGGTTGAACCAGAAGGTCGCCCATCGTTCCCGGAAACTGTCGGGCGTCGAGGCCGCGAGTTGGGCGCGGGCGAGGAACTCCTCCCCGGCCTGGTTGCGCACCGACTTAAGCTCGGTCTTCAGCATGTCGGCCTTGCGCTGGGCATCGGCGTCCATGGCGGGTGCGGCAGGAACAGCGGTATCGGCAATGGCCATCGAGGCCGGTTGCGCGGCCATGCGCCTGGCGGCCTTGGGCAGGGCGACGCCCTCGGCTTTGGCCTCTTTGCGGTCCTCGCGATAGCCGGCGAGCGCGATGAGCTGGTCGCGGGCGTTGGCGAAAGACCCGGCCGGCTGGTCGGCGCCTTGCGGCCTTATCTGGCGGATCAGCCAGGCCTTCGGATCGGCGGTCGCGGCCTCGATCTCGCCGGGCCGCGCGCCCAGACCGAAACGGGTGGCGGCGATCGCCGCTTGCAGTCCGGGCGGGTTCTGCGCCATCTCCACTCTCCGCACGCTTACGTCTGGAACGGCCCCGCCGGGTCGCCTCCGTCGAGATTGGACCCGACAAACTGACTCCGCGATGAACGAAAACGACAGCAAACCCCGGCGCTTCTGGAAAGCCGCCGCCGTAGGCCCCCACGGTGAAGCCGGATTCACCATCCTGCTCGACGGCCGACCCGCGCTCACTCCGCGGCGCGCGCGGCTGGCGTTGCCGACACGGGCCTTGGCGCAACTGGTCGCGCATGAGTGGGACGATGTCGGCGAATATCTCGAACTGGCGACGATGCCACTCACCCGGCTTGCGTTCACCGCCATCGACCGCGTGTCGAAGGCGCGCGAGGCGGTCGCCGACGAGGTCGCGCGCTACGCCGCAGCGGACGCGCTGTGTTACTTCGCGGATACGCCGGCGAAGCTGGTCGAGCGGCAGATCGAACGCTGGGGTCCGATGCTCGACTGGGCCGAGCGCGACCTAGGCCTGACGTTCGAACGCGCGACCGGCATTCTGCACAAGCCCCAGCCGGAAGCGACCGTAGCGCGCGTCCGCGAACTGGCGCTCGACCTCGACGATTTCGCCCTGACCGGCCTCACCTGGGCTACCTCGCTGTTCGGCTCGGCGATCCTCGCGTTCGCGGTGCTGAAGGGCGAGCTGGACGCGGTCACGGCATTCGATCTGTCTCGCCTTGATGAACGTTTCCAGGTCGAACAGTGGGGCGAAGACGCCGAAGCCGCCGAGCGCGCCAAGGCGATGGGCGAGGACGCGATCAGCGTCGGAAAGTGGCTCGACGCGGCGGACGCACCGTAAATCAACCGTATTTACGGTAAGCTCCGTCTGGTAAGCGCCGCATTTGCGGTACGCTCCGTCTCCGTAAATCAACCGTATTTACGGTGATCGGTCTTCCAATAGCGATGTCAAAGACCATGCCTCGCCTCGAGCATAACATGGTCCTTGCAAATCCCGCAGCGCGCTTAATGTCCAAAGATGGAATGCTCGCGCGAGTCCCTGGTCACGTTGACCGCGCCCGAAGGCCTCTATTCGTACAGCCGGTCGCAGGATCGAGCGCGATTCAGCGCCGCGTGCTCCGCGCTTCTCTGCGTCCTCATCTTCAAATCGTCGCCGACACGAACATCCGGCGCAGCCGTCGATGCCCGGTGGCAAGCCGCCAGACATTCCCCGCGGACCCCTGCGCCGCCGCTGCCGTAGTGGACCTTTTAAAAAGAGGACGCAGAGAAGCGCGGAGCTGTGGTGGGTGCTTTGGCGGCGCGCTCCGATTGGACACGATGCTATTGAAAGCGCTTCGCGCCCGAAGGGCCTTATTTTTACAAGTCGGTCGCAGGATCGAGCGCGATTCAGCGCTGCGTGCTCCGCGCTTCTCTGCGTCCTCATCTTCAAATCGTCGCCGACGCGAACATCAGGCGCGGCCGTCGATGCCCGGTGGCAAGCCGCCAGACATTCCCGCAGACGCCTGCGCCACCGCTGCCGGAGTGGACCTTTTAAAAAGAAGACGCAGAGAAGCGCAGAGGACGCAGAGCGGTTGTGCGCGTGTCGGCGCGCAGCGCTTCAATTGGAGGCGATAAATCGATGCGCTTCGCGCCGCGTCACGGCGCCGGTTTGGCGGGAGCGGCCGGGGCCGGGTCGGACACGCAGGGCAACAGCGGGGTGATCGCGGCCTTCACCACCTTGTCGCCGCCCATGGCTTCGCCGGCGTTGGCCGCGACCAGCAGGCCCGAGCGCGACTCGGGGAACAGGCAGATGATGGCGTAGAAGGTGCCGTCGGAGCCGGCGTGAGTCAGTCCCGGCCCCTTGCGCCCGAGCGGGCTCGGCGACGCGCCCCAGCCGAGACCCGCGGTGTCGGGCGGATACGCCGGCGTCTGCAGCTTGCGATAGGTCGCAGCGTTCAGCAGCTTGCCGTGACCGTGCCAGCCGTCGATCTGGTCGATGGCGAAACGCGCCCAGTCGTCCAGCGACATGAACATGTTTCCGGCGGGCCCGTAGAAGCGCGGGATCGATTCCTTGTCGCTCGCCGGATGGCCGCCGACGTGACCGCGCGTCATCGGGTCGTGGGTGACCCGATCTCGGCGCTGGCCATGCCCAGCGGCGCGAAGACTTCGCGCCGCATCAGCTCTTCGTAGCTGAGCCCCGTCGCCTGTTCGGCGCAGGCGCCGGCCAAAAGAAATCCGGTGTTGGAATAGCTGAACGCGGCGCCCGGCGTGTTCACCGGCGCCTCGCTGAGCGCGAGCTTGAAATAGTCGAGCCGCTGAAGCGTGGTGGAGCGCGGGTCGTCGAAGAACGGGAGGATCGCCTTCTCGTCGTGATAATCATGCGGCAGGCCGGCGTGGTGCGCCATCAGCATGACCAGGTTCACCGAGCGATAGGCCGGCTGCATCCCGGCCGCGAGCTCGGGCAGCATCTTTTCCAGCGGCGCGTCCCAGCTCAGCACGCCGCGTTCGACCAGGCGTGCGACCATGGTTGCAGTCATCGCCTTGCCGTTGGATCCGATGTGCCAGACGTCGCTCCGCGTGACCGGATCGGGTCGGTCGTTACGCCGCACGCCGCGCACGGCCTCGCCCGCAACCTTCCCATCCGCGATCACCAGGACGCCGACCGCGGGGACCTTGGAGTCCTTCAGCGCATCGGCGGTGACCGCGTCGAGGTCGGGAAGTTTGTCGAAGGCGAGCGCCCGCGCGGCCGGCAGGACCAGCGCCGAGGCGGCGAGAAGGGCAAAGGCGCGGCGGTTCATGACGGTCCCCGATTTTCTGGAATGGGACCGGTTCGCCTTCCCAAAGGCAAATGAATCTTTGGTCAGCCGAAATTTTGGGCCGCCGGGACCGGCCGCGACCCGAAAGTCGCAGCCGGTAGCTTGGTCACTATTTCGGTTCGGCGGTGTCGGTCTTGGCGTCGGTCTTGGCGCCGCCCGCGTTCTTGTCGGTCGGCTTCAGCTTCGACAGCTTCAGGTACTTAATCTTATCGAAGCTGTCCTGGTCGGAAAGGTTCAGGCGCGGGTGGCCGACGATCAGACCCATGGCCATCGTCTGCTTCACATAATAGGTCTCGCCGGCCTCGACCTCGAGGGTCAGGGTGTCCCTTGCCTCGGACTCGATCATGTAGGTGTGTGCGCCAGGATCGGCGCTGAGCACCTGGTAGGTGGCGTTGCCGAGTTTCACCATGCCCTTGTCGCCCTCGTGCACCGTGAAGCTCAACAGCATGCCGGCGGCGCTGGGACGGAAGAACACGATCTGACCCTTACCTGCTTCCGGCGTGCCGACACGCGAGGTGGATGCGTCTGCGGGCGCGGGCGCGGCCGCGGGTTGGTCGCCGGCGATGGCAGGCGCGGAGACCGCGCCGGCGGCGAGAAGCGCGCCGGCGGCGAACAGGATTGTCTTGATCTTGGTCATTGAGGCGTTCCTTGCGGGGTGGTGTTGGATGTCGTTGGTGCGGGCGCGGCGGTGGTCGGCGCCGGCGCGGCTGCGGGTGTAGGATCGGCGGCCATCGCCGGCGACGCGTCAGGCGCCGGCAGATCGACACCGAGTTTCGCCAGCGCATGCGAGCCAGGCGGGATTTCCATCTGGCCGCCCTGAATGAGGATGCTGGCTATCCCGACGTAGGGCATCGCGCTCATGGCCAAAGCGAGCCGGTTGCGATCCTGGCCCGATCCGCCGAGTTTCAGGGCGTGGATCGGGATGTGCTTGCCGTTGAGTTCGAGGTAACGCGCGGCGAGCACGAGCTTGCCGGGCGCGCCGCCGAAACCAGGCGGGGCGGTATCGACCACCTGGCCCATCCCCGGCGTGTCCGCGGGTACGACCACGACGTCGCCGAGCTTGATCGGCTCCGCAAGTTTCAGGGTGAACATGTCGCCCTTCTTCTGGATCTTGGTCGAGATGAGCTCAGTGATTTCGATCACGATGACGGTGTTCGCGGCCACGTGCGTCGCCACGGGCGCCGGCGCTTGCACCGTCGGCGCAGGGACCGGCAGAGCCGGCGCCGACGCGGCGGCCGGAGTGGACGCGGCTTCAGGCGCAGACGTGGCTTGCGCCAGGGCGGCTGGAGCCGCACAGGCGAAGGCAAGCGCCGTACCGGTCGCAAGTAGCTGAATTCGCATGAATACCCCCAGGCCAAGCTATACGACCTAGGAGCGAAATTCAATTACAAAACTTGGGCAGGTTCGCCGGACAGGAACCGCTGCAGGGCCGCGCGGCTGTCGGCGCGGGCTTGGGTGGCGACGCGGGCGGTGGGGTGCAGGTCGTAGCCGTGGAAACCGCCAGGATAGAGGTGGAACTCCACCGGCACGCCGGCCCGGTTCAGCCGGCGGACGTAGTCGATGTCCTCATCGACGAAGAGATCGAGCGCGCCGGTCGAGACAAAGGTCGGCGGCAGGCCCTCGAGGTTTTCGGCGCGTGCGGCGGCGGCGTAGGGCGACACGCCCGGCGAGCCGGGCTCGACGCCGAGCAGCGCGCTCCAACCGAAGGCGTTGTTGTGCGGCGTCCAGATGAACTCGCCGGCGTAGGGATGCGGGTCGCTCGTCGCGCAGGTGCGGTCGTCGAGCATCGGATAGATCAGGTGCTGGAAGGCGAGCCTGTATTCGCCGCGATCGCGCGCGAGCAGCGCCAAGGCTGCGGCGAGACCGCCGCCCGCGCTTTCGCCGACGACGCCCAGGCGTGACGTGTCGATACGCAGCGCGCCGGCGTTCCTGAATACCCAGGCGAGCGTCGCGTAGCAGTCCTCGATGTTGCCGGGAAACCGCGTCTCCGGCGCCAGGCGATAGTCGAGGGTGGTGAGTACGCAGCCGAGATCGGCGACGCGCGCGCGGTGGATCGCTTCGATCTCATCGGTGTCTCCGGCGACGAAACCGCCGCCGTGAATGTGAAAGATGCAGGGCAGCGGGCCGCTCTGGTTCGACGGGCGGTAGACGCGCAGCGCTATGTCGGGCGCGCCATCGGGGCCGGACGCGCGATGATGTTCGAGCACAACGGCTTGCGCGGCCGGATTGTCGACGACCGGGATCGGCAGGTCGCGGGCCCGAACGAGGGCCAGCAGCTCCGGGTCGAGGACGACGGTTGGCCAGGCGTCCAGGAAGTCGTGGAGCTCGGGGTCGACGAGGTGGCGGCTGGATCGTGTCATGGCCGGATCATCCGGCAAAGCGGGAGGGGCGCAACCCCCTGCGCTGTGCCGCTCGGCAGGATCAGTACGCGAAGTCGCGGTAGCTTTCGCCGCCGCTTACGGCTTCCTCCACGGTGTCGAACACGGTGTTGAAGCGCAGCCACTGGCGCGCGCGTTCGGGGAGCCGTTCCAGCGTCGGACGCGGGATGCGGATGCCGACCTCGGGGCGGTTCAGCCAGCGGCGGGAATAGCCGATCACCACCATCGGACGTGGCGTCTGCGACGGATTGGGCGTGCCGCGGTGGATGTGGCGCACGTCGCGGATCATCACATCGCCGCGGTTCATCAAACCCTGCACGAGCGGGATGTCGCCGTTGGCGACCGCGGCGAGGCCGTCGGCCTTCGACATCATGTGGGTGCCGGGCGCGTACTCCATCGGGCCGTTGTCGGCGGTGACGTCGACCAGCGCGAAGTTGACGGCGAGCTGATAGGCGGGCGTCTCCGCGCCCGTTTCGGGGAACAGCAATTGCGTGTCGCGATGCAGGTGCTGATATTGCGAACCCTCGACCGGCGTGTCGGCGGCGAGTTGGCAGAGCACGCCGTCGGCGCCGATCAGGCGCTCGACCACCGCCATGATCGCGTCGTTGTCGATCACCGCCGGATCGGCCCACGGTTCGATGAAGGGAAGCGTCGTGTAATAACGCCCGGCGCCGCGATTGGGATCGTCACCCTCGGCCGCGATGGTCTGCGCGAGCAGCGGCTGAAACGCCGCACTCCAGTGGTCGATCAGTTCGACCGGCAGCACGCCGCGCAGAATGGTCAGGCTGGTCGCGCGCACCTCTTCGGCGTGGGCGTCGGCTTGCGCCGCCGTGAAGGGCGAAGCCGGAGCGTGAATCGTCATCGCGGTCCCTCGGTTGCGAGGGAAATTTACGATCCGTGGTGCTGCTAAGCTTCACGGACGGATTGCCGCATGCCGCTCCACGAGCAAGGTGTGGAGTTAGCGCGCTAGTCCTGCGACGGCCGCAGCGCCAGTTGCGCCAGCTTGCCGTCGGGCGCGATCTGGACGGCCCAGTCGTAGGCGGCGCCGTTGGAGAACTCGGCGCGCAGGAAGATGACCTTGGCCTCCTTGTCCATGATCACGGCGCGCAGGGTCTTCACCTCGCCGAGGCCGGCCAGGACGTTATGGATGTGCTCGGCCTGGGGTTGGAGTTGGGCGTGCAGCTCGTCGGTCATGGTCGAGTAGTCGATCTTGCCGGAGCGGAATTCCTCGATGGCGGCGCGGACGGCGTCCTCGGCGGCCTTGGCCTGGTCAGGCGTGGGGTCGACCATGTTCGGGTCGGTGTCCACCACCGGCGGCTGGACCGGGGTCGCGGGCGCGGGACCGGCCTTCTGGGCCAGGGCAGGGGCGGCGGCGAGGGTCGAGACCGCGAGGGAGGCGGCGACGAGAGCGGCGAGTTTCATAGACTTATCCGGTCGGTTTGAGGCGGCGCATTTGCCGGGAAGGCCAAGGCGGAATGAAGGCTCTCACATTACACCGGGTTTTCAACGCGAGGTCACGCCTCTGCCCGTCGCGGCGGCTTGCGAAGCCCCAGCGCGGCCGCGATGACGAGGGGGATCGCGATCGCGGCGATGACCATCCAGATCGGCTGGGTGGTCTGGGCGAGCATCCAGACGCCGCCCGCGAGCGCCACCAGGCCGCCGACCCAGGCCATGCGCGGGCCGCCACCCCAGCGCGCCGCGACGATGCAGGTCAGGAGCGAACTGACGACCCACGCCGCCATGATCAGCAGCTTCGCCGTGACCGGCGCACAGCTCAGCACCGCGCGCACCATGGCCGGGTCGGTGACGCTGGTTCCCGGCGGCAGGGCGTAGATCTCCGCAACGGTCCACAGGCCCGCGAGCGCGGTGACGGCATAGACGATGACCGACAGAAGCAAGGCGACGACCAGACGCATCGTGGGCTCCTCTCGTCAGGCGTTGTCGACTTTACGGACCGGCAGGTCTTTGATGATCGCGGGCTCGAAGTTGCGCATGTTCACACCCATCCGATCGATCTCGATCAGTGGCGACCAATGGGTGACGCAGCCGCACGTCTTGCACCGATGCAGCGCCAGACACCGGTCGCCCCAGACATAGGTGTCGGTATCGCCCACCACCTCGACCTCGGCGGGCTTGTAATAGGACCAGAGCTCGCCCAACCGACGGCAGACCGAGCAGTTGCACTCGGCGACGTCCGGGGGCGCGTGTGTGACCCGGACATGGACGCCGCCGCAGTGGCAGGAGCCTTCGAGCATGGGGTGATCCTTGCCGAGAAATTGGCGCTGTGTCACCCCTAGGGTACACGAAGGACCTCCCTATGGCGCCCTCGGTATTTGGTGGAATTCTACTGGCGATGGGGTTGATGGGCTCGACCTACGCCCTCGATCTCGCGGGTGTTGGCAAGACGGCGTACCGCGACGGACGTGATGCGCTGAGTCACATGCCCCCTGTCCCTGAGAGTTGCATGGACCGTGGCGGGAAAAACCTGTGCTGGGCTGGAGTTGTCGTCGAGGATTGCCCGGGTGGAATTCAGTGGCGACCCGTCTGGGCGCCGCCGTTGCCGCCTCCCGGAACGCCGCCGCTCACGCCGCATGGAATATATCGATGCGTCGATCCGCGAGACGATGAACATTTCCTCGAATGCACGGACCCAACCGCCGTGCGAGCTGTCGTTGTAGGGTACGGACCTCCAAGGGGGGAGAAGCTTCGCTGGGACGCCTGCAACGCCCGGAAGTAGCCCCACCTTGCCTCCGGCCCCGCGCCCCCCTAATCCGGGGCGGTAGCTTTCAGCCTTAGGCCCTTCCCCATGCAGGACATCCTCGAAGAACTCGACCGGCGCAGGGCCCAGGCGCGGCTGGGGGGCGGGGAGCGGCGGATCGCGGCCCAGCATGCGAAGGGCAAGCTTACCGCGCGCGAGCGGGTCGAGGCGCTGCTGGACGAGGGCTCGTTCGAGGAGACCGACCTTTTCGTGGAGCACCGGTGCGTCGACTTCGGCATGGCCGACCAGAAGATCCCCGGAGACGGGGTGGTCACCGGCTGGGGGACCATCAACGGGCGGCTGGTCTATGTCTTCTCGAAGGACTTCACCGTGTTCGGCGGCTCGCTGTCCGGCGCGCACGCTTCCAAGATCGTGAAGCTGCAGCACATGGCGCTGAAGAACGGCGCCCCGATCATCGGCCTGTTCGACGCCGGCGGCGCGCGTATCCAGGAGGGTGTCGAGAGTCTCGCGGGCTATGCCGACATCTTCCTGCAAAACGTCATGTCATCGGGCGTCATTCCGCAGATCAGCGTGATCATGGGGCCGTGCGCGGGCGGCGACGTCTATTCGCCGGCGATGACCGACTTCATCTTCATGGTGCGCGACACCAGCTATATGTACGTCACCGGCCCCGACGTGGTGAAGACCGTCACCAACGAGGTGGTGTCGCACGAGGATCTGGGCGGCGCGCGCGTGCACGCGGTGAAGTCCGGCGTCGCCGACGGCGCGTTCGAGAACGACCTCGAGGCCTTGGCGCAGATCCGCCGGCTGGTCGATTTCCTGCCGCTGTCGAATCGCGCAAAGCCGCCGGTGCGCGAGAGCTATGACAGCGTGCAGCGCGACGAGCCGTCGCTCGACACCCTGATCCCGTCGAACCCGAACAAGCCCTACGACATGAAGGAGCTGATCCTCAAGGTCGTGGACGAGGCGGATTTCTTCGAGATCTCGCCCGAGTACGCCAAGAACATCATCACCGGTTTCGGGCGCCTGGACGGCCAGACCGTGGGCGTGGTGGCGAACCAGCCGCAGGTGCTGGCGGGCGTGCTCGACATCGACTCGTCGAAAAAGGCCGCGAGGTTCGTGCGCTTCTGCGACGCGTTCGGCATTCCGCTGATCACTTTCGTCGACGTGCCGGGCTTCATGCCGGGGACGAAGCAGGAGTACGGCGGCCTGATCAAGAACGGCGCCAAGCTGCTGTTCGCCTATGCCGAGGCGACCGTGCCGAAGATCACCGTGATCACGCGCAAGGCGTACGGCGGCGCCTATGACGTGATGAGCTCAAAACACATCCGCGGCGACGTGAACTACGCCTGGCCGACGGCGGAGATCGCGGTGATGGGGGCGAAGGGCGCGGTGGAGATCATCTTCCGCGCCGAAGCCGGCGACCCGGAGAAGCTCGCCGAGCGCGAGGCGGAGTACAAGGCGAGGTTCGCAAATCCGTTTGTGGCGGCGCAACGCGGGTTCATCGACGACGTGATCATGCCGCATGGCACGCGCAGGCGGGTGATCAAGGCGCTGAAGACACTGGCGAACAAGAAGCTGGAGAACCCGTGGAAGAAGCACGATAATATTCCACTCTAATTATTTGAGCCGATCCTCCCCACGCAAAGCGTGGGGAGGGGGACCACGAAGTGGTGGAGGGGCCCGAGCTGCAACCTGCGGCTCGGGAAAAGCCGCACAACGTTCGACATTGGCGAAGGGGTGCGTGAACTCGACGTGGGCGACTGCCGCCCTTCACTCATCGTCAAAAGTGCTGCGGCTTTTGCTCGCTGCGTATTCGCAGCTTCGCCCCCTCCACCGCTGACGCGGTCCCCCTCCCCATCGCCGAGAGGCGATGGGGAGGATCGCGCTCCATTAATTTTTTGCGCTGCGCTATAGTCGCCGGATGAACCGATCCTCTGTCATCCTGGCCCTCGGCGCCGCGGCGCTCCTGGCGACCGCCGCCCACGCCGCACCGGCCGACCCCGCCGCCTCCGTCAATCCCTTCATCGGAACCGCCAATGGCGGCAACGTCTATCCCGGCGCGACCGCGCCGTTTGGGATGGTGGCGTTCAGTCCGGAGGAGACGGCGTTACGCAAAGACAAGTCTACGCGGGTGGCGGCGCCCGGTGGGTATGCGTGGACGGCGGATCACATTCGCGGGTTCTCGCTGACGCACCTGTCGGGGACGGGGTGTGCGGGGGCGAGCGGGGATGTGCCGATCATGCCGGTGACGGAGGTGGTGAAACGGTCGCCGTCTTCGGACGAGGCGTACAGCGCCTATGCGTCGACCTTCGATCACGCAAACGAGCACGCCTCACCGGGGGCTTACGGCGTGCGGCTGGACAACGGCGTGAGCGTGGAGCTCGGCGCAACGGCGCGGACGGGCGTGATGCGGGTGGCGTTTCCGGCGGGCAAGCCGGCTGGCCTGCTGTTTCGTGTTTCGGACTCCGAGGTCGGGTCGAGCGACGCGACGGTGCACATCGACGCGACGCACCGTGAGGTCACCGGCTCCGTCACCAGCGGAAATTTCTGCGGCTATCTCTCGAAGGATCGTCAGCACAGCTATTACACCCTGCATTTCGTGGCGGTGGTGGACAAGCCGTTCTCCGTCGGCGGCGTGTGGCGCGACCTGGCGGTAAGTCCGAACAAGACCGATGCAGGCGGCGGGACGAGTTACGATGACAAGGGCAATCCGCCCGCGGGCCGCGGTTCCGGCGGCTGGATCGAGTTCAATCCTGCCTATGCGCCGGTGGTCACCGTCCGCATCGGCATGTCTTACGTCAGCGAGGCGGCGGCGCGGGCGAACCTGGAGGCGGAGTCGAAGCCCGGCGACACCGTCGAACAGGTGCAGGCGAAGACGCGCGCGGATTGGGACCGGCGCCTGGAGCAGATCGCGATCACCGGCGGGACGCCGGACGAGCGCACGGTGTTCTACACCGCGCTCTATCATTCACTGCTGGAGCCCAATCTCTACAGCGACGCGGACGGGCGCTACGTCGGCTTCGACGGCGCCGTGCACGCGCTGTCGCCGGGGCAGGGGGCGCAGTATGCTAACTTTTCCGGCTGGGACGTCTATCGCTCGCAACTTCAGCTCATCACCTGGCTCGATCCGAAGGTCGGGTCCGACTTCGCCCAGTCGCTTCTGAACCAGGCGAACCAGAACGGCGGCGTCTGGGATCGCTGGACACACCTGACCGGACGCACGGGCGTCATGAACGGCGATCCGTCGGCGCCCGCGATCGCCGACATCGCGGCGTTCGGCGGCGACGGTTTCGACGAGGCCGGCGCCTATCAGTCGCTCGTCTTGGCGGCGACCCTGCCGACCGACGGAGATGAGCGCCGCGAAGGTTGCCCGGTGTTGTGCGGCGGTCAGCGGCCCGGCCTCGCCGAAGAAATGAACCTGCACTACCTGCCCGTGGGCGCGCCGGGTTGGGGATCGGTGGCGGACACGCTGGAAATGGCGACCGCCGATTTCGCCCTGTCGCAACTCGCCCTGCGCGAGGGGCAGGATGCGATGGCGCATGCGTTGCGGGTGCGCGCCGGCTGGTGGCGCAATCTCTACAATCCGAAGGCCGCGCCCGACGGCGGCTATCTCGCGCCGCGCAACGCCGATGGAACCTGGGCGACCAAGTTCGACCCCAACGTCGAGGACGACGACAACTTCGTAGAAGGCTCGGGCGCGCAGTACCTGTGGATGGTTCCGTTCGATCCACAGGGCCTGTTCGACACGCTGGGCGGCATGGACGCGGCGCGCGCACGGCTCGACCGGTTCTTCTATCAGCCGGACGGCAAGCTGGCGGTGACCAAGGCGGGCGGGTCGCACGCCGAACTCGACAACGAACCGTCGGTCGCGGCGCCCTGGCTCTACGATTTCGCCGGCGAGCCGTGGAAGACCCAGGAACTGGTGCGCGCCACCGAGGTGCAGATCTGGACGACCAAGCCGGAAGGCATTCCCGGCAACGACGACCTGGGCGAGATGTCGTCCTGGTACGTGTGGGCGGCGCTGGGGTTCTATCCGGAGTGGCCGGGGCGCGCGGATGTGGTGCTGGGCAGTCCTCTGTTTCCGGAGGCGCGGGTGACGCGACCGGGCGGCGATGTGGTGGTGCGCGCGCCAGGGGCGTCGGCGGGGAGGCCGTACGTCACCGGGTTGCGCGTGAACGGGAAGGCGAGCGGTCGGCCGTGGCTGCCGGCGGCGTTTGTGCTGAAGGGCGGGACGTTGGATGTGGAGCTGTCGGACAAGCCTGATCCGCACTGGGGCGCCGACGCGAAGGACGCACCGCCGTCGTATGGACCTGAGCGCTAAGGCGTCGCTATCCCGTCAGAAGAAGTCGCGCTCTCCGGCGCGCATCTTATCTTGGGAGTCCGACACGCTCTTCATCGTGCCGCTCCGCCAGTCCTTGTCGATGGCGCGGCCGAGGTCGAAGGCAAGCCACGCCTGAACGGTGTCGAACGCTTCGTAATAGGTATCGCCCGCATCCTTGTAGGCGTTGGAGGCCCAAGGGTAGGCCGCGATGTGAATCCAATCGCCGTCGGCGCCCGTTGGCATGGATTTGACGATGGCGGGGTCCCACTTATCGGCGTCGGGGGAGTTCGCGACCAAGTTGATGAAGGTGAGATAGCGGAACGTTCCGAACGGCGACTTGTCGAGCGCTGTCGCGTTCGCGAGCCAGCGCGCCGCCGCCTGGCGGTCGCCCTGCGCTTTGCGATCGCCGGCCATGGCATTAATCGCCAAAAACCGGCCGGCCTCGGGATCCTGCGCGGCCTTTCTCAGCACCGGTCCGAGTGCGGCGACGTACTTGTCCTTGTCAGGCCCCGTCAGCAGCGGCGCGTACTGCTGGGTAAGCTGAAGGAACAACAGAACCACGTCTGTCTCGTGTCCGTGGTCTGAGGCGTCCTGCATAGAGGCGACGATCATGTCCGCCGTCGGTTTTGCAATAGTCGAATGGCCGTCGAGCGCCACAAGTATTTGGTGCAGGGCGCGGGCTTTCGCCGTGTCGCCTTCATCCATGCCGAGGCGCAGACTCGACTGCGCGCCGGCCGGCAACGGGAAGGGGACCTTGGTGCGCCGGACGTTGGTAATGTTCAGGGTGACGTCGCGCCGCGCTCCGAAAAGCGACAGCGTCAACTGCATCTGGGCGGGCAGCACGCCGCCCGCCTTGAGGTCCCGGCGAACCTGCGGATGCACCATGGCATGGCGGGCCAAGAAGCGCGCGAACGACGCGGCCTCCGTGGGTGTCAGATCGGCGGCGCGTCCATTCGTGCGCACGACCGACTTTTGACCGAGCCGGTAGTCCAGCGCGTCCGGTGCTCCGTGTTTCGCCAGGCGCTCTACAGCCTCGTCTTGAAACGCCAACTCCGCTTCGGACCAGTAGGGGTCGTCGTCGTCGCCCTTCGCGCCCGCGGCCGCCATGAGTTTGGCGATGCCCCTTCGATTGTAGATTTCTGCCGCGCGGAACGCGACGCTTGCGTAGCAGCTTTTGCTATCGAAGCCCGGCTTGTCGTCGGACCATGCAAAGGTGCGGCAGAGCGCATAGTCGTCCAGGACGTGATCGCCATTACCTTCGATGGCGACAAAGCTTGGCGCCAGCGTGACGGTCTGAACGGTGGTACGGGCAGGGACCGCGCCGCCCCGGCTCTCGCTTTTCAGATCGAAGACCAGCGCATCTTCCGCCGTGATCGGCCGTGCGGCGCGGACCTGATCGGCGCTCCATTGCGGTTGCGCGAGAAGATCGGCGGCGTGCCCCGGCGCCGCGGTCCACGCGAGCAGCAAGGCGGCGGCCAGTGGACCGGACCATTTCATCGACGATTCCCCGAGAGATACGAACGGACGCTGGCCGCGCCATTTGCAACTCTAGAGGATTATTCATGAAGCGACAACGTGGCGTTCTTCGGATGCCGCTCGAACGCTATTGTGACCCGCCGTTATAGTCGAAGTCCGGCGGGCGCCGGTTATTTCCGCCGAAGGTGAGAACCAGGCTCAGGAAGAAGGCGCGGTCACGGATGTTGTAGTTGCTGTGGCCGTTCAGGAGTGGGCTGTCGGTCACGCCGCGCTGGCCCCCCGTCTGGAACACGTCGAGCGCAGTGGCGAGGACGGAGAGGTGGTCGTCGATCTTGCGCCGGTAGCCGAGGTTGATGACCGGGCGGGGCGCGGTATAGGCCTGGGGCGTGAAATTGCGGCCTGCCGCCGAAAGATTGAACTGCAGATAGTCGGCCGGGTCGGCCTGCCAGTTGATCGTCGCCTTGCCGGAGACGGTCGAGCCCCGCCGCGTCAGGGTGAAGTCGAGCGGCGATCCGTCGATCTCATTCCAATGATAGACGCCGCTGAGATTGTAGCTGAAACCGTGGGGCAGGCGTCCGGACGCCGCCAGCTCAAACCCCGCGTCGCGGCTTCGCGTCAGGTTCTGCTCGGTGGTCAGAGACACGCCGCCGCCGATGTCGGTATTAATGGAGGCGAAGCCGCCGGTGTTCAGTTTGTAATAGGCAGTGGCGATCAGGGACGTCCCGCCCTTGCTATACTGCCAGCCGGTCTCGAAATCCTGGGTCTGTTCGGGCTTCAGGTGCGGATTGCCCTGACTCTCACTCAGCGGGCCGTAGATCGCCAAGAACGGATTTAGCGAATTGGGATCGGGACGGTCGATCCGTTCGCTGTAGTTGGCGAACAGGCTCCCGCTGTCGGTGAGGGCATAGAGCAGGTGCAGCGTCGGATAGAGATGCACGTCGCGCTCGCGCACGTCGGTGCTGGTGGAGAGGTCGTCGATGTCGAGATCTTCGCCCTCGACGCGAAGGCCGGGCATTGCCGTGAGCTTTCCGATCGGCTGCTGGTAGGTGAGGTAGGCGGCCGAAACCGTACGTTTGAAATGATAGCGGTCCGCGCGCGCGGGGTCGTCGGGCGCATCCGGCGAGGCGCCGTTGACGAAGCCGGCGTTGGTGTGGAGATCGTCGACTTTGGCGATGTCCCATCCCGCCTTCAGCTTGGCGCCGAAGGGCATGGGGCGGTCGTAGTCGCCGGAGAAGTCCATGTTTTGCTGAGCTTCAGCGGTGCGCAGGTGCTGAAAACTGTCGGACGCCGCGTTAAAGACGTTGGTGGTGGTCGTCTGAAATGAGGTGTCTCGCCGATCGAGGCCGAGATCGACGGTCAGGTTGTGATCGTCGCCGGCGAAGTCGCGCCGGTATTCCACGCCGCCGTGAAGGCCGTCCGTGTGGCTTAGACCGTTGGTCGCGGTCGACAGAATTTCGGTCACGTCGCCGGCGGAATTCGAAAGGGTGGTGGTGGTGTCGACGTGGGAACGGCCGCTGATCTCGTAACCGAACATGGCGACGGTGAACTGGGATTTGGGATCGATATCCCATCGCACCGTGCTGCCGCCGTTTTCGGAGTGGGAGCTGTACACCCGGGCGCTGCGGTTCGCGGCGGAGGTTTCCACGCCGTTTGCCGGGTCGATGCTTCGACCTTCACCCGATCCGTTGGTGGCCCCGGCCCCGCGATTGGCGTTGGCGTTCAGGCTGACGGTCACCGGCCCCGATTTCACCGACCCGTAGCCGCCGCCATGCCAGCGGTCCGGGCTGGCGTAGGCGAACTTAAGGATAGCCTGGCGACCTGGCGGGGTGCGCTTCTTGGTGACCAGGTTGATGATGCCCGCCGAGCCTTCGGGCGAAAACGCCGCCGAGGGGTTGGTCATCACCTCCACGCGTTCGAACTGGTCGGCGGGGAGGTTCTGGATCGTGTCGGCGTTGATCATCGGCGACGGTTTGCCGTCGACCAGGATGGTCACACCCGCCTGACCGCGCAGGGTGACCTTGCCCTCGACGTCCACGTCCACCGAGGGGATGTTGCGCAGCGCGTCGGCGATGGAGGCGCCGGACTGGGTCTGCAGATCTTTCGAGATGTCGTAGCTGCGGCGGTCGATGTCGAGGCGCACGGCGGGTTTGTCACTGGTGACGGTAACGCCCTGAACCGTGGTGGCGGCTTTGGCGTCAGACGTCGGCGCGGAGGAGGGAGTCTGGGTCGCTGGCGCCGGCGTCGACTGCGCCTGCACAGGACCGCCGGCCGCGAAGGTCGCAGCGGCGAACGCAATCAGCCCAGGTTGCAGGCGCAGCGGCATCCGGGACAGCCCACCGTTCAACCGCATAGTGGATGTGCAATCAGGCGGTGTAAAGGCGAAGCTCGCCTTCACACCGTCATGAACGCGTCAGTGCGGCGAGCCGCCGCCCGGAGTTTGGTCGCCGTAGTCGAAGTCGGGTTGTTGCGGGCGGCCGCGCGGGCTGGCGCCGAAGGTCATGGTCAGGCCGAGGAAGACCGCGCGGTCGTGCTGGTGGAAGTCGTTGCCGCCGCGCAGCAGCGGACTGTCGTAGACGGTCTTTTCGCCGCCGGTGTCGAACAGGTCCTGCACGGTGATCAGCCCGCTCAGCTTTTCGGTGAACTTGCGGCGGTAGCCCAGGTTCACGGTCGGCTTGGTCTCGGTGAATCCCTGGGGCGTCAGCGTGCGGCCGCGGGCGGAGAGGTTGATCTGGAGGAAATCATTCGGATCGGCCTGCCAGTTGATCGAGGCGCGGCCGGCGACGGTGGTGTCCGACCGCGTCTCGGTAAAACCGAGCGCCGAGCCGTCGATCTCGTTCCAGTAGACGTTGCCGCTGATGTTGTAGGCGAGGCCGTGGGGCAGCTTGCCGCTCGCCACCAGTTCCAGGCCCGCGTCCTTGCTGCGGGTCAGGTTCTCGTCGGTGGTCAAAAGCACGCTGTCTCCGACGTCGGTGGTGATGGTGGTCACGCCGCCGGTGTGTTGCTTGTAATAGAGGGTGGCGATGTAGAACTGGCCGCCGCCGTGGTACTGCCAGCTGCCTTCGTAATCCTGGACCTGCTCGGGTTTCAGGTGCGGATTGCCCGCCGATTCCGAGAACGGGCCGTTGATGCGCACGAAGGGATCGAACGAACGATCGTCGGGGCGCTGGATGCGTTCGGAATAGCTCGCCATCAGGGTCTGGGCGTCGTCGAGCGTGTAGCTCAGGTGCAGCGTCGGATAGAGGTGCAGGTCGTTCGACTTGACGTCGATGTGCGAGGTCTCGCTGTCGATGTTCAGGGTCTCGTTCTCGACGCGCAGGCCGCCCAGCACCGTCAGCTTGCCGAACGGTTGCTGATAGGTGACGTAGCCGGCGGAGACGGTGCGCTGGAAGTGGAACAGGTCGGTCTGACTCGGGTCGTCCGGCGCGGTCGGTGAAGACGCGTCCACGAAGCCCATCGAGTTCGAGTGGTTGTCGTCCTGGGTGACATCCCAGCCCGCCTTCAGCTTGCCGTCCGACGGCATGGGCCGCACGTAGTCGCCCGCGAACTGGGTCGTGTTGTTGATGTTGGACTGGGTCGAACGCTGGAACGTGTCCGGCTGCACCGGCGCCGCGAAGGATTCAGTGAACCGCTGACTGTTGTCGAAGTCGCCGCGATTGTGGTTCAGGGTGATGGTGAGGTTGTGGTCGTCGCCCGCGAACTCCTGGCGCAGTTTCAACTCGCCGCGCGCGAACGTGCCGCCGAAGATATTTTGCGTGGTCTGCAGAACGTCCTCGAGCACCGCGCCGGAACCGTCGGTGACCACATCGTCGCCGTGGCTGTCGGCCTCGCCGTGGAAATGGAAAGCGTTGAGGCTGAGGTTCAGTTGGGTCTTGGGCGCGAGGTCCCAGGTGACATTGCCGACGCCGTAGCCGAAGTTGGAGCGGAACTGGCCGTTGCTGGTCCCGGTGTTGGTGGTGATCAGATCGCCGGCGGGGTTGAAGTTTTCGGTAAGGCCCGACGCGTCCTGTTTCTGCAGGTCGCGACCGCCGCCGGCGTAGAGAACCACGGTCGTCTTGCCGTTGCGGATGGTGGCGTTGGCGCCGCCGCGGTAGCGGTCGGCGTCGGCGACCGAGGCGCGCACCGAGCCGAAACTGCCCATGGGTTGGCGCTTCTTGCTCACCAGGTTGATGATGCCGGCCTGGCCGTTGGGGGTGAAGGCGGCCGAGGGATTGGTCATCACCTCGACGCGCTCGAACTGGTCGGCGGGAATCTGCAGCAGCGCCTGCGCGCCGCCGGGACCCGAAAAGATCGGCGAGGGCTTGCCGTCGACCATGATGGTCACGCCCGACTGGCCGCGCAGGGTCACGCCGCCGTTCACGTCCACGTCCACCGACGGCACGTTGCGCAGCGAGTCGGCGAGCGAGGCGCCGTTCTGGGCGCCCAGGTCCTTGGTTATGTCATAGCTGCGGCGGTCGATATCGCTGCGCATCTGGGCGCGGTCGGAGGTGACCGTGATGCCCTGGACGGTCGAGGCCTTGCCGTCCTTTTTGGCCTTGGCGTCGGTCTGATCCGATGAAGGCGGGGCCTGAGTCTGGCCTTGCTGCGACTGGGCGAACGCGGGCGCGCCACCCCCCGCCACCATCATGGCCGCAAGAGATACAAGGCCCAGACGCGCAAGGCGCGGGCGTGACAAAGACCAGATCGGCAAAGGGACAGCCTCCCGTTTAGAACCCTATGGACATGCAATTTGGCGACGAAATGGCAAAGCTCGCCTTATCGCCATTCAGTTGTTGTAGTCGAAGCCCGGATCCTTCTTTGCCCCGCCGCCGAAGGCGTAGCTGAACCCGATGAAGGCCGCCTGGGTGCGTCCGCGATCGCGAACCGTGTCGCGGAAGACCGGGGTGAAGACTTCGTCCCGGTTGCGGTAGGTCGCGAACGCGTCCTGGGCGGTGACGAAGATCGCCAGCCGGTCCGACAGTCTGCGGCGGTAGCCGAAGTTGATCAGCGGGCCCAGGTCGGAAAAACCTTGCGGCGTGATCTCCTTGCCGGAGCCGCGCACGCTCGCCTGGAACAGATCGTTGGGCGACGCCGTCCAGTTGAGACTGGCGCGACCGGACAGGGTCGTCAGCGCGCGTGCGTTCGGGAAGCCCAGCGCCTGGGCGTCGATCTCGGTGCGATGCAGGTCGGCGCTCACATTGTAGGTGAGCGACTTGATCAGAAGGCTGCCGTTGGCGACGAGTTCGAGGCCGCCGCTGCGGCTGCTGGTCAGGTTGCCGAAACTGGCGAGGAGGACGCCGTTCGGCAGCACGCTCTCGGTGCTCGTGACCCCGTAGCGGTTGTCCTTGTAGTAGAGCGTGGCGAGATAATAACGCCCGCCGGCCTTGTACTGATAGCCGGCCTCGTAGTCGGCGGAGATCTGGTCGCGCAGGTTCGGGTTGCCGACGTGCGCGTAGAAGGGGCCGTCGAGGTAGAGGAACGGATCGAACTGCCCCGGGTTCGGCCGCTCGACGCGCTGGCTGTAACTCGCGGATAATTGCTGGGCGTCGTCGATCTGATAGGTCAGGTTCAGCGACGGATAGAGCCGGAAATGATCCGTCGTCTGCGTCACCGCCGAGGTCGCGTCGTCTACGTTCACCCGGCTTTGCTCGCCGCGCACGCCCGCGAGCACGGTCAGCTTGCCGATCGGCTGCTGCCAGGTGGCGTAGAGCATGTCGACCTGGCGGCGGAAATGGAACCGGTCGGTCTGCGCCGGGTCGTCGGGCGCGGTCGGCGACGCGGCGCCGATGACGCCGTGATTGAGGCTCGAGGTGTCGTCGATCTGCAGTTCCCAGCCCGCCTTCAGCTGCGCGCCGCCCGCCATGGGCGCCTGATAGTCGGCCTTGAAGTCGCTCAGGCCGTCGACGCTGAAGGTGCGCACGCGGTCGAACGCGTCGGGCAGGGGCGGCAGCGTGCTTATGTCGATGAAATCGAGGCCGAGGTCGTAGGGCGTGCGGTCATAACTCGCGATAAGGGTCAGGTCGTGGTTGTCGCCCGCGAACGACCGGCGGAACGTCGCGCTGCCGCCTTCGGTCTTCCGGTCGGTAAGATCCTCGCGCGCGCGTCGCGTGAACACCCGGTCGAGCGCGCCTGACGCGTCGAAGCTCTCGAGGCTGGAGACGCTCGGCATAGTGAGAAAGAGGTCGGTGTAGTGCGCCTCGGCGCTGAGCGTGGTCTTGGGGTCCAGCGCGTAGTCGGCGCCGCCGCGCAGGTACCAGATGTGAAGCGGTCCGTCGCTGACGGTGATCTGGTTCGTGGTCGAGATCGGTTTTCCGCTCGCGTCCAGGATCGTCGGACGGTCTTCGTCGGTCGGGTGCTGCGGATCGTAGCGGTAGCCGCCGGCGATCTGGGCCGACAGCTTGTCGCCCTTGTAGGCGCCGGTGACGCCCACGCCCCAGCGCCCGCGCGTTCCCGCATTGACTCGGATCGAGCCGGAGGCGCCGCTCTTGCGGGTCTTCTTGGTGATCAGGTTGATGATGCCGCCCGATCCCTCCGGCGAATAGGCGGCGGACGGGTTGGTCATCACCTCGACGCGCTCGTACTGGTCGGCGGGGATGGACAGCAGCACCTGGCCGGCGCCCGCACCCTTGAACATGCCCGAAGGCTTGCCGTCGACCAGAATCTGGATGTTGGCGTCGCCGCGGATCGACACGTTGCCGTTCAGGTCGACGCTGAGTGAGGGAATGTTGCGCAGCACGTCGGCGAGCGAGCCGGTCTGACCCTGCAGGTCCTTGGTCAGGTCGTAGCTTCGCTTGTCGGGCGAACTGCGGAAATCGTTTTGCGAGGAGGTTACGGTGACGCCCTGGACCGTACTTGCGCTCTTGGACGCCGGTTGCGATTGCTGACCGCCGTTCGGTTGGCCCGCACTCTGCTGGTCGGACTGGGCGAACGCGGCGGCGGGGAGGGCGGCGATCGCCAGGGCAAGGCTCAGCCGGCGCGCGGCCAAACGCCGCCCGGAGCCCCTGATCGACCGAAACGCGCGCACAGAATCCCCCACGAGCGACGCGCCATCCCTATAGCGCGCCAGCGGAAATTGAAAATGAACCATCAGTAAGGCTTGCCGAGGGTGGAAGCTCCACCGCAATATCGTTTCACAGAGGACGGGCGAGCGGGCACGCGCTAGGCTCGTCCCGCTCAAACGAGGGAATATTCCGGTGAAAACACGTCCAGTTAAGACCGTGCTTTTGGGCGCCGCCGCGCTCGCCGTCCTGACCGTCGCCAGCGCCACCGCCGAGCCGGTGCAAAAGGCGCTGCACTACGGCGCGTGGGGCTTCGACGCCTCGGGCGAAGATCCGTCGGTGACGCCCGGCGACGACTTCTTCGCCTACGCCAACGGCGGCTGGGACAAGCGGACGGAAATTCCCGCCGATCGCACCCGCTATGGCGACGACGAGGTGCTGAACGACACTTCCGAAGCGCGCATCCGCCAGATCCTGGAAAACGGCGCCGCCGGCGTGAGCGGGCCGGCCGCCGCCGACGCGACCAAGGTCGGCGCCTACTACCGCGCCTTCATGGACGAGGCGCGCATCGAAGCGCTGGGCATGAAGCCGATCGAGCCCGATCTCGCCGCGATCCGCGAAGCGTCCTCACGCGACGCGCTGACGGGTTTGATGGGCGCGAGCCAGGGCGGCGGATTCCTGCGCGCGCCGTTCCGCCTGGGCATCGCGACCGACGCCAAGGCGCCGGATCGCTACATCGTCAGCCTGAGCCAGGGCGGTCTCGGCCTGCCGGACCGCGACTATTATCTCTCCGACAAGTTCGCGGCGAAGAAGACGGCGTACCAGGCCTATGTGGCGCAGATGCTGGGCCTGATCAGGTGGGAGCATCCGCAGGAGAACGCCAAGGCCATTGTCGATCTGGAAACCGCGATCGCGCAGGCGAGCTGGTCGCGCGCCGAGCGGCGCGATCCGGACAAGACTTATAATCCGATGACGCCGGACCAGCTGGCGGCGCTGGCGCCGGGCTTCGGCTGGAATGCCTATCTCGGCCACGCGGGCGTGGGAGAAGCTGGCAAGGTCGATATCGGCGAACCGACGGCCTTCACCAAGATCGCCGCCATCTACGGCGAAACGCCGCTGCAGACGCTGAAGGCGTGGTCCGCATTCCACGTGGCGGATGGTGCGTCGCCGTATTTGTCCAAGGCGTTCGTGGACGCGAGCTTCGACTTCCACTCCAAGGCCTTGTCGGGTCAGACCGAACAGCGGCCCCGCTGGAAGCGCGGCGTCGCGGTGGTCGATCGCGGCATGGGCGAGGCGGTCGGCCGCGTCTACGTCGCGCGCTATTTCCCGCCGCAGGCCAAGGCCAAGATCGACGACCTGGTGAAACAGCTGCAGGTCGCGCTGCACGCGCGCATCGACCGCCTCGACTGGATGAGCGCGGAGACCAAGGCCAGGGCGAACGCCAAGCTCAACCAGTTCACCGTGAAGATCGCCTATCCCGACAGGTGGCGCGACTATTCCAACCTGCAGGTTTCCGGCGACGATCTGGTAGGCGACATCCGCGCGTCCTCGGCGTTCGAATGGAACCGGCGGCTGAAGCGACTGAACGATCCGGTCGATCGCAGCGAGTGGGGCATGACGCCGCAAACGGTGAACGCCTATTACAACCCGGGCTTCAACGAGGTGGTGTTCCCCGCCGCGATCCTGCAGCCGCCGTACTTCGATCCGAGCGCGGACGCGGCGGTGAACTACGGCGCCATCGGCGCCGTCATCGGTCACGAGATGACCCACGGCTTCGACGACGAGGGGCGCAAGTTCGACGGCAAGGGCGTGCTCGCCGA
The DNA here is from genome assembly GCA_035551675.1 of Caulobacteraceae bacterium. Lineage (GTDB taxonomy): Bacteria > Pseudomonadota > Alphaproteobacteria > Caulobacterales > Caulobacteraceae > JAFECT01. The sequence goes on along the minus strand of DASZMV010000024.1, from coordinate 33,218 downwards.
CTGGTGGACCGCCGACGACGGCAAGAAGTTCGACGCGTCGGCCAAGAAGCTGGGCGCTCAGTACGACAGCTATTCACCCTATCCGGGCGTACACGTGAAGGGCGACCAGACCATGGGCGAGAACATCGCCGACCTGGGCGGCGCGCTGATCGCGCTGGACGCCTATCACGCCTCTCTGCACGGCAGGCCCGCCCCGGTGATCGAAGGCCTCACCGGCGACCAGCGCTTCTTCCTCGCCTACGCCCAGTCGTGGCGCGAGAAGTCGCGCGAGGACACCATCCGCCAACGCCTGGTCTCCGACGTGCACTCGCCGGAGATGTACCGGGTCAACGGCGTGGTGCGGAACATGGACGCCTGGTACGCGGCCTTCCACGTGAAGCCCGGCGACAAGCTGTATCTGGCGCCAGCGGATCGGGTGCGACTCTGGTGAGGCGGCGACAAGGTCTTGTTCGTCGATAAGTGAATGGTTTTCACAAACTTGACGAGCATGTTCGTTAATCGCACAACCGTCTCTAATTTTCGGAGCAAGGGGCGTCATGGCGACAGATCCGCGGGAGATCGAAGCCCGCGCGATCCAGGGTGATCCCCGGGCCCAGTTCGCGTACGCCGCCCTGCTCGACCAGCAGGGCCGCCATCCGGAAGCTCTGAACTGGCTCGAGCGCGCGGCGCGGGCCGGGGATGCGCGGGCGGGGTCGTTTCTCGGCGCGCGGCTGCTGACCGGCTATGCGGCGCCCAAGCTGCCCGATCGCGCGGCGGAAATGCTGGCGCTCGCCGCCAGGAACGGGGGCGCCGAGGCCAATGAGCTGACCGCGGCGATGCGCGCGGCCGGACGCTTCCTACCCCAGGACTGGAGCGCGGCCTTTGACGCCCTGCAGCGCGCCGCCGAGGCGGGCGAACCGCGCGCGAGGGACCAGCTGCGCATTCTTGCGGGCGGCGACCACGACACGTCGCCGGCCGCGCTGCGCGCCCGCATCAGGGTGGAGGGTCTGTTGAGCGTGCCGCGACCGCGCGCGCTGTCGACGACGGCGCGCATCGCCGCCTACGACAATTTCCTGCCACCGGCGCGTTGCGACTGGCTGATCGAGCGGGCGAGGGGACGCATCCGGCCGGCGCGGGTGTACGACGAGACGTCAGGCGGCGGCGTCGAGAGCCGCACGCGCTCGAACGGCTCGACCGAATTTCATTTGATCGAGAGCGATGTGATCATGGCGGTGACGCGCGCCCGCATTTCGCGCGCGACGGGCATTGCGACGGCGAACTGCGAAGAGCTGGCGATCCTGCACTACGAGCCTGGCCAGGAATTTGCGCGCCACGTCGATTTCCTCGATCCGGACAATCCCGCGCATGCGAAGGTCATCGCCGAGCGCGGCCAGCGGGTGGCGACCTTCCTGATCTATCTCAGCGATGACTTCGACGGCGGCGAGACGGAGTTTCCGCACCTCGGCCTGCGTTTCAAGGGTCGCAAGGGCGACGCCATTCTGTTCTGGAACACCGACGCGGCGGGACGGCCCGATCGCATGACGCTGCACGCGGGTCTCGCGCCGACGCGCGGCCGGAAATGGCTGCTGTCGCAGTTCCTGCGCGACCGGGCATGGCCCTACGAATAGGGCGCTACGACTAAGAATAAGAAAGGTCGGGGTCGCGCAACGGTGATCTCGGGCAAGAGAGGGCAAGCCTGGAGAGCGGGTCGCGCGACCCCTTTTGGCGGCCCCCGCCGCCACTCGCCGCCGCCACGAATCCGCCCGGATCCTGGCAGCCAAACGCGAGCTGAAACTCGTTGTCCCGGTTGAGAACGCCCCCGTCCGGGCCGGAACACCAGCGTGTTGTACGCCTGGCTGGCGGATCGCAGCAGAAGGCGGATCGTCGCAGGACGCGACCGGCGTTCACCCAACCTTGGCGGAACCATGGCCGCACACGCGCCGTTGAAGCGGGACCTTGGGAGCGCACGCGTATGCTGAAGCCTTCGATCGCCGCCGCCGTGGCCATTTCCGCCGGGGCCCTGCTGTTTGCCTGCAAGAAGACGCCGGACACCAACGCGGCGGCCACGAACACCGCCGTCGTCACGCCCGCGCCCTTGCCCGCCGGACAGCCGCCCGCGCCGAGCGCGAGTCCCGACGTCGACTTCGTCACCAACGCCGCGCTCAGCGACATGTACGAGGTGCAGGCGGGACAGTATGCGCAGACGCATGCGCAGAGCCCGGAGGTGAAAAAGTTCGCCGCCGAAATGGTGAAGGCGCACACCCAGACCTCGGACCAGTTGAAGGCCCTGCTGCCGGACGCCGGCGTGCAGGTGACCATCCCCTCGGCGCTCGACGCCAAGCACAGGCAGATGCTGGACAATTTGATGCAGCCGGGACCGACCCAGTTCGACCGGCTCTACATCGCCCAGCAGATCAGCGCCCATACCGACGCGGTGGCCCTGTTCACCAACTATGCCCAGAAGGGCGCCAATGCGCCGCTGACCGCCTGGGCGGCCAAGACCCTGCCGATCATCCAGCACCACCTGGACATGGCCAACAAACTGCAGACCGCGCTGAAGTAGGCGCCTGGACGCGCAGGGAAAGCGCGGCCATAAATCGCTGCATGAGCCAATTCATCGCACTGCTGCGCGGCGTGAACGTCGGCGGCAATGGCAAGCTGCCGATGACCGAGTTGAAGGCCCTATTGATCGAGCTGGGTTACGACAACCCGCGCACCTTGCTGCAGAGCGGCAATGCGGTGTTCGGCGCCTCGCGGACCAAGCCCGACGCGCTGGAGACGAAACTGCACAAGGCGATCGTCGAGCGGTTCGCGGTGAACACCGAGCTGTTCGTACGCACGCCACAGGAATGGGATGCGGTCGTCGCCGGCAATCCGTTCAAGGCCGAAGCGATAAACGACCCGGCGCGACTGGTCGCCTGGGTGATGAAGGCGCCCGCGACGGCGAAGGCGGTGGAAGCTTTGCGCGCCTCGAACAAGGGTACGGAAGTCGTGCAGGCGAAGGATCGCACGCTCTATATCTATTATCCCGACGGTCAGGGGCATTCGAAACTGGCGATGGACCGGCATATGCCGAGCCGCGGCACCGGCCGCAACTGGAACACGGTGCTGAAACTGCAGGCGATGGTGTCGGCGGCGGCTTAAGCTGTCCCCAGGTTCGCGGCGCCGAGCCAGATCCACGCCACGTGCGCGATGAAGGCGGTGATGATGGCGCCCAGCACCACGACCGCGGCGTTCATCTGGGCGAGCTGGCGCGCGTTGTCGTCGCCGTCCTGGTACTTGTCGTAGGCCGCGCGACGAACGAACAGAAAGGCGTAGAGCACCAGGAAGATCGCCGCGCCGAGAAGGCTCAGCCAAAAGCCCGCCACGTTCTGCGCGCGTGTGGTCTGAAAGATCCACCAGCCGCGGCTGGCCGGGGCCCAGATCGTCTCGCCGAACAGGGTCTTCATCACGTCGACGTTCACGAACGACCAGGCGATCATCGGGAACAGCATCGAGAAGAAGACGTTGCGGACGCCGCGGTAGAGCAAGGCGCTGGCGCCGGAGACCGCGATGGCCATGACTGCTTCGTAGAAGACCAGCGCCACGAACGCCTTGCGCCCGCTCGACAGCTCGAAGTGCGGGACCGGCGCCGCGCCGAAGAAGTGCAGAACCGCAAAGGCGAAGGTCGCGACGGTGATGATCGCCGAGATCCGGTCGATCCATTTGAACAGGTCGTGCATGGCGCTCCCCCCGAAGGCCCGCCCAGTCTACGGCAAAGCCGCGACGGTTTCGACCGGACAATCTTACCAGGAACTTGCAGTCGGCCTTCACGGTTATGAAGCTGGGCAGATCGAGGCGGGGCTAACCTAAGGACCAGCGAATGAAACTCATCCTTGCCTTAGCCAGTACGAGTGTCTTGCTGATTTCGAGCGTCGCCTTTTCGCAAAACCAGCCGGTCACGCCGCCGACGCCCCCCGCCCAGCCGGCTACGCCGCCGGCGCCCTCCCAACCAGCGGCTCCCACCCAGCCGACGACGCCCGCGCCTGCGCCGCCTGCGACGACCGCTGCGCCGTCGACGATGCCGGCTCCGACCTACGGGAAAGGCTGGAACGCAAAGAAGTGCGCCGACGCCAAGGCCAAGGGCAAGACCATACCCGCGGGCGCCTGCCCGGCCGAACCCGCTCCGAAATAGATCGGGCGCCTAAGTAAGCGTATTGAGCGCTCCGCCGGCCGATCCCGGCGGGGTGTTCGCCCGGGAACCGATCCTGAGGCTTCCGCGAGACCGTGCTTGGCCGTAAGAGGCGGGGCATGGCCTCGAAGTCCGCCCGCTCCAACGACCCGATGACGAAGACGCCGGAAGCGCTGACCGAGGCCGAGGCGCAGGGCGAGCTCGACCGGCTGGCGCTGGAAATCGCCGGCCATGACGCGCTCTATTACCGCGAGGAGGCGCCCAGCGTTTCCGACGCGGAATACGACGGCCTGAAACAGCGCAACGCCGCCATCGAAGCGCGCTTCCCCAACTTGGTGCGCGCGGATTCGCCGTCCAGGCGCGTGGGCGCGGCGCCCTCGAGCCAGTTCGCGCCGGTGGTGCACGGCATCCCGATGCTGTCGCTGGATAACGCCTTCACCGATGCGGATACCGCCGAATTCGTCGGCCGCATTCGCCGGTTCCTGAAGTTGGGCGAGGAGGAGGTGTTCTTCACCGCCGAACCCAAGATCGACGGCCTTTCGATAAATTTGCGCTACGAGCACGGCGTGTTCGTGAAGGGCGCCACGCGCGGCGACGGGCGCACCGGCGAGGACGTGACCGCCAATCTGCGCACGATCAAAGACATTCCGCACAGGCTGAAGGGCAAGCACTGGCCCGAGCTGATCGAGGTGCGGGGCGAAATCTACGCCCCCAACGCCGAGTTCAACGCCTTCAACGCCGAGGCGGAGGCCGCGGGCAAGCGTACCTATGCCAATCCGCGCAACTTCGCCTCCGGTTCGCTGCGCCAGATCGACCCGACGGTGACGGCGCGGCGGCCGCTGCGGTTCTTCGCCTATGCCTGGGGCGAGCTGTCGGCGCCGTTCGCCAAGACCCAGTGGGAGGCGCTGGAGCGGTTCAAGGCCTGGGGCCTGCCGACCAACGCGCGTTCGGTGCGGGTGAAGAATGTCGAGGGGCTCGACGACGCCTATCGCGCCTTCGAGGCCGAGCGGCCGAACCTCGGCTACGACATCGACGGGGTGGTCTATAAGACCGATCGCCTCGACTGGCAGAACCGGTTGGGCTTCGTGTCGCGCTCGCCGCGCTGGGCGGTGGCGCGCAAGTTCCCCGCACAGCAGGCGCGCACCGTGCTCGAAGGCATCGACATCCAGGTCGGGCGCACGGGGTCGCTGACGCCGGTGGCGCGGCTGAAGCCGGTGACCGTTGGCGGGGTGGTGGTGAAGAACGCGACCCTGCACAACGCCGACGAGATCGCGCGCCTCGACGCACGCATCGGCGACACGGTGATCCTGCAGCGCGCCGGCGACGTGATCCCGCAGATCGTCAGTGTGGTGGCCGAAGAGCGGCCGAAGAAGACGAGCGCCTACCAGTTCCCGACCCACTGCCCTTGCCCATTGCATACCCCCGTCGTGCGCGAAACCACCACCGGCGGCGCCGAAACGGTGGTGCGCCGCTGCACCGGCGAGTTCGCCTGTCCGTTCCAGAGGGTCGAGCATCTGAAACACTTCTGTTCACGTAGAGCCTTCGACATCGAGGGTCTGGGCGAGAAACAGATCCAGCTGTTCTACGAGGAAGGGTGGGTGAGCGAACCCGCCGACATCTTCAAACTGGCTAAGGACGAAACACGCCTGCAGGCTCTGCGCGAGCGCGCCGGCTTCGGCGAGACGTCGATCCGCAACCTGACCGCCTCGATCGATGCGCGGCGGACGATTTCGCTCGACCGCTTCATCTATGCGCTCGGCCTGCGCCACATCGGCGAGACCACGGCGATCACGCTCGCGCGCGGCTATGGCTCGGCGGACGCGTTTCTGAAGGCGATGGATGCGGTGGCGGACGGCGACGAGGCGGCTAAGGCCGAACTCGACGCGCTCGACCAGGTGGGCGATGCGGTGATCTCGGCGGCGGCGGCCTATTTCGCCGAGGACCACAATCGCTCGATCGTCGAGCGCCTGCGTGCGGAGATCAAGGTCCAGGACGCCGAGCGTCCCAAGACCGACACGGTAGTCGCGGGCAAGACCGTGGTGTTCACCGGCGCGCTGGAACGCATGACGCGCGAGGAGGCCAAGGCGCGGGCCGAAGGCCTCGGCGCCAAGGTCTCTTCGTCGGTGTCGAAAAAGACCGATATCGTGGTCGCCGGTCCTGGCGCCGGATCGAAGCTGAAGACCGCCGCGGAACTCGGCGTCCGGACGTTGACCGAAGACGAGTGGCTGAGCCTGATAGGGGACGCATGATGGGACGCTTCGCGTGACGGGCCCGACCTCGCCGCGGTACGGGCTGCATGCCGACCGCTATCGCCGCTTCCGTCCGAGCTATCCCGGGTGGATTTTCGATGAGGCGACGCAGGCCTGCGGCATGCCGCGCAGCCGGGCCGCGGAGCTGGGCGCGGGGTCCGGCCAGGCGACGCCGGAGATTCTGAAACGCTTCGCCCACGTCATCGCGGTCGAGCCCGATCCAGACATGGCGTCGCGCATTCCGCCCGACATCCGCCTCGAGGTGCGCGTGTCGCCCGCCGAGACGGTGGTGTTCGACAAGCCGTTGGACGCGGTGTTCTCCGCGACGGCGTTTCACTGGATGGATCCGGTGGCGGTGGGCAAGAAGGTGGCGACCGCGCTACGTCCCGGCGGCGTGTTCCTCGCCTTCGGCTATGCGCCGTTCGAGGTGCTAGGCCCGATGACCGCGCGTCTTTTGGTGGACCACGAGATGCGGCTGTGGTCGCCGCACATCGACCCGCGCCTGACCCAGTGGAAGCCCTATCCCGAGCTGATGGCGGCATCGGGCGCGTTTTCGCAGATCGAACCGATCGCTTTCGAATTCACCGAAGAGCGCGCGCCCGAGGCCGCGGCCGGCCTGTTTCTAACCACGTCTTACGCGGGGCAGTACGCACGCGACACCTCAAACGAGCAGGCTTATTGCGACGACTTCTCCTGGCGCATGAGCCAGGCGGCGCAGGGCGGGCCCATCGAGGTCCGTTTCTGCGTCACCGGCGCCTTGGCGCGCGTCTAGGGTCTACGGCGCGATGCCGTAGCGCGCGTAGCTCGCCGCGATGGACGGGTCGAGTTTTTCGCCCGCGGCGATTTCGTCGTCGCCTTCCTTGGCGCGGCCGAGACGGTGCAGCACCACCCCGTGCATGAACCTGGGCGAGGGGAGGCTCGAGTCCAGGCCGATCGCCTCCTCATAGTCCTTCACCGCAAGGTCGAACTGACCCATGCGGTAGTGAACCAGGCCGCGGCTGTCGATGATGTCCGGCCGGCGCGGGGTGATGCCAAGCGCCTTGTCGCAATCGGCCAGTGCATCCTTGAGGTCGCGGTTCGCCTCGGCGCGGAGGAAGCAGCGCTCGTTAAGCGTCACCGCGTCGTCGGCCTTGAGCTTCAGCGCCTCGTCGAGATCTTTCATGGCCCCGTCGAAATCGCCGGTCTCCACCCGGGCGTCGGCGCGGTCACGGTAGATCACCGGCGTGTCGGCCGCGCGCTTGGCGCGAATCTCGGTCTCGACCAGCGAAGCCTTGAAGCCGAGCGGCGCCTTGATCTTCACGTCGCCGGCGAAGTCGGCCATCTCACGCCGCGCCTTCGCCTCCTCCGACGAGGTGATGTCGTGCTGGGTGGTGCGCGAGACGAGGTCCAGGTTGAACACCCCGTCCTTCACCGTCGCGACGCGCGTATATTGGTGGCCGGTAACCGACTTGGAAATGTCGGCGCCCTCGAGGCTGTAGCCGGCGCCGCCACGCGGCAGGGTGACGGTGACAAAGGTGCGGTCGTACTGCCAGGCCGAAGGTGCGTTCGACGTCACCACCGGCATGGGATGAACAATCGGCGGCAAGGGCGCGGGCGGCGGAACGTTGATCACGCGCGGCTGTACCGTCGGTGGGGGCGGCGCCATCTCGCCCAGGTGCGGCGGCGCGATTACCGGCGGAACCTGCGTCTGCACGTGCGGCACGGGGTGAACCACCGGCGGCAGCGGCGCCGGCGGCGGGATCGACGGCGCCTTCAGGATCGTGCTGCGGTCGACCGAGTAGGACCGCACGCCGCCGGCCGCCGGATCGGCGATCCACGACATCACCGTCGCGCCGTCCAGGGTCTCATGCACCTCGCGGTTCGCGCGGTCGTAGCTGTAGCCGACCTTGGAGATATCCACGCGCTTGGAGATCACGCTCGGAAGACTGGAGCGGAGCAGACGATCGCGCGCCGCGTCGTCCACGCCGGTGAAGCGTCGCCTCTCGGCGTTCGCGGCCTCGCCGCGGTAGACGACCTCGACATGCACTGGCGCGGGCGCGTCGAGGCCGGCGCTGGCGTCGTAGGCGATGTGGTATTCGTGCAGCGGCTTCTCGGGCTTAGCCTCCTGCAGCGGCTCCAGCCCCGCGCCTGCGTCGCTGATCGGCAGCGCGTATTTGAAGCGCGGCATGCCGACCAGTTCGACATCGGCCTCGTGCATGTGGGTGGGATCGAGCCAGAAGACCTGGCCGTCGATGGTCGCTCGCACGATGACGTGGTCGAAGACGTGGGCGCCGGGCTGGCTGTCGCCGACCTGGGTGCTATGCGCGGTGCTGACCAGGGCGACCTCGGCTTGGATGCCCAGTTCATGCAGCAGCGCCACGAGCAGCGCGCTCTTGCCCTTGCAGTCGCCGAAACGGCGGCGCCAGGTGACGTCGGCGTCCGCCGGCACATAGCCGCCGCGATTGATGCCGTTGAAGACGTAACGCACCTTCTCCTGCACCAGATCGAGCGCGGCGCCGGCGCGGACCTCGGGGTCGGTGGAGGCGGCGGCGATCTTGGCGACCTCGGCCTTGAGCGGCGAGTCGGGCGCCAGGGTTTCGGCCTTGGCGTAGAGCGGCGCGAACTGCCTGGAGACGTCCTCCCAGCGCGCGTAGTCGCTCACCTGCAGCAGACCGCCCGACGCCGACATCAGCGAAGGGTAGGTCTTGTAGTTCACGTCCTTCATATCGAGGACGAGTTCGCCGCCGCCATCGGCGGTCTTGGACGTCTTGGGCGCCTCCATGCCCTTGGTTTCGCGCCAGCTCGCATTCACGCCCTGCGGCCAGATCGCGCGGTAATAGGCGCGCTCGATCGTGACGTAGGGTGACGGCACGATAAACTCCGTCTCCATATGACCCGCGAAGGTCGGGTCGTGGCGCTGGATGGTGAAGGCGAAGTCGATGATGTCGCCGACCTGCACGTCGTCGGGCTCAATGAACGCGGTGAGCCGTCCGTAGAGCATGGACGAGTCGAGGTCGGGCTCGCGATGAACCACGTTGAAGGTCTGGCCGTTGGCCAGCACGTCGATGGTCTTGCCGTCGCGGATGATGCGCAGGTGGTTGATGATCAGGGTCTCGGTTGCGGGGTCCCATTCGGTCGAGACCATGCCCAGGCGCAGCGCCTCGGGCGCCAGGATCTGCATCGACCGCTGATGATAGAGTTCAGGGCCGGCCGGGGTGAAACGCGCCTGTTCGTTGATGGTCAGGATGCGCACGACGGTGACGCCCGCGGGCACGGGGCCGGTCGGCAGTTCGATGGGCTTGATCCAGGACGGGTCGGGCGCGACCATCGGCTGGTCCTGCGCCCAAGCCGCACTCGTGCAGGCCGAACCGGCCCAGGCGACCGCCACTAACGCCACCAACGCCACCAACGCCCTGATCATACGCACGCCCCCCAAAGGCCGGCGTCACGATACTGGCGTCCTCGTAACAAGTGCAACCCTGGCGCGGTGGCGCGAATGCCACGGTCTGGCGCGACAGGGGGCTTTCGAGATGGGGGCCTTAGAAATAGTCCTCGAGCCGGACACGCCGGACGGACCCGTCGCCCAGGGTGAACTCGACCACCGTCCCGGCCGGCTGCTGAGCCAGGGTGCGCAGGGAGTCCGAGGGCCAGGCGGCTTTGGGCGAGCGGTCGATCTCAGTGATGCGGTCGCCGATCTTGAAGCCCATCGCCTCGGCGGGACTTCCGGGCGAGACGTACTCGACCGCGAGATCGGCGTCATGCGGCACGATCGACAGGCCCAGCCGGTCCTTCGCGAAGGGCTGAGCGACGCGTTCCGCATCGGGCGTCAGCCAGGCGCGGTCGTGGGGGAAGTCCACGATCACATGGAAGCGGTCGATGATCGGCAGGCCGACGTTGCCCAGCGACAGGTTCGAGTTCAGCCCCGCGTTCGACGCGCCGGGGAAGACCGTCGGCACGTCGTGGAAGTCGACGCCGGCGAAGCGCAGGCGCTTGATGGTCGCTTCGTCCTCGGGATGCACGCCGCCGACGGCGCCGCTCATCGCCATCGACAAACGGCGGTCGTTCAACAGGCCGTGCGGATCGGCATAGGCCGGAAAGACGAGCAACGGCGAGCCGTTGCCGAGGTCGAAGTCGAACATCGTCTCGGGGCCGCCCTCCACCGAGACCGGAACCGCGCGGATGCCCTGCACCGCTTTCAGGGGGACCTCCACTGCGCCTGCGGGCTTTTGCAAATGGGCGGGGTCGCGGAAGGCGAGGCGGCGGTGCGCAAAGTCGATGTCGACGGCGAACTCATTGAACACCTCGCCCCCGAGCACGAAGGGCAGGGGATGGCCGATGCGCGCGCCGACCGGCGCGATGTCGATGGCGACGATGGCGAGCTTGTCGAGTACGACGCCGCCGATCTCGATGGTCACGTCCTTGATCACGCCCGCGGAGTCCGTGCCGCCGGCGCCGCGCGCGGTCAGCGTTCCCTCGGAGACGAGGCCGATCTGCGATGCATAGGTCTTGTCGATCACCGAGGCCTCGGCGCCGCTGTCGAGCAGGACGACAGTGTCGCGGCCGTTGACCCTGGCCGGGAAGAAGATGCGGTTCTCGCCGAAGAACTCGAAAGGGATCCAGGCGGTCGAGGTCGCGCCGCCCTTGAACGGCGAGGCGCGCAGCGTTTCCGGCCGTCTGAACAGGGCGTTCTGGAAGCTGTTGTCGAGCGAGATCGCGCCGAACCGCACGGTGGAGTCGTCGGTCTTCACCTCCGCGGTGGTGGTCTCGACGAAGGCCATGCGCACGCCGTCCACAAGCCGCCAGTCGCTGAAGCGCTCGAAGCGGCCGCGCCGGTCCTCCATGACCCGCAGCCCGTCGAGTTCGCCGCTCGCGGGATCGATGAAGGCGTCATAGGTGTCCTCGTCGCCGAAGCTGACGCGGATCACGCCCCAGGTCCGCCCGTCGCGTGTCTCGGTTCCAAGATAACGGTCGGTAGCGCCGCCGCGACCGCGGAGGGCATCGGCAAAGCGAAGGGCGCCGTCGCGCCGGGCGTAGCGGACTTCGGCGTCCGACAGGTTCGCGATCTGACCGCTGGCGGTGATGTCCCAGGCGGGGTCGGCAACGACGGCGGTGGTCTTGAACACGCCGAGATCGAGGTCGGTCCGCTGGCGGTTGTTGCGCTCGCTCCAGACCTCGATTGATCCGGAGAGGCCCGCCGTCTCGAGCTTGCCGGTCGCATGCACCGAGGTCAGATGCTCGAACGCGGCCCCGCCGCGCCAGGCGACATAGCGATCGACGAGGTCGGACATCTGATCCGCGCGCGCGGGAAGCGCCGCTCCGAAGGCCAGGACGAGCACGGCGCAGAGGATGCGGACGCTCGTCATGCCGCGTCCCCGTGGGCTGCTGGCTCGGGCGGTCCGATCAGCGTGCGCAAGCCGGGCGGAAAGGCGCGCAGGAGCGAGAGCGCGCTCAGCGGGTCCTCTTCCTCCGGCAGACCTGAGACGCGAATCTCGGCGGCGAGACCCGAGTGTTTCAGGCAGGCGAGGTAGGCGCTGTCGCTCCAGACCGCATGACGGACCGACCGGCCGTCCAGCGAGAGCAGCGCGGTCAGATGTTCGCGCGCGTCGACCACCAGGCTGATCTGTTGCCCGGGCCAGCGCTCGGCCACCACGCCCGTGGCGTTGGAGGCCACGACCGGAAAGGGAAGCGCCGGCGGCGCGGCATAGGTCAGGCCCGTGACGGTGAGTTTGCGGGCGTGCGCCTGGGCGAGAGGCTGGGCTAGGCGCTCCAGCGGACCCGGGAACAGGTCGAACAGGACGATCGCCTGGGCGCGGCGGATCATGGCGGCGGCGCGCTCGAACACCTGGGCGGAGGTGGAGAGCTGGTAGAGGCGGTCGTCCGGGGCGGCGGCCTTCAGGGCCTCGAGCGCGGCCATCGCCTGGGCCCGGCGGTCCACGAAGCCGCGCTCAAGGGCCGCCAGCAGCTCGGCCGGCGGCGTGGCGCGATAGGTCTTGGCCTCCCGGTCCTCGACCAGGACCGCCCCCTTCTGGGTGAGCGAGGCCAGGGCCTGGTAGGTGTTGGCCGCCGCCTTGCCGATGGCCTGCCCAAGCCGATAGCCGGTGGCGGGTCCGCCGCGGACCAGCTCGCAATAGACCGCGGCCTCCATTTCGGTGAAGCCGAGCGCTGTCAGGGCCTGTTCGGGTGGGGCTGAATTAGTAGTCATAGCTACTAATATGCGAGATCGCGCGACACAGGTCCACCCGGTTGCGGGCGCCACAGTGAAACCCTTGTACGATAAGGATTTCCGCGTAGTGCGAAGGCCTCGGCAATAGAGTGGAGTATTGGGCTCAGTATTGGCTCAAATCGGCGCGCAGGCCTGTTCGAGCCACGCTCGAACCGCGGAATCGAGCTGCGGACCGATCACCTTCAGTACACGCGCATGATAGGCGTCGAGCCATGCGCGTTCGCCGTCGTCGAGCAGCGACTTTTCGATGAGCGCGCGGTCGATGGGCGCGAGAGTCAGCGTCTCGAATCCCAACATCGGACGTTCGCCGCCTTCGATCTGCGTCGCCGGCGTCACCACCTGCAGGTTCTCGATGCGGATGCCGTATTCGCCGGTCTTGTAGTAGCCGGGCTCGTTGGAAACGATCATGCCCGGCTTCAGCGGCACGGTGCTGGGCGCCTTGGCGATGCGCTGAGGACCTTCGTGCACCCCGAGATAGCTGCCGACGCCGTGGCCGGTGCCGTGGTCGTAGTCGAGGCCGTGAGCCCACAGCGCCACGCGCGCCAGAGAGTCGATCGCGCTGCCGGTGGTGCCGTGCGGAAAGCGGACGCGGGCCAGGGCGATGTGCCCCTTGAGCACCAGGGTGAAACGCTCGCGCATCTCCTGCGTGGGCTCGCCGACGGCCAGGGTGCGGGTGACGTCGGTGGTGCCGTCGAGGTACTGGGCGCCGGAGTCGACCAGCAGCAGCGAGCCGCGCTCCATCGACTTGGCCAGCCGCTTGGTCGGGCGATAGTGGACGATGGCGCCATTGGCGGCGGCGCCGGCGATGGTGTCGAAGCTGAGGTCGCGCAGCGCGCCGGTCGCCTCACGGAAGCCTTCGAGCTTCTGCACGATCTCGATCTCGCTCGGCAACGCGTCTTGAGCGTCGGTGGCGACCCAGTGCAGGAACCGGGTCAGGGCGGCGCCGTCGCGGGCGTGGGCGCGGCGCGAGCCTTCGACCTCGACGTCGTTCTTGCAGGCGCGCGCGAGGGTGGTCGGATCCTGGCCGCGGACGATGTGGGCGCCGGCGCGTTCGAGCCGGTCGAAGTACCAGGCCGGCGACTGCGAGGGGTCGACCAGCACGCGGCCGCCGCTGAGGCTGTCCAACGCCGAGGGCAGGGCGGCGTCGGTCTCGAGCGTGACCCCGTTGCCGAGCCACGCGCGAAGCGGGTCGCTGATCTTCGCCGGATCGAGGAAGATCTGCGCCGACCCGTCCTTGTTGAGGATCGCCTGGCCGAGCGGCAGCGGCGTGCGGATCACGTCGCCGCCGCGCACGTTGAACAGCCACGCGAGCGCCGCGGGCGAGGTGAGCACCGCCGCATCGGCGCCCGCCTGTTCCAGCGCGTGAGCGAGCCGCTCGCGCTTGGACGCGGAGTCTTCACCGGTGAATTCGAGCGGGTGAGGAACCACTTCGGCCTGCGGTTGGGCGGGACGTTCGTTGCCCCATGCTTCATCCAAAGGGCTGTGGGACACAGGTTTTAGCGTCGCGCCGGCTTTTTCCGCAGCGACGCGCAACCAGTGCAGCGCATCGGGCGAATGCAGTTTCGGATCGTAGCCGATCACCGCGCCGTGCGCGGGGGCGCTCTCGAGGTAGAGCGGCACGCCGCCGTCGACGAGGTCGCGGATCTCGAACACGCTCTCGTCCACCTGGTCGCGGACCTGGAGCGTATAGCGGCCGTCCACGAACACCGCCGCCTTGTCCTTCAGCACCACCGCGGCGCCCGCCGATCCGGTGAAGCCGGTCAGCCAGCTCAGCCGCTCATTGGCCTTGGGCAGGTACTCGTTCTGATGCTCGTCCTCGTGCGGGACGAGGAAGCCGTCGAGCCCCTGGGCCGCCATGCGCTCGCGCACGCGAGGCAGATGCTTGGGTCCGAAGGAGCGGTCGGTGGTTTCATCGAAGGTCTGGCGCATGGAGGCTTTCTAGTCCCCCTCGTGCGCGGGTGCAAAGCGGAGCGGCCCCGTCGGCGGTGCGCCGTCGCGAAGCGGATCGGTCGGACCGCGAACGGCAGGATCAAGGGCGCAGGTTCACCGGAGCGTCGCCGCAGAATGGTCGTTTTCGACGGAGCCGTTCCGAGTCGCGCTCTCGCAGGTGCGAAGAGGCGAGACGTGCGGAATTGTGGCGAACGCAGCCGAAACCGCCCGCCACAATCGGCCGGCGATCAGCGCTTGCGCAGGATCAGCGTCTGCCAGGCGTCGCGCGGGATGCGCTGCTCCAACGCGAAGCCGCGCGCGAGATAGGCGGCCTTCACCTGACGCTCCTGCGTGCGCAGGAGCCCGGACAGGATCGCCACGCCGCCGGGCTTCAACGCCGACCTGATGTCCTGAGCGAGCCAAACGAGCGGCCGCGCCAGGATGTTGGCGAAGACGAGATCGTAGGGACGGCCCGCACGTACGGTGGGGTCATCGAGCCCCGAAGCGTGAACAAAACGCGCCCGGGCGCGGTTCAGCCGCGCGTTTTCCCGGCTGATGCGAACCGACACCGCGTCGATGTCGACGCCCAGCACCGATCGCGATCCGGTCCGCGCCGCGGCGATGGCGAGCACGCCGGTGCCGCTGCCGACGTCGAGCACGCGCGCGAAACGGCGGCGTTTCAGCAGTTGATCGAAGGCGCTCAAACATCCCGCCGTCGTGCCGTGATGACCGGTTCCGAACGCGGCGCCGGCGTCGATTTCGAGGCTGATCGCGTTGATCGGAACACGCGATGAGTCGTGCTCTCCGTACAAAACGAATCGCCCTTCGAGCACCGGAGGCAGTCCGGAGAGGCTCATTGCAAGCCAATCGGCGTCCGCGAGGCGAACTTTTTTTATCGTCAGGGTACGGATTGTTTTTAAGTGTTCGGCAAGAACTTCAGCTTCTTCTTCGGTGTTCGGAAAAGCGTCTATTCTCCAGACGTTTAGCTCTTCATTCTCGGCGAGAATGCTGAATCCGAGGGCTTCGAGACGATAGTCCGCCTCAAAAATTTCACTCGCCGTATCAACATCCGAGCGAGTACCGCGTGCGATTATTTGGATTGAGTTTTTGGACATTTGACTTGTTGTAGTTACACTCTCGAATCGTATCAGCCCGGATACGCGCGTGTGCGTATCGCAACCAACCGGGGGTGCTGAATATCATGGTGAAGAGTAAGTCGAAGAAACCGGCCGCCAAAGCGAAACGCAAGGCGACCAAGCGCAAGCCCGTCGCCAAGCGCGCCGCGGCCCCGAGGAAAGCCGCCAAGAAGCGTAAGGCCGCTCCGAAGCGCAAGGCTGCCAAGAAGACGGCTCGCAAGACCGTCCGCAAGGCCGCCAAGAAGACCGCGAAGCGGAAGACCGCCCGCAAGACCACCAAGCGGAAGTCCGCCTCCAAGCGCAAGGCTCCCGCCAAGCGCAAGGCCGCGAAGAAGACTGCTCGCAAGGCTGCCAAGCGCAGACCCGCGAAGCGCAAGTCCGCCTCGCGTCGCAAGAAGGTCGCTGCGGCTCCGGCTGCTTCCTAAGACCTGACGACAAGTCGATTGGGGGTCGGTGCTCGTCACCGGCCCCCTTCGCACGTCTGGAACCCCTTATTTTTCAGGCGAATCCTCACTTTGCGAGCCTGCGCATGCGCGCCGCGATCTCGTGGTCGCGCGGATTGTCCGACGCCTCCAGCGCGGCGATCACGGCGGTGCGATCTTCGGCAGGCCGGTTCTGCGACAGCTTCCGCTTCGCCTCGATGCGGACGATCTCGATCCTCAGCCCCACGATGGCGCCGAGCAGGCGGTCGACATAGCCGGTGTCGGCCTCGTCCACCGACCAGGGCGGCGCGATATGGGCCTCATGGCGCTCGGTCAGCGCCCGAACGACGCTCAAAAGCGGTTCACGGCCCTCGAACCAGGTCAGCCGGCCATAAACATGCACCGCCTCGTAGTTCCAGGTCGGCACGTGGCGGCCATCCCGGGCGCTCGACACGTACCAGCGGGGAGAGACGTAGGCGTCCGGGCCGCTCAGCACGACCAGGGCTTCGCCGTCACCGGCCATCGTCGGCTGCGGATTGGCGCGCGCGATGTGTCCGGTCAGCGTCTTCGACGACGCGTCGTAGAGAAACGGCAGATGGGTTGCGAAGAGGCCGTTCGATCCGTGGGTGATCAGGAGGCCCAATCGCGCGGCCTCGATCAGCCTGTCGATTTCGGCGCGGTCGGTCTCGGCAAAGGCGTCGGGCGAATACATGGGCTGAGCTTAGCCGATATTCCTGTGGACAGGGTGTGCGCGCCGAATCGGAAATCGGGGATTTATCGTCCGGGGACGCCCTGATCGTCACAGAATTTCGCCAACGATAACCGTGCTTTCCGGGCGTCGCTTTGCCTTGTTTTTACTGGGTTTGACAAGCCCGCCCCGGGGCGCGACGTTCGCCTCCACCTAAGGCATTTCAGTGCTCGACAGCCAGAGTTGCGGGCCGTCGCGACCGGGGCGGGGCTCCGGTCGATAGCTCTATTATTTGCACCCCTTGCGATGGGCTGGCGGAGGGACGATGCGGACTTTGGCGGTGCTGTCGCGCAAGGGCGGGACAGGCAAGACGACGGTGGCGCTGCATCTGGCGGCGGCGGCGTACCGGGACGGACACTCGACCATCCTGTGCGACATGGATCCCCAGCGCTCCGCGCTCGACTGGCGCCGTGAGCGCCGGATCGACGGGCCGGAGGTGAGCGAGGCCAAGGTCGGCACCCTGTTCACCGCTCGCCAGTCGGCGGTGCGTGCCGGCATCGACCTGATGGTGCTCGACACCCGCCCGTCCAGCGACATGGAGAGCGCCGAGGCGGTGCGTTTCGCGGACCTGTGCCTGATCGTGGTGCGACCCTGCTATTTCGACCTGAAGGCCATCGTCCGCACGGTCGAACTGGTCACCAACATGAACCGCAAGGGCCTGTTCGTGTTGAACCAGGCGCCGGTGCGCACGCGCGGCGCCGAACCGCGGCTGATCCGCGAGACGGTGGCCGAGCTCGAGCAACTGGGCCTGCCGGTGGCCGACGGGGGCCTGCGCTTTCGCACCGCCTATCAGAATGCGGTACGCCAGGGCCTCGCCGCGCAGGAGGCCGAACCCGAGAGCAACGCGGCGATCGAGATCAACGCGCTGTGGGCGCAGGTGAGCCGCGAGCTGTGGCCGCAGGATGCGGTGGTTGCTGCGACTGTTACAACAGAGCGCGAGCGGGTGCTGGAGCTGGGTTGAGAGCGGTGTCCGACCACCTGCCAACGGGCATCGACGGCAGCGCCTGACATTCGCGTCGGCGACGATTTGGATAGAGGCCGCAGAGAAGCGCAGAGCGCGCAGCGCTAAATCGAGTCTCATATTGAGAGCCGCGGCTCCATACACGCGCAACAGCTCCGCGCTTCTCTGCGGCCTCTACTAAAAAATTCCGCTACGCGGGCGACAACACAGCGGTGCGCGGGGTGGGGCGCGCTTACGCTCTTCTGTTCAACGTCACCGCTTTCGCGTCGCTTACATTCGAGCGGGCGTTCGAGCCGTAGGTCGATACCGGTGCGCGTTGGCGTTGGATCTCGGTGGCAATGGCGCGGACAAGGCCTTCGGTGAGGGTTCGGGCCGCTTCGAGCACGATCGTGTGACGCTCCAGCACCGCATCGAACGTCTCCGTGGCCGTGCGCAACTTTTTCATCGCCGCGGGCGAGGCGCCGGTGATCAGCGACGGATCGGCCTTCACCCGCGCGGCTTCGCGGCGGTAGATGTTGGCGAGGTTGGCGGTTTCCGGAAGCGTTTGCGCTGTCTCGTGCGGTTTGCGCTTTTCGAACAGCGCCAGTTCCGCGCTCAGGCGATCGGTCAGACGCTGGGTCAGCGCGATGAGCTGTTCGACGCGGTCGTTCGCATCGCTCGCGGACAGGGTCATCAGTCCTTGTCCTCGGCCGTCGCCGGCGCCTTCGCCGCGAGAGATTGCACGGAAGTCGCAGGCGTTTTCGCCGCGATGGACTGCGCGGTCGCCGCCGCGGCGGCGGTGCTCGCGTTGGCGCTGTTCATCGCCTGCATCTTGATCATTTCGCGCTCGATCGCCGGCGCCAGACCGATACCGCCGTTCTTGGCCATCCCCTTCGCCATGGCGTCGACGAGGAACGACCGAAACGCGCCTTCGCCTTCGCCGCCGCCGAACGGCGCGGCGGTGGACAGGCCTTCGAACATCGGCTGCAGCATCTGGCCGATGAAGCTGGCTTCGAACTCCTGCGCGACGGACTTGATCTTGGCGCGGCCCGCGCTCGACGGCGCATAACCCAGACCCGCGGCGGGGCGCAGTAGGTTGACCGGCGTTGCGACGGCGGCGACCGCGCCCATCACATCACCTCGATGTCGGCCTGCAGGGCGCCGTCGGCCTTGATCGCCTGCAGGATGGAGATCATGTCGCGCGGACTGACGCCCAGCGCATTCAAACCGTTGACCAGGGTCGAGAGCGACACGCCCGATTTGATGACGATGAGCTTCTTGCCCTTCTCCTCGTCGACGGAGACGTTCGACTGCGGCGTCACCGTGGTCTGGCCCTGGCTGAAGGGAGCGGGCTGCGAGACCTGGGGCTTCTCCTGCACCGAGATGGTGAGGTTGCCTTGCGCGATGGCGACGGTGGAGACGCGGACGTTGTCGCCCATCACCACCACGCCGTTGACCTCGTCGATGACGACCTTGGCCGGCGTGTCGACGTCGACCGGCAGCTGTTCAACCGAGGTGATGAAGGACACCATGTCCTGGCCCTGCGGCGCCTTCAGAGCGACAACGGTGGGGTTTTCCGACTCGGCGCTTCCGGGGTAGCGCGTGTTGATGGCGTCGGCGATGTGGCGCGAGGTGGTGAAGTCGGGGTTGTGCAGGGTGAGGCGCACGATCGGCATCTGATCGAGCTGGAAGCTCACCTCGCGCTCGACCGTGCCGCCCGAGGCGATACGGCCCGAAGTCGGCACGCCCTTGGTCACCGACGAACCCGACGCGCCGGACGCAGCGACCGAACCGGTCTGCACCGTGCCCTGCGCGACCGTATAGACCTGACCGTCGGCGCCTAAGAGTGGCGTCACCATCAGCGTGCCGCCCATGAGGCTCTTCGCGTCACCCATGGCCGAGACGGTCACGTCGAGGCGCGAGCCCGCGGCGGCGAACGCCGGCAGTTCGGCGGTGACCATCACCGCGGCGATGTCCTTGGTGTCCATGTTGGCGTCGCGGGTGTTGACGCCAAGGCGCTCGAGCATGGCCTCGAGGCTCTGTTTGGTGAAGGGCGAGTTGCGCAGGGTGTCGCCTGAACCGTTCAAGCCCACCACCAGGCCGTAGCCTACGAGCTGGTTCTTCCGCACGCCCTCGACGTCAACGATGTCCTTGATGCGCGAGGCGGCATAGGCCTGGTCGCATCCGAACAGGAACAGAAGCGAGAGCAGGGAGACGGAGCCGAGGTAGCGGAGCATGCAGGGCGGTCCCGGTTAACCATAGTTCTCCCCGCTGCAATGCGAACTCTGTGCCACCGCCAGGATGGAAAATCCTGTTGTGAATCAAGGGGGTTGAATCTCCCCCTGCGACACGGGGCGCCGGGCGGCAGAAACTGCCGGGCCGTTAAGACTTCGGGAACCCGAGCGACTAAAACTCGCGGCTACAAATGCGCGTTGGGGATTCGCATGAAGGTCACCGGTCCGGGGGGGATCTCACAGACGACGACGGGCGGCGGCGGCAAGACCGCGGCGCCGGGATTCTCTGTCCAAGCCTCCGAAACCGCCGAGACCGCGGCGGCCTCCAAGCTGTCAGCGCCGGGCGCCGTCGCTTCCGTCGACGCGCTGCTGGCGCTTCAGGAGGCCGAGGGTCCGATCGAGCGGAAAAAGCGGGCGGTCCGCCGGGCCGGCCGGCTCCTGGATGTGCTGGACGAGGTCAAACTGGCGATTCTCGGCGAGGGGAAGGGCGCCGCCGCCTTGCAGAAACTGGCCCAGGCCGCGCGGGAAGATCGGGCCCAGACCGACGATATTCGCCTCGAAGAGGTCCTTGACGAGGTCGAGACTCGCGCCGCAGTAGAGTTGGCTAAGGCGGAAATGTCACGCCTTGCGGCGTAAGGAAGCTTTACCGTTACGGGTTAGCTTTGTCGCATTGTCGGCTTATTCGGACGTGGCTATACACCCGGTCCTCTACAGGGGGCGTTGCTTAGCGTGAAACGCATGAAGGCGACCGCGTCAGTGATCATCGTCGAGGACGAGTATCGTCCCTCCGATGGCGAGCCGTTCATGAATGAACGGCAACTTGAATACTTCCGCCAAAAGCTGCAGGGCTGGAAAGAGGACATCCTCAAGGAGTCCCGCGAGACCCTGACCAACCTGCAGGCGGAAACCGAAAACCATCCCGATCTGGTCGACCGCGCCTCGTCCGAGACGGACCGCGCCCTCGAACTGCGCACCCGCGATCGCCAGCGCAAGCTGATCTCCAAGATCGACGAGGCGCTGCGCCGCATCGAGGAAGGCACCTACGGCTACTGTGAAGAGACCGGTGAGCCGATCGGCCTGGCCCGCCTGGACGCCCGCCCCACCGCGGTCTTGAGCGTCGAAGCCCAGGAAGCGCACGAGCGCCGGGAACGCGTCCACCGCGACGACTGAGCGGGGACTGCACGCCGGGGCTTCCCGTCGCCGCCGCGTTCCCTAGTATCGGCGCGTGACCGACGCCGCCCTCACCAGCCTGCCCGCATGGATCTATTCCGATCCGGGCTTCTTCGAACTCGAGCGCGAGCGTGTGTTCCGCCAGGCGTGGCAGGTGGTGTGCCACGTGAACGACGTCCCGAACCCGGGCGACTTCTACACCCTGGATTTTCTGAATGAGAAGATCGTCACCGTCCGGGGCGAGGATGGTGCGGTGCGCTCGTTCCACAACGTCTGCCGCCACCGCGCCTCGCGCGTGCTGGAGGGCGACAGCGGCAACTGCGGCCGCCGCATGGTGTGTCCGTACCATGCGTGGAGCTATGGCCTGGACGGCCGGCTGATCCGCACGGCGGCGTGGCAGGGGTTCGAGGGACTCGATCCGGTCGCCCACGGCCTTGCGCCGGTGGAGCAGGAAATCTTCTGCGGTTTCGTGTTCGTGCGTTTCGCGCCGGGCTTGCCGGGCGTGGCGCAGATGATGGGCCGCTACGTCGACGAACTCGCGGTGCATCGGCTGGAAGAGCTGGTTCCGTTCGGACGCGTCACCATCCGGCCACGCGCGGTGAACTGGAAGAACATCGGCGACAACTATTCCGACGCCCTGCACATTCCGGTCGCGCACCCGGGTCTGACGCGCCTGTTCGCCGGCAGCTATGCGATGGAGGCCGACGCCTGGGTCGAGAAACTGTGGGGCGACATAACCGAGCGGCCTTCGCCCAATCCGACCGAGCGCGCCTATCAGGCGCTGCTGCCGAACTTCGAGCACCTGCCCAAACAGGCGCGCCGGCGCTGGGCCTACTACAAGCTCTGGCCCAACATCGCCTTCGACATCTATCCGGACCAGGTGGACTTCATGCAGTTCATCCCGGTCTCGGCGACCCAGTCGGTAATCCGCGAGATCGCCTACGCTCTTCCCGACGACCGCCGCGAGGCAAAGGCCGCGCGCTATCTGAACTGGCGCATCAACCGCCAGGTCAACAAGGAAGACACCGCCCTGATCGCGCGGGTGCAGGCGGGCATGGGGTCCTCCTCCTACACCACCGGGCCGCTGGCCAAGGGCGAGGTGGGCCTGACCGCCTTCGCCGAGCGACTATGCCGGTTCGTGCCGGAAACCCTGCGCCAACCTTGACACCGTCTCATCGGTGACCGACGTAACCGCCTCGCAAGAGGTCGCTTTTCCATGTCCGTCAAAGTTCGCATGGCGCCATCGCCGACGGGCCGGCTGCACGTCGGCAACGTCCGGACCGCCCTGGTCAACTGGCTGTTTGCCAGAAACCAGCAGGGCTGGTTCGTGCTGCGCATCGACGACACGGACCTCGAACGCTCGACCAAGGCGTTCGAGGACGCGATCCGGCAGGACATGGAATGGCTGGGCCTGACCTGGGACGAGTTCTATCGCCAGTCGGAGCGGTTCGCGGTCTATGACGCGGCGGCGGAAAAGCTGCGCGCGTCGGGCAAGCTGTATCCGGCATACGAGACGCAGGAGGAGCTCGATCGCCGGCGCAAGGTGCAGTTGTCGCGCGGCCTGCCGCCGATCTACGACCGCGCCGCGCTGAATCTGAGCGACGAAGACCGCGCCAGGCTGGAAGCCGAGGGGCGCAAGCCGCACTGGCGATTCAGGCTCGACGGCCGCCGCGTGGCGTGGAACGACCTGGTGCGCGGACACTGCGAAGTGGACACGACCTCGATGTCGGATCCCGTCCTGATCCGCGAGGACGGGGCCTATCTTTACACCCTGCCGTCGGTGGTCGACGACATCGACATGGGCATCAGTCACGTGATCCGCGGCGAGGATCACGTCGCCAACACTGGGACGCAGATCGAAATCTTCCAGGCGCTCGGCGCGAAGGAGCCGGGCTTTGCGCACATGGCGCTGCTCGTCGGCGCCGACGGACATGCGCTGTCGAAGCGGTTGGGGTCCTTGTCGGTGGGACAGATGCGCGAGGATGGCTTCGAGCCGCTGGCTATCACCAGCCACCTCGCCAAGATCGGCACCAGCGACGGCGTCGAGGCGGGCGCCTCGCTCGATGCGCTGCGCAGCGATTTCGCGTTCGACAAGATGGGTCGCCATCCCGCGCGCTACGACACCGCCGACCTGGAGCGGCTGAATGCGCAGGTGCTGCATGCGATGGACTATGCGAGCGCACAGCCGCGGCTGACGGCGCTCGATGCGGACCTCGGCGAAGGCTTCTGGAATGCGGTGCGCGCGAACCTCGCCAAGTTCGACGACGTGAAGCTCTGGGCGGAGGTGGTGCGCGGCCCGCTGGCGACGCCGCAGGACGACCCCGCGTTCCTGGCCAAGGCCGCCGAGCTGTTGCCGCAGGCGATGGACGCGCAGATGTGGCCGACCTGGACCGAAGCGGTGAAAGCGGCGACCGGGGTGAAGGGCAAGGCGCTCTACATGCCGTTGCGCAAGGCGATCACCGGGCAGGACCACGGGCCGGACATGGCGACCTTGGCGCCGCTGATCGGGCGCGATCGGATCGAGCGCCGGTTGCGGGGCGAAGCGGCGTAGGAAGAAAGAAGCGAGTCCACGGACCCACACGGAAATAGCGGATAATCGCTGCTGTTTGCGCGCGCGTCAGGCCAGATTTTGTCCACGAACCACACGAACCACACGAACAAGAAATTTGGATTGCGGTGCTTCGCGTCGCGTTCCATTCGAACCAACCTAAGCGCATTGAAACGCGTTCGTGTGGTTCGTGTGGTTCGTGGTTCCAATCTTTTTTATTCTTTCCGTGTGAGTCCGTCTGGGTCCGTGGACTCTCTTGCTTTCTTACGCCCTCGCCGCCGTGTTGCACGTCGCCAGTTCGTCCGCGCTCAGTGTCTTGCCCTGCCAGGTGAAGGCATTGACTGGGCCGAGTTGGGCGACGACGCGTTTGCAGGCGCGGAGCGCCGGTTGCGAGGCGCCGCCGGAGGCCATGCAGATGCCGGCGGAGCAATGCCAGTAGGCGCTGTCGATCACGGTGTGGTCGGGCGCCTTGGAGGCGTCCTTCAGGGTGAGGCTCGTGCCGACGGGCTGGGCGAGGGCGGGAAGTGCGACGGCGAGCGCGAGCGATGCGCCCGAAACGATCTGAACCAAACCACGCATGTGCAGTCTCCTTGTTCCGGCGCCGCCGCGCGATCGGTTCGCGGTTCGGGAGGGCGCGGACGGATGAGTCCGTTTTTAAAAGAGACTGTCAAGTGGCGTTTTCATTGAAAACGTACCGCGCCGAGTGAGCGTTGTTAAGTTATCACGGTTCATATGGCACGGAAGCGGTTGTTCAGCGCCGGCCGAGCTGGGCGTCCAGGGCGGCCAGGAGGTCGTCGACCTGGTCCACCGCGCTGTAGGCCTGGGTGAAGGCCTGGGGCGTCAGCCGGGCCTCGATGGTGTGGCGGAACAGCTCGAACAAAGGGTCCCAAAACCCTTGAATATTCACGAAAACCACCGGCTTGTGGTGGAGGTTCAGCCGCTTCCACGAGAGCAGCTCGATGATCTCCTCCAAAGTGCCGATGCCGCCGGGAAGGACCGCGAAGGCGTCCGACTCCTCGAACATGCGCAGTTTGCGGGTCGGCATGTCGTTCACGATCACGGTCTCAACCGCGCCGTAGACGCCCTCGCGGTCGGTGAGGAATTCCGGAATGACGCCCAGCACCCGCCCCCCGGCCTCGTGGGCCGCCCGGGCCGCCTGACCCATCAGGCCGACGCCGCCGCCGCCGTAGACCAGGCGCACGCCGCCCCCGGCGAGGTGACGGCCTACCGCGCGCGCGGCTTCCAGGAAGGCGGGATCCGCGTCGTTGGAGGAGCCGCAGAAGACGCACACCGAGTCCACACGCCGCGTCCCAGGCTCGGGCGCCTCAACCATTCCATCCTCGCTGAATTGGCGGCGCGCGCTTGCGCCCGCGCCGATGTCTTACGATCTTGGGCCTAACAATCCTGGGCCTAACGATCCTGGCAGGGTCGGGTTTCCCATTCCTCAAGGCAAGTCTTCAAGGCAAGCGGAATGCATAGTCACGGTCGTGTCCTCGTTTTCGGCCTTCTGGCGCTGGCGCTCTGCGCGTGCGGCAAGAAGGCCGCGGGGACCCTTCTGGCCGCGCCCAATCCTTCGCAGGCCCAGTCGGGCTATCGTGCGCCGCCGCAGGTTTTCGCCGTGCGCGCCCAGCCCGGCGGCGAAATCGAGATCGACGGGGTCGCGGCGCCCGACGCGCGGGTCGGCGGCGAAACGCCCGACCGCAAACGCTATGGCGCCACGGCGGCCAAGAGCGGCCGGTTCACCCTGGAAATGCCCGCGAGCGCCGCGCCGCAACTGATCGCTGTCAGCGAGGAGACGGGTCGCCGCGACCTGCAGGCCGACGGTTGGCTGTTCGTGCCGCCGGACGCGCCGGAGCGGGCGGTGGTGTTGCGCGCGGGCGCCTCGACCCGGCCGCTGCAGGCGGGGCTGGTCGGAACCATCGACTTCGACGCGAACGGAGCGGCGGCGATCTCGGGCGTCACCGCGCCGGGCGTCGAGGCGGACGTGTCCATCGACGGCGGCACGCCGGTGCGCGCCATCGCCGACGCACGCGGCGTGTGGGAGGCGCACCTGGGCGTCGACAAGCACATCGCACCCGCCTCGCATCAGGTGCGGGTGGTTAGCCGTTCGCAGAGCTTCGACCGAAGTTTCGATTTCAGCGTCGGCGCGTCCGGACCGTTGTTCAACCCCGTGCGTGAGCCCGACGGCTGGCGCGTCGCCTGGAAAACGCCGGACGGCGCGGTGCAGACGACCTTTGTGTTTGTGGGGGCGCAACGCTCGTGAGTGCAAGAGGCATGCGCGGCGGCCAGAGGCGCGCGGAACGATCGCGCAAACAACAGGCGCAAGGCGCAAAGCCGCTGCAGACGCCGTTCCTGACCGCGATGGTCGATCTCGCAAGACTTGTGTTGCGCTCGCGCGCGCAGGGCCTGGCGTGGCGACTGCCGGCGGCGATCGCCCTGACCGTCGGCGGCAAGCTGGTGGACGTGGTCGCGCCGCTGTTCCTGGCCGCGGCGGTGAACGGTTTGACGCGCGGGCAAGGATTCGCGGTGTCGGCCGCGCTGTCGTTCATGGCCTTTGCCGCGGGGTGGGCGTTCATCCGTTTCGTGGCGTCCGCGGCGCCCAATGTGCGCGACGCGATTTTCGAGACGGTGTCGATGGCGGCCCAGCGCCGCGCGGCGTCGGAGGCGTTCAGCCACACGCTGTCGCTGTCGCTGGACTTCCACCAGACCAAGAAGACCGGCGCCCTGTCGCGCACGGTGGATCGAGGCTCGCGCGCAGTGGACTTCCTCTTGGGCGTGCTGATCTTCAACCTCGCGCCGACTGGCCTGCAGCTGGTAATGGCGGCGGGCGTGCTGTGGGGCAAGTACGATTGGACCTTCGCCGGCGCGGCGATCGTGACCGTCGCCCTCTACGGGTTCCTGACCTTCACCATTTCCGACTGGCGCATCCGCCATCGCCGCGAACTGAACGACGCCGACAACGAGGCCGCGGCCCGCGCGGTCGATGCGCTGATCAACTACGAGACGGTTAAGTCCTTCGGCGCCGAGCGGCGCGCGGTGGCGGGCTACGACGAGGCGCTGACGGCCTATGCTCGCGCATCGGTGAAGGCGACGACATCGCTGTCGGTGCTGAACATCGTGCAGTCGGCGGTTATGAACCTCGGCCTCGCGGCGATGGCTTGCCTGGCGGGCTGGCGCGTGATGCAGGGGCGGATGGGGCCGGGCGACGTGACCGCGGTGGTGTTGATCCTGGTCGGTCTGTACCAGCCGCTGAACATCCTGGGTTTCGCCTATCGCCAGATTCGCCAGGCGCTGATCGACATGGAATCGATGGAGGCGCTGACGCGCGAAAATCCCGACGTGGCCGATGCGCCGAACGCCGTCGCCCTGCCGCCGGCGGATCGCAAGGGCGCGGACCTGGTGTTCGAACATGTCGCCTTCCGCCACACGGCGCGCAGTTCAGGTCTCGATGACGTGACCTTCCGGGCCCGGCCCGGCATGACCGTCGCGGTGGTGGGACCGTCCGGCGCGGGCAAGACGACGCTGGTGCGCCTGGCGCTGCGCCTGATCGATCCGCAAGGCGGGTCGGTGTTGCTCGACGGCGTGGATTTGAAGCAGGTGAAACAGGCGTCGCTGCGCGAGGCCATCGCGCTGGTGCCGCAGGATGTAGCACTGTTCAACGATACCCTGCGCGTCAACGTCGCCTTCGCCAAGCCGGATGCCAGCGACGACGAGGTGTGGACCGCGCTTGAGGGCGCCGAGCTCGCGGCCTTCGCGCGCAATCTGCCGGAGGGCCTGGAGACGCTGGTGGGCGAACGCGGCCTGAAGCTGTCGGGCGGCGAACGCCAGCGTGTGGGGCTCGCGCGCGCCTTGCTGGCCGACCCGCGACTACTGATCCTCGACGAAGCGACCAGCGCGCTCGACAGTCGCACCGAGGCGGCGATTCAAGACACGCTGCGCAAGGCGAGGGCGGGGCGCACGGTGCTGATCGTGGCGCACCGGTTGTCCACGGTGGCCGACGCCGACGAGATCCTGGTGCTGAAGAACGGCCGCGTCATCGAGCGCGGCCCGCACACGGCGCTGATCGCCCAGAACGGCGAATACGCCCAGCTGTGGAAACGCCAGGTCCGCGAGAAGGTCGAGGCGTGATCGTTCTCGTCGCGGGCTGCGAAGCCGAACTGCTGGCGCTGAACAACGACCACGCCGAGGAATTGTCGCTGCTCGACCGCGCGGGGCTCGACGCCTTGCTGGCCGAGGCCTTCTACGCCAAGCGTGTCGGCGGCCTGGACGCGGCCCTGATCGCCTTCGACGAAACCGCGAGCTACCAGAGCCCGAACTATCTCTGGCAGCGCGAACGCTATCCGCGCTTCGTCTACGTCGACCGCGTGGTGGTCGCCCCGCACGCGCGCGGCAGAGGGCTTGCGCGCCTGTTGTACCAGGATCTGTTCGCCGCTGCGCGCGCTGCGGGCCACGACCGGATCGTCTGCGAAGTGAATCGCGAGCCGCCGAATCCCGGCTCGGACGCGTTCCACGCGGCGCTTGGCTTCAGTGAAGTCGGCGGCGCCGCGATCCACGGCGGCGCCAAGACGGTGCGCTATCTGATGCGCGCGCTCTGACGACTACTCCGCCGGATGGGGCGCCGGGTGATCCCACGGTCCCTGGGCCTTCGCGGGTTTCTGTATGCCGAACAGGCGGCGGAGGAGGCGGATAAGGGGGTCGGGGACGGCGAGCATCACCGGGGTCAGGAGCAGCGTCAGCATGGTCGAGAAGCTGAGGCCCCAGACGATGGCGCTGGCCATCTGCACCCACCACTCCGAGCCGGGCGGCTTGTACTCGATGCGTCCGGTGCGGAAGCTGGGTTCGATCTGGAACATCAGCGGCAAGAGGCCGATCACGGCGGTGAGCGTGGTGAGCAACACCGGACGGAAGCGCTGCACCGCCGCCTTCAACGCCGCGGTCGGCCGGTCGAGGCCCTGGTTGCGGCGGATCTGGTAGTAGGTATCCACCAAGACGATGTTGTGGCCGACGATGACGCCCGCGAGCGCTACGACGCCGGTGCCGCACATGATCACGGAAATGTAGTTGAAGGTGCCGAGCAGGTTCACCTGGATCCCGAGCAGCACGCCCATGGTGGAGAGCACCACCGCGAACAGGGTCGCGAACATGCCCCACAGGCTGTTGAACTGCCAGAGCAGGATCATGCCCATCAGGAACAGCGAGACCGCCATCGCCACCATGAAGAAGGCGCCGGCGTTCTGCGTCTCCTCGTCGCCGCCGCGGAATTTCCAGTGCACGGTGGAGTCCATCGGCATCTTGGCGAGCCAAGGCTTCAACTCGCCGATCACCAGGTTGGCGGCCACGCCCGGCCGCGCGTTGGCCTGGATCAGCGCCAGGCGCTGGCTGTCGCGGCGCTTGATGGAGTCGACCTGGGGCGCCGCGGTGCGGGTGACGAAATAACTCGCCGGCACCGGCCCGTTGGGCGTGGTGATCTTCAGGGTATCGAGCGCGTTGAGCGAGCGCTGACCGTCGGGGAAGCGGACTCGGATGTCGAGCTCGTCCTGGGCGTCGTCGGGACGGAAACGGCCCACCAGAATGCCGTCGGTGGCGAACTGGATCGCCTGGCCGACCTCGAGCACGCTGACGCCATAGCGGCCGGCGGCTTCGCGATCGACCGCCACGTCCCATTCCATGCCGGGCGAGGTGCGGCTGTCTTCCAGGTCGATCAGGCGGTTGTCCTGATGCAGGTGTGCGAGCACCTGGTCGGCGGCCTTGTTCAGCGAAGCGTTGTCGGCGCCGCGCAACTCGATCTGAATGTCCTTGCCGGGCGTCGGGCCGTTCTGCGGCGGCCGCACCTCCACACCCAGTCCCGGCGTCTCGCCCACGCGCTTGCGCACAGCAGCGACGATGTCGTTTCCGGTGAGGCCCAGCGCTTTGAGCTGTTCGTATTTCAGGAACTGCAGGTTGATGCGTCCGATCGAGTCCTGCGGCGGGCCGCCGAAGCCGAGCGAATTCGTGCGACCGACGCGCACGTACATCGTGTTCACGCCCTTGATGCCGACCAGCTTGCGCTCGACCTGGGACACCAGCGCGTCCTGGGCGGGCACGGACAGGTTGCCGCGCGCCTGGACATAGACGGAGACGTTGTCGGGGTCCTCGTCGAGGAAGAACTCGATGCGGTGCGGCTGCTGCCCGAACAGGCCCATCTGGGCGGTCACGAACCAGCCGGTGATACCCGCGATGACGACGAGCCCGGCGCCCAGCACCGCCACCGGCCGCCTGATCGCGCCGGCGACGAAGCGGGCGTAGGCGCCCATGAAGCCCTTCATCTGACGCGGATCGCCGTGTTCGGAGATATCGATCTGTTCTGACGAATGGTCGTGTTCGTCGTTACGCTTGCCGAATACCGAGCCCAGCGCAGGCGTGAAGATCAGCGCGATAAAGATCGACGAGGCGAGCACGAAGAAGAGCGTGATCGGCAGGAAGCTCATGAACTTGCCGGCGATCGAGTTCCAGAACAGGAACGGCAGGAAGGCGCAGAGCGTGGTGGCGATGCCGTTGAACACCGGCCAGAACATGCGTTCGCCCGCGAGACGGTAGGCTTCCTTTTTGTCGTGGCCTTCGGCCATCTTGCGGTCGGCGTATTCGACCACCACGATGGAACCGTCGACCAGCATCCCCACGGCCAGCACCAGGCCGAACATGACCATCTGGTTGAGCGTGATGTGGGTCGCCTGCAGCAGCAGGAAGGCCAGCATGAAACAGCACGGGATCGCCGCGCCCACCAACAGGCCCGCGCGGATGCCGAGCGAGGCGACCACGATCACCATGACCAGGATCACCGCCATGATCAGGCCGCTTTCCAGCAGGTTGAGCGTGCGGTTGATGAATTCGCTTTCGTCGTCCTGGTACTGGACCTTGATGGTGGAGGGGAAGCGAGCCTGTTCCTCCTGCACCGCAGCGCGGGCGTTCTTCACCGTGTCCAGGATGTTGGCGCCGGGACGCTTGATCACCTCGACGGTAAAGGCGCGTTCGCCGTCGATGCGGGTGGTCGTCGTCGATTCCTTGAAGGTCCGCCGAACGTCGCCGATGTCGCCAAGCGTGACCACCTTGTCGCCGTTGGTCTTGATCGGCAGAGCCAAGACGTCCTGCGGCCCAACCACCACGCCCGGCACCTTCACGGCGAAGTCGCCCTGTTTGGTCTGCAGGTCGCCGGCGGGAATCAGCTGGTTGTTTGAGTTGATGATGCGCGCCAGGTCGTTGACGGTGACGTTGTAGGACTCGAGCTTGACCGGATCGATAGTCACCTCGAGCTGCTCGTCGCGCGCGCCGTAGAGGTTGGCGTCGATCACGCCCGGCACGCTTTCCAGCCGGTCGGCCAACCGTCGTGACGCCTGGTAGAGCGCGCGCTCGGGCGCCTTGCCCGACAGGATGACGGTCAGGACCGGGTTCTGGTCGACGTTCTGTTCCTGAATGGTCGGCGGCAGGGCGTCGGGCGGGAAACGGCTGCGCGCCTGGTCGACCTTGGCGCGCACGTCGTTGAGCGTCTTCTCCTTGTCGAAGTTGACCTCGAACTCGAGCACCACCACCGCCGCGCCGGGGATGGCGGCGGCGTTCATCTCCTTCAAGCCTTCGAGCGACTTGAACTGGGTCTCCAGTGGCCGGACCAGCAGGCGTTCGGAATCTTCGGGACTGACGCCGGGGAAGGGAACGGTGACCACGATGTAAGGCACCGTGACGTCCGGCTGCGACTCCCGGGGAAGATTCAGATAGGCGAACACGCCGAAACCGGACGCGATCAGGGTGACGATGATCACCACGAGCCGCCGCTTGATGGCGCCGCCGACGAGGGCTCCGATGAAGCTCATGGCGTCCCCCTAGCGTGTCGCAACGCGAACGGTCTGGCCTTCGGACACGTAGGACTGGCCCACGGTGATCACGCGCACGGGTCCCTCGAGGCCCGCGACCCAGACGCCGTCGGCGGTCTCTTCGATGGTCTTCACCGGCGCGAAGGCGACCTGGTTATTGGCGGTGACATAACGCACGCCCTGGCGGCCGTTGGTGTCGAGCACGAGCGCCGAGGTCGGCACCAGATGGGCTGCGCCCTGGCCGGCCTTGATCGAGATCTCGCCCGACAGGCCCGAGCGGAACGCGTGGTCGGGGTTCGGCGCGACAAGCTCGACGTGATAGGTGCGCGTCTGCGCGTCGGCCTCATGCGAGACGAAGCGAACGTGGCCGCTCAGCACGCCGCCGGTGGTCAGTTTCGCGGTTCCGGGCTCGCCGACGGTGAGCTTGCTGGCGTCGGCTTCGGGCACGTCGCCCACGATCAGGATCGGATCGAGTTCGACGACCGTGCCGCACGACTGGCCGGGCGCGAGATAGCCGCCGACCTCGACGTCACGCGTGTCGAACACGCCGGCGAAGGGGGCGCGAATGTCGATCTGCTTCATCGCCACCTGGGCGCTGCGCACCGCGGCCGACGCCTGGTCGAGATCGGCCTTGGCGGCGAGCACCTGGGTTTCGGAACGGAAGCCCTTGGCGGCGAGCTTCTGGTTGGCCTGATAGGTCAGGTCCATCGAGCGCAGCTTGGCTTGCGCCTGGTCGAGCGACGCCTGGCGCGCATCGACGGCGAGGCGGCAGAGCACCTGGCCCGCGTGCACCCACGCGCCCTTCACGGTCGGCGTTTCGGCGACGAGGCCCGAAGTTTCAGAACGCACCTGCACGGTGCGCGGCGCTTCGGTGCGGCCGCGGATGGTCACGTCGTAGGGTTTGAGCGTCGGTTCGATCAGGCTGACCTGCACTGCCTGGATTTGCGCGCCCTTTGCGGGCTGCGCCGCGTCGGCGGGTTTCGACTTGGCGCCGAAGACGGCGGACAGGGCGAAGAAGCCCACGACCACGCCGAGTATCGCGCCGGCGAAAATATAGGATCGCTTGATCCGCATGACGTGCCCTGAATACTCACCGCGCCGCTCAAGCCCCTTTGGCCCCGACGCGGAATATCGACCCGGTCATGCGGCTGAGCCCTTTGGCTAACAAATGAAATCGCGGTAATTCTGGGCGTGTTAAGGTCTAGATTGCGGCCGACCCGTTGCGCGGCCTGCGTAAGTTCGAATTCAACTTAAATATCCGTAATGCCCGGAGGTTCAATGACCTGGAAAACTACTGGATTAGGCGTCGCCCTGGCGTTGGGCCCGGCGCTGGTATTGAGCGCCACCGCATCGGTTGCGGCCAAGGCGCCGGTCCCGCTGAGCGTCGCCTGCGACGTGCAGCTCAACGTCGTCGACAAGGACCCCAAGGGCCTGAACGTGCGCACCACGCCGCAGGTGCTGCCCGACAACATCCGCGCCGTGATCCCCATGTCGGACTGGACGCGCGTCCACGTGGTCGGCATGGCCGGCGACTGGTACCAGATCGACCGCTACGAGGTTTTCCCCGACAACGGCGACGACGACAGCGAGCACGACCTGCCCGGCGGCCATCTCGGTTGGGTGCACAAGTCGATGCTGGGCGGGGT
>DASZMV010000023.1:0-2754 GCA_035551675.1 Caulobacteraceae bacterium | reverse complement strand
CCCCAGGAATCCCAGATCGGCGTCCATATCAGAATCCTGCCACTCGACACGCCGAAAACCCACCTTATTTTGAAATGTTGCCCAGAGCAGGGAAAGTTTCCATGTAGAAAAAAGTTTCCGCGCTAATCGCGCCTAGCGCACCGGGGCGTGGTTGTACGGGGTCCTAGCGCACCGGGGCGTGGTTGTACGGGGTCCTAGCGCACCGGGGCGTGGTTGTACGGGGTGAGGATGAGGTGACCGGCGTCGACCGGGATCGTCACGCCGGTCACCTTGGCCGCCAGGTCGGAGTTGAGGTACAGCGCCGTATCCGCGATCACCTGGGGATCCATGAACGTGGTGCCCTTGAGCGCCGCGAAGTGGTAGCCGCCCTCGAGCATGTCGTCCTCGGTGCCGCCGGGATGCCCGGCGAACATGTCCCACGCACCCTGGTGATCGGTCATCGGCGTCTTGATCGCGCCGGGGCTGACCGAGTTGCACCGGATGCCGTACGGGGCCAGTTCGAGCGCGATGTTCTTCATCAGGCCGATGACACCGTGCTTGGCCGCGACGTAGTGAGCGTAGTTCAGCCCGGCTTCCCAGCCGTTGGTTGAGGAGGTGATGACGATCGACCCGCTGCCGCGCTCGATCATGTGCGGCGCCACCGCCTTGGCCGACTTCCACACGCCGGTCAGGTTGACCCCGATCATCTGGTCCCACTGGTCGTCGGTCATTTCCCAGAACGGCGCCTGGGTCCAGATGCCGGCGTTGGCGATGAGGATGTCGATCTTCCCGAACTCGGCCAGGCCGCGGGCTACCGCCTCGTCGAGTTGCCGCTGGTCGCGGACGTCGGCCTTGATCGCGAGCGCGCGCCTGTCGTAGGCCTCGACCTGCTTGACGGTTTCGTCGAGGTCGCCCTGGGTGGCCATCTTGTAAGTGACGGTGGACATCTGGCCGGCGATGTCAACGATGATCACGTCGGCGCCCTCCCGGGCGCAGGTGACCGCGTGAGCGCGGCCCTGCCCGCGTGATCCGCCGGTGATCAGGGCTGCCTTGCCGTCTAGCATTCCCATATCTACATTGCCGCCTTTCTCTAGTTTCGCCGTTCTTTGCGCTCGCTGCTCAGGCGAGCGGCCCGTTTCGCCCGCTGCTCAGCCGAGTTGGCCGCCCGCGTCAACGACGTGCGTGATGCCGGTGACGTAACGGCCGGCATCACTGACCAGGTACAAAATCGCATTCGAGATGTCTGAGGGCTCAAGGGCCGCGACCGGCAGCTTGTTGAGCGTGCGCGCGGCCACCTCGAAGTCCGCACGGGTGGGGTTGGCCAGGTCCGGGCGGAACAGCCGGTAGGTCGGCTCGTTCAGGATCATGTCCGTCGCCACCGTGGTCGGGTGCACCGTGTTGACCCGGATGCTATGCGGGGCGAGTTCCTTCGCGAGGACCTTCATGAAGCCGACGAGGCCCGCCTTGGCCGCCGTGTAGTGGGCCGTGTTGGGGTTGGCGTAGATCGCGGCGAGCGAGCTGGTGATCACCACGGATCCGCCCCTGCCCCCGGCGATGACGTGCGGGACCGCGGCGCGGATTGTCTTCCACTGGCCGGTCAGGTTGATCTCGATCATCTCGTCCCACACCTTCTCGTCCATCTCCAGGGTGGGCGCTGGGGTGGAGATGCCCGCGTTCGCCAGCACGATGTCCAGCCGCCCGAGCTGCGCCACGCCCTCGTTCACCGCGGCGGTGAGCGCGCCGAGGTCGCGGATGTCGGTCTGCGACGCGATGATCCGCCGGTCAAGCGCCTCCACCTGGCTGACCGTCTCGGCCAGGTCCTCCGGGGTCGCCATCGGGTAGGGCACGGTCGGCGCCTGCTTGCAGATGTCCACCGCGATGATGTCCGCGCCCTCCCTGGCGAGGGTAAGCGCGTGACTGCGGCCCTGGCCGCGCGCGGCGCCCGTAATGAAGGCGACCTTGCCGTCAAGTAGTCCCATAACCTGCTCTCCCTCAGTCGGTATTCAGCCATCCGGGCAGGCACTGCGTCAGCGCCTGGACCAGGTCTTCCGGCGACAGGGCGGACTGCCCGTCGCCCAGCCAGGCGCCGATCACGCCCAGCACTCCCCCGGCGAGGAAACGGGCCGTCACCCGCACGTCTGTACCGGGCGGCTGGCCCTCGATGCGCTCGAGGGACGCCACCGTCCGCTCGGCGAAGGCCTCGGCGACCGCGTGCTTCAGGCGCGGCGCGGCGCCGGGCCCGAGCACGCGCGCGTAGGAATCCCGTCGTTCCCCGACGAACCAGACGATGTCCCGCAGCGCTCGCCTGCTCGCTTCCGCCGCGGGCACGCTGTGCTCGGCGCGCATGACGATGTCAGCGTCTCTCACCACGTCGAGCAGGTCGCTCAGCGCGTGGATCGCCAGGTCTTCCGGCGATGCGAAGTGGCTGTAGAACGAGGTGCGGTTGACGCCGGCCGCCCGTGTGAGCGAGGCGACCGACATCGCTGCCGGGTCCGCGCCGGCGACCGCGGCGTGGAACGCCGTGACCAGCTTCTGCCTGGTCCGCACCGCGCGCGGGTCGCTGCTGCGGAACTTGGCGCGCCCGCGCCCGGCGTCCTGACCTGGCTCTTCATCGACGACCACCCTGCCACGCTATAACTAACGGACACCTGTCGTCTAGATGCCGCGCGCCGGCCGGCCTCGGTCGCGCGACGCGTGCCTAAGCGGCGCCCGGCCTACTCATCCGGCGCGGCAACGGCGCGAAGGTGACTCAGGGCGCTTCGAGCAGGGTCTTGA
>DASZMV010000022.1:0-101610 GCA_035551675.1 Caulobacteraceae bacterium | reverse complement strand
CCTGGGCGACAAGCGCACCCTGGTGCTGATCGACGGCAAGCGTCTGCAGCCGGGCGATCCCGGCCTGCCCGTCGCCGATCTAAACTTCATTCCCTCGGCCCTGGTCGACCGGGTCGACATCGTGACCGGCGGCGCCTCGGCGGTGTACGGTTCGGACGCCATCGCCGGCGTGGTCAACTTCATCATGAAGAAGGACTTCGAAGGCCTGCGCATCGACGTGCAGTACGGCTTCGACCAGCACGACCAGCACAACAGCCAGATCCGCAAGGACGTGGCCAACTCGGCCAATCTGGTCGGCAACCACGTGGCGCTGCCCACGGGCTCGCTCACCGATGGCGCTCGCACCCAGGTCACCATCGTCGGCGGCGCCAACTCCGGCGACGGCAACGGCAACGTCACCTTCTACTTCAACTACCAGCACACCGATCCGGTGCTGGAAAAGAACCGCGACTGGTCGGCCTGCTCCACCGGCACCAACACCGGCACCGTGTTCCAGTACTGCGGCGGTTCGTCGACCGCGTTCCCGGGCCGTTTCTCGATCAGCGACCCGAACACGGCGTTCGGAAAGAACGGCATCAACCACTGCAACGTGCCGAACGCCACTCCGCCGCCGGCCACGAAACCCGCCTCGTGCAGCTTCACCATCGACGCGAGCGGCAACATCGTACCGTGGAGCAACGCCTCGCTCTACAACTTCGCGCCGCTGAACTACCTGCAGCGTCCGGACGAGCGCTACACCGCTGGCGAGTTCTCGCACTACCAGATCAACCCGCACCTCGACATCTACTCGTCGTTCATGTTCATGCACGACGCCAGCTTCGCGCAGATCGCGGGCTCGGGCGCCTTCTTCGGCGATCCGTACTCCGTGCGGTGCGGCGACAACCCGCTGCTGACGGCGTCCGAATCGGCTGCCTTCTGCGAAGACGCGACCGGCGCCCCTCTGGCCGCCGGCACGCTCCAGCCGCTCGAAATCGGTCGTCGCGACGTGGAAGGCGTGGGCCGCGTCAGCCAGATCGAGCACTTCGACTACCGCTACGTGATCGGCGCCCGCGGCGAAATCACCGACGGATGGAACTATGACGTTTCGGCTCAGTACGGTCACTCCGACCTGCAGGAGCAGGAACTCGGCTACTTCTCGATCGCCAAGACCAACAATGCGCTGAACGTCATCTCCGACGGCGCCGGCGGGATCGAGTGCGCCGATGCGACCGCTCGCGCGGCGGGCTGCGTACCGTGGAACATCTTCAACAACCCGGCCTTCCCGGGCGGCGTCACGGCGCAGCAGCTCAAGTACCTGGAGACCACCGCGGCCTCCGACGGTTCGACCTCCGAGCAGATCGTCAACGCCAACATCACCGGCGACTTGTCCAAGTACGGCATCAAGTCGCCGTGGGCCAAGGACGGCGTGGGTATCAGCCTCGGCGCGGAATACCGTCGTGAAGCGATCACCACCTCCTTCGACGGCGCCTTCACCTCGGGCGACCTGGCCGGTCTCGGCGGCGCGCCGCAGCCGGTGGCGGGCGCGTTCGACGTGAAGGAAGTCTTCGGCGAAGTGCGGGTCCCGATCGTTCAGGACGCGCCGTTCGCCAAGGAGATCACCTTCGAAGGCGGCTACCGTTACGCCGACTACTCCTCGTCGGGTTCCGTGGACGCCGAGAAGCTGGCCCTCGACTGGCAGATCGTTCCCGACTTCCGTCTGCGTGGTTCGTTCCAGCGTGCGGTGCGTGCGCCGAACGTGAACGAACTGTTCACGCCGATCACGCCGGGCCTGGTCGCGGGCACCGATCCGTGCGCGGGCTCCGCGCCGGTCTTCACCGCCGCGCAGTGCGCCGCCACCGGCGTGTCTGCGGGCCAGTACGGCACGATCGTGCAGTGCATTTCGTCGCAGTGCGCGGCCCAGTTCGGCGGTAACCCGAGCCTGAAGCCGGAAGACTCCACCACCAAGTCGGTCGGCGCGGTGTTCACGCCGACCTTCCTGCCGGGCTTCAACCTGACCGTCGACTGGTTCGACATCTCGGTGAAGAACGTGATCACCACGCTTCCGCTGACGACGGTCTTCGCGGACTGCGCCGGCGGCAACGCGGCGGATTGCGCCCTGATCCACCGTCAGCCCGGTTCGGGTCAGGTGTTCGGCGCCGGCGGCTTCGTTGCGCTGAACCTGGTCAACTCCGGCACGCTGCACACCCGTGGCGTCGACTTGGAAGCCAACTACCGCGTCGCTCTGTCGGACTGGGGCATGGGCGATCACGGCTCGCTGGTGTTCAACCTGGTCGGCACCGACACGGACCTGCTCAACAGCGGTTCGAACGGCTTGAACTGTGCGGGTCTGTTCGGCACGACCTGCGGCACCCCGACCCCGAAATGGCGTCACAAGGCGCGCCTGACCTGGGTCACGCCGTGGAACGTCAGCCTGTCGGCCCAATGGCGCTACACCTCCGGCGTCGATCTGGACTTCCAGGAAAAGCACGGCGGCATCGCCACCGACCGTTCGATCCCGGCCTACAACTACCTCGACTTGTCGGGCGAATGGCGCATCCGCGATCACGTCACCATGCATGCGGGCGTGAACAACGTGTTCGACAAGGATCCGCCGATCGTGGACTCGAACTGCTACGGCATCTCGGCTCCGCCGTTCGGCAACGGCAACACCTATCCGCAGGTGTACGACTCCCTGGGTCGGACCATCTTCGTGGGCATCACCGCGGACTTCTAAGATCGGTCCGCAAGGATCAGACTACTCCGGCGGCGGCTCGAAAGAGCCGCCGTTTCTTTTTGTCCTGTGACCCTGGCGCGACGGGCGCAAAGGGCTATGGTCGCGCCGGTTTTTCCCCTTTCGCGTCCATGGCCTGGCTCCCCAAATCCCGTAAAGCCCGCCGCCGGCTCTATATCGTCGCCGCCGCAGCCCCGTTGCTGGCCGCGGCCGTCGGGCTATCGCTCTACGCCATGCAGGCCCAGGTCACCTTCTTCTACGCGCCCGGCGATCTCCTGACGCATCCCGCGCCGGTCGGGCGCGACGTGCGCCTGGGCGGACTGGTCGAACGCGGCAGCGTCGCGCGCCAGGCCGACGGCTCGATCCGCTTCAAGGTCGCCGACCATCGCTCCGACGCGACCGTGGTCTATTCCGGCGACCTGCCGGACCTGTTCCGCGAGGGGCAGGGGGTCATCGCCGAGGGCGCCTTCCAGCCGACCGGCGTGTTCAAGGCGACCCAGATCCTGGCCAAGCACGACGAGCGTTACATGCCGCCCGAAGTGGCGCGCGCCCTGAAGGCCCGCGGCGAGTGGCGCCCTGAAGCCGCACCCGGACCCGGCGAATGATCGCCGAGCTCGGCGCCTTTTCCCTGATCCTCGCGCTCGTGCTGTCCATCGCCCAGACAGCGCTGGCGGCGGCAGGCCGGATCACGGGGTCCGAGCCCCTGCGCCGCGCCGCCGAAGGGGCGGCGGCGGCGGTGTTTCTGGCGGTGGCGGCGGCGTTCGCGGCGCTGACCGCGGGCTTTGTGACCTCGGACTTCTCGATCCTCTACGTCGCGGCCAACTCCCACACCGACAAGCCGCTGATCTACAAGATCGCCGGCGTCTGGGGCGGCCACGAAGGCTCGCTCCTGCTCTGGTGTCTGGCGCTGACCGGCTACGGCGCGGCGGTGGCCCTGACCGGCGAGCGCCTGCCCCGCGGCCTCAAGGGCCTGACCCTGATGAGCCAGGGCGCGCTTGGCCTGCTGTTCATCGGCTTCGCCGTCTTCGCGTCCAACCCGTTCCTGCGGCTCGCCGCCCCGCCGGTGGAGGGCCGCTCGCTCAATCCGCTGCTGCAGGATCCCGCCCTCGCGATCCATCCGCCCTTCCTCTACGCCGGCTATGTCGGCCTCTCGATCCCGTTCTCGCTCGCCATCGCCGCCCTGATCGAGGGCCGGGTCGACGCGGCCTGGGCGCGGTGGGTCAGGCCCTGGGCGCTCGCGGCGTGGAGCCTGCTGACCGTCGGCATCACCCTGGGTTCTTTCTGGGCCTACTACGAGCTCGGCTGGGGTGGATGGTGGTTCTGGGATCCGGTCGAGAACGCGAGCTTCATGCCGTGGCTCGCGGCCACCGCCTTGCTCCACTCCGCCATCGTCACCGAAAAGCGCGGCGCGCTCGCCGGCTGGACGGTGTTCCTGGCGCTCATGGCCTTCAGCTTCTCCATGCTGGGCGCCTTCCTGGTGCGCTCGGGCGTCCTGACCTCGGTCCACGCCTTCGCCGTCGACCCCCAGCGCGGTGCTGTCCTGCTGGTGATCCTCGGTGTGGCCGCCGGCGCGGGCTTCGCCCTGTTCGCCTGGCGGGCGCCCCGGTTCGCGCCGGGCGGGGTCTTCGCGCCGATCAGCCGTGAGGCGAGCCTGGTTCTCAACAACCTGTTCCTGGCCACGGTCGCCGTGGCGGTGCTGCTGGGCACCCTCTACCCCCTGATCGTGGAGGCGATCACCGGCAAGACCATCTCGGTGGGCCCCGCCTACTACGGCGTCGTCTTCGTCCCGATCATGGCCGTCGCCCTCCTGATCCTGCCCGTGGGCCCGCTCCTGAGCTGGAAGCGCGCGGACCTGGGCGGGGTGCTGCAGCGCCTGGCCGCGGCCTGCGGCATCGGCGTCGCCTGCGCGCTCGGCGCCTATCTCCTCAGCCAGCCCAAGCAGCTGCTGTCTGCCCTCGGCGTCGGACTCGGCGCCTGGGTGGTGGCCGGCGCGCTCAGCGAAGTGGTGGAACGCGGCCGCATCGGGCGCAGCAGCTTCATCGAGACCTGGCGCCGCTTGGCGGCGCTCCCGACCGGGGCCTGGGGCATGACCCTGGCCCACGTCGGCCTTGGCCTCTTCGTCATGGGCGCGTCCTATGAGACCGCCTGGAAGCTCGAGGCCGCGGACGTGCTCGCGCCCGGCGGCCATCTCCGGATCGGCGAATACCGCCTGACGCTGGATCGGCTGGACGCCGTTCAGGGTCCCAACTTCACCGCCGACCGCACCGTTCTTCGGGTGACCCGCCATGGTCAACCGGTCTGCGACGCCGAGCCCGAGCGCCGCTTCTATCCGGCCAACCGCCAGTCCACCGCCAAGATCGCGCTGTGCTTCGAGGGGCTGAGCGACCTCTACGTCGTCGCGGGCGACACCCGGCCCGCGGCCAACGGCCAGCCGGGCCAGCTCATCCGCGCCTATTGGAACCCCTGGGTGCGCTTCATCTTCCTGGGGCCGCTCCTGATGGCGCTGGGCGGTTTGATTTCACTGGCCGACCGCAGGCTGAGGCTCGCCGTCGGCCGCCGTTCCGCCGCCGCGGTTCCGCAAGGCGCCGGGGCGTGAGGGCGCGCCTGATCCTCGCCGCGCTGCTCAGTCTCGGGCTGATGGCGGCCGCCTCGGATCCTTCCGAACGCCTGGCCGATCCCGCCCAGGAAGCCCATGCGCGGCGCCTGTTCCAGCAGATCCGCTGCGTGGTCTGCCAGAACGAGTCGATCGACGATTCCGAAGCGGGCCTCGCCCACGACCTCCGCGCTATCGTGCGCGACCAGGTCCGCGCCGGCCGCTCGGACGCCGACATCAAGCGGTTCCTGGTGGCGCGCTACGGCCAGTTCATCCTGTTGCGGCCAAGCTTTTCCGCCGAGAACGCCGCACTCTGGCTCTTGCCCTTCGCGGTCCTGGCCGCCGGCGGGGTTTACCTTGTGCTTCGCGCGCGCAGCCCCCGTCCGC
This sequence comes from Caulobacteraceae bacterium, assembly GCA_035551675.1. Taxonomy (GTDB): domain Bacteria; phylum Pseudomonadota; class Alphaproteobacteria; order Caulobacterales; family Caulobacteraceae; genus JAFECT01. The sequence goes on along the minus strand of DASZMV010000022.1, from coordinate 95,920 downwards.
CGGAAACCCCGCTATCGGATCGTGAGACCGAAGCGCTGGCGGCACTGACTCGTCCTGTCGGCGAGCGTCACGGTTTCGCCCCAACCCCATTGCAGGTAAATCGCGACGATCAATCGACCGACGACTAACCCTCGCCTATGGGCGCGCCCTGCCACTATATGTGGTCTAGTGCGTTGGCCCTTCGAGGGCCCGGTCGCCGGGCTGGCGTTGCGGCGCGAAAGGTGCGGCTCAGAGGATGATGCTGAAAAACAAGACGTTCATTGCCGGTGTTATCGCCGGCGCGGGTGTTGCCTGCGCGGCGCTGGCCGGCGCGGGTCTGCAATGGCCGGTGGCCGCGGCCCAGGAAAGCCAGAGCGCGCAACTGGTGAAGGCCGCCGTCGTGGCGCCGCCGCCCGGCGCGCCGATCACCTTCGCCGACATCGTCGACAAGGTGTCGCCCGCGGTCGTTTCGATCGAGACACGATCCAAGGTCAACGCCGAGGCGCTGCGCAAGATTCCTGGCTTCGAGAACTTCCCGTACAACCAGCCGGGCCAGCCGGGGCAGGGCGGTCAGGGTGGTCAGGGCGGTGGTAACGATGAGAGCCAGGACGCGCCCGAACAGTTCGGCGCCGGCTCCGGCTTCTTCATCTCGCCGGACGGCTACATCGTCACCAACAACCATGTGGTCGAAGGCGCCGACGAGATCACCGTCAAACTGCAGGACAACACCGAGCTGAAGGCCAAGGTCATCGGCCGCGACGCGGCGACGGACCTCGCGGTGGTCAAGGTCGAGGGCCACGACTTCAAGTACGTCGACTTCGAATCGAGCGCCAAGCCGCGCGTGGGCGACTGGGTTATCGCCATCGGCAACCCCTTCACGCTCGGCGGCACGGTCACCGCCGGCATCGTCTCGGCCTATTCGCGCGACATCGGTGAAGCCTATGTCGACTACATCCAGATCGACGCGCCGATCAACCGGGGCAACTCGGGCGGCCCGACCTTCGACATCTACGGCCGGGTGATCGGGGTGAACACGGCGATCTATTCGCCCAACGGCGCCTATGCCGGCATCGGCTTCGCCATCCCCGCCGACGTGGCCAGCTCGATCACCAAGGAGCTGATCGCCAACGGCAAGATCGCGCGCGGCTATCTCGGCGTGACGATCTCCAGCATCACCGACGACATGGCCGCCAGCCTCAACCTACCCAACCACGCGGGCGCCTATGTCACCGAAGTGGTGCCGGGCGGACCGTCGGATCGCGCGGGCGTCAAGGTCGGCGACATCGTCACCAAGCTTAACGGCCAGCCGGTGAAGGACAACACCGAGCTTACCCGCCGCGTGGCGCTCGCCCGCGTCGGCGAGGTGTTGCACCTGGACGTGCTGCGCGCCGGCAAGCCGCTCTCGCTCGAGGTCAAGTCGGGCGTGCGGCCTTCGGAAGAGGAGCTGGCCGCGCGCGACAGCGGCGGGGCCACGACGAAACCCTCGCCTGCCGTACCGCCGGCCGCGGCGCCGGACGTGCTGGGCCTGAACGTGTCGCCGGTCGATGCGGCGGCGCGCCAGCGCTACAGCCTCGGCTCCGGCGCGACGGGCGTGGTCATCACCGGCACGGTTCCCCACACCGAAGCCGCCAAGAAGGGCTTCCGTCCGGGCGACGTGGTGGTCATGGCCGACGGCCATTCCATCAGCGGGGTCGCGGATTTCGCCGCCGACGTCAGCGCGGTGAAGGCTTCCGGCCGGCCCAGCGTTCTGTTGCTGGTCCAGCGCGACGGCCGCAATATCCCGGTGACGATTCCGTTCGAAAAACCCGCCGCGAAATAGACGGCGCAAACAAACGGCGCGACCGGCCACATCCTGACGGGTGTGGCCGCTTTCGTTAGGGGGCTACAACCATGCCTGCACAGGTCGATCCGTTCTACGCCCTCAGGATCAGCGGTCTCGCCCACGAGCTGAAGGCGCAGGACCGCTCGATCGTCCACATGGAGTTCGGTCAGCCCTCGACCGGCGCGCCCAAGGCGGCGATCGATGCGGCGCACCGCGTGCTCGACGCCGACGCCATGGGCTATTGGGAGAGTGCGCCGCTGCGCCAGCGCATCGCGGCTCGGTACCGGTCCGAATATGGACTCGACATCGACCCCGAGCGCATTGTCCTGACCTCCGGCGCGTCGCCGGCGTTGGTGCTGGCGCTGACCTCGGGGTTCGAGCCCGGTCAGCGCATCGCCGCCGCACGGCCCGGCTACGTCGCCTACCGCAACGTCATCCGCGCCCTACACCTCGAACCGGTGGAGATCGCGTGCGGATCGAACGTGCGCTTTCAACTGACGCCGCAGGCGCTGGACGCGCTCGACCCGGCGCCCGCCGCGGTCATCGTCGCGAGCCCGGCCAACCCGACCGGGACCATCATTGCGCCGCACGATCTCGCCGCCATCGCCGAAGTATGCCGCGCCAAGCGCATCCGCATCATCTCCGACGAAATCTATCACGGCCTGAGTTACGGCGAACCCGCGCGCTCCATGCTCGAGTTCGCGCCGGACTGCATCGTGCTCAACAGTTTCTCGAAATACTTTTCCATGGCGGGATGGCGGCTCGGTTGGGTCGTCGCGCCGGAAGATCTGCTCGCGAGAACGCGCGCCTGCGTCGGCACGTTGTTTCTGACGCCGCCGTCGCTCAGCCAGCACGCCGCCCTCGTCGCGATGGACTGCCATGACGAACTGGAGGGTCACGTCGAGACCTACCGGCGCAACCGCAGGCTCATGCTCGAGGCGCTGCCGGCGATGGGACTGACCTCGATCGCGCCGCCCGACGGCGCCTTCTACATCTGGGCCGACGTCGGCCATCTGACCGACGACAGCCTGGCCTTCTGCGAGCGGCTGCTGCGCGATACCGGCGTGGCCGCCGCGCCGGGCGTCGACTTCGACCCGGTCGAGGGACATCGCTTCATGCGCTTCAGTTTCGCGGTCTCGACGCCCCTGGTCGAGGAGGCCCTGCGCCGGCTGCAGCCGTGGTTCGCCGAGCAGGCGCGGAAACCTTTCCAAGAATCCATTTGAAAAACCGGCTAAATAGGCCGAGAGCGAATCCGTTCCGTCGGGCTTCGTCCGACCGTAGCCTTGGGAATCAGGGACCCCATGCGCGTATTGATCGTCGAAGACGACCTGGAGGCCGGCGCCGCCATGGTCCGCGGCCTCACCGAATCCGGGTTCGAGCCCGTCCACGCCCCGGACGGGGCCGAGGGCCTGCTTGCGGCGCAGAAGGGCGGCTTCGACGTCTATGTGGTCGACCGCATGCTGCCCAAGCTCGACGGTCTGGCCATGGTCGAAACCCTGCGGCGCGAGGGCGACCAGACGCCGGTGCTGTTCCTCTCCGCGCTCGGCGAAGTGAACGACCGGATCACGGGCCTGAAGGCCGGCGGCGACGACTATCTGGTGAAGCCCTACGCCTTTGCCGAACTGGTGGCGCGCGTCGAAGCCTTGGCGCGCCGCAGAGAGACCGGCTCGGTGCAGACCGTGCTGAAGGTCGGCGAGCTCGAGATGGACCTGATCGGGCGCACCGTCACCCGCTCGGGGACCGACATCGACCTGCAGCCGCGCGAGTTTCAGCTGCTCGAATTCCTCATGCGCCACGCCGGCCAGTCGGTCACGCGCACCATGCTGCTCGAGAAGGTCTGGGAGTATCACTTCGACCCCCAGACCAATGTCATCGACGTGCACATCTCGCGCCTGCGCTCGAAGATCGACAAGGGCTTCGACCGCCCGATGCTGCAGACGGTCCGCGGCGCGGGGTATCGGTTGGAAGCGTAACCCTCCCCTTTATGGGGAGGGACAGTCGCGAAGCGACAGGGTGGGGGGAGGCCGGTGTCGACGAAACGGGCGAGGGAGTTGCGAAACAACTCGACGCTCTTCGAAAGGCGCCTTTGGTCGCGACTGAAGCAATTGCGTGACAAGGGCCATCACCTCCGTCGCCAAGCGCCATTCAAGGGCTATTACCTCGACTTCGTGTGCTTCAACCGACATCTCGTTGTGGAGCTCGATGGCGCTCAACATCTGGAGTCGGTACAAGCCGAACACGATGCGGTAAGAGATCGAGTGCTTACCCGCGCCGGATTTTTGACACTGCGCTTCAGAAACGCCGAGGTCATGAACAACGTCGACGGCGTTGTTCAACGGATTGTGGCGGCGCTTGAACAACGCTTCCCCACCCGGCCGCTTCGCGGCCACCCTCCCCATGAAGGGGAGGGATGATGCGCTTCACGTCTCTGCTGCGGCGCACGCCGTTTCGTCTGACGCTGCTGTTCCTGGCGCTGTTCGCGGCGGTGTCGAGCGCGCTGCTCGCCTACATCTACGTCGCCACCCGCAACGAAGCTGAGCACCGTGCAACGACCGAGGTGCGGCTGGAGATGAACGATCTTCAGTCGATCTACAACGCGCGCGGCGGCGACGCGCTGAACGAAGCGCTGGTCGAGCGCATCCTGCGCGGCGGTTCGTACCTCTATCGCTATTCCGACCCCACGGGCAAATCGACCGGCAACATCTCGCCGAGCCCCATCACCGGCTACCACGGCAAGCCGACCTGGCAGAGTTTCACCGTCACCAACACCGACTCCTCCGGCACGGTGCAGCGCAAGGGCGCGCGCGGCGAACAGATCCCGCTCGCGGGCGGCGGCTCGTTGTTCGTCGGCATCGATCAGGGCGAGGCGGAAGAGCACCTCAACCGCGTTACCCACGCGCTGTGGGGCGCCGGGGCGCTGGTCCTGTTCATGGGCCTGCTCGGCGGCCTGGTGATCAGCCGCAACGTCGAACGCAGCATGGGCGAGTTGAATCGCGTGGTCGCCGCGGTCGAGGCCGGCGACATCGGCGCCCGCGCCAAGGTCCGGGGCGGGGGCGACGAACTGGACGAACTGGCCATCGGGTTGAACGCCATGCTGGCGCGCCTCGAACAGTCCATGGCTTCGATCCGTCACGCGGGCGACGCCATCGCCCACGACCTGCGTTCGCCGCTCACCCGCATGCGCGCCAAGCTCGAAGTCGCCATGCTCGACGCCGAGGCCGGCAAGATCGATCCCAAGAGCGCGGTGGTGACGGCCCTGGACGAAACCGACGAGCTGTTGAAGACCTTCAACGCCGTGCTCGCCATCTCGCGTCTGCGCGCCGCGGGCGAGCCGCCCAATCCCGAGGTGTTCGACGCGGGCGACCTGGGCGCCGACATGGCCGAACTGTACGAGCCGGCATCCGAGGACATGGGCCTCGACTTCAAGGCCGAAGTGCAGCGCAACCTGATGCTGAAGGGCAACCGCGAGTTCATCGCGCAGGCGCTCGCCAACCTGATCGACAACAGTATGAAGTACACGCCCAAGGGCGGCGCCGTGATGCTGCGCACGCGCCGCCGCTCCAACGGCGAGATCGAGTTCTCCGTCACCGACACCGGCCCCGGCGTTCCCGAAGCCGACCGCGACCGGGTGGTGCAGCGCTTCGTGCGTCTGGAAAACAGCCGCACGAAATCGGGCTCCGGCCTGGGGCTGGCGCTGGTGCAGGCGGTGGCCGAGGTGCACGGCGGCCGCCTCGAACTGAGCGAAGGCCCCGGCATGGTGGACGGCAACGGACCGGGCCTGCGCGCCGCGCTCGTGTTCCCGCCGGCGCTCTGACGCGATGGCAGAGCCGCTCGCCGCACTGACCCGACCCTGCGGACCGATCACCAACGCCGCCGCCGCCGAACGTGCGTTCGAGATTCTCTCCGAGTCCGCCGCCGCCGCCGGCTGGCGCCCGATGCTCGACCAGGCGTGGCCCGCGCTGGCGCCGGTGTTCGCGGCTTCGCCCTATCTGTCGAGTCTCGCGCGCCGCTCGCCGGAGCGGCTGCGCGCCATTCTGGAAACCGACGCCGAAACAAGGCTCGACGATCTGATCGACGCAACGCTCGCCGTGGGCGCTCATGCCCTCGACCTGGACGCCGCCAAGCGCCGCCTGCGCCTGCTGAAGAGCGACGCGCACCTGCTCGCCGCGCTAGCAGACCTGGGCGACCTGTGGTCCCTGGAGGCGGTGACCGGCGCCCTCACGCGTTTCGCCGACGCGACGGTGACGGCGGCGCTCTGCGTCGTTGCGCATCTGGAACGGGAAAGGGGACGCCTGCTCGCGCCCGCGGTGGGGCCGGAAGGCCCGATCCCCGGATTGTTCGGCTTCGCCATGGGCAAGTGGGGCGCGGGCGAGCTCAACTACTCCAGCGATATCGACCTGTCGCTGTTCTACGAGCCCGAGGCGCTGCAGATTTCCGACAAGGTCGAGCCCCAGGCCTTCGTCGATCGCTGCGCCCAGACCCTGGCTAGCCTGCTCTCCGAGCGCACCGCCGAAGGCTACGTGTTCCGCGTCGACCTGCGCCTGCGGCCCGACCCGTCCACGACGCCGCCGGTGGTGCGCGCCAATGCGGCGCTGCATTACTATGAGACGGTGGGCCAGAACTGGGAGCGGGCGGCCTTCATCAAGGCGCGGCCGGTGATGGGCGACGCGGCGCGGGCGCGGGCGTTCCTGAAGGACCTCGAACCCTTCGTCTGGCGGCGCAGCCTCGACTATGCGGCGATTTCCGACGTCCATTCGATCAAGCGTCAGATCCATGTCCACCGCGCCGACGAACGGCTCGAGGCGGCGGGCGCCAATCTGAAACTCGGCGCCGGCGGTATTCGCGAAATCGAGTTCTTCGTCCAGACCCAACAGCTGATCCTCGGCGGTCGCGACCGCGGCCTGCGTTCGCCGCGCACCCTCGACGCGCTCCAGGCCCTGCGCGCCGCGGGCCACGTGCTCGGCGCGGTCGCCGGCGATCTCACGACCGCGTATCGCGACCTGCGCGCCTGGGAGCATCGTATTCAGATGCTCGAGGACGAACAGACCCACACCCTGCCGGAAGACGACGAGGCGCGGACGCGGGTCGCGGCGCTTTCCAGCGAAGACGCCCTTTCCCGCTTCGACGCGCGCGTGTCCGACACCCTGAAGACGGTGAACCGCTGCTACGGCGAACTGTTCGCCGAAGCCGAACCCCTGTCCTCGCCGCTCGGCAGCCTGGTGTTCACCGGCGTCGACGACGATCCGGAGACCCTCGCCACGCTCGCCCACATGGGCTTTTCCAACCCGCACCAGGTCGCGGCAACCATCCGCGCCTGGCACCACGGCCGCATTCCCGCGACCCGCACCGAACGCGGGCGCGAGCTGTTCACCCGTCTCGCGCCGAAACTGCTGGAGACCGTGCGTCTGACCGGGGCCCCGGACGCCGCCTTCGCGCGCTTCGCCGCCTTCTTCAGCGCCCTGTCGAGCGGCGTGCAGATCCAGTCGCTGTTTCTCGCCCACAGCAACCTGTTCGACATGCTGGTCGAGGTTATGGCCTTCTCGCCCAAGCTCGCCTCCACCCTGGCGCGACGCCCCGCGGCGCTCGACGCGGTGCTCGACCGCGACTTTTTCGCGCCGCTCGGCGAAGACAGCGGCGTCACCGCCCAGATCGTCGAGGAAGCCGCGCGGGGCAACTTCGAAGAGTCCATGGACGCGGTGCGTCGCATCCACCGCGAACAGGCGTTCCGCATCGGTTTCCAGATCATCTCCGGAACCACCACCGCCACCATCGCCGGCGAAGCCTATGCCGATCTCGCCCAGGCTTGCGTTCGCGGCCTCGCGCCTGCGGCGCTGAAGGAAGCCGCGCGCATCGGCGGCGCGCTCGCGGGCGACGTGGCGGTATTGGCGCTGGGCAAGCTCGGCTCGCGCGAAATGACGGCCATGTCCGATCTCGACCTGATGACCATCTATGCGCCGGGCGATCCGAACGCAGTCTCGCTCGGCAAGGGCTGGGCGGCGGAGACGTTCTTTTCTCGCTTTACCCAACGCCTGATCGCGGCTCTATCGGCGCCGACGGCCGAGGGCGAGCTCTATACCATCGACATGCAGCTCAGGCCGTCCGGCGCGAAGGGCCCGGTCGCGGTGACCCTGAACAGCTTCGAGCGCTATTACGCCGAGGAGGCCGATACCTGGGAGATGCTCGCGCTCACTCGCGCGCGCGTGGTCTGGTCCACGACCGAGGCGTTCGGCGCCGCGGTGTCCGGCGTCGTCGACGCGGCGCTCCGGCGGCCGCGCGACCGGGCGGCGACCGCGAGCGATGTGCTCGACATGCGCCGGCTGATGGAGCGGGAGCGGCCGCCCTACGGCTTCTGGGACATGAAGCGCACGCCGGGCGGCCTGATCGACGCCGAATTCGCCGCCCAGTTCCTCCAGATCGCCGGGGCCGATCCGAACCGACCCTTGCGCCGCGGCGTGCTCGACGCGTTTACAGCCCTGGTCGGCAGCGGCGAGGTGTCGCAGGCGCAGGTTGAGCCCCTCGCCGAGGCCTGGGCCCTGCAGCAGGGCCTGGCTCAACTCGCCCGCGCGGCGGTCGAATCCCGCACGGATCCCAGCCTCGAACCGGAACCCTATCAACGTCGTCTTGCCCGCGCCGGCGGCTGCGAATCCCTTATGGCGCTTGAGATACGGCTCACCGCGACCCGCGCGCGAGCCCGCGCCGCCTTTCTCGCCCTGGTCGTCCCGCCCGACGCCTAACCGACGGAAAACCAGGGGGGCGCCGTTCTAAGGGGTGGCGCGGCCGACGCCGCGCCCGGTGGAAACAGCAAGCGACGAGGGACGATCGCTCAACCGGCGGATAGGATAGCGGCTCGAGTTGAGACCTGGGTGCGACTTGGGACGCGATACGGCCGATCCTGACGAGGAGCTGGTGGAGCGCATCGGACGCGGCGACGCCGCGGCCGTGCAGGCTTTCGTGGCTCGAAAGCTTCCTCGCATGCTGGGACTGGCCCGCCGGATGCTTGGCGATGGGTTCGAGGCGGAAGACGTGGCGCAAGAAGTGTTCTTACGGGTCTGGAAGCAGGCCCCGGCGTGGAAGCCGGGCGCCGCGCGTTTCGACACCTGGATGCACCGGGTGGCCCTGAACCTCTGCTACGACCGCCTGCGCCGCCGCCGCGAAGAACCGGTGGCCGAAACGCCCGAGCGCCCCGACCCGAGCCCGCTGGCGGACCGAGGTCTCGAACAGCGCGAACTCGGCGCGCGGGTCAACGCGCAACTCGCCCTTCTGCCCGAGCGCCAGCGCGAGGCGATCGTGCTTTGTCACTATCAGGAACTCTCCAACATCGAGGCCGCGCGCCTCATGGACATCAGTGTCGAGGCCCTCGAGAGCCTGCTCTCGCGCGGCCGCCGTGCGCTGCGGACCGGACTGGCGGATGAAGCGCCGGCCCGACGGTCGAAAGGATAAGGCGATGGACGCGTCCCGTTTCGAACAGCTCGCGAGCGCTTACGGCGCGAACTTCAAACGCTGGCCCGCCGCCGAGCGCGACGCAGCGGTTGCCTACGCCGCCGCCAATCGCACCGAGAGCGAACGCCTTCTGTTCGAGGCGCGCATGATCGACGCGGCGCTCGAGTCGGTCGCGCAACCGCAACCGACCCATGAACTGCGCCAGAAAGTCATTGCGCTTGCTCCGCAACCGCGGCCGCGACGGCTCCGCGCCAACGCGTGGTTCTGGATTCCAAGCGCCGGATTTGCCGCGGCCTGCGCCGCGGGCGCGCTCCTGGGCGTTATGGCCATGGACCGCGTAAGCGCCACCTCCAATACCGACACCGTCATCGCCGCCAACGCGGACGCCGGCTGGACCGATAACGACCTCGCGGAGATCCTCTGATGAGCCGAGGCCTGAAGATCCTTCTGGCGCTGTCGATCCTGCTCAACGTGTTTCTCGTGTGCGCGGACGCCGCGGCGTTTCTGAAGTGGCGGCGACTGATCGACGAGGGGACGCTGCGTCAGCCGACCCAGCTCGCCATTGCCGCGCGCACGCTCGATCCCAAGGTGCACGCGGACCTGCGCAATTTCATGCGCGCGCGGTCGGGCTCGATCCGCACCGACTTCGACGCCGCGCGACAGGATCGCATCCAGGCCGCCGCCCTCGCGTCGAAACCGACCTTCGACCGCGCCGCGGTGTCGGCCCTGCTGGCCAAGGCCCGCGGCGAGGAAGCCACCGGCCACGCCAAGTCCGACGACGCCGTGCTTGACTATATGGTCAATATGACGCCGGACCAGCGCGCCAAACTCGCCCAGGGCCTGAAGGCGCGCCCGCATCACCTCAAGCGCACCATTACCAGCAAGGACTGATCAGGCCGCGTACGCGTCTGTCTGCGGCCGCCGCCGGATCGGAAGCGATACGCGCACGATCGTGCCCATGCCCGGCTCGCTGTCGATGCGCAGCCGACCGCCGTGCATCTCGATCAGCGACTTGGTGAGGGCAAGGCCGAGGCCCGTGCCCTGGGTGGTCTTGGCGTGCTGGGTTTCGACCTGTTCGAACGGCTGGGCCAAGCGTTCCAGGTTCTCGCGCGAGATGCCGATGCCGGTGTCCTGCACGCTGAGCTCCAGCTCCGCGCCGATCGCTTCGGCGCGCACGGTGACCGCGCCGCCGCGCGGGGTGAACTTCACCGCGTTGGAGATCAGGTTCAGCAGCACCTGTTTCAAAGCGCGGTAGTCCGCCTCGATCTCCGGCGTGGCGGCGAGGTCCGAACCCAGGATCAGGCCCGCGTCCTCGGCGCGATTGCGCATCAGGCGCAGCGCATCCTCGACCACCTCGTCGATGGAGATGAATTCGAACCTGAGGTTCAGCTTGCCCGCCTCGATCTTGGCCATGTCGAGGATGTCGTTGATCAGCGCCAAAAGATGCTGGCCCGACATCAGGATGTCCGACGCATATTCCTTGTAGCGCCGGTCGCCCAGCGGCCCGTACAGCTCACCCACCATGATTTCGGAGAAGCCGTTGATGGCGTTCAGCGGCGTGCGTAGTTCATGGCTCATGTTGGCGAGGAATTCGCTCTTGGCGCGGTTCGCCGCCTCGGCGCGGGTCTTTTCGATCTCGTATTTGCGCGCCAGCACCTCCAGCGCATGCTGGCTCTGCTCCAGCCGCTGCACCATGCGCTGCAACTCGACCTCGTTCTTGGCGCGAGCGGCCTCCTGGCGCTTCACCGCGGTGATGTCGGCGGCGGTCAGCACCACGCCGCCGTCGGCGGTGCGCCGCTCCGACAGCTGCAGCCAGCGGCCGTCGTGCAGCTCCGCCTCGCGCATGCCGTTCTCGTCGTTATCGCTCTCGCGTGAAATGGTCAGGCGCGCGATCTTCATCAGCAACTCGCGCGCCGCGCCGGGCTTCAGCACCCGGGGATCCATGTTGAACCAGAGACGGAAGTTGTTGTTCGACAGCAGCAGGCGATCGCGGCGGTCCCACAGCGCGAAGGCTTCGCTGGCGCTCTCGATGGCGTCCTTCAGCCGGCGCTCGGCCGCCTGCGCACGGGCCTGGGCGATGCGTTCGTCGGTGACGTCGAGCGCCACGCCCACGATACGGTTGTACTCGTTGGCCTTGTCCGCCAGCGCCTGACCGCGCGCGTCGATCCAGGTCGAGCGACCATCGGCGCGGGGCACGCGGAACGACACGTCGAAGGCGCCGTAAAGCGCGGCGCTCTTCAGCGCCTGCAGCACGCGATCGCGGTGGTCGGGCGCCACGCGCGCCAGGACCTCGTCCCCGGCCACCAGGCCCCCGGATTCCCAGCCCAGCATCTGGCCCATCAGGTCAGAGACGTAGACGCGGTTGTCGGCGAGGTCCCATTCCCACACGCCGCAGCGCGCCGCCTCCACCGCCGAACGGAATCTGCGCTCGGTGTCGACATAGGCCTTGCGCGCCGCCTCGGCGCGGCGCGCCTGCAGCCAGATCACCAGCACCAGGACCAGACCCAGCGTCATCGGCGCGATCAGCGGCATGACGTTCAGCACCGACGCCAGCGTCAGGCCTGGATGCGGCGTGGGCGCCGCGGAGATCGCGATCAGCGCGCCGTCATCGCTGGCGGCCGCCGATGCGGTGAAGGCCTCGCCCGCTTCGGTCTTGCCGCTGAACGACAACGCGTCATGCACGGCGGACCCGATCTTGTCCGCAGGCAGGCCGAGCTTGTCGGTGGGCGCGCCGACCAGCGACGGGTCCGATGCGGCGACGATGCGTCCGTCCGCACTCGCCAGGGCGACGACGCCGTTGTGGGCCGCAGTCAGCTTCACCGGCGGCAGGGCCGCGATCAACCGTTCATCGCCGCCGACCGCCTTTGCGACGTAGAGATAGCCGCCCTCAGCTTCGATCCAGACGCCGTGCGCGTGCGCCGCGTGCGCGGCGACCTGTCGCCAGGCGGCGCCGTCCGCGTGACCGGTTTCCGTCAGCACCGACTCCGGCGTGGCGAGTGCGGTGGCGAGGGCGCGGCCTTCCGTCGCCTTCAGCGCGGTCTCGGCGCCGTCGAGCGGACGGTCGGGATGGCGCGACAACAGGTCGGCGCCGGCGGACAGCGACGCTTCGACACCCGACAGCGCCGCGGACGCGCGCGCGGCGTCGAGTTCGGCTTCGTACCGCACGCCGTGGGCAATGGCGCCGTTGCCGACGGCGTCTGTGTCGAAGCGCTTGGCGAAGAAGACGGTATAGGCGACGACCGAGAAGGCGATCGCGAAGATCGCCACCCACACCCACAGAGGCGTGACCGCACCGAAGCGCTGGGTGGGGTCCGAACCCTCAGCCCCTCGCTTTCGTCCGGTGACCCGACCGCCTTCGGCCACCTTTGCCCCACTCTGGTGATTCGAACCGATTCTCGAAGGGTAAGGTGCGTCGGCGCAACCTGTCGACCGCTTATGCGCCCTAGGTTTCCAGGGACTTAGCGGCCAATTCCAAGACGTTCTTGGAGATGCCGGGGTGTGTGGCGATACGCTCCAGCTCGGCGCGCATCTTTGCCGCCAGCTCGGGGCGGTAGCGGCGCCAGCCGCCGAGCGGCTCGATCAGGCGCGCGGCGATGTTCGGATTGAGCGCGTCCATCACCAGGATCTGGTCCGCCAAAAAGCGATAGCCGGCGCCCGACGGATCGTGGAACCGCACCGGATTGTTCACCGCGAAGTTCTGCACCAGGGCGCGGAACCGGTTGGGATTCTTCAGGTCGAAGGCTGGGTGCGCCGTCAGGCCGATGACGCGGCCGAGCGCGCCTTCGTCGGGCGCGCGGCCCTGGATCGAGAACCACTTGTCGATGACCAGGGGCTCGTTCTTCCACTGATCGTAGAAGGCTTCGAGCGCGCGGTCGAAATCCTCGCCGCCCAGCAGCATCAGCGCGGTCAGCCCGCCCATGGCCGCGGTCATGTCGCGCGCGTCCTCGACGTGCTTGCGGGCGCGTGCCCGGTCGGCGTCGGATCCCCGCGCCGCCAGCACCTCAATGGCGGCGTTGCGCAGCGCCCGGCGCCCGGCGCTCTCGGCGTCCGGCGAGAAGGTTTCCGCGACGCCATAATCATCGTGGATGCGCTCGAGTTCGGCGGCCAGGGCGTCTGCCATGGCGGCGCGCAGGGCGTCGCGGGCGGCGTGGATTGCGGCGGGATCGGCCGGCGCCATCTCCAGCGCCAAGTCCTGCTCGATCGGTGGATGCAGCAACAGCGCCTTGAACGCCGCATCCGCGGACTGGCCCGCGATGGCGCGGCCGAGCGCCTCGGCATAGCGCTTCTCGCCGGCGGTGTCGGGTTTGCCGGTGGCGCGGGCGAGGATCAGGTCGCGCGCCAGGGTCTGGCCGGCCTCCCAGCGGTTGAACAGGTCGGGATCGGCGGCGAGGCGAACGAAACGGTCGTCGGAGGCCTCCTTGAACGCGAGCTTCACCGGCGCGGAAAACCCGCGCAGCGCCGACAGCACCGGCGGCCGCTCGACTCCTTCGAGGCGAATGGTGCGCTGGCCCTCTTCGAGCGTGAGCAACAGCTCGTCGGTCTCGGGCTGGCCCTCGGGGCGGAAGCGCTGCACCCGGCCGTCGAGGTCGAGCACGCCGATCCGGATCGGGATCGGCAGCGCGCGCTTTTCCGCCTGACCGGGCGTCGGCGCGGTCGCCTGCTTCAGCGTGAGCGAGACCGAGCGTGCAGCGGAATCATAGTCGCACTCGATCTTCACTTCCGGCGTGCCCGCCTGGCCGTACCACCGGAAGAAGTCGTCGCGCCTGTCGCCCAGAGCGTCGCCGAAACAGCTTATGAAATCCTCGACCGTCACCGCCTGGCCGTCGAAGCTTTCGAAATAACGGTCCATGCCGCGACGAAACGCTTCGTCGCCGATGATCTCACGCAGCATGCGGATCACCTCGGCGCCCTTGTCGTAGATGGTGGCGGTGTAGAAATTGTCGATCTTCAGATAGCTCGACGGCCGCACCGGATGGGCCAGCGGACCCTGGTCCTCGGGGAACTGGCGGGCGCGCAGGTTGCGCACCTCCTTGATCCGCTGCACCGCGTGGCCGCGCATGTCGGCGGAAAATCCCTGGTCGCGGAAGACGGTCAGGCCCTCCTTCACGCACAGCTGGAACCAGTCGCGGCAGGTGATGCGGTCGCCGGTCCAGTTGTGGAAATATTCGTGCGCGACCACGCCCTCGATGCGCTCGTAATCCACGTCCGTCGCCGTCGCTGCGTCGGCCAGCAGCAGCGAGGAGTTGAAGATGTTCAGCCCCTTGTTCTCCATGGCGCCGAAGTTGAAGTCCCGCACCGCAACGATCATGAACAGGTCGAGATCGTACTCGCGGCCATAGGTCTCTTCGTCCCACTTCATGGCGCGCTTCAGTGAGTCCATCGCATAGGCCGCGCGCGACGCCTGACCGGGATCGACATAGATGCGCAGATCGATCCTGCGCCCGCTCATGGTGGTGAAATCGTCGGCCAGTTCGTCGAGCACGCCCGCGACCAGCGCGAACAGGTAGCAGGGCTTGGGGAAGGGATCGCGCCACACCGCATAGTGACGCCCGCCGTCGAGATCGCCGTGCTCGACCAGGTTGCCGTTCGACAACAGCCGCGGACAGGCCTGTTTGTCCGCCTCCATGCGCACCGTGTAGCGCGCCAGCACGTCGGGACGGTCGGGGAAGAAGGTGATCTTGCGAAAGCCCTCCGCCTCGCACTGGGTGCAGAAGCGGCCGCCCGACATATAGAGCCCTTCGAGCGCGGTATTGCCCTCGGGATCGATCTCGACTTCGGTTTCGAGGGTGAAGGCGTTCGGCGGCGAAACCAGGGTCAGGCCTTCGTCGGTGAGAATGTATTCCTTCTCCTCGAGAGGGCGCCCATCGATGGCGAAGCTGACCGGTTTGAGACGTTCGCCGTTCAGGAACAGAGGCTGCGCCGGATCGCCGTCGTTGCGCCGCATGCTGAGCTTTGCGCGGACCCGCGTGGCTTTCGGTTCCAGCGTGAAATCGAGGCTGACCTCGTCCACCAGGAAGGCAGGCGGGCGGTACTCGTCCAGGCGGATGGGGGCGGGGGTTTCGGTACGCATGGACGGCTCCGGGCGGCGAGGGCCCACTGTTTGGCCCACCGCCGCGCGGCTTGCTAGCGCGACCGGCTCAAATCGGTGCGAACACCGAGACGCGTGTGATGAGCACGCCTCAACTCAGGTTAAGGCCGCGACAGCTTATTCAGCGGCGTGTGAATGCTCTTCCGACGGAAGGGCATGCGGCGGCGGGGAGTCGGAGCTTTGTACGGCGTCCAGGATTTCCTGGGCCACCTCGGCCATCCGCATCATCTCCGGCGGAGCGTCGCCGTGGGAATCGCGCACCGCGGCGACCATCGCCTGAGCCAGGTGCATCAGCTTGGGCGCGGCGGTGATCAGGCGGCCCTGGAACTCGATCTTGTAGGGGTCGCGGTCGTATTCCGCGCCCGGCACGCGCCAGCCGCCCCAGTCGTTGGCGTCGGTCACCACCACCGGATAGCTGCCGGGGAAGGGGTGATGGCCGCAGTCTTCCGGCTGCTGCCACTTGTTCTTGGCGCGCAGCATCCGCCAGTTGCCGGCCTCGACGGCGACTTCGGCGGTGTCGCGGCGTTCGGGCTCAAGCTCGTGGGACAGGAAATCGCGGCCCAGGCCCACCTCGTAGGTGATGCGCACGGGCTCGTCGAAGCCCTTGGCCCAGACCGGGACCACCTTTTCGATCACCGCCCAGGTGCCGACCGTGTCGACCCACACCTTCTGGTTCTTGTGGAATTGAGCTTTAGCCATTCTGGACCGTCCGCGCGCGCCGTCTTGGTCGGGGAGTATCCCCGCCAAGGGTTAGCGTTCGGTGTGTCTGGCCAAAGAATCTGGGGGAGGGGATTCCTGCCTTGAACACTGAAGGCTTTACCGCCAAGGACGGGCGGCATTCCGGAGTCGAGACATGGCGAACACCGCCGCCCTGGTGGGCGAAATCCTTGATCGGCTTGGGGTTTCCAAGGAAACCGCTTCCGGTGGGGACCTTTTGGTCTCGTCCCCCATCGACGGCGCCCAGATCGGGTCGGTTCGTCAGAATACGGCCGGCGAAGTCGCCCAGGCGGTCGAACGCGCGCAGGAGGCCTTCCGGACCTGGCGGGAGGTCCCGGCGCCGCGGCGGGGCGAGCTGGTCCGCCTGCTGGGTGAAGAGCTGCGCAAGGCCAAGGACGACCTCGGCCTCCTGGTCACGCTGGAGGCCGGCAAGGTCCGCTCGGAGGGCCTGGGCGAGATCCAGGAGATGATCGACATCTGCGACTTCGCCACCGGCCTGTCGCGCCAGCTCTACGGCCTGACCCTCCAGTCCGAGCGCCCCGGCCATCACATGCAGGAGCGGTGGCAGCCTCTGGGCGTCGTCGGCGTGATCTCCGCCTTCAACTTCCCGGTCGCGGTGTGGTCGTGGAACGCGGCCCTGGCGCTGGTCTGCGGCGACCCGGTGATCTGGAAGCCGTCGGAGAAGACGCCGCTCACCGCGCTCGCGACCCAGGCGGTGTTCGAACGCGCCGCCAAGCGTTTCGGCGCAGCGCCCGCGCACCTGTCGCAGGTCGTCATCGGCCGCGCCGACGTGGGCGAGGCGCTGGTCGGCGACCACCGCGTGCCGCTGATCTCCGCCACCGGCTCGACCCGCATGGGCAAGGCGGTCGGACCCAAGGTGGCCGAACGCTTCGGCCGTTCGCTGTTGGAGCTCGGCGGCAACAACGCGATGATCGTGGCGCCCACCGCGGACATCGACATGACCGTGCGCGCGGTCGCCTTCTCCGCGGTCGGCACCGCGGGCCAGCGTTGCACCAGCCTTCGCCGCCTGATCGTGCATCACAGCATCGCCGACAGCCTCGTCGAGCGGTTGAGCAAGGCCTATGCGACCCTGCCCATCGGCGATCCGCTGGAAAGCGGCACGCTGGTCGGTCCCTTGATCGACGAAGTCTCGGCACAAGGATTCGAAAAGGCCGTCGCCCAGGCGAAGTCCGAAGGCGGCGAAGTTGTGGTCGGCGGCAAACGCGCCGACACCAATCTCGGCGGCGCCTATGTCGAGCCCGCGATCATCCTCATGCCCAGACAAAGCGATGTGGTGCAACGAGAGACCTTCGCGCCGATCCTCTATGTGCTGAGCTACGACAAGTTCGAAGACGCGCTGGCGATGCAGAACGACGTGCCCCAGGGCCTGTCCTCGTGTATCTTCTCCAACGACGTGCGCGAGACCGAGCAGTTCCTCTCCGCCGCGGGCTCCGACTGCGGCATCGCCAACGTCAACATCGGACCGTCCGGCGCCGAGATCGGCGGCGCCTTCGGCGGCGAGAAGGAAACCGGCGGGGGCCGCGAGAGCGGTTCAGACGCCTGGCGCTCTTACATGCGCCGCCAGACCCAGACCCTGAACTACTCCCGCAGCCTGCCCCTCGCCCAAGGCGTCAAGTTCGACGTCTGAGTTATTCCGCGTCGGCCTCGTTCACGGACTTCGCCGAGCCCGCCTTCTGCACCAGGGCGACGAACTGCGCCTTCAGACCGTAGGCGTCGCGACCGCCCGTGTGTTCGGCCAACGTCTCGATCTGGGTCCACCCGAAGCCGTCGCCGACCCAGGGATCGCCGCGCAGCTTCTGGCCGTAGGCCGCGACCGCCAGCGCCCAACGCGTGCTGTCGGGCGCCGCGTCGAGATCGGCCGTCGCGTCCGCGTCGGTGATCGGGCGCTCGATCAGACGCGAGGTCGATTCGCCGGGCAGCTTGTAACGCACCTTCAGATAGGCGAGCTCGTTGCCCTGCGCCTTCGCTGGCGCCGAGGTCTGATAGCGCAGAGCATCGACCGCCGAGGGGCCGCCGACCGGCGTGATCTCGTAGAGCGCGGTCACCGATGCGCCGGAACCGACTTCGCCGGCGTCGACCTTGTCGTTGTTGAAGTCCTCGCGGTTCAGCAGCCTCGTCTCGTAACCGATGAGTCGGTATTCCGCGACGCGCGCGGGATTGAACTCCACCTGGATCTTCACGTCGTCGGCGATCGGGAAGACGGAGCTGGAGAAATCTTCGCGGAACAGCCGCTTCGCCTCGTCGAGACTGTCGACGTAACCGGCCGTCCCGTTGCCGTTTTGCGCCAGAGTCTGCATCATGACGTCGTTGTAGTTGCCGCGGCCGTAGCCGTAGGCTGACAGATAAACGCCGGTCTTGCGCTGTTCGGCGACGAAGTCCTGCAGCTTCGACGGATCGGCGACGCCCACGTTGAAGTCACCGTCGGTCATCAGGATCACGCGGTTGGCTGCGCCCTTGCGGTAGGTTTTGTGGGCCAGCTTGTAGGCTAGCGCCAGGCCGGCGCCGCCGGCGGTCGAACCGCCCGCCTCCAGGCTTGCGAGTGCGCAGCGCATCTTGAGCTTCTGCGCGCCCGACGTCGGCCCCATCACCTCACCGGCCGAACCGGCGTAGGCCACCATCGCCACGCGGTCGTCCGGCCGCAACTGGTCGATCAGCACGTTCAGCGCCTGGCGCGCCAGCGGCAGGCGGTCGGGCTCGTCCATGGAGCCCGAGGTGTCGATCAGGAACACCAGGTTGAGCGGCGGCCGCTGCTCGCGGTTCAGGTCGTAGCCCTGCAGGGCGATGTGCACGATTTCCTTCCCCTTCGACCACGGCGAAGGCGCGACGGCGACGAACGGTTTGAACGGTTCGTCCTTCGATTGCGGCAGCGGATAGTCGTAACGGAAATAGTTCACCAGCTCTTCGACGCGGACCGCATCATGCGGCGGCAGCTGTCCGTCGTTGAGGAAGCGGCGCACGTTGGAATAGGAGGTGGTGTCGACATCGATCGAAAAGGTCGAGACAGGATCGGCCTGCGCCTCGTGGACGCCGTTGATCACGGCGTGCGGATACTTCTCGGTCTCCACATCGCCGGCGCGTGGTTGGGACTTGTTGTAGTTGAAGTAGAACTGAACGTCGCCGTTAGCATCCGCGGCATTGGCGCCGCCGACGATGCCGACCTGAGGGATGGGCTGCGAAATGCGGCCTCCGGAGACGACGACCTCCGCGACCGAATTCGGGCTCGTGGCGCCCGCCGCCGCAGATAGAGGTCGTAGCGGAGGAGGAGGAGGAGGAGGAGCGGGTGGCGGCGGCGCCATCATCACCGATCGCGAGTACTGACGCGGCTGCACCTGCACGCCGCCGGCGCGGCCATCTATGTATCCGCTGCTGTCCTCGTTCAGGATGTAACCGAATTGCGCGCAGGCCTGTGCGGTCGGCGTTCCATCCAACATCCGGGGCTGCGCCAGAGCCGGCGCGACACCCCAACTCGAGGCCGTCAGCGACACCGCGGTCAGCACTGTGACCGCCGTGGAAACGAGAGATCTCGATCGCGTCATAATCCCCTCCTCGCCGAAGCGGCGTTCTCCCTGGCCGAAACCGGCCGGACCCTCTTGCTACGCAGACGCGTGGCGAACGGGGTTAGAGGGTCGGATAACCCCGGTATCGCCACCAATGGCTGCGCTTCGAACGGCGAAATTCGGGCGGCGCCGTGGAAGCTGTGTGGCGCCGCGGTGCGCGTGAGGCGCGAATCCCGCCTCGCGCCCTTGCGCGGCTTCGGTTAGAGAGCGGCCATGCCCGATCTCGCCCACGGCCCGGCGCCGCTGATCATCCTGTTCGTCGCCGCGCTCTGGGCCGGGGCGCAGAACGCGCTGGCGGGAGGCGGGTCGTTCATCACCTTGCCGGCCCTGATGTTCACCGGCATGGACGCGCGCGCCGCCAACATCACCTCGACGGTGGCCTTGTTCCCGGGCCAGGTCGCGACCGGCCTCACCGGACGCAAGCTGGTCGAGGGCGCCGAGGGGCTGTCGTTCCGCATGCTGGTTATCCTCAGCCTCGCGGGCGGGGTCGTCGGCGCGTTGCTTTTGCTGTCGACGCCGGCGTCGTTCTTCGCGCTCCTGGTGCCCTGGCTCGTGCTGTTCGCCACCGGTGTGTTCACCTGGGGCAGCTTCTTTCCGCGCAAGAACGCGCGGGTGCTCGGGCCGTGGGCGGCGGGCGCGGCTCAGTTCGGCATTGCCGTCTACGGCGGCTATTTCGGCGGCGGCATCGGGTTTCTCATGCTGGCGGCGCTGACTCTGGCCGGTCAGGCGGTGCGAACCGCGGGCGCAACAAAGAACGTACTGGCCGGCGTCATGAACGCGTCCGCGGTGGTGATCTTCCTGTTTTCACACCAGGTGAAATGGGAGCAGGCCGCGATCGCCTGCGCCGGCGCCCTCGTCGGCGGCGTCCTCGGCGGCGTGCTGCTGAGGCGCGTAAACGAAAAGCTGTTGCGCGGCGTGGTGGTCGCCATCGGCCTGGTGCTGACCGTGGGTCTGTTCGTGAAAGCCTACGCCGGCTAGAACAGGCCGCGCAGCGCGACCGCGCCAAACGCGATGGCGGCCAGCATGAACAGGCACACCGTCGCGGCAGCACTCGCCCGCACCCCCGCGCGCGCCACCGCGCGCAGATCCGTCGACAGGCCGAGCGCCGCCATCGACAGCACCGTCAATACATTGGTGGCTTGAGCAGCGGGCGCTAGCAAGGGTTGCGGGATCAGGCTCAGCGAGCGCAACGCCGCCAGCGCCAGGAACCCGACGATGAACCAAGGCACGAGCTTGCGCACGTCCAGGCGCGCGCCTTCGGCGGCGCCCTCGCGCCGTCGCATGAGGATCGATAGGGCCACCGACACCGGCCCCAGCATCAGGACACGCACGAGCTTCACCAGCGTACCGGTCTGCGACGCCACCGATCCCAGAGGCGAGGTCGCCGCCAGCACTTGCGGCACCGCATAGATGGTCATTCCCGCCCAGGCGCCGTAGCGGAGAGGATCCATGTGCGCGAACACGCCGATCAAAGGCATGGCGACCACCGCGACAATACCGAGCAGCGCGGTGAAGGCGATGGAGGTTGCGATGTCCTCGCCGTCGGCGCCGATCACCGGTGCGATCGCCACGATCGCCGAGTTGCCGCAGATGGCGTTGCCGCACGCGATCAAGGCCGCCATGCGCCACTTCAGACCGACCATGCGGCCGACCGCATAGCCGAGCGCGATGGCGACCGCGACCACCACGGCGATCAGCACGATCAGCAAAGGCCCGATCGACCACAGGGTCGCGGCGCTTACCGAGGCGCCCAGCAGAACCACCGCGAACTCCAGGATCGGTTTGGCGGTGAATGCGATCCCCGGCGCGGTGCGCAGGTCCGGACGCCAGAACAGGCGCACCCCGGCGCCGATCAGGATGGCCAGCACCAGGCTCTCCACCCACGCTCGCCCGACCAGCGCCTTCTCGCCCGCCTGCAGCGCCGTCGCCGCCAGCGCCACCACCCCGCAGGCGATGAACCCCGGCAGCAGGCGCAGCATCAGGC
Organism: Caulobacteraceae bacterium; assembly: GCA_035551675.1. Taxonomy (GTDB): domain Bacteria; phylum Pseudomonadota; class Alphaproteobacteria; order Caulobacterales; family Caulobacteraceae; genus JAFECT01. Next base: position 74,312 of record DASZMV010000022.1, on the reverse strand, counting down.
GCGGCAGGCCCTGGAGGCCGTTCGCCGGAGCTGTCGCTGGAGAATCCGTGCGAATCAACCGCCTCCCGCCTTCAAAGATCGTGGACGTTAATACGGTCCGACGGGCCAAGCTACGACCACACGTCTGGGCCATTTCTGCGGGGCTCCCTGGGCTGACCATGCCTGCGTGACGGCAGGTGGGCAACGAATGACCGTTCCCGGGGGTAGCGCTCGATAGCCTGCGTGCAGAACTCGAACCGCATCGCCGGCTTGTTGCAAGGTCACCCGGCCGCAGAAGTAGCCATCGCTCGATATCTCGTCGGGGTTTCGCGACCGATCACCGGTCCGCTGATGGGCCAGCATGAAGTTGTAATCAGCCTTGGTGATTTCGAGATCGGACCAGACAGGAGTCGTTTGGACGCGCCAACCCTCGGGGATTCGGGCGCCGCGGTGGTTGTGATAGGCGCGGGACAGAACGAGCAGAGCCGGAAAGGTCCGCGTCTTGCCGGCGGGGAAATCGATCATCCCTTCGACGAGATCCGCGACCGGCGATAAGACCTGGACGACCGCCAGAGCGCCGATCAGAAGCGATCCAAGCACGATAACAGCGCGTCGCCACAGCGACCAATCCTTCGAAAACCGGACTGCGAGCGCCGCCGCTACGAGCCCGCCCGCGCCGGCGGCGACAAAGTAGTAATTGATGTATTCATCGTGGTTGGGCGTAAGTTCCGTCGTCGTGTCTAACGTCGAACCAGCGAAATGGCCGACCATGGCGAGCGCAAGCAATCCCAGAAGCAAAGCAATGGCCTTGCCGACGCGGGGCTTCGGGAGATCGATCGGCATCGTCACGCTACTGAATCAATCTTGCGTTCACACGGCTAGTCCGTAGCTGCCGGCGCAATATCCCCGGCGACTGTCTTGCGCCTTCGCTTGCCTTTGCTGCGCACCGTCTCGGGCGCGAGCGTGCGGCTTCTGATCTTCAGCAGGTCCTTCCGCGCCACCAGGCCCACGACGCGGTCGGTGCCGTCCTCGACCACCGGCGCGCGGCCGAGGTCGGCGGCGACCATCAGGTCGGCCAGCGTCCCCACCAGGTCGTCGGGATGACCGACCACCAAATCGGAATCCGATCCCACATCGAACAGGGTCGCGTCGGAATGGCCGCCCTCGCGGCGCCAGCGCAGCACGTCGGCGCGCGCGATCATCCCGCGCAGGCGACCGGCGTCGTCGACCAGGGGGTAGGACTTGTGGCGGTGTTCTTCGGACGAGAAGAATTGCACCGCGTCGTCGACGCTCATGCTCGCGGGCAAGGTGTCGGCCGGTTTCGCCATCACCTCCGACACGCGCATTACCTCATAGGGATCGACGCTGTATTCGCGCGTCAGATGCAGGCCGCGGCGCGAGATCTTCTCGGTGAGGATCGAGCGCTTCAGCAACAGCACCGTCACGCCGTAGGCCGCGCCCGTCGCCGCCAGCATCGGCAGGATCGCCGCGCCCTGGCCGGTCAGCTCAACGGCGAACAGCGCGCCGGTCAAGGGCGCGCGCATGGTCCCGCCCATCATCCCGGCCATGGCGACAAGCGTCCAGAAGCCGGGGTCGCCCGGCAGCCAGTGCGCCTCGATCACGCCGAGCGCGCCGCCGAGAATAAGCAACGGCGCCAAGACGCCGCCCGACGTTCCCGACGACAGCGCCACCAGCCAGATCGCCGCCTTCACCACCAGGATCAATACCGCCTCCCCGATGCGCAGCCGCCCGGCCAGCATGTCGCCGATCACGTCGTAGCCGACGCCGAGCGCGCGCGGTTCGATCAGGCCGCCGACGCCGACGAAGACACCGCCGATCGCCGGGCGCCACATCCAATGCCCTGGAATATGCTCGAACAGATCTTCGCAGGCGTAGAGAAGGCGCGTGAGCAGCCCCGACTGCAGACCCGCCGCGACGCCGACGCCGACGGCGATCAGGAGCACGCTCCAACTCATCGTCGGGATCGACTGCAGCGCAAACAGCGGTCCATGACCGAACAGCCAGGGCCGAAAGCACGACGCCGCGATCACCGCGGTGACGACCGGCAGAAAGCTTCTCGGCTTCCATTCGAACAGCAACAGTTCGACCGCGAGCAGCACCGCTGCGGCGGGCGTGCCGAAGATCGCCGTCATGCCGGCGGCGGCGCCGGCCACCAGCAAGGTCTTGCGTTCCGCTGCAGTCAGGTGGAACTGCTGTGCGAACAGCGACCCGATCGCGCCGCCGGTCATGATGATCGGGCCTTCCGCGCCGAACGGCCCGCCGGTGCCGATGGCGATGGCCGAGGACAGGGGTTTCAAGATCGCCACGCGTCCCGACATGCGAGACTCGCCGGTCAGGATCGCCTCGATCGCTTCGGGAATGCCGTGGCCGCGAATCTTCTCCGAGCCGTAGCGCGCCATCAGGCCGATGATCAGCCCGCCCAGCGTCGGCGCCAGCACCATCCACACGCCGCGATGCGCGTGCGCGAGGGACACCATGCCGGTGTCCAGCCGCCCGAACCAGACGAGGTTGCCGACCACGTTGATCAGCTTCAGCAACGCCCACGCCGCGAACGCGCTCGCCGCGCCGATGACCGCCGCGATGGCGGCCAGCATCAGGATCCTCAGATCGGCGGTGAAGTCGCCGAGACGCCGGCGCTCGGTGCGGACAAACGGAGGCGCGGCGGTTTCACGGGCGGCGCCGCCCGATAGGGGGGACATGCAGGACCTTTAAGATTTGGAAGCCGCAGGGGGAGCGGCGGCTTGGCCGTGGATATATCGTGTTGCGATATCGGGCAAGGGGACCGGGGATCGGACCCTCGCCCGGGGGCCGGGCGTTGGCGTAGAACCCGGCATGACCCAACAGGTCCTCAACCAGGCCCCGCCGCTCGAGGGCTACAATCTTTTCACCTCCGACCGGCCGCTGGCCGAGGCGGTGACACGCGACGGCGCGGCGTGGGCGGTCGAAAACCTGACCGACTATGGCGCGACCCTGGGATCGCCGGAGACGCTGGCGCTCGGCGCCCTGGCCAATCGCGAGACGCCGCGCCTGCACGCCTTCGACCGCTACGGCCGGCGCATCGATTGGGTGGAGTTCCATCCCGCCTACCACGCCCTGATGACGTTGCAGGTCGCGCAGGGGATCCATGCTTCGCCCTGGTCCGATCCCAGGCCGGGCGCCCATGTCCATCGCGCCGCCGGCCTCTACATGAGTGGACAGGTGGAGGCGGGGACGAGCTGCCCCATCTCGATGACCTATGCCGCGATCCCGGTGTTGCGGCGCGCCCCGGCGGAGATCCAGGCCTGGCTGCCGAAGATCCAGTCGCGGCGTTACGACCCGGCGCATCGGCCGGCGGCGGAGAAGACCGGCGCCCTCATCGGCATGGGGATGACCGAGAAGCAGGGCGGCAGCGACGTGCGCACCAATATCACGCGCGCGATGCCCGAGGGTATCGGCGGGCCGGGTGAAGCCTATCGCATTACCGGCCACAAGTGGTTCATGTCCGCGCCGATGTGCGACGCCTTCCTGGTGCTGGCCCAGGCGCCGGGCGGACTCTCCTGCTTCTTCATGCCCCGGTGGACTCCCGACGGCGAACTCAACGCGCTGCGCCTGCAGCGGCTGAAGGATAAGCTCGGCAACCGCTCGAATGCGTCGAGCGAGGTCGAGTTCGAGGGCGCTCTGGCCTGGATGATCGGGGAAGAGGGCCGCGGCGTCGCGACCATCCTCGAGATGGTCGGCTATACGCGGTTGGACAACGTGGTCGCGTCCGCAGGCGTGCAGCGCCAGGCGCTGGCGCAGGCGGTGCATCACGCAAACTATCGAACGGTTTTTCAGAAGCGGTTAGTCGACCAGCCGCTGATGACCAACGTGCTGGCCGACATGGCGCTCGAAACCGAAGCGGCGACCGCGCTCGCGTTTCGGCTGGCGCGCGCTTTCGACGCCCAGGACGATCCCGCCGAGGGCCTGTTGCGCCGGCTGGCGACGGCGGCGGCCAAGTTCTGGGTCTGCAAGCGCGGTCCGATACTGGCGGCCGAGGCGTTGGAAGTATTGGGCGGCAACGGCTACGTCGAGGACAGCGGCATGCCGCGCCTTTACCGCGAACTTCCCGTCTATTCGATCTGGGAAGGCTCCGGCAACGTCGTCTGCCTCGACGTTCTGCGTGCGATCCGGCGCGAACCGGCTGCGATCGACGCGCTGGAAGCGGAACTGACGCTGGCCCGCGGCGCCGACGGACGACTGGATGCGCGGATCGACGATGTCCTCGCCGCCGGCCGTGGCGAGCTGACGGAATCAGAATTGCGCCGCTTCTGCCGGATTCTGACGGTGACCCTGCAGGCGGCGCTTCTCGCGCGCCATGCGCCCGACTTCGTCGCCGACGGCTTCATCGCGAGCCGGTTCGACGCGGGCGGCGGGGCTTTCGGCCTCCTCCCGCGCGGCCTTGATCTCGACGCCATCGTCGCCAGGGCGTCGCCGCAAGACCCGGCCTGACGGTGGAACGGCGGCGCCGGTCGTGAGTTGAAACGGAAACGCGGCCTCTCGAGGCTCCCGGCCTGCGAGGCCGCTGCGGGAGGCCGTGATGCTTGACCTGGCGAAAGAGCGCGAAAAGATGGTGGACCGTCAGGTCGCGCGCCGCGGCGTGACCGATAGTCATGTCCTTGAAGCCATGCGGCTCGCGCCGCGCGAAGCCTTCGTTCCCGATGGGCTGCAGGAGTTCGCCTACGAGGACACACCGCTGCCCATCGAGGCGGGTCAAACGATTTCACAGCCCTACATCGTCGCGGCGATGATTGAAGCCGCCAAGGTCCGTCCAGGCGACGTCGTGCTGGAGGTCGGCGCCGGTTCCGGCTATGCGGCGGCGGTGCTCAGCCGGATCGCCGACCGGGTTTACGCGATCGAACGTCACGACCAGCTCACGCGCTCGGCAGTCCAGCGCATGCGACGGCTCGGCTACGACAATGTCCAGATCAAGACCGGCGACGGAACTCTGGGATGGGTGGAGGCGGCGCCGTTCGACGCCGTCCTGGTCGCCGCCGGCGGACCGTCGATCCCTCAGGCGCTGAAGGATCAGCTCGACATCGGCGGACGGCTCGTCATGCCGGTCGGCGCCAGCCAGCGCGAACAACGGCTGGTCCGGGTGACGCGCACCGACGCGTCGCATTTCGAGGAGGAGGACCTCGGCGGGGTGATGTTCGTGCCCTTGATCGGAGAGCACGGCTGGACCGACGAGGCGCACGCGCGCCGGCCGGCCGAGGCGCGCAGCTTTCGCGCGCCCGTCCGGGCTCCTGCGATCCCGCAGCTCATACGAGAGGCGGCCGAACCCCTGCCCGACCTCGACGACCCGGCATTCGGCGCGCTGTTCGACCGCTTCGCCGACGCGCGCGTCGTCCTGCTGGGCGAAGCCAGCCACGGAACCAGTGAGTTTTACCGCGCCCGCGCGGCGATCACCCGGCGGCTGATCGAGCGGCATGGCTTCAGCATCGTCGCCGCCGAAGCGGATTGGCCCGATGCGGCGAGCCTGGATCGCTATGTGCGCGATCGCCCAACGCCTGCGCACACCGAGCCGCCGTTCCGGCGTTTTCCGACCTGGATGTGGCGCAACACCGACGTCGAAGCGTTCCTGGAACGGCTGCGCGAGTGGAACCTGCAGCGCGCAGCGGAAGCCCGCACCGGGTTCTACGGCCTGGACCTGTACAATCTCTCCGCTTCGATCCGCGCCGTCCTCGACTATCTCGACCGGGTCAATCCTGACGCGGCCGCCGTGGCGCGCGAGCGTTACGGTTGCCTCATGCCCTGGGCCAAGGAGCCGCAGGCCTATGGCCGCATGGCGCTGACCGCCGGCTACGCCGAGTGCGAGGCGGGCGTGGTCAAAACCCTGACGGAGATGCTGGCCGCGCGGCTGAACTACGCCGCTCACGACGGCGACAGCTTCCTCGACGCCAGCGCCAATGCACGCCTGGTGAAGAACGCCGAGGCCTATTACCGCGTCATGTACTACGGCTCGGCCGAGAGCTGGAACCTGCGCGACACCCACATGTTCGAAACCCTCTGCGCTATTCTCGATGCAAAAGGGCCGGCGGCGAAAGCGGTGGTGTGGGCGCACAACTCCCACATCGGCGATGCCTCGAAGACCGAGATGGGCTTGGTGCGCGAGGAACTGAACCTGGGACAGCTCTGCCGCGAACGCTTCGGCCGGGACGCTGCCCTGATCGGGTTCGGCACCCATACGGGCACGGTCGCATGCGCCAGCGACTGGGATGCGCCGATCGAAATCAAGCCGATCAACCCGTCCCGGCGCGACAGTTACGAACGGCTGGCGCACGACTGCGGTCTGGAACGATTCCTGATCGATCTCCGCGACGGCGTTCATCAGGACCTTCGCGAGCGTCTGATGGAGTCGAGACTCGAGCGGTTCATCGGCGTCATCTATCGGCCCGAGACCGAGCGCTGGAGCCACTATTCGGCGTGCAGCCTGCCGCAGCAGTTCGACGCCTACGTCTGGTTCGACGAGACCAAGGCGGTAACGCCGCTTCCGACCCGCTCGCGCGAAGGCGCCGAGGAGACCTATCCGTTCGGGCTGTAGGGTCTGCAAAGCAAGGCGGCCCACGACGTAACGCTCAACCTGCTGACGCCTAAGAGCAGTCACGTATATCGAGGAGTAGCCCACGCTCGCCGTGAGAGTGCCGAGCTTCAGTCGCTTGGGGGGAAAAAGAGCCGCACAGCCGTGCCCCGCCCGGGCCGCTCCAGGTCCACACGCCCTCGGACCTGAGCCGCAAGGGCCTCGATTAGGCTTGTCCCGAACGATCCAGGCCTCTCCGGCCCCATGCCTTTACCGTCGTCGATGACGGCCAACGTGCTCTCGCGGATGCCAGCGCCCGCGCGGAACTCGACCCGGATGTTTCCTGGCCCGTCGAACGCGTGCTTGAGCGCGTTGGTGATCAGCTCATTGGTGATCAGCCCCAAGGGAACCGCAGTGTCGATCGTCATGACGGCCGGCTCGAGATCCGCCTCGATGGCCACGTCGTCAGACAGGTCCGCCATCTCGCGGCAGATCGCGCCGAGATAGGTTGAAACATCGACCGTCCGCAGGCCCTGGCGTGGATCGAGTTGGTCGTGGGCGAGTGCGATGGCCGTGATGCGGTCGGCGACGGATTGCAGCGCCTTCTTCTCCCCGTCTTGTTCGGCGCGGTTGCTCTGCAGCAACAACAGCGAAACGATGAGCTGGAAGTTGTTTTTGACGCGATGCTGCATCTCGCGCAGCAGCACCTCTCGGCGCGCCAGCTCGCGAGCGGCTTCAGCATGGGCCTCGACCACGCGGCCCTCGAACTCCTTTCGCTGAACCATTGCACCGACGAGGTTCGCGACGGTCTCCATGAACCGCTCGGTGTCCAATGAGAAGCGGCGCGGCTCACGGCTATCCGCTTCAAGAACCCCCCAGCAATGGCCTTCCGCTGTCACCGGCGCATTGATCAACGACACGATATCGTGGTCCGCCAGCAGACCTGAGCGCCTGTACTCAGTGCTCGCCGGTAGATTCTCGATGGCGATAACCTTGCCGATCTGGATCGAGCGACCCGGGGGAGAGGTCAGGCCGACCGACAGCGTGGCTTTTCCGACAACCCCTTCTTTCCAGCCGACACCGGACTCGACAAGCAGATCGCCGTGGTCGGGCCGGTAGCGAAGGATTTTGATGCGGTCGATGTCAACTGCGCGCGCAACCTGATGAACGACCTGGCGCAGGAACTCCGTCAAATCAGGGTCGGTGGCGGCGAGACGACTGAGGTCCGCGACAATCTGGCTGTAGACGCGCAGACACTCCAGCTCGCCACTTGCCGCACCAGCCTCGGCAGACGCCTTCGCCATCTTCGCTAACCAGCGGTACGTGCTCCCGGTTCCTCGGCTCCTTCACCCTCCGCAGGCGAATTGAACCGGGCCGGTGGATCAGGCGGCGGCTTTTCTCTAGTATTTGCGACCCTTATGCCCTTACGGACGCACCATCGGCGTCCTTCTTCGAGGTTCAACTTGTCCCACCGCCTCTCCGTCGCGCCCATGATGGACTGGACCGACCGGCATTGCCGGGCGTTCCACCGCACGCTGACGCGCCGCACGCGGCTCTATACCGAGATGGTGACCACCGGGGCGGTGATCCACGGCGACCGGGCGCGGCTGCTCGGGTTCGATTCGGTCGAGCATCCGGTGGCGCTGCAGCTCGGCGGCTCGGAGCCCCTCGATCTCGCCGAGGCGGCGCGGATCGGGGAGGGGCTGGGCTATGACGAGATCAACCTCAACGTCGGCTGTCCCTCCGACCGCGTGCAGTCGGGGCGGTTCGGCGCGTGCCTGATGCGCGAGCCTGTGCTGGTGGCGCAAGGCGTGCACGCCATGCTGTCGGCGGTGCGCATTCCGATCACGGTGAAGTGCCGCATCGGCGTCGACGATCAGGAGCCGGAGGTCGCGCTGTTCGATCTCGTCGACCGCTGCGCGGCGGTGGGCGTGACGATGTTCGTCGTGCATGCACGCAAGGCCTGGCTCAACGGCCTGAGCCCTAAGGAGAACCGCGACGTCCCGCCGCTCGACTATGCACTGGTCTATCGGCTGAAGCGCGAGCGGCCCACGCTCACCGTGTCTATCAACGGCGGCATCCCCTCGCTCGACGCGGCGGAACAGCATCTGGCGCATGTGGACGGCGCCATGCTGGGTCGCGCGGCCTATCACGAGCCGGCGATCCTCGGCGACGCCGACCGCCGCTTCTTCGACGCCGCGGCGCCGAGTGTGGATCCTTTCGAGGCGGTGGAGGCTTATCGGCCCTATCTCGCCGCACGTTTGGGCGAGGGCGTGCCGATGCACGCGATGACGCGGCACATGCTGGGCCTGATGCACGGATTTCCCGGCGCGCGCGCCTGGCGGCGCATCCTCACCGTCGAGACGGTGGATCGTACGTCGGGGATCGAGGTGGTCGACCGCGCGCTGGCGGCGGTGCATGAGGCGCTCGGGGCGCGCGAGGCGCGCACGGGCTTGGTCAGGGCCGCAGGATAAGCGCGTCGCGCGAGGCTTCGAATTTCGACAGCCGGCCGAGATAGGTCATCCCCAAGAGCGACGTCGACAGCCCGCTCTCGAGCACGAGCGCTGAGACATGATCCTCCCGCGCGCCGGCCACCGACACATAGTCGAGATCGACCGCGGCGGCCTTCGTCGGCCCCGACGCGGTGGTGACGTTGCGATCGAAGGTGAGCGACGACAGGTCGATGCCCAGCCGGCGGGCGTCGTCGCCGGTCAGGGCCACCTCGGTGGCGCCGGTGTCGACCAGGAACCGCACCTCGCGCCCGTTCACCTCGGCCTCGGCCCAGTAGTGGCCATCCGCGGCCTTGGCGACTTCGGCGGTGGACGCGTGGTGTTCAACCACGGCGGCGGCTTCGCTTGCGGGGGCAGACGCGGCGGCAGCCTGCGCAGCGGCGCGTTCCTGGCCGTATTGGGCGTTGACCATCACGACGCCCTTGGCGGCGCCCACCGCGCACAGGACGGCGGCGGTCAGAATGGCGATATGTTTCAACATGCGCTTCTACTGGGCTCCGCCCCGCCGCGCCGTTCTCGGCGTCCGTCGGACCCTAGAACGATGTGGTTTGCATCCGGTGAACGGGCTCAGGGCGGCCCAAGGCGGTCTGGGGCCACGCGGTCCCGGCGAGCGGGCAGGGCGTCCATGATCTCGGCCCGCTCGGCGTTCGTGAAGGATCCCCAGCCGGCGATCTCCGGCAGCGTCCTCAGGCACCCGACGCAGAGGCCGCTCGCGCCGTCGACGATACAGATACGGATACAGGGCGAGGCGATTATGGGGGCGGGATCGGCCATGGCGCTCGATTATCACAAGGTTACAAGAAAGTCACAAGATTACGTTCAAGTAATAGACGTCTATGACCTATTCTTAATTTGATACAGACCGCCGAATAAAGCATGTAACCGGCCATCGACAACTCATACAGAGGACTTGGTCACATGCATACCTTCGTCGCCCTCACCACGTTCTTCCTGGCCGCCTGTCTCGCCGTCGTCTCCAGCGGCGTGATCTGATCGTATTCGTCTGGCGGGCCGCCGGGAAAGCGGCCCTTCGGCGATCGGGTTCAAGGAATTAGAGGGCCGTGACAGACCCTCCACCGCGATCATCTCAGCGAGTTCTTCCGGTTCACCGGACGCCCTTCCAGCCACGCTTGCGGCTCGAAATCGGGCTCGATGTTAAGAAATCAGCCATTTCTGTACCCAGATCGCGCCACTAGGAATACCATCATCTATATGATTTGATGAAAGAAAAGATGGTTGAGGCATTCTGGCGCTAAATTTTTTTCGCTCCGAACCCGGATTAGTTCTTGCGCTTTGTGACAGACGTGCGACATTAGTCCTCGACGCGCTGACGACTGGGAGGGTGAGAGTCCCTGGGAGCCGCGACGTGTCTCTTTCTGGCTCACCGGCTGGTCAAGGAGACGCTGCCATGAATAAGAACGACGAAAAAAGGCTTCAACACGCCATGACCTCTTTCGCCTTGATTGGCGGAATGTTCGGCAACCCCCGTGTTCCCGGCCGCGGCCGGGTTGAAAGCCGCCCCGAAGACTACGTGCCTGCGCCGCGCAAGGGCCGTTGATCTTCCCCTGAGCTTTCGCCTCTTCAGAGGCGGCGAACGAGCCCCGGCCTTTGCAAAGGCCGGGGCTTCGTGTTTTCAGGGCCCATGAACGCCCAGACCAATTTCCTGACCGTCGAACGGCGCGGCCACGTCGCCGTCCTCACCCTGAACCGGCCCGACAAGCTGAACGCCCTGCCCGAACTCGAGGACGGCGAGGCGTTCCGCGCGACCTGCGAGGCGCTGAACACCGATCCCGAGGTGCGCTGCGTGGTGATGACCGGCGCGGGCCGGGCCTTCTCGGCGGGCGGCGACGTAAAGGCCATGCTGGCGCAGGACGCTCTGTTCGAAGGCTCCGGCGTCGCCATCCGCGAACGCTATCGCCGCGTGGTCCACCGCATCGTCCGCTCGGTCTACGAGCTGGAGGCGCCCCTGATCGCGGCGGTGAACGGGCCGGCGGTGGGGCTGGGCTGCGACCTCGCGGGGCTCGCGGATCTGCGCATCGCGTCCGACCGGGCCAGGTTCGGCGTGCCGTTCCTCAAGCTCGGGATCATTCCGGGCGACGGCGGCGCGTGGCTGCTGCCACGGACCATCGGCTATGCGCGCGCGGCCGAGATGCTGTTCACCGGCGAGCTGATCGACCCGGAGACCGCCGAGCGCTGGGGCCTGGTCAACCGCGTGGTGCCGCACGACGTTCTGATGGAAGAGACGCTGTCGCTCGCCGACCGCATCGCGGGCCAGGCGCCGCACGCACTGAAACTCGCCAAGGCGCTGCTGCGCCAGGGCCGCGAAGCTTCCTACGAGGCGGTGCTCGAAATGTCGGCCTCCGCCCAGGCACTGTCGCACCTGACCGAAGACCACCTGGAAGGCGTCGGCGCCCACATCGACAAGCGCAAGCCGGAGTTCAAGAACCGCTAGCGGCGCCGCACGGCGGGGATGTGTTCAGCGCTGGTTTAGGGGAACACGAAGGACACAAAGAACACGAAGATCACAAAGAATGTAATTGCTGCGGGCGCGTTGCCGCCCGTCCGGTATGGCGCCTACGGCGTTCGCGGCGAAGCCGCAATCCCTTTTCTTCTTCGTGTCCTTCGTGATTTCAATAGCGCGACCGATCGCGCATCGCAGAGGTCAACCGGCTTACGACGCCGTCGGCTGCGGGCTTTCCGCCTCGTGCCAGTCGGCCGCGATCGCCACGTACAGGCGCACCACGTCCGAATACCGCTGCGCCACGGCGGCCGCGTAGTTGCGGCGCGCGATGTGGAACTGGCGTTGTGCGTCGAGCACCCGCAGGATCGTTCCTGCGCCTTCGCGATAGGCGAGGCGTTCGTCGTTGACGTTGGTTTCCGAGGTTCCCATCGCCTTGGCTTCGGCCCGCACCTCGTCGTCGTCGTGGGCCAGCGCCTGCAGCACGTCGGCCACCTGCACGAAGGCGTTCAGCACCGTCTCCTGGTAGCGCGCGTTGGCGGCCTGGGCCGCCGCGGCGGCGGCGTTGCGGTTGGCCTTCAGCGTGCCGCCGTGGAAGATCGGCAATGACAGGCTCGGCCCGAAATTCCAGCCGCTGGAGTCATAGCTGAACAGCTTGCCCGGGGTCAGCGACGACTGGGTCAGCGCCGCATTCAGCTTGATGTCGGGATAGAGCTTCGCCGTCTCGACCCCGATCTGCGCGGTCGCCGCGTGCAGGTCCGCCTCGGCGGCGAGAATGTCGGGTCGGCGCCGGATCAGTTCCGACGGCACCTCGACCGGAATGGCGCCGGGAAGCGCGATCTTGCCGAAGTCGAAATCCGGCGGCGTATAGTCGGCCGGCGCCTTGCCGACGAGCAGCGCCAGGGCGTGACGATGCTGCGCCAACTGCTGTTGCAGCGGCGGCAACAGGGCGAGGTCCTGATCGACCTGAGTCTGGGCCGTCGTGCTTGCCATATTGGCTTCGCCGCCGAGCTGGGCGGCCTTGCGCACCAGCTCCAGGTTCTTCTGGTCGTCGTCGACCATCGATTGCACGGCCGCGATCTGGGCGCGCACGCCCGCGACCTGCATGGCTTCGAGCGCGACATTGCCGCTGATGGTCAGATAGGCCGCGTCGGCGCGATTGGCCTGGGCCTCGGCGCGCGCCCGGGCACCTTCCAGCGAGCGCTTGCCGCCGCCGAACAGGTCGAGGTCGTAGCTGACCGCGCCGCCGATGGAATAGAGCGTGATCGTCGGATTGGGAAAGCCGGTGAAGCCGAAGGCGGCGACGTTGATGCGCTCGCGCTGCAAGCCGGCGTTGGCGTCGGCCTGGGGTCCGAGCGTGCCGCGCACGGCGGCTTCGCTGGCCTTCAGCTGGCGCAGCGTCGCGTCCGCCTCGCTCAGCGTCTTGTTGTTATCCAGCGCCAGACGAATAGTGGCGTCCAGTTCGGGCGAGTTGAACGCCTTCCACCACGCGCCTTGCTGCTCCGCGCCCGCGGCGTCGACGATGCGGGCCGAGGCGACGTCGCCCTTCATGGCGTAGCCCGACACGTTCGGCGTTTGCGGCCGCGTGAAGTTGGGACCGACCTCGGCGCAGGCGGTCAGCGCGCTCGCGGCGAGGAGCGCGGCGAGCCAGGGACGGGAGCGTTTAATCGGCGACGGCATGGGCGGGATCGACCTTGCTGGACTTGGGCTTTCTGAGCAGCAGAAGCATGGGAATGACGCAGAGGGTCATGAACACCATCATGCGGAACACATCGACGTAGGAGACCATGGTGGCCTGGCGCGTGATCTCGGCGTTGAGGCCTTCGATCGCGGCGCCCATTCCGCCGCCGCCGCCCGGCGGCAACACCTGCGCGGTGGTGGGGTTGGTGGGATCGAGGTGCGCGACCTGGTCGGAGTGCGAAACGTTGGCGAGATAGGTCTGCACCGCCACCATGATCGAGATGCCGACCGACGAACCCAGATTTCGCACCAGATTATACACCGACGACGCCTCGGCGCGGAGCGCGGGGTTGAGCGTCGCAAACGCGAGCGCGGACAGGGGCACGAAGATCAGGCCGATCCCGAAGCCCTGGATCAGACCCGAGATCACCACCGGCCCCGGCCCCATCTCGAGCGAGAAATTGCTCATCTGCCAGAGCGCCACCGCGCTCAGCGAAAAGCCGGTGAGCAGGATGATACGGGTATCGATTCGCCCCATGGCGCGACCGACGACGAACATAGAGAACAAGGTGCCGATGCCGCGCGGCATGGTCACCAGACCCGAGGTCATCACCGGATAGCCCATCAGGTTCTGCAGCATGGGCGGCAACAGGGCGAGCGTCGAGAACAACAGGACGCCGAGCGCGAAACCGAAGATCGTCGCCACCACGAAGTTACGGTCCTTCGACAGCGCGCGGTCGAAGAAGGGATGCTTGGCCGTGATCGTGTGGGTCAGGAACAGATAGAAGGCGACGACCGCGACAATCAGCTCGGTCCAGACCTCCTTGGACGAGAACCAGTCCTGGCTCGGCCCGCGGTCGCAGAACATCTGCGCGGCCGCGACCGCGGTGATCAGGGTTCCGAACCCGAAGAAGTCGAACGGTTTGGGATTGTCGTGTTTGTTCTCCTTGATGAACAACCACACGCCCATGAAGGCCAAAATCCCCACCGGCAGGTTGATGTAGAACACCCAGCGCCAGCTGAAATTGTCGGTCAGCCATCCGCCGAGGCCAGGGCCCAGGATCGGACCGAGCATCACCCCCATGCCCCACACCGCCATCGCCTGGCCGTGCTTCTCCACCGGGTTGATGTCGAGCAGCACCGCCTGCGACAGCGGGATCAGCGAGGCGCCGAACAGGCCTTGCAGCAATCGGAACAGCACGATCTCGAACAGGCTGGTCGCTGCGCCGCACAGCATGGATGCGATGGTGAATCCGACGATCGAGATCAGGAACAGAAGCTTGCGTCCGATCCGCCCCGACAGCCAACCGGTCATCGGCGTCATGATCGCCGCGGCGACGATGTAGGACGTCAAAACCCAGGTGATCTGCTCCTGGGACGCCGACACGCTGCCCTGGATGTGCGGCAGCGCGACGTTTGCGATGGTGGTGTCCAGCGCGTTCATCAGGGTCGCGAGCATGATCGAGACCGTGATCGGGCCCCGGGCGACCTGTTCGGATTTCGGCGCGGCGATGGATGCGGATGTCATGGCGCGCGTCCTCAGCGCGTCCGCGCGCTCGCCGGCTGCTGCGGACCCGAACGCGTATCCACCTTGGTCTTGGCGCTCAGCCCCGCGTGCGAGGCCATGTCCGGCGGCGGCCGGTCGAAGTTGATGCGGACGGGCAGGCGCTGGACCACCTTCACCCAGTTGCCCGTGCCGTTTTGCGCCGGCAGGGCGGAGAAGGTCGTGCCCGTGCCCGGGCTGAACGAGGCGACGTAGCCCTTGAAGACGTCATGGGGCAGGGCGTCGATCCTGATATCCACCGGCTGGCCGATCTTCATCTTGGCGAGCTGGTTTTCCTTGAAGTTCGCCTCGACCCAGGGCTCGCCCGACACCAGCCAGAACACCGGCTGGGCGGCGTTGATGTAGGTGCCGACGGGCATCTGGTCGACGTGGGTGACGATGCCCGACTGGGCCGCGACAATGGTCGTGTACGAAAGGTTCAGCTTGGCGCGATCGACGATGGCCTGCGCCTGCAGCACGCTCGGGTGCGCATTGATGGCGATGTTCGGGTTGCCGCCGAGGGTGGCGAGCGCGCCGACCGCCTGTTGACGCGTCGCAGCCGCCTGCGCCTTCGCCTGGTCGGCGGCGTGCACCGCCTGATCGTACTGCTGGCGCGAGATGATGCCCGCGTCCAGGAGTTGCTTGTCACGGACGGCTTCACGCGCGGTGTAGTCGATAGTCTCGTTCGCCGCCTGGACGCCGGCGACCTGCTGGCCGTAGGCGGCCTTCTGGGCGCTGACCTGCAGGCGCGCCGCGGCGAGTTGCGCCTGCGCGTCCTCGAGCGCGGTGGCGAAGGTCTGGGAGTCGAGCTTGAACAGGACCTGGCCGGCTTCGACGTGCTGGTTCTCCTTCACGTCGACCTCGACCACCCGGCCCGAGACGCTGGCCGACACGGGGGTGCGGTCGGCCTGGACATAGGCGTCGTCGGTCGACTGGTAGCGGCCGCCGGTGATGATGAACCACGCCACCACGATCAGCACGATCAGCGGGCCGCCGATCATCAGCGGCCAGCGCAGGCGTGAGAGCAGCGAGGGGCGCTCGGTCGCGGGCCCAGAGTCGGGCCCGGAGTCCGGACCTGCGGCCGGCGTCGCGGCGGCTTGTGCGGTTGCTTGTTTCGGCCCCGAGTCGTCCAAAACCCACGCTCCTGATCGATCACAGATAGGCGCAAACGGCCGCGCTCCCAGTCCTGGAGGCGCGGCGTCGCTTGAGAAACTCCCCAACCGGCGATTTCGACGCGATCTCGCGCGACTCACTTGTGGGGACGCGCCCTAGATAGTCGTGGCGTCGGAATGTGCCAAATGATATTACGTCACGAGCAAAATGAGCAATCTGCATTTCAACAACCTCGACCTGAACCTGCTCAGGATTTTCGACGCCCTGCTGGACGAGCGGAGCGTCACCCGGGCCGGCGCCCGGCTGGGCATGACCCAGTCGGCGGTCAGCCATGCGCTCAACCGCCTGCGCCACGCCCTGGACGACGAGCTGTTCGTCCGAACCTCGGACGGCATGCGCCCCACCGCCCGGGCGGTGGAGATCGGGCCCGCGGTACGCGCCGCCCTGGCCGACCTGCAGAGCGCGCTCACGCCTCAGGTGTTCGACGCTTCCACCGCGCACCGCCGCTTCACCCTGGTCGCCGGCCCCTACACCAGCGCGGTGCTGTTGCCCCAGGTGGCGGCGCGCCTGCGCGAGGCGGCGCCCTTCGTTCAGCTCCGCCTCACCGGTCCCGACGGCCGGCTGATCGAGAACCTCGACGCCGGCGAGGTCGACGCCGCCCTGACCCCCAACAAGGCTTTCCCCAAGCGCTTCACCTACGAAAAGCTGTTCGAGGAGACGGTGGTCTGGGTCGTGCGCGCCGGTCATCCCGCCGCCAGGGGGCCCGTCTCGCTCGAAGCGCTGTGCGACATCCCGCACATCATGGTGGCGACGCCGCGCCTGTCGCCCGACCGTCCCGAACCCGACGCCTCGTCCAGCGTCACCGCCCACCTCACCGACGACGCCGACTTCGAAGCCATGCTGACGCAACAGGGCCTGACCCGCATGGTCGCCATGATCGTGCCCGACACCTTTTCCGCCCTGACCATCGTCGCCCGCTCCGACATGGCCGCCCTGGTGCCGCGGCGCCTGGCGGAAATCTCAGTGGAGGCGGGAAGGGCAGCGGTGCTGGACACGCCCTACGTGTCACCCGTGGGCGAGGTCGGGTTGCTGCACCGCAAGGACCGTTTGAAGGATCCCGCGCAGGCATGGTTCGTGAAACTGGTCGCGGAAACCGGGCGCGATCTGAAAGCGCTTAAGAAGAAGCACTGAAGTCGAGGGGGACCCGCCCCCACACCCGTCCGTCATCCCGGGCTTGTCCCGGGATCCAGCGTTCCGCCCGCAACTAAGCTGGTGTGAGCGCTTGCGCGAACCTGCGAACAGAAGGGTTCACAGACGAACCCCGGGTCCTGGGACAAGCCCGGGATGACGGAATAAATTTGAGGGAATGATCGTACTACGCCGTCAGCAGCTTCAAGATCTTCTGCGACTGCTCGAGGCCGGCCTTCGGCTCGACCTCGCCCGCCGTGTCGGTGATCTTCGCCCACGCGTCGCGCACCATTTCCGGCGTCGCGCTCGCGCCCAGGTTCACGCCGACGGTTTCCACCAGCCGGGTTAGCGCGAACACGCCGGCGCCGGCGGACAGGATTGCGCCGGTCGGCGCGTCGTCGCTGGCGAGGTACAACATCCCCGGCGTCACCTCCGACGGATCGAATTTGGCCAGCAGCTCTGGCGGAAAGATGTCTTCGGTCATGCGCGTGGCCGCGACCGGCGCGAGCGCGTTGACGCGGATGTCGTTCTTCTGGCCTTCGAGTTTCAGGGTCTGCATCAGGCCCGCGAGGCCCATCTTCGCCGCGCCGTAGTTCGACTGGCCGAAATTGCCGTAGAGGCCTGAGCTCGAGGTCGTCACCACGATGCGGCCGTAGTTGCGCTCGCGCATGGCGTCCCACACCGCCTTGGCGCAGATCACCGTCCCCATCAGGTGCGTCTCGACCACGAAGCGGAAGTCCTCGACCGTCATCTTGCTGAAGGACTTATCGCGCAGCACGCCGGCGTTGGCGATCAGGATATCGACCTTGCCCCAGGCGGCGATGGCCTTGGCCACCATGTCCGTGACGCCCGCCTCGTCGGTGACCGAGATTCCGTGCGCCATCGCCTCGCCGCCCAGCGCCTTGATCTCGGCGACGACGGAGTCGGCGGGGCCCTCGTCGTGACCCTCGCCGTCACGCGCGCCGCCGAAGTCGTTGACCATCACCTTGGCGCCGCGCCGCGCCAGCCCCAGCGCATGCTCACGCCCCAGCCCGCGCCCCGCCCCGGTGACAATGGCCACACGGCCGTCGAAACGGATGTCGGTCATGGTGTGGTCTCTCCCCTAACGCCCAAGGCGGCAGTGGCGCGGCCTGGACTTCAGGTCAAGAGCTAAACCCCAAATCCATCCGTCATCCTCGACGCTACGCGGCTGGCGCCGCGCATCGTCAAGGATGACGAGCGGAAAGGTTGGTTAGTGCGCCTTAACCGCCGGCTTTGTCGCCGCCGTGATCGTCGGGTGCTCACCCGCGTGGTGGCCCGGTTTCAGGAACTTCACCAGCACGCGCTGGCCGATCAGGAACGGCGCGGTGTCGGCCGACACCACCACCTCGACCACGCGTTCGTCGGTGCGTTCGTTGGGATCGTCCGACTGCAGCTTGCGCGCGCCGAACTGGGCCGAGATGCGGATCACCTTGCCGGGATAGAGCTTGGTCGCGTCCGCTTCGGGCACCAGCTCCACCTCCTGGCCGACAGCGACGAGCGGCAGGGCGCTTTCCACGATCTCGGCGCGCACGATGCGGCCGGTGTCGGGCTCGAGGTCGAACATGTTGGAGACGTTCAAGGTCGAGGCGCCGGCGCCGGGATTGGCGTAACGACGCACGATCAGGCCGTCGGCCGGCGCGCGGATGACGCTGAGGTCGACGTTGTATCGCGCAGCGGCGACCGCGGCCTCGGCGGTGGCGATGGCGGCGCGCTGGGCGCCCAGATTGGCGTCGGCCTGGCGCACCGCGTCGCGCGCGTTGTCGATCTGCTGATGGGCGACATAGTTCTTCGACAACAGCGGCTGCAGGCGCGCGAGCTCGCGCTCCGCGGTCGACTTCTGCACCTCGATCAGCGCAACCTGCGACTTGGCCTGGCCGACCTGGGCCATGGCGCTGTTGAGCGCCAGGCGCGCGTCGTCGTCCTCCTGCTGCGCGAGGACCTGGTTCTTCCGGACCTTCTGGCCTTCCTCGACGTAAACGGCCTTGACCACGCCTGCGCGGCGCGCCGCGACGTTGATGATGCCGCCTTCCACGTCCGCCTTGCCGTTGGCGATGGTGGCGTAGGGCGAGGCGGCGCTCTGCTTCATGGCCGCGGCGGTCTGGGTCTTCATCAGCGCCGCCTTCTTCTGCGCCAGCACATAGCCGCCGCCGCCGACGGCGATGACCAGCACCAGGACAATCCAGAACCAGGGCTTCTTGAACATCGGTCTGTTCCTTCAGTGCGCAGGCGCCGGAGCGGATCCGGGCGTGCGGCGAACGTCATCGAGGATGCGTCCGTCTTCGATATGGATGACGCGGTCGGCGAATGCCTCCAGCCGCGGGTCGTGGGTGACGCAGATCACTGCGGCGCCGTGTTCGGTGGCGGCGCGGCGCAGCAGGCGGATGACCAGCTGGCCGTTCTCGCTGTCGAGCGCCGAGGTCGGCTCATCGGCGAACAGCAGCTGCGGGTCCTTGGAGATGGCGCGCGCGATGGCGACGCGCTGTTTCTCACCGCCGGACAGCGAGTCCGGCCGCTGGTTCATGCGCTTGCCCAAGCCTACTTCCTCCAGCACCTCGCGGCTGCGCGCGCGCGCCTTTTCGGCGGAGAGGCCTTTGTATTTCAGCACCGTCTCCACCTGCTGTAGGGCGGTCAGCGCGGGGAACAGGTTGAAGCCCTGGAAAATGAAGCCGCAGTGGTCCAGGCGGAAGCGGTCGATGTCGGAGGACGACTTGCCCCACAGGCTCTGGCCAAGCGCGGTCACCTGGCCTTCGTCGGGACGCAGCAGGCCCGACAGCGCCGCGATCAGCGTCGACTTGCCCGAGCCCGACGGACCCATCACCATGGTCACTTGGCCGTGGTCGCAGTCGAAGTCGAGGTGCTTGAGCACGTCCACGTGGGTGCGGCCGGTCCTGAACCGCTTCGACAGACCCTTGGCTTCGATCGCTTTCGTGCTCATCGCAACAGGTCCGCCGGTTGGCTCTTCTTCAACACGCCGAGCGACAGGAAACCCGAGCCGATCGCGACCACCATCAGCATGACCACCACGGCCACGACCCACTCGATCGGATAGGCCATGGGCAGGCCGAAAGCGGCGGCGACCACGGTCAGGCCCCACACCATCACCGCCGTGAAAGCGAGGCCGGCGACGCCGACCCAGAACGCCAGCTCCATGATTACCCAACGCAGCGCACCCATCGGCACGCCCAGCGCGCGCAGGCTGGCGAATTCCTTGATGTTGGCGAAGATGGCGCCGCGCAGCGTCTGCCAGGTGATCACCAGACCGACGAGACCGCCCAGCGCCAGACCGCCGAACAGCATGATGCCGATGACGTTGTTGTTCAGCAGCGACTTCTGGTTCGCCTTGGCCAGATCGCCGCGCGTCCAGGCGCGATACTGGCCGTTCGCGTTGGCGTTCATCTTGTCGCGCATCGTCGCCGCCTGCGATGGATCGTACAGCTTGACCATCAAGGGGCCGGTCCGGTTGGACTGGTGTGCGACGCCGATGAGGAGCGCGGTCTGGCGCGACATGAAAACCATCGGGTTGATCACGTTGGCGTAGCCGTGAACCACGTAGCGCACCGTTACGCTCGTCCCATTGAGCGACGCCTTGTCGCCGAGTTTGACCCCGAGCTGGTTGAGCGCGGTCTCGTCGAGCGCGATGGCGTAGGGCTCATCGAGCGCGGTTCGCAGGTCCTGTCCAAAGTCGATCGGCGTGGTCACCGAGCCCGGCGTATTGTCGATGGCGTAGGTGGTGAGGCCGTTCTGCTGGCTCGACACCTTCTTCGGCTTCTTGCCCGCCGCGCCGCCGTTGGGGTCGTTCTGCCAGATGGCGAAGTTGAGCTCGAGGTCTTCCACCTGCGCGACGCCTGGATACATGTACATCTGCGGCCCGATGCGCGCCGGCAGGCCCGCGCCGCCGCCGAACAGGGCGTCGGCGGTCGGCCCCAGCACCATGATGTCGGCGGGCGAGCGTTCGATCGGCGCGTTGAAGCTCTCGCCGATGCCCATGAACAGACCGGTGACCGACAGCACCAACAGGCCCGCGAACGCGAGCGCCACGACGGCCGCCATATAGCGTCGCCACTCGTAGATCAGCGTCGAAAGCGCAAGCGACATGGAAATTCGGCCCCGGCGAGCCTTGTGGCGCCGCAGCAAAGCGCGGCCTAATTAAATCGCCTTAAGCTTTCGGGCCTTCGGGAGCGGCCTAGCCAAGCCCGGCCCCAGGGCGGTAGGTGTTTCGACCAAGTGCGGCATTTTGGACCGCAAAGGGGAGCGTTGCTGTGACCTTCAAGACCTTCATGGCCGGGACGGCCGCCCTGTCGCTGGTGTTCGCGGCGTCCGCCGCCTCGGCGGACGAGGGCATGTGGACCTTCGACAACTTCCCCGCCGCCAAGGTGAAGGCCGCCTACGGCGTGACCATCGACAAGGCCTGGCTCGACCACGTGCGCCTGGGCACTGGCCGTATCCCCGGCTGTTCGGCCTCGGAAGTCTCCGGCAATGGGCTCGTGCTCACCAACTACCACTGTGTCGCGGGCTGCGTGCAGGCGCTGTCGACCGCCCAGGTCGACTATCTGAAGGACGGCTACATCAAGGCGGTCGAAGAGAGGCGCTGCCCCGGCATGTTCATGGAGGTGCTGCAGTCGATCCAGGACGTCACCGGCAAGGTGAAAGCCGCGGGTGTCGGCAAGGCCGGACGTGATCTCGTCGCCGCCACCGGCGCCGAAACCGCCGCCATCGAAAAGGCGTCCTGCGCGAACACGCCGCAGAACCGCTGTCAGGTGATCAGCCTCTACAACGGCGGCCAGTACAAGCTCTACACCTTCCGTCGCTACGACGATGTGCGTCTGGTGTTCGCGCCGGAGTTCAAGACCGGCTTCTTCGGCGGCGATCCCGACAACTTCAACTTTCCCCGTTACAATCTCGACTTCGGCCTGTTGCGCCTTTACGCCGACGGCAAGCCGATGGCGACACCCGACCATCTGCGCTGGAATCCTGAGACGCCCAAGGCCGGCGAGCCGATCTTCGTAGTCGGCAACCCGGGCTCGACCTCGCGCGGCGACACCGTCGCCCAGCTCGAGAGCGCGCGCGACTGGTCGCTGCCGCACACCACCATTCTGTTGTCCGAACGCCGCGGCCGCCTGATCCGCTTCACCGAAGAGTCCGAAGAAAACGCGCGCGTCGGGCAGGACGTCCTCGAAGGCCTGGAGAACAGCTTCAAGGTCTTCAACGGCCGGATGATCTCGCTGACGCAGGAAGACGTCATGTCGGTCAAGCGTCGCGAGGAGGCGCAGCTGCGCGCTCGCGTCGCCGCGAACAAGACGCTCGCCGCCTCGACCGGCGACCCGTGGAAGCAGATCGCCGACGCCGAACAGGTCTCGCACGACCTTGTTCTGCCCTATGCCGCCGTCGAGGGCGCCGGCGGCGGCTCGGCTTTGTTCAGTTACGCCAAGACCCTGGTGCGCGCCGCGGCCGAACGCGAAAAGCTGTCGGCCGATCGCCTGCCGGAATATTCCGACTCGCGCCTGCCTCAGATCGAACACGGCCTTCTGGCGCCACGGCCCGTCGAGGCGAGTCTGGAAGAGCTGAACCTCGAGTTCTGGCTGTCGAAGTCGCGCGAATATCTGACCGCCGACGATCCCAACACCAAGCTGCTGCTCGGCAAGGAGTCGCCCGAGGAACTGGCCGCGCGTCTGGTCAAGGACTCGCACCTGGACAAGGTCGAGGCGCGCAAGGCGCTGTGGGACGGCGGCGAAAAGGCAATCCTCGCCTCCGACGATCCGATGATCAAATACGTCCTGTCGATCGATCCCCAGGCGCGCGCGCTGCGCAAGGAATGGGAAGCCCGGGTCGTGGGCCCGATCGCCGCCGCTGAGGCCAAGATCGCCGCCGCGCGTTTCGCGGTCTATGGCGA
Source organism: Caulobacteraceae bacterium (assembly GCA_035551675.1). Taxonomy (GTDB): domain Bacteria; phylum Pseudomonadota; class Alphaproteobacteria; order Caulobacterales; family Caulobacteraceae; genus JAFECT01. The sequence continues at coordinate 51,374 of DASZMV010000022.1, read as the reverse complement.
CAGCATCTATCCGGATGCGACCTTCAGCCCGCGCATCACCTACGGCGCCGTCGCCGGCTGGACCGAACGCGGCCATCAGATCCCGCCGGTCACCCACATGGGCGGCCTGTTCGAACGCGCCACCGGCCTGCCGCCGTTCGATCCGCCGCAGAGCTGGTACGCGGCGAAGGACAGGCTGAACCTCGACACCGTGTTCGACTTCTCCGGCACGCTCGACATCACCGGCGGCAACTCCGGCTCGCCGACGCTGAACGCCAAGGGCGACGTGATCGGCGCGGTGTTCGACGGCAACATCCATTCGCTCGGCGGCGACTATGCCTACGACCCGAAAATGAACCGGTCCGTGTCGGTCTCCGCCGCGGCGATCCAGGAAGCGCTGTCCAAGATCTACGGTCGCGAGGACCTCGTGAAGGAGCTCAACGCGAACTGACCGAAGAAAAAGAAAGATTGTCCACGAACCACACGAACCACACGAACGCGCCAATCACCAAAGCGAAGCGGCCTTGAATCGAACGCGGCGCAAAGCGCCGCAATGAATCCTTGTTCGCGTGGTTCGTGTGGTTCGTGGACATTCATAAGGACGGTTCGAGCCGACCGCGCCTTTGCAAGCACATTCGCCGCAACGAAAAAGGCGCCCGCGGATCGCGGGCGCCTTCTTTGCCTCAGGTTGTTTTGGTCAGCGCCGCTTGCGCGCGGCGTCCGCCCATCGCGTGCTTACTTGGCGTGGTGGTGATGATGGACCATGCGATGTATCGCGTGATGCATGTGGTGCACCATGTGTTTCATGTGATGCATCACGCCGTGGTGGTGCTCTTCCGGCGGGTTCGCGATGGGCTGCATGGTTTGGGCGAGGGCCATCGAGGGGATGGCGATTGCCGCGACGACGGCGATGGCGACCAGAGACTTCATGGGTTGGATCCTCCCGGGATTCGAACACGACTCCGCCCCCCGTCGGGGACAAACCTGTGAGTCGCGGACCGCATCCTAATGCCTCCCGCGGGTTCCGGCACGCCCTTTCCCGCATCGAGGCGGCCGCCGGTGGCCTGAAAGGCACACTTTTGTGACATGGGCCGGGTCCAGGCCTTGCGCGCCGGCCCCTGGGGCAGGAGATAAGAGCCGAGGAGGCAGGGCTCATGGCCACCGCCTACGGCATTCTCGACTCCGTCTACGGCCCCTGCATCGCCTGGGCCGACGAGGACGGGGCGCTGACCGACCTCTTCATCGGGGTCGAGCGCGGCATCGCGCGCGCCAAGGCCCACGGCGACCCCCGCGATGACCTGCGTTTCGACGAGGTCGCCAGCCAGCTCGCCGAATACGGCCGAGGCACGCGCCGCCGCTTCGACCTGAAGCTCCGCCCCCGCGGCACCGGCTTCCAGCTCGCCGTCTGGAACGCCCTGACCGAAATCCCCTTCGGCGAGACAGCCAGCTACGGCGCCATCGCCGAAAAAGTCGGCCATCCCGGCAAGGCGCGGGCGGTGGGCGCGGCCAACGGGGCCAATCCGATCATGCTGATCATTCCCTGCCACCGGGTCATCGGCGCCGACGGCAGCCTGACCGGTTTCGGCGGCGGCCTGCCGCTGAAACAGCGCATGCTGGCCTTCGAGCGGGAGTATTCGCTGGCGGCCGACGACCTGTTCGCCGGGGTCGCGGACGCCTGAAACCGCGTTACCGGCGACGCTTGCCCGGGCGACGCGTGAGGCTCAAAATAGGGCGTGTCGGGGGCGCCTGTTCGAAGGTCCGACCATGCAACGCGTTCTCCTTCTTCCAGTCCTCGCCTTTACCGCCCTCGCCATGAGCGCGCCCCTCGCCGCCCAGGCCTCGGGCCAGCGCACCGCAACCGTCTGCCTCAACCTCGATGGCTCGACCCGCGGGCCCACCTGCCACAAGACCTCGACCTGGCGGCAGGACGACATCTGCAACTGCCCGGGCACGACCGACCAAGTGACCGCGCCGCTCTGCGCGCCGGGCGAAAGCCCCGCCCCCGAAAGCGCCGACGCCAACCGCGCCCGCCACGCCGCGGTCCACAACGGCAGCCTGATGGGCGCGACCTACAACGGCAAACGCTTCTGCGTCCGCCCGGAATCGACGCCCCGCTAAGCCGATGCTTCGGTGAGACGACTTCTCGCTTGAACGCCCTTCGCGACGGACACTGCGTCCTAGCGACGGGAAACGCTGCAGCGGCCGAATATGGCTGCGCGGGAGGCGGGCATGTCGATGAAGCGTGTCATACAGGTCGCCGCGTTCGTTACTCTGGCCACGCTCGTTTCGAGCGCCGCGGCGGCGCCGCCCGATCTGGCGCCTTCTTATGGCGCCTGCCTGCGACCGGACGGGTCGGTCTATCATCCCAGCGAATGTCTTTTCCATCCGTGCCGGTGTCCGTCGGGCATGACACCTTTTGCGGTCGACGACTGCGCGCCGAGGGAGGCGGCGGCGCCCAATGCCCCTGCGGCGAACCGCGCTCGGGCGCTGGCCTTTGCAAACGGTACGCTCCGTTCCGCACGATACGAAGGTCGCCGCTTCTGCCTGCAGATCTTCCGCAACGACCCGATGGACAACGGCGCCAATCTCACGCCGGAGCAATAGTCGCCGCCTTATTGATGACGAGCGCCTACGTCTTCGTCTTCGTCTGGAACAACCCGACCAGTTCGCCCGACGCGACGACGTGCCCCTTCAGCGCACCCACCAGGGCGTCACGATCGGCGCCGGGCGCCACAGCGATCGACGGTTCGTCCAGTGCGAAGACCTGCACGTGGTAGTGGTGCGCCGGGCCGGCGGGCGGATGCGGGCCCGACCAGCCGATGGTCCCTGCACTGTTCTTGCCCTGACGCATGCCGGTCCCGGTCTGGGCCGCGTTGGGTTGGTTCGGCTGCAGGCCGACCGCATCGCCGGGGATGTTCCACGCCAACCAGTGCACATGCGGCTTGGGCGAGGGCGCGTCGGGGTCCTCGACGATGACCACATAGGACTTGCCGTCGACCACCGGGCTCCAGGTCAACTGCGGACTGCCGCCGTGGGCGTCCGCGCTCAGCCGGTCGGGAATAGTCCCGTTGTTCGCGAAGTCGCTGGAGCCGACCACGATCGACTCCTTCTTGGTGGTGGGAAGCTGGTTCATCGCCAGCTGGGCGGCGCGTGAGGCGGGCGGGTCTTTCTTGCACCCGGCCAAGGGGGCGGCGACGGCGAGGGCGGCGGCAAAGGTCAGAGCCAAGCGGGCGCCGGTCCGGCGGGTGGTCAGTCGCAGAGCGGACATCGGGTCTCCTCGCGGGCAGGCGCGTCAACAACGCCAGGGGAATTGAAAGGTTCGGGATCCGTTTTGGGGGCCCCTGATCATGCTGCATGTGCGAACATTGAGCCTCGCTGTCGCAAATGCTACATACCGCACCTGCGAACGGCGGCCCCGGGGGCCGCCGAAGGAGGGCCGCCGTGCTCCTGACCCTGATGAAGGCCAAGCTTCACCGCGCCACGGTGACCCAGGCCGACCTCCACTACGAAGGCTCGATCTCCATCGACAAGGACCTGCTCGACGCCTCGGGCATCCTGCCGCACGAACAGGTCCACGTGCTCGATATCGACAACGGCCAGCGCTTCACCACCTACGCCATCGAGGCGCCGCGCGGCTCGCGCGTGATCGGGGTGAACGGCGCCGCCGCGCGCCTGGTCCAGCCGGGCGACAAGCTGATCATCATCGCCTACGGCCAGCTCGACGCCGCCGAAGCGCGCAACTATGCGCCGACGGTCGTGCTGCTCGAGGACGGCAACGAAGTGAAGCGGGCGGCGTAACCTACGGCTCCAGTTCGTACGTCGCCGACACGTCAACCCGCAGATCGAGCTGACCGGCTTCGACCGGCGTCGGCGCAGCGACCTTGGCGGACATCATCATCGGCCGAACCGGCGAGGGCGTGTATCCGCCGCCTTCGCTCAGATTGCGCAGCGCCTTGATGTGCAGGCCCGTCGCCTTGGCGTAGAGCGCCGCTTCCCGCTGCAGGCGCTGCACGGCCTGCACGCGCGCGGCGTCCTCCGTCGTCTGCGGGTCCTTCAGGCCGAAGCTGATCCCGCTCACTTGGTTGGCGCCGCCCGCCACCACCGCATCGACCGTCTGGCCGAGCCGCGCCAAGTCATAGACCGTGACGCTCACATCGTTCGACGCCTGATAGCCGGTCAGCGTCGGCGGTTGGCCCGAGGCGGACGAAACGCCCTGGTGATAATCGTACTGCGGCTGCAGGTTCAGGTTCGAGGTCTGAATGTCTTTTTCGGCGACGCCCTGGCGTTTCAGCGCCGCGACAAGCCCGCTCATCCGATCCGCGTTGGCGCGCATCGCCGCCTGCGCCGTCTTGGCCTGGGACGTGACGCCGAGCGTGATGGTCGCCAGGTCCGGCGCCGCGTGTGTCTCGCCATAGGCTGACAGCGTCAGCAACGGCCCGTGCGGCGGCTCTTCGGCCATCGCCGGCGCGGAGGCCGTCAGCATCAAGGCGAGGGCCGCAGCCGCCGCCGAAAGGATCGGTTTCATCAGGTGGTCTCCGTCAGGACGCCCCGTAGCAGGTACGCAGCATAGCCCGAAACGGGGTTGGGGATCGCGGCGAAGCGACGAACGGGGCGGGGACGAGCGCCCGCGCTTGGCCTCGTGCCGCCCCCCATGCTACCGCCACGCCACCCGCCCCGGCGAGGAGGGCCCGTAGCTCAATTGGTTAGAGCCGACCGCTCATAACGGTCTGGTTGCAGGTTCGAGTCCTGCCGGGCCTACCAATCCACGCCAAATTCCATGCATCAACTCGGTCCCTGTGCTACAAGGGGTTTCCGATAAATTGATTAGGCCCTTTCGGGGCACACTTGAGGCACACTCTTGGCTAAGACCGACCCTCGGGACGAAGGGCTAATCCAGAAGCGAATTGGCGGCGTTTTTTTCGTTCGGCGCATCGTCCCGAAAGCACTCCGAGAGAGGGCCGGCGGCGAGTTTTTCGGGCGCCGTGAGATCGTGCGGAGTCTGGGCACAAGCGAACTAAAAACTGCGAGGCAGTTGGCGCCGAATGCGCTCGCAAATTTGGACGCTGAATTTCGATTGGTCCAAGCGCGGGGCGGTGCGCCAGCGCTCACATTCGCGGACCTCGCTCTAGCGATTAACGCTTGGCGTGATGCGGAGATCGATGCGGCGACGCGAGCCGGTCAAGTAGAAGTCAAGCCGGTCGAGTTTGCCAACGTCACTCTGCCCGCATCCGTCTCTCGCTCGATAAGGGAACTGATCGAGAGACCGATCGAAGTTTCGTTCGACGTCGCGCCGTCTCCACGCGCCGCGACTATCGGGCCAGATGTTGGCGCGGTTGCTACAGCCTATTTCGCCGCGCATCCGAATGCGTCGCGAGAGTTGGCCAGCCCGCCCGAAACGCTCTTACTGGTCGGACGGCTTCAAGTAGCCGCGCGGGACGCTGAAGGTTGGCGCGCAATCGCCGGCTTTGATGCGCTGATGGACTCGGAACTAGAACCGTACGTGACCGGCCCTATTGCGCCGTCCCTGCGGGCAGAGGGACGCCAAGCGTTCGCGTCCGCGTTGTTAGAGGTGGCGCGCTACCGAGAACTTAGCCGGCAACGGGCCGCGGCTTTCCTGCGGGCCGTTGAGGCGGCAGAGGCGTCCGCCAATACGATCCGCATCGAACCGGGCCGCGCTGCCTTTGTCCCGCGCGAGGATGACCGGACAATTGCCGAACTGATCGCTTCATTTAAAGGCGAACGCTTCGCAGCACACGGCCTTGAGTCAACCGAACGGAAATACCGGCATATTTTCACGGCGCTTGAGTTGTCACTAGGTGCGGACAAGCCCATTCGCGCGGTGACCCGCGAGGACTGCCGGCGCGTAAAGAGGTTGCTTCGGACCATTCCCGCGCACATGGGCAAGCGCTATCCGGGCTTGAGCATGGACGTGGCGATAGAGCGGGCGGCGGAAGACGACGACGCACCTTTGCTCGCGCCCAACACGGTCAACTCGTACCTGTCGAACCTGATTGCGATGTTCAATTTCGCAATTCGCGAGGATTGGCTTGAGAAGAATCCGGCGAGCGGCCTTGTCGATAAGGACCTCCCGACCGTGAAGCGTCGTGGGTTCGAGCCGCACGAACTCAAAACAATCTTCGGGGCACTCAAAGACGAAAGACGCGCTGATTCCTGGCGCTTCTGGATTTTCGCGCTGGCGCTCTACACCGGCGCCCGGCTCAACGAAATTGCGCAACTTCGGAAAGAGGACGTGTGCGTTTGGACCGGCGCCAATGGCGAAGAGATTCCATATCTATCTCTGACCCTCTTTGACGCCACGGGGCGCCGCGTGACTGAAAAGCGGCTCAAAACCCACGCGTCTGAGCGAAACGTGCCGCTGCATCCCGATTTGATCGCGGCTGGCTTCATGAAGTTCGTCGCGGGCGCATCAGACGAGCGCCTTTTCCCTGATCTAAAGCCCGGGCCAAACGGCGGCTATTCGCACGACGTTTCGAAATGGTTCGGGGCGTTCTTGGATCGCGTCGGCCTGAGCGATCCCGCTTTGGTCGCGCATTCGTTCAGGCACGGCTGGCGCGACGCTGCAGACGTTGCCCGCATTCAAGACAGCTTGACGCGCGTGCTTGGAGGTTGGGCGGCAAAGGACGCTTCCGAAAAGTACGGCAAGCGCGATAAGGTCCCGGTGCTCGCGGCCGAAATTCGCAACATCGCCTATGGGGATTTCAGTTTAGGCGTCGCCGCATAGAGCTGGCGGAAAAAGGGGAGCATCATGATGCCGATTTGTCTGACCACCGCGCGGGCTCAGCGCGACGCGCACGCGCGACTTATCGAGCTAACGGGGCGCATTCACGAACTTTCATACGGGGCGCCTGAGGCTGCGGTCCGCGAGATCGCGGACCTGTACGGCGAGTTGGGCCAAGTGATCGAAGCGGCATCTACTGCTCCGAGCGTTTAGTGATTTGACGGCAGGGTCTCAAGTACGTCCCAAAAGAGTTGGTCTCCGTATCGCGCTTTGATTTTGCAGATTTCCACTTTATCAACCGGCTTAAGGGTCGGCCCTATCTCGCGAAATGCCCTAAGTTCATCGTTCTCCAGGATCGAGCCCAATTGCTTGCCCGCTCTCGACAGCACGACTGCGGGGAAGCTAATTAGCTTGTTCGACTCTTCCGCGAAGGCGACACGCATCAAGTGCGTCTTCCCGACTACGTATCCGAACCCGTCGGTTTCGGGCCTGATTTCGACGGAGAGGAAGGCACTAGTCTGGATTAGTCCGGCGTCCTCCATTGCGGCTAAATCTTCGTAAGACTCTCCGCCGTCTTGCCTGTCTTTCCTCAGAGCATAGCCATTTACTGTTCGGGCATATAGCGACTGAAACATCGTCGCCACATCGGAATCCAACTCGGCTAGAATCCGCAGCGTTGATATCGAAATAGTGTGTGGCTTGTTGATTTCTCCGGCTAAGAGCCGACCCCACACTCGTTGAAGGTCTTCGTTCGACACATCCTGCGCAAACGAGCCGAAGCGATTCAACCAATCTGGGTCGATTTGATCTTTGCTCTCGTCTTGATCCGGTGTGGGCTTTTCCTGGTCCGGAGAAGGCAATGCGAGATGTTCTTCCGCCGCCTGCCAGACCAACATTCTATTTTCTTGTCTGCGGTATTCCTCCCTCAGGACTCGCTCTTGCGTCAGGGTGCCGAAAGGTGACAGCCCCGTGTTTTCGCGTAGGATCGCTAGGTCGTTCTCTAACTGTTGCTCCAAGATTGCCCTCCGCAGTTCGGCGCGACGGCGATACCCCTCGGCAATTCCGCCAGGTATCCCCACGAGGCCGCCCACCAACTGATCTAAAGCAGCTAGTGCGCGGCTCTTGCCGCCAACGGTCAGGCCGGACTCGTCGATATGAGCTTTGATCGACACTTCGCGGTCGAGCGCATTCTCCGTCTTCGCCGGTACGTTCCCCATCTTCGCACTTTTAGCTTTCGCGGGCAGGGTTTCGGCTCTCGCGGGGTTATCCTGCCTCTTTCCGTCCTCAGACATTGCTTTCCCCGCCCGTTCCAACACGCGTCGCCAAGTTGTAGCCCAGCGTCGCCTCGCTTCTCAACGCCGGTGTGCCGCGCTTGACTTCGGGCTCACTGAGCGGGAGAACAAAAACAGAACAATCATCGAGGTCGTCCATGGTCCCCGTTCGATACCCCGGGCTTTCCAACCCTCAGAAAGCCTTTGACGAACTCCGCCCGTTTCATAGGGCGATTATCGACATGCAACGCACCTACAGGCCCTCAAGTCCGTCGTATCGGGCGCTTGCGGAGCTTTTGGTCATGCTGGACGTAGCGGCCTACACCGTGACAGGCGAGGCGCGTTTTTTTATGCCGCGAGTTGAACCGTCAGGCGGTTGGACAGGGCGCGTTAAATAGGCGACCGCGATTCATCATCCGTACGTGAGAGGGCGCTCGAAAAAATTTCGCGATGGTGGGGGCCTTTGGGTCCCCCCGCACAAATTTTGAAGGGCGGTGCGCAGGCATTCTGCCAGGTGCGGCGTCGTGAAATCGGCGCGTCCTCCTTTTCGCGCCGGTTCGACGCGGGGCGCAGACGTGCGAGGCGACTTAAGCCGCGAGGCGCGTCACGAGCAACAAGCGTTAGAAACAGGGTTACGCCGGCGGCCCGCTCAGGATGCGGCTCAGAGCGTCGAGCGAGAGCTTGCAGCCGTGGTGCGCCGCTAGCGCAGCCTGGATCGAACGAAGCGGCAGCGCATTGGCACGCAACGCTTTGGCGGCGGCAATGACGTGTTGTTCCTCCGCGACCTTAACAAGGGCGCCGTCTTCGACGCGGTAACCGAACGGGACTTTGCCCCCGAGATAGCGACCTCGGCTCTTCTGGTCCCGCTTCACAGTCACGATGCGTTCGCGGATGCGGTCGCGTTCGGCTTCCGCAAAAGCGGCGGCGATAGTCAGGAACAGCTTCGACAAGCCGTTGCCGGATATGTCGCCGCCCAGGTCGAGCAACACGAGTGAGACCCCGCGCTCCTTCAACTTCTCCACCGTTTGCAGGGCGTCGAGCGCGGATCGGAATAGGCGATCAAGTTTCGCGGCAACGATCATGTCGCCCTTTTTCATCGCGGCCCACAGCTTCGCGCCTTCGAGACGTTCGGCCACGGGGATAGACCCGCTTACTCCGCGCTCGACGAACACCCGGTCGAGTGTGTGGCCGTGCATCTGGCACCAGCCCTGCAATTGGCGCTCTTGGACGGCGAGGCTTTCGCCTTCGTCGGACTGGGCCTGCGTCGAGACGCGGCAATACCCATAAACGGCCATTCGAGCCCCTTGTCTGCTTGTTCGCTTGCGTGTCGATCCCGTAGCACCGTCCGCTTGCTACTGCAAGCGGACAGGTGCCGCTTGGCGCGTGTGCCTGGAGGCGCCTATGTTTTGGAGTGTGAACGGCCGGGCCCGTAGTCACGAAAGCATTCGAATGGGTAAGAAAGCAAAAGTGCGCGACCTATCAAGGCGCGAACCAGATGGGGAGCAGATCGCTGCGGCTCTAGAGCTGTTAACGAGTAAGGATAGCGCTGACGCGACGGTCGCATTATTGGGCGCTGCCTACGTAGACAATGGTTTGAGACGAGCTATTCTGCACGAATTAAAGAACAAGGGTCGCCAGCGCGAGTTATTCGACGGCGAAAGCGCGCCTTTCGTTACTTTCGCGGCGAAAATCAAAGTCGCCCACGCGATGGGAATTATAGATGACGAGGACCGCAAGCGCTTAGAACTGATCCGGCACATTCGAAACGCTGTAGCTCACGCCATTTGGGCAGTAACCTTTGACACGCCGGAGGTCGCTGACGAACTAGATTCCATGAATTTAGAGAATTGGGTAATGGTTAGAGATGAATCCTTTAACCGCCGGCAGACGTACGGGGCGCTATGTTTTTGGTACTGGCTCCGGTTTATTGCCCACGGGATAGATTTTAAGGCAATCGGGGTCGCTGTGAGAGAATTTGTAGAAAAGATGAATATGGTCTTTGACGGTATGCAGAAATTCGCGGACGAAGTTAACGCCTCTATTTCCCAGTACCAGACTAAGGCGCTGGCGGGCAGCCAAGGTGAAAGCACCGGGAGTGGCGACTGACCCCCAGTTGGACGCAGGTTGGCCGCTGGGATTCCGTTGTGCATTAAGGGATTTCAAGGGTCCGTCCAACCTGTCCAACTAGTCCAACCTAATCAGAGGTCGTGACCAGTGACCGCCATCTGCCGCCCTACCGGGGGGCGCGCCGTCCGGTCGGACAGGTCGGGCAAGTTGGACGACGACCCGGAACGCCTTGCCATACAAAGGAATCCGAGTGTCCAACCTACGTCCAACCCCGAGCCTGACCACCGTCAGTCGGACATGAACGGCAAGCCGGCGAAGAACGGCCGTACCCCTTTGACCCAGGCGTCCAGGGAACGGCTCTCGCCACCCCGGAGCGCACAGGCGTCGCTAGGGTCGAAGCAGACGCCCGTGAGCCCTTCGAACGCTGCCCGTGCCTGTTCCAGCGGCGGGAGGCGATAGGTTCGCGTACGGCCGTCTACGGCGCTTACTCGCGGCCCCTCAATCTCGCGCCCAGGCAGCACGCGCCGCAGAAGCTTCCCGAGGTTCGTTTGATTGGCACGCCCCCCTCCAACGTCACCGACCGACTGGGCATAGGACTCGGCAACCACGGACCGGCTTATGGTCGCGTCCAGATCGGCGCGTCTCGACGGCTCAGGCCAGTCGGCAATCGTTTGGCCGTCGTGCCCGGGAAAGGCGCCGTCCGAAAGGACGGAATACCACCACCGCATTTCACGTGAGAACGACTCCGCGACCTGGGCGGCGAGCCCCGCCGTCTTCGGTGGGTTGCGGAGGTCCACTTGTTCAAAGTCGAAATGCAAGAGGTCCCAAAGCATCGCCTCAAGGCCGCCGGAGTCCGCCTCAGCGCGAAGCGCCGCGAAGTACCCCGTGTCCTGTTTGTGTACGTCGCTCACATCCAACACGAGGAAGCGGCGCTCATCCTGCGTCGCAGGGACAACCCAGTCCTGGTTACTCGTGACCAAGATGCGGGTGAAGTTGTCGACGGTCAGGGCGTCCAATCCCTTCCGCTCCACTTGAATAAGCGGCGCCGTGACAAGGTGCTTAAGGACGCCCTCGGAGGCTTTGTCGCCAGCCCAAAAGCCTTCCTCGACGAGCGCAATCACGGCGCGCTCAAAGTGAGCGTTGAAATTCCCGACAAGAGAGCGCGGCGAGCTGATCGGCACAGCGTGCGCGCCGAATATGCGCGCCAACCAGTCGCCCACCGTGCTCTTACCCGTCCCCTTCGGGCCGCGCAGCACAACGGCCGTTCCGCGCTTATCCCAAGGTTCGGAAACGAGTTGGGAAAGCCAGCAGAGCAACCACGTGTAGTTTGCGAAATCCCCGGCGCAGACCACCGCAAAAAGGTGGCGCCGCATAAGGTCCCAGGTCCCCGGCCGGGCTTCGACGCCGAACCCTCGCCATAGGTTGTAGTGGTTCGCCGTGGTTGGACGCCCCGGCGAAAAAACCACGCGGTCGTATTGGCGCCGATCGGGCGACTTTAGCCAAGTCGAAAACCCGTCAACGGATTTGAAACCGGGCTTCTGCGCCGTGCCCACGTCCATGAGGTAGCGATAAGGGGCCAACCACATAGCGGCACCTTCTTTCGTCAGGAATTCGATTTCACCGTCATCGGCTACATGAAGGACGCGAGCCGACGCGCCGACTTTCACTACCGCGAACTTTGAATTGATCGCCTCTACAAGTTCGGGCTCTTTGTCGAATTCGAACTTAGCGGCCTTGTCGGGCGAGGGCGCCAGCCCTTCGGCCTTGTGCGCTTCTGCGTCGTCGGTCAACGGCCGGTAGGCCGCGTCTTCTAGGACGCTTTCGGGCAGCCACCCGTCGTCGAGCATCTTTCCAAGCATGTCGAGGTTTGTCCGGCTTCGGCAACTCTCGTGACGGCATGTCACGGTGAAAAAGTCGCTCGGGCCGTCGCCGGCGTCGACGGCGAGGCAGGCTCGGTCGTCTGGATCGCCCGCGTTCGAGTGGTTTTCGTCGAACGGACAAAGTATCTCGACTCCTTGGCTGGTCTCGTTGCGAATATGGTCGGGGCAGTGTTCGTCAATGGCCTGTCGAACTAAGAACAGGTGCGCGGCCCGTTTCGACCACCGACCTAGTTTCCGTCCGCTGTCCGTTGTCGATTTGCCGCCAGCTTTCCCGCTGACTCGCGCGTTTATCTCGGCCCAATTCGTAAGGTCGAGATCGCGCCAGTCGAACAAACGCCCTGAGACCAGTGTGATATCGAACCGCTTTCCCTTGGCGTGGCGCGGCAGGTAGAAAAGGCGCGATGGGTCAAGGCAGCTCTTGTCCAACGGCAGCCGCAAGCGCTCGGCGAGCGCCCTAGGGACCTCTCCCCAGCGCTTCATGGCTTCAGCCTGTGTCTTCCCTTCGTCGCTGATTATGTACGGCTCAGCGAACGGGACGACGATACGGTGTTTCGGGATAGGCGCGTGGGTAGCAACGGCCATGACGCCCCCGGGCTGGTGCACGTCACCGTCGTAGCTGACGCTATCGACGATAGTCGCATGCCAATTCTCCTCGGCAGCGATGAACTCGCGCAAGAGGTCGTCGTCGATTTCGGCGCCGCCCGCGTGCGATTCCGCCCATTTTAGAACGCGGTCTTTCTTGAACTCGGTCTTCGTCTTTAGGTGTGAGTGAGTCGTATACCTCACTGCGAGGCAGCCGAGGCTTTCGAGCGCCGAGTCGATGACATGTGCGGGCGTGCCCACGTCGATATCGAGCCCGACCCCATAGAGCGTCTTAACCGCCGTCTTCAATCGGCGCCCAGGGACCATATCGCCGAGCACGAAGCTCAGGCCGTCCTTTTTGCCTTCCTTGTGCTGGCATAAGAGGGCGACGAATTGCCCAAGAGGAACTTCCTTCGGCGCCCAGCGTGTCGACTCCCGGCTGGAGCCGAAAGACACAATGAACGGTCGCGCAAGAACGCCCGCGTTTTCGTCATAGTGTCCAATAACGCGGGCGTCGCCGTAGGTTTCTTGTAGGTTGGGTACAGACATGGGGGCTCGTTCGCCGCAGGCGGGGACCTTACGGCGTGATGCTGGATTGAGTTGATGGAAGGGTTAGGCTTGCAGTTCGAAGACCGGCGGGATTTCTGGCGGTTCGCCGTCCCGCCATTCCTCGACTTGCTTTGGCTTTCGCTCAGGCGATGGCGGCTGGATCGGTGCAGGCGGGTCGTGGCACATCGAAGAGCTACCCAATTCCGAAATACGCGCCGGCTTGACTCGCGATAGCGTCAGTCGCCGTCGCTCCGCAGCTTCTGCCTCGCAGATAGATCGGGACGCGGCCGATATAGAGGACCTTCGGGGTAAATTTGAGCGACACGGTTTTGACCTGGTTCCTGTTGCTAAGGATTAGAGCCGTAGGTCGGTCGGGTTCGCCGTCGAGATCGCACGCCCATTCTTCGTCGAGACCGTACAAAAGATTCGAGATTATGTTCTGCGCGAGTAAGGCAAGCTTCTTTGCTGGGCTTTTGCCGCTTGCGGGAACCCACGGCGACGCGAAGCTATAGTAGGTGGGCGCGAACAAGCGGTTCCAGATTCCGGGCGTCTCCCGGCGAATGTAGTTCGCGAGGTCTGCGGGTTTCATTGGTCGGACGCCCGATAATAGCGAGTTAGGTTCCGAACTTGGCGCCGGACCCACTCGTCAACGTCGTGGCGCGGCCACGTCCATGGACTCTTTGGTCCGCTCATACGACGCGCTTTCGGAAAGGTCCCTTCGTCTCCCCACGCCAACACTTGCTTGAGACGCGCGTTCGGGATTCGAACACTTACGAAATCGAAGGTCACGACCTCGGAGCCCGATATAAAGCCTCTCCATTGCTGATCGTTCACGGCGCGCACCTCAGAGTTTCGGACGCGGGTTGCCGGGCTCGCCGGCAGCGACGCGGTTCGCGTAATCGAGACGTTCGCTTGCGCTGAGGTGCTTTAGGTCCGGGGCCGCTTGCGGAGCCTCGGTTGTCGAACGAACGAACGCCCACGAATAGGACTCGGCGTCAGTGCGATGCGAGAGATACGAGATGTATGAACCCCAGGGCTCTCTGGTTTTGGGGCGAGCGCGTGGGCCATCTCCTCCGCTTGCAAGTTCTACGTGGCCGTCCTCTACTAGCCGCGCGGCAAAGTCTTTAACCGCTCGAATGTCTAGTCCGCCCTCGCAACGTGTGGACATGCGCAAGAGCGCATTCTCTGTGAGGGCTTGAAGGTGCGCCTTAAGCTGCGCATCTGCCTTGGCTTGATCCGCCATGGTTGCTTTCTGTCAAGTTGTAGGAGTGCCGCCCCGAACCCGGCCCCGCCAGGTGTCGACTGCAGTAGCGCCCGTCATCTCACGGATTTAAGTACGTGTCAAGAAAAAGCAGCACCCGCGTGCCATGTGAGCTTAAATAGTAGGAGTCGATATTGTAAAGCGATGGTAGTCGTCGGGGTTGCTGGTAGATAAGCAAGCACTAATTGCAACGTAGGGCGACCTGCTTACGGGAGAAATAGGCGCCGATGCGTGCCGCGGTCGCAGCACGGACAACGCAGACGCTGCGGAGCGACGTGATTGCCGGCAGATTTTTGACGCAGCGGCCGTGTGGTATAGTGGCGACTGACGTCTGTTGGCGGGGCCGCACTCGGACTATGGGACTGACCAATACAGCCAAGATCGCTGTTGCTCTGCCGTTTGTAGCGGCAGCACTCTTCGCAGGCGTCCGGCTGTTTGAGAATCACAGTGAGACCGCTTCCGCTGCGGTCACTGCGGTCGCGCCGGACCAGTCCCCTCAGCGTGCCGAGATTTCGGGCGTTCCCATAATCGTCGATGGGGACACAATCAAAATCGACGGTCGCCGCATTCGGTTTTTTGGCATGGACGCGCCGGAGAGCGCGCAACTTTGCGGGGACCAGAGCGGCGCGGCCTACGCGTGCGGAGACAAGGCGACCTCAGAGCTTCGATCCTTGATCGGGCAAAGCGCAGTAGCCTGCCGTCAACGCGATACAGATCGCTACGGGCGCGCCGTTGCCGTGTGCTTCGTCGGCTCAGAAGACTTGAGCGCAGAAATGGTGCGGAAGGGGTGGGCGTTGGCATATCGACACTATTCGCTCGACTACGTTCCGCAGGAAGACGAAGCCCACTATGCTAGAGTAGGTATGTGGGTTGGGCATTTTGAGGCGCCCTGGGATTGGCGCCACGAACACAAAGGGGGGAATTGAACATGAGCGATTCAGGCTCGACCGGCTCGCGAAGCCCGGTGCCTACTACCGTCAATCTGACGCCAAGCGCGCAACTGGACCTGTCGTTTCTGCCGGAGGCAGAGCGCCGGCAGCTATTGGCGGACTACTCAAAGGGCATTCTCGACGTTTCAAAGCGCGCGCAAGAACTGCACGTTGACGTTGGCGCGCTGAAAGCGACCCTCTCAGTCCTCGCGGACACGAACCGGGAGGTCTCGGCAGGCGGAGCGTCCGTCACGATTTCGCACACTCA
Organism: Caulobacteraceae bacterium; assembly: GCA_035551675.1. Lineage (GTDB taxonomy): Bacteria > Pseudomonadota > Alphaproteobacteria > Caulobacterales > Caulobacteraceae > JAFECT01. The sequence goes on along the minus strand of DASZMV010000022.1, from coordinate 35,849 downwards.
GACGACTTCGACCGGACGGACCGAAATCCTGATTGGAAACACGAAGCAAGCCGCCAGCGGGCGCTTGACGAAGAGCCAGACGGGCGAAGCCGACTATACGTGGGCGTACGTCATTGGCGGTATCATCGCCCTCTTGATCGTCATTTCCCTCTTCACGAACCACCACTAGCCATGTTCCGGCAGACACTGGACCTGACTCCGGCGACGGACGAGAACAGGGTTTTGGACGGGCTCGCCGAACGCTTGCGGCAATCGGGCGTGAAAGAGCCCGACGCGACCACAGCCATTGAATCGACGCGGGCCGTCGTGCGCACGCTCTGCGATCAAGGGCGGCGCCTGTCGGGCGGAAGCCAGATGAACGTCAACCGCGACTTGAGCGGCCCTGGCTACCAAATCCGACTCCGGTTCCGCTCCTCCCCGAAGCGCGGACTCCTGGCGCTTCTCTTCGGGCGTTAGCGATTGGCCCGGCGATATCGGAGCGGCGGTCGCGGACGGTACTCGTCCTATGGCTACGAGCGTGCGAGGGAACACGTTAGCCAGGCGCGGGAGCTTTCTCGCGTGCTCGGCGGCACCGACAAAGACGTAAAGCAATATTTTTTCAGTCTCCCGGCTAAGCGGCTCACACAGATTTTGGACGTATACGAGCGCCAGTACGGCGCGCCAGCGCGCCGATACGCCGAAGCCGCTTACGACAAGTGGCGCACGGGCAGCACGCAAATGAGCGGTCTGGTAGCTGATCGTTTATTCACGATCCTGCCACCCCTCATGCCCCTTGCCGACAAATACCGACTGACAGAGAAGCTTTGGGATCACTACGGGCCGTCATCGAAAAAGGTTCTACGTGTTGGCTTGAATGTTGGCGCGGCCGACGTAGCTGCCGCGTTCAAGGACCACTTCGAATCTGTCGTGAGTAGTTTCACGCTTCCGGAGGCTCTTGAAGCTCGCTTTTCCTGGCTATCAGGCGGGGACGTTTCGGTCCGGCGGCAGCTCTTAGAGCACAACATTAACGCCGAGCGAGCGCTTATTGCGGAGAGCGTTCGCCGGAACGTGACCGTCCTATTCGACCACCTTGCCGCCGACACAGAGAACGCGACCGAACGGGCGGCGCATATTGTCAAAATCAAAAAGCACGAGCTGGAAATCCTTATCGACCCCAAGGCGGAAGGGTTGTCGTTAGAGGACCCTCCGCCGCCGTTCCGCTACACCCCCGGCACGAGCGGCAACCCCTTGGGGTGCTTCATCGCGATAGCGGTCGTCCTAGGGCTTCTATGGCTCTTCGGACACCACCACTGACGCCGCGAATCTGCGGGCTCCCGTTGCGGGTTCGTGTTCTGGCTCGGTAGCGGGTTCGAGTCCCGCACCCGGGGCACAGCGGGGGCACACTTTTGACCGCTCGGGGCACATTCACACCGCAAAAAGCCCTGAAAACAGGGGGTAAAAAGCGCCTCCTGCCGGGCCTACCAGCCTTCGCGGCGGCTTCTTGACTCTCCGAGTTCGCAATCGTCATGCTCCACCTCAGGGTTGCGGGGATGTTGTCCCGTTCGCCGTCTGGGGATGCGGGGGGCTCAATGGATCGGTGGAAGTGGCGCGCGATCGCGGCGGCGAGCACGCTGATGATCGCCTTCGCTGGAACGGCCTGCACGGCCAATCCGGAAAGCGATGGAAGAGCAGCATCTCAACAGAGACAGAAGTATTCTGAGGGCTTCACCGTTTTCGGGAAGACAGCCGCGCAAACTTTTAGTGAACCGGAAAACGTCGCACTGGCTCACGCGGCATGTCGCGGCGACCTGAGTGCAATCGCTAACCTGGTCGCCAGGGGCGCCAACCCTAACGCCCTAAGCAAGGATCGTTCGGTTTCGATGCTTGCATGGTCAATGGAATGTCAGGGCGTCGCTGGCTTCGAGGCCCTGCTCAAGGCAAAGGCCGATCCAAATGTGCGCTTGATCCGGATCGGTGATGGCGGCGCCCCTTACGGCCTGAATATGGTGACGTTTGCCGCCGGGATCGCGCTTCCGGATTATTTGAGGCTGTTGCTCAAATATGGCGGCGATCCCAGTTCGCGAGTAACCGGCGGAAACGCGCTTAGCGAGTCTGTATATTTGGGACCGCTCGACAACTACACGAATTTTCAGATCCTGCTCGACGCCGGCGCGGATGTGAACGTGAATGTTGGCATCGAGCGGTCTGTTGCGATGCAAGTCGCGCTGATCAATCGTTGGGACAAGGTCGCAGAATTGCTTGATCGTGGCTATCATCGTCGACTCGATGTACTGGCTTGGTACCTTCAAAGAGACAATTTTCTGAAGTCAGATCCATCGAAAACAACAGATGATGGTCGCAGCCAGATGCAATGGGCTGCAAAGGTCAAAGTCATTCTTGAGGCGCGTGGGATTAAGTTTCCAGTAGCTGATGACCCTCCAAGTGAACAAGCCGATCTTGATGCGGAGGAAGCGCGTCTTGCCGAGAATGCAAAGAAGCCTGGCGGCCTGCTATTGAATCCGTAGGTGCAATCTTCGGCGTCAGTTGCCCATGGCGTGGTGGCGAGCTAGTCAGACGTTGGGCAATTGGCGTTCACTTCGGTCAGCGTCGTTCCCCGCGCGCATCCGGATTCAGTCGGCAGCTCCGAGTAACGTTTCACGACGCATCTCTCTCTGCCAGCTTGTGAACGAACTGGCCGGCGCGCGGTGCCAATGGCGCGCGAACGCCTAGTCGGATGAAGCCAGTTCCCTTCTCGTCGATAGCTCGAAGCCGGATTTAAACGGGTTCGGACGCGCGTCAGTCGCCCCGCCAGTGACTGTCTTAGTCGCCAACTACACTGAAGCGGCTCAGGCGCCCGGCGGAGCCTCTTGGCGGCTCTGCCCCGGCTCGTCCGCGGCGCCTACGACCGAGGCCGGCGAGAGTCGTATTTCAAGTACAAAGTGACAAGGAAGAGCGCGAGGACCGCAAGTTCGGCAATCGCGGTCGTGGTCGTTACAGTTTCCGGATCAGCGAACAAGTGGGGAAGCGCAATGCCAATTGATACTGCCGCCACAACATAGGCGCCATACGCCAGCCACCCCTGCCAGCATGTCGGGACGACCCGGAGGGGAAATGGCGCCGGTCGTAACCATGGTTTACTCACGTGAAGCCCCCGCGCAGCCACGCACAATCTATTCGATCCCCAAGTTCGCCTGTCTGCATACGAATGCAAAGCGACTTCCCTTATCGCCCACGCTCCTGGCCTACCCGATCTCCCCCTGAATGTCGGGCTCCTGCGCGAGCGCGAGGTTGCGACCGGCGCGGCGGGGGAGGCATACGAAGGCGAGCAGGCTCGTCAGCGAGATCGCCGCGATGATGGCGAAAGCCGGCGACACGTCGGTCCAGGCGAGCGACGGGCCCGGCGTGCGGATCGCGCCCACCAGAAAGGCGGCTAGGGCCACGCCCAGGCTCTGGGTCAACTGGTGCGCGACGCTCCACAGGGTCGAGGCGCGGCTGAGCGCGGAAGGCGCCACATCGGCGTAGGCCAGACCGTTGATGGCGGTGAACTGCAGCGCGCGGAACAGGCCGCCCAGGAACAGGACGCCGACGACAACCGCGATCTCGGTGTCGGGACGGAAGACGCCCGCGGCGCCAAAGGCGGCGGCGGCGAGCACGGCGTTCACGATCAGCACCGGCTTGAACCCGCAACGCGCGATGATCGGCGGCGCCAGCGCCTTCATCACCAGCGCGCCGCCCGCGCTCGCCAGGGTCAACAGGCCGGCGCGGAACGCCGACATGCCGAACCCGACCTGCAGCAGCATCGCCAGCAGGAATGGATTGGCGCCGTTGATCAGCCGCCCGAGCGCGCCGCCGGTCACCGAGGTGCGGAAGGTGGGGATCGCGAACAGTCGAAGGTCGAGCACCGGCGCCGCCGTGCGCCGCGCATGCAGGACGTAGAGCAGAAGCGCAAGGGCGCCCACGCCGATCAGCGCGACTTCGCCTTCGGTCGTCAGGGCGCCGCGGTCGAGATTGGCGAGGCCTTCGATCACGCATCCCAGGCCGATGGCGCAGAGCAGAAACCCGAGCCAGTCGAACGGCGTCGAACGTTCCCGCGGGATGCTTGGCGTGAACCGCTGGATCAGGACCATCGCGGCGACGGCCAGCGGCAAGTTGATGAAGAAGATCCAACGCCACGAAGCGACGGTGACGATGAAGCCGCCCACCGGCGGTCCGAGCATCGGGCCCAGCAAGGCGGGCAGCGACAGATAGGAGATCGCCCACACCAGGTCGCGCCGGTGCGTGCTGCGCAGAAGCACGAGGCGCCCCACCGGCGTCATCAGGGCGCCGGCGGCGCCCTGCAGAATGCGCGCGCCGATCAGCTGTTCAAAGGTCTGCGACAGACCGCACAACAGCGAACTCAGCGCGAAGGCGGCGATGGCGCACAGGAACACGCGTTTGGCGCCGAACCAGTCCGCCATCCACCCGCCGAGCGGCAGGCACGCCGCGGTGGCAAGCAGGTAGAGCGTCACTGCGGCGTTCAACGCCAGCGGATCGCGGCCCAGCGCCTTGGCCATCGAGGGCAGGGCGGTGGAGATCACCGTGGCGTCGAGCACCTGGATGAACAGGGCCGACCCGATGACCAGCGGCACGAGGCGGTTGCGTCCGCTCGCGCCCGCGTTTCCGTCTCCCGACCCTTGCAAGACCGCCACGATTACCCTTCGTTCTCGCGGATGCAACGACCGCAACCAACCGCCGATTTCCCGCCGCGCGAACCTTCCGCTAGGATGCTCCGCAGCAAGAACGATCTTCATAGGCGGGGGAACCGGCGATGACCAGCACACGGCGCGATGTACTAGAAGGCACGGCCGCGGCGGCGGCGAGCTTGGGCCTGCTCGCGGCGGCGAAGCCCGCGCGGCCGTTGCGAATCCTGATCCTCGGCGGCACGGGTTTCACCGGACCGGACCAGGTGCGCTACGCCTTGAGCCGCGGTCACCAGGTCACCGTGTTCAACCGCGGCAAACAAAAGGTCGAATGGCCGGGCAAGGTCGAAGAGCTGCTCGGCGATCGCAGCACCGGCGACCTGAAATCGCTCGAGGGCCGTGACTGGGATGTGTGTATCGACAATCCGACCACCCTGCCGTTCTGGGTGCGCGACGCGGCCAAGGTGCTCAAGGGCCGGGTGAAGCAGTACGTCTTCATCTCGACCATCTCGGTCTACAACAGCTTCGACAACCCGAACCCCGACGAGACCGCCAAGGTCGCGCCCTATGCCGGCAAGGACGCCTTCGCTGAAAAGGCGGTGACGCCGGAAAACTACGGCGTGCTGAAAGCGGTCAGCGAGCAGGAGGCCCAGGCCCAGTTCGGCCCTGCGGTGACCATCATCCGTCCGGGTCTGATCGTGGGTCCCGGCGACCAGACCGATCGCTTCAGCTACTGGCCCGTGCGCATTGCGCGCGGCGGCGACGTGCTGGCGCCCGGGGACGGCTCCGATCCGGTGCAGTTCATCGATGCGCGCGACCTCGCCGAATGGACCATCCGCATGGCCGAGACTCATCTCTACGGCGTCTACAACGCGACGGGACCGTCAAGGCCGATGACCATGCGCGGCATGCTCGAGGCGATCGAAGCGGGCGTGAACAGCCATCCCAACCTCGTCTGGGTTCCGAGCAAGTTTCTCGACGAGCACAAGGTGCAACCCTGGTCGGACATGCCGGTCTGGGTTCCCGGCGTCGGCGATATGCAGGGCTTGGGCCGCCAGAGCATCGCGCGCGCGGTGAAGGCCGGCCTGAATTTCCGACCGACGTCTGTGACCGCGGCGGACACCCTGGCCTGGTTCAAGACCCTGCCGCCCGAGCGTCAGGCGAAACTGCACGCGGGCCTGACGCCCGAACGCGAGGCGGAGGTTCTGAAGGCGTGGCGCGAGTCGGCGAAGGCTTAGGTCGCCAGACTCTTAACCAGCCAGACTCTCCGACTTCAGCACCTTGGTCTCGCCGTGTGCGTCGGTGACCGCGTAGGTGAAGCCGGGCTGCAGGGCGAAGGCGCCGTAGCGGCCGAGGCGGTCGATGGCGAGGAAACCGACCTGTTCGTCGGTCAGGCTCTTGCCGCGCAGACGCTTGATGTGCATCACCGCCTCGCGACAGGCGGCGGCGGGCGACAGTCCCGCGCGCATGGACGCGGTCACTCGCGCCGAGCCCACGATGCGCATCACCTCTTCACCGACGCCGGTGGACGTCGCAGCCCCCACGCCGGGCTCGACGAACAGGCCTGATCCCGCGAGCGGCGAGTCACCCACGCGGCCGTGCATCTTGAACGCCATGCCCGAGGTTGTGCACGCGCCGGCGATCCGGCCCGCGCCGTCGAGCGCGAGGATGCCGATGGTGTCGTGGTTGTCCGGGCCGGTCGAGGGGTCATAGCGATTTGTGTTTTCGATGTTGGCCTGCGGGTGATATTTCGACGTCTTGAGCCACTCGCGCCAGGCCTTCTCCGCGTCCGGCGTCAACAGGTTCTGGCGCGGAAAGCCTTCGGCCAGCGCGAACTGGAGCGCGCCGTCGGCGACCAGCAGGGTGTGCGGCGTCTTCTCCATCACCCGCCGCGCTACCGACACCGCATGCACGATGTCTTCCAGCGCCGCGACGGAGCCCAACCTGCCGGCGTCGTCCATGATCGAGGCGTCGCAGGTGACATGGCCGTCGCGATCCGGATAGCCGCCCAAACCCACGGAATGGTTGGTCACGTCCGCCTCGGGCACGCGCGCGCCGGCCTCGACCGCGTCCAGCGCCGCGCCGCCGTTCTTCAGTTTCGCGAACGCCTGGGCGTTGGCTGCGGCGCCGAAGTCCCAGGTGGAAACGATCAGGGGCGCCTTCACCCGCGCCCGCGTCTTGGCGCCCGCTGCGCCTGCGGCCGCGAGCGCCACGCCCGCGCCAAGAACCGCTCTCCGCGTGCCCGCCATCGCTGTCCCTCGTTAAGCCCTCACTGCGGCCACCAGCGCCGCAACCTCTTCGGCCACCGTGACACGCGCCGAAGGATTGGCAAAGCCGAGTTCGACCAGGCGCAGGTTGCGTTCCGGCGGCGGACCGCTGCACGAACTGTGCACCTCGCACACGCCGGTCTGCGCGATCAGCGCCGCGGCATTGTCCGCCTTCACACCGGAGCCGGCCATGATCGAAATGCGGTCGCCCGCGCGCTCGACCATCGCCGCGATAGCGTCCGCGCCCGCGGGCGCGCTGCGGCGTCCGCCGGAGGTGAGAATGCGCTCGAAGCCCGCCTCGATCGCGACGTCCACCGCCGCCAACAGATCCGGCGCCAGGTCGATGGCGCGATGCAGCGTCGCCGCCAGTCCCGCGGTGCGCGCATAAGCCGCCAGCGCCGCGCAGGCGTCGACGTTCAGCGCGTTCGACGGCGCCGAAACGCCCAATACGACTCCCTTGAGGCCGGCCTGCGCCGCCGCGTCCATGTCGCGCTTGATTTGGTCGATCTCATCGGCGCTATAGACGAACGCGCCGGCCCGCGGCCGCATCATGGCGTAGACCGGAACCGGACAAGTGCCCGCCAACCGCATGAATCCCACCGACGGCGTCAACCCGCCCACCGCCAGGGCCGAACAGAGCTCGATCCGATGCGCCCCGCCCGCGACCGCCGCCGCAAGCCCGGCGGCGTCCTCGACACAGACCTCGACGGTGATGTCAGCCATGGGACCGCTATAGACTGCTCCGCGACCGCTTGCGAGCGGGACCCTGTCGGACGCCCTAAGGTTTGAGGTCTTCGAACTTGCCGCCGCTTTCACCGAGTCTCTTGAGCAACGACGACAGTTTGAAATCCTCGCCGTACTGCGCCTCGAACGCCTGCATCCGATCCGCGATCGTCTTGGCGCCCACGAGGTCGGCCCAGAACATCGGGCCGCCGCGATAGACCGGCCAGCCGTAGCCGTTGATCCACACGATATCGATGTCGCCGGGACGCAGCGCGATGCCCTCCTCGAGAATCTTCGCGCCTTCGTTCACCATCGGATAGAGACAGCGTTTCAGGATCTCCTGGTCGCCGATCGGGCGCCGCGTCACGTTCTGTTTGGCGGCGAAGTCGAGGATGACCTTCTCGACCACCGGCGAGGGGCTCGCCTTGCGGTTTTCGTCGTAGTCGTAGAAGCCCGCGCCGGTTTTCTGACCGCGCCGGTCCATCTCGCACAGGATTTCGCGCACGGTCGAACTGGTCGAGGTCTCGCGCGTCCAGCCGAGGTCGAGGCCCGCGAGGTCCGCCATGGCGAACGGCCCCATCGGAAAGCCGAAGTCGTAGAGCACCCGGTCCACGTCCCAGGGCATGGCGCCTTCGACGATCAGCTTCTGCGCCTCGCGCTGGCGCGCCGCCAGCATGCGGTTGCCGACGAAGCCATGGCACACGCCCACCAGCACCGCGACCTTGCCGAGCGTCTTGCCGAGCTTCATGGCGGTGGCCACCACCGGTTTCGACGTGGCTGCGCCGCGCACCACTTCCAGCAACCGCATCACATTCGCCGGCGAGAAGAAGTGCAGCCCGATCACCCATTCGGGCCGCGAGGTCGAGGCCGCGATCGCGTTCACGTCGAGGTAGGAGGTGTTGGTGGCGAGGATGGCGCCGGGCTTCACGATCTTGTCGAGCTTGCCGAAGACGTCCTTCTTTACCTCCATCAGCTCGAACACCGCTTCGATGACCAGGTCGCAGTCGGCGAGATCTTCGAGGTGCAGCGACGGCGTCAGCAGCGCCATGCGCTTTTCCACGTCGTCCTGGGTCAGCCGGCCCTTCTTCGCGGTGTTCTCATAGTTCTTGCGGATGGTGGCGACGCCTCGGTCGAGCGCGTCCTGTTTCATCTCCACCATGGTCACGGGAATGCCCGCGTTCAGGAAGTTCATGGTGATGCCGCCGCCCATGGTGCCCGCGCCCACCACGCCGGCCTTGTTGATCGGCAGGATTTCGGTGTCGGCGCCGATGTCGGGGATGCGCGCGACCTCGCGCTCGGCGAAGAAGACGTGGCGTTGCGCACGCGACTGGTCGCCGGTGACCAGCTTCATGAACAGCTCGCGTTCCTTCTGCAGGCCTTCGGTGAAGGGCAGGTTCACCGCCGCCTCCACCGCCTCGATACAGGCTTGCGGCGCCTCGAAGCCGCGGAACTTGCGCGCATTGGCCTTGCGGAAATCGGCGAAGATCTCCGGCTTGCCGCGCGCGGCCGCGATCTTGTCGTCCATGGCGCTGATCTTGCGCAGCGGCCGGCCCTCCGCGACCACGCGCCCGGCATAGGCGATGGCGCCCGCGGTCAGATCACCGTCAACGATCTCGTCGATCAGCCCCGCCGCCAACGCCGCCTTGGCCCCGACCGGCGTTCCCGAAGTGATCATCTCCAGCGCCATGTCGACGCCGACAAGGCGCGGCAGCCGCTGCGTGCCGCCCGCGCCCGGCAGCAGCCCCAGCTTCACCTCCGGCAGGCCGAGCTTCGCGTCCGCCGACGCCACGCGCCAGTGTGACGCCAGCGCGGTTTCCAGGCCGCCGCCCAGCGCCGTGCCGAAGATCGCCGCCACGATCGGCTTCGGCGAACCCTCGATGGTCTCCAACAGCGCCGGCAACGACGGGTCACGCGGCGGCTTGCCGAACTCGGTGATGTCCGCGCCCGCGATGAAGGTGCGCCCCGCGCAGCGCAACACGATGGCGTCGACGCCCGCGTCCGCGCCGGCCCGCTTCACCCCCTCGTCGAGCCCAGCCCGCACATCGGCGGAGAGCGCGTTCACCGGCGGATAGTCCACGGTCAGGACACAGATCCGGTCCTCGGTGGAAAGGTTGACGACGGCATTGATGGCGGCCATGGGGAGGGCTCCTTTGTCGTGGAACCCTCTAGCAAGGCGGCGCGCGGCGGCCTAGTCGTGCAAGGCTTCGCCGTGCAGCGTCCAGTCCAGGCCCTCGATTTCCTCGTCGCGGGTGACGCGCAGGCCGGTGGTGACCTTGCAGATCATCAGGATGACGAAGGCGCCGATGGCGCTCCAGGCGATGGTGGCGCCCAGGCCGAGCGCCTGTTTCAGGACGCTGGCGCCCGCGCCCGCTGGATTGATCGCAACACTGGCGAAGGCTCCGGTCATCAGCGCCCCGGCGATGCCGCCGACGCCGTGCACCCCGAAGGCGTCGAGGCTGTCGTCGTACTTCAGCGCTTTCTTCAGCCACACCGCGCCGGCGTAACAGACCGGGCCCGAGACCAGGCCGATGATCATCGCGCCCTTGGGATCGACGTAGCCCGCCGCCGGCGTGATCGCCACGAGGCCCGCGACTATGCCCGACAGCATGCCGAGCAAGGTCGGCTTCTTGCGCTCGATCCACTCGACCAAGGTCCAGGTCACGGCGCCGCCCATGGGCGCGAGCATGGTGTTCAGGAGTGCGATGGACGCGATCTGGTCGGCGGCGAGCGCCGAGCCCGCGTTGAAGCCGATCCAGCCGACGAACAGCATGGACGCGCCGATCATGGTCAGCACGAGGTTGTGCGGCGCCATGTTGTCGCGTCCGAAACCCAGCCGCGGCCCCAGCACCAGCGCACAGACCAAGCCCGAGACGCCCGCGTTCACATGCACGACCGCGCCGCCCGCGAAGTCGATGACGCCCTTGCCGGCGAGGAAACCGTTGCCCCACACCCAGTGCGCGATCGGCGCATAGACGAACACGGTCCACAACGCCATGAACAGCAAGAGCGCGGAGAACTTCATCCGCTCGGCGAAGGCGCCGCAGATCAGCGCCGGCGTGATCATGGCGAAGGTGAGCTGGTAGGCGACGTAGAGCGCTTCGGGAATGGTTTTGGCGAGACCGGTGGCGGCGTTCGGCGTCAGGCTGTCGAGGAACAGGGCGTCGAGACCGCCGACATAGGGCTGCAACGCGCGCGTACCGGTGGTGAAGGCGAGACTGTAGCCGCAGACGAACCACAGGATGGTCACCACCGCCGCGACGGCGACGGTCTGAGTGATCGTGGAAATCACGTTCTTGCGCCGCACCATGCCGCCGTAGAACAGCGCCAGGCCCGGAAGCGTCATGAACAGAACCAGCGCGGTGGACGTCAGCATCCAGGCGGTCGCGCCGCCGTCGAGGGCCAGCGGCGCCTGGTGGGATTTGAGGTGCGCCGCGGCCGCCGTCGCCGCATGCGCGCCCGTGGCGACCAGGACAATCGGGAGCGACGCCAGGGCGGCCAGGCCCAACCAGTTCCGAGCGTGCGTCATAGGATCCCCCGCCTGCGGCCTGACTCCAGGCCGGTCGGGAATCGATGCTGCACCGCAATATTGTGCGCCGCAACAAAAACCGTCGCAGAACCGTCGCCGTCAACGCCTGCGGTCGAACCGCGCGGTTGGCGCGATCCTCGCAAACCTTTCGCGGCGACGCGCGGCGACGGCTGCGCTCAGCGAAGGACGCCGGTTATGCAAGTAGCGGGTTTATCGAACAATTCCTGGCTTCAGCAGTTGCAGCAGGACCTCCTGGGCCTGAGCGCTGCGGGCGGTTCCGGCGGGCAATCCTTGCCGGTTGGTGGGCAAGCTTCGACCGGCGACGACGCCGCGAACGCCCCTGCGGGTCCGCCGCCGGTGGCGGGCGGCAGCCTGCTCAGCTCGTTCATGCTGGGAGCCCTGTTCGGCGCCCAAGCCCAAACCCAGGCCCAGTCCTCCGGTTCGACCGATGCCGCGTCCTCGAGCGACGCCGACGTCCAGCCCGCCTCGACCGGCGCGGGGACGCCCGGCGGAGGGCTTCTCGCCTCCAACGTGCTCAGCAACCTGTTCGACGCGCAGCAGCAACAGCCGCCTGCGCCGGGCTCGTTCATGGCCGGCCAGATACTCAAGGCTGATGACACGAACGGCGACGGTCAGCTGAGCCTGCAGGAAATCACCAACGCGCTCACGCCCGCCAACGGAACCGCGCCGGACGCGACGTCGCTGCAGACCGCCTTCAACCAGCTCGACAGCAACGGCGACGGCGAACTCAGCGCGTCCGAACTCGCCGCCGGCATCGGCAAGATGACGCAGACGCATTCGACGGGCCATCACCACCATCACCACGGCGGCGTCGGCGGCTCGCAGTTCATGCAGCCTGACTCGGCGTCATCGTCCTCGTCGACGACAGCATCCTCCGCCACGAGCGACGCAACGAACTCGGGTGACGAAAGCGCTTCGACAGCGAGCGACACGACTGCATCGACAGCGAGCTAAACACCAGATCCGTCAGCCCCAGACTGAACAACAAGTCCGACGAGCAATTATGGTGTCGTGCGCCTCAACTCCCCGGCGGGGGCGGCGGCGGGGCGGGGAGCGGCGGCCGGGGCGGGGGCGGACCGGCCCACGAGCCACCGCAGCAGGCGGCGAGTTGCAGCGCTACCGCTGCGAGACCGACCGTCGTCAGGATGCGCTTGAGCGTCATGCCGGATCTCCCTTCAGGTCTCAGTGGTGGCGCCACCAGCCGTCGCCGCCGCAATCCGGACAGCCGTCGTGCGGCGGACGCCACGGGCTGTTCCAGTCATAGCGGTCCCAGGGCTCGCCCACGCGATCCACGTCGACTGGCCACGGCGTCTGGTTGCCGTAGAAGCCGCTGCCGGTGGCCGGATCGAACCACTCGGCCTCTTCGCCGGGGTTGAACTGGGCCGGGTCGGCGCAGGTCCCGTAGAGGCCCTTATGCTCGCCCGGCAGATAGCGGTAGTGATGCCAGCCTTCGCCGCGCCACGGCCGGCGCTTACCGCCGAAATAACCGTCGTCGACCGAACGCCATTCGCACATGCCGTAGGACGAATAGAACAGGTTGCCGCTGATGCCGGTCTCGGCGCCGCCGGGCTCGACATAGATGAAATACTCTTCGCCGCCGCGGTGATGACGGCCTTCGCCTTCGCGACCGGTCGCCGTGCCGTAAATGCCGTTGTTCGACACATTGATCGGGCTGCCGGCCCCGATCTGGATGCCGATGTTTGAGACGGCGATCTGGTTGCCGACCGCGGTGAACTGGCCGCCCGCCGCGTAGATGCCCTTGGCGGCGCGGCAGATCAGGTTGTTCTCCATGCTCACGACGTTGGCCGATTCCATGAAGATGCCGATGCCGAAGCCGCAGATGGTGCTGTCGCGGATGGTGAGGTTGGCGCGGCCGTGTCCGCCGATGGCGATGCCCGCGGCGCCCGGATCGAAGGCGCGGCCCGCTTCCGACGACGGCGGCTGGATCACCGCGATGGCGTCGATGGTCGAGCCCTTGTCGGCCGAATCGAAGTTGATGCCCGACCCGAGGATGGTGGTGTCGCGCAGCTCGATCTGGCCGCCGTCCACTTCCACCGCGTTCTCGGCGAAGGGCGCCTGGATGAACACGCGGTCGCGCCGTCCGCCGGCGTCGTAGTGCGGATCTTCCTCGCCGCGCGGATCGCCGGTGACCAGCATGCCGTCGCCGACATAGACCGCCTGGCCGTGACCGGAATAGTCGATCATCGCGGTCTCGAGCCGGACCACCCCGTGCTCGATGTCGAGGCAGGACTCGTCGCTGTCGTGGCCGGACTGCAGGGCGATGTTGCGCAGCACCACGGCGCGCCTGGCGTCGGTGGCGAGGTCGTCCTGGATGCGCACCACGATGCACGGGGCGCGACCGTCGGGCGGCCCGATGATGGTGGAGACACCGCTCTCGAGGACGGCGGAGCTGTCCGGACCGATCGGGATGTTGCGGCCGTAGGGACGGTCGCCCTGGCCTTCGATGGTGATCGGCTTGTCGATGTAGAGGGTGCCGACGCAGGCGGCGCCGGGCTTCATGATCAGGGTGCCGCCCGGGTTCAGACGACGCACCAGCTCGGACAGGTGCGCGCCCTGGGCCGGATCGTTGCAGTCCACCGAAGCCGCGTCGAGCATGGGCCCGATCGGGCCGCGCCCGGGACCGTAGTCGGGCACATAGCCGGGGCCGTAGCCGGGGCCGGGGCCGTAACCGCCGGGGGCAACCACATAGCCGCCGCCACAGTCGACGCAGCCGCCAATGCCCCAGTGATGGTGATGGCGATGCAGGTGCGGCTTTAGCAGCAAGCCGAAGTCGGGGCGGAGCTGGGCCTCGACCCTCGCGTCCGGAAACGCCGCCGCGGCGCCGCTCAAGAGCGCCAGGGCCGAGAGGCCCAGCAGCGCCGGCGCAATGAGATGTCGGATACGCACACTCATGGGCGAGCCTCGTCGTCTGGATGGCCGTCGCCGTCGGGACGGCCGGGGCGGGGCGCCGGATAGGCGCCGCTGGTCGGTGAATAGTCGGGGCGCCCGACATAGTCGAAGCGCGGGCCATAGCCGCTCGGCGCCGGAACGCCGCCGCCATGGCGCGATGCGCGCGACACCTGCTCGAGCACCGCCTGGATGCGCGACACCGTCGGCTTGAAGCCCGAGAGCGCCGAGTCCATGCGATAGACCACGGCCTCGGCCTTGTTCTGGTCGGCCACGCCCTGAACGCCGAGGGCGAAGTAGGTCGACATGGCGAACTTGGCTTCCGGCGAACCCTGACGGTCGGCCTCGCTGAACCAATAGTAGGCGCGCGCATAGTCGGCCGGCACGCCGACGCCTTCGGCGTACATGACCGCCAGCACCAATTGCGACCGCGCCGATCCGTTGACCGCGGCGTACTGGATCGCGCGCACCGCATCGATGGGCAGGAAGCGTCCGCCCTGCGGCTCGCCGATCATGCCCTTCAGGGTGTCGACCTCGCCTTGCGCCAGATTGTCGGGGCCTTCCACCGGCCGCGTGATCACGCCGAGATAGAGCAGGGCGTCCGACACGTGCTTGAACGGCAGTTCGTGCATGCGCGTCAGGGCGTATTCATAGGCGTCGCCGCGCGGATGGCTCTCGTCGGAGTGCGGCAAGGCGCCCGGCAGATAGGTTTCCGGCGGATAGAATTCGTACGGCGGGATCCAGCGGTTGGCCTTGGCCTCGACGAAGGCGCCGTAGCTTGCGCGCTCGGGCGACGACCGCTCGAAATCCTTCAGCAGCACATAGGCGCCCACGTCGCCGGTCTGCATGGCGAGGTAGTTGTAAAGATAGGCGTCCACGTCGTTGCGCGTGAACAGGGTCGCGACCGGATGCTCGCGATGCAGCTCGATCTCGCCCTTGCCCAGCGCTTCCAGCGCCTGCTCGTTGTCCTGGGGCTCGCCGAACGGTCCGTAGAGATCGTCGTACAGGCGCGCCAGGGTGCGGAAGCCGTCGGCGCCCTGGGTCGACAGCACGTAGATGACGCGGTTGCGCACCTTGTCCTGCTCGGTCGAGGACATGTGCGCGAGCTGGTGGTCGAGGATGCGATAGGCCTCATGCCGCTCCCACGCGCGGCAGTCGTCGTAGCGCGACAGCGGACGGAAACCGAAGAAGCCCTGGCGCACCGCGCGGTTGATCGGCGCGTACCCCTCGGGGTTCGACAGCGCCATGGCGTACCAGACCGCCGACTCGATCGGGTCTTCCACGTTCTTGTCGGTCGCCTTGATCGCCTGGTAACGGCGGCCCAGTTCGAGCTGGGCGAAGAAGTCGTTCTGGAACGCCAGCCGGCGGAGATGGCGGATCTCCTGCTCCTGCTGGTTGAAGCCCGGCTGGTCGCCGGTGAAATAGGCCGGACGCGGACAGGCAAACCGCTCTTCCTTGGCGGCCCAAAAGGCATGCCCCCCGCCGACGCCGAACGCGCCGCAGCTGGTCAGGATCAGTCCGATGACGATCAGAACGGCGATAACCGCCGCGACCACCCAAAGCGGACTTGTCGGAGACCCCCTCGAAGAGTTCCCGAAATCGGTCATCGACTTCCCCACACCACCGCCGTTAACCATTTCTTAGGTCACAAGTGCGGGCGACGGCTTCCCGCTGTCAAGGTTAACACGGAACCGACCTCAGTGGTTGCCGCGAAGTTGTTCACAGGGCGGCAAAATTGCGTCCCGTGAGCCACACCTCTTATGATTTGTGAATTGGCGCCCCAACTGATCAATATTGATCGCGTGATGCGAGAAAAACTCGCGCAAAACTAAGGCCCAGCGTCACCTTTAGGAGAAACGCTCGCAAGGCTTGGGTAGAAGTCCCATATCTCGTCAGGCAAGACGCCGGTTTCTGCCGTCCTCCCCCAGGTTTTTCGACCTTCCGGATTATTTCGATGTCCCACGTCCAGCGCGACGACCGCCCCGCCGACAAGGCGCTCCGCTACGAAGAGATCGCCGCCGAAATCGCCGCCGTCCTGGAGGGTGAGCCGAACCCGATCGCGCGCATGGCGACCGTCGCCTCGATGCTGCACGACGCCATGCCGACCTATTTCTGGACTGGCTTTTATCTTGTGGATAACCCCCGGGAAGTCTCTGGGGGTAAGCCTGGGGAACTCGTGGTGGGACCCTACCAGGGGACGCTCGGGTGCCTGCGCATCCGAATCGGTCAGGGCGTCTGCGGCACGGCGGCGGCCGAGCGGCGCACCGTCATCGTCGAGGACGTGAACGCCTTCGACGGCCACATCGCCTGCGACAGCCGTTCGAACTCCGAAATCGTACTGCCGGTTGAAAACGCCCTGGGCGAACTGATCGGCGTGTTCGATGTGGACTCCACTAGTTTCGCCGCCTTCGACGCCGTGGATGCCGAATGGCTGGAGCGGATCCTGCGGGAGAGTTTCGCTAAGTGATCGTGCGTGCTTTGACGGCGGCCGACCGCGACGCCTGGCTGCGCATGCGCCACGCGCTCTGGCCCGAGGACGCGGACCACCACGCGCGCGAAATCGACGCCCACTTCGCGGGCGAACCGTCGCCCTTCCAGATCGCCCAGGTGTTCGTCGCTGAACGCGAGAACGGCGGATTGTGCGGCTTCGCCGAAGCGGGCCTGCGCCCCTTCGCCGACGCCTGCGAAGAGGCGCCCTGCGCCTACCTCGAAGGCCTCTACGTCGACGCGGACATGCGCCGCACCGGCGTCGCGCGCGCACTGGTCGCGGCGGTGGAAGATTGGGCCCGCGCCGAGGGCCACCACGAACTCGGCAGCGACTACCTCATCGACAACGACGCGAGCGCGGGATGGCACGCAGCGCACGGCTTCGAGGTGGTGGAACGACTGGTCATGGTGCGAAAGAAACTCCTCCCCTGAACGCGGCAGCGTTCGGGGGAGGTGGCCCGTTGGGCCGGAGGGGGCGCGCAACAAACGCCGCGCTCATTTCAATCCTGGCAAGCGCCGCGCCTGAACTGCGCCCCCTCCGTCGCTCCGCGACACCTCCCCCGTTCGCTACCGCTCACAGGGGAGGAGAGCGTAGCTCACCTCACCGGCGCTTCATGCGCGCTCACGTCGTCCAGCGCATCGCTCGTCCTCGCATAGGTCGGCGGCCGGCGGCGGTGCGTGCGTTGTTCGTACGCATAGCCGAACCCGATCAGCCGCGCCTCCGACCACGCCGGCCCGATGAAGCTCAACCCCACCGGCAAGCCCTTCACCTGGCCCATCGGCACGGTCAGGTGCGGATAGCCCGCGACGGCCGGCAGGGAGGTGTCGCCGCCGCCGCCCTGGTCGCCGTTGGCCACGTCGATCATCCACGCCGGGCCGGTGGTCTCGCCGATCAAAGCATCCAGCCGGTTGTCGGCCATCAGCCTGTCGATGCCCTCGGGTCCCGCCAGACCGAACGACGTCTCGCGCGCCTTCTTGTACGCGGGATCGTCGAGGCCCTTCATCGTGTCGGCCTTTTCGAAGGTCTCCTGCGCGAAGAACGGCATCTCCTCGTGGGCGTGCGCATTGTCGAAGGCGATCAGGTCCGACAGGCTGCGCGCGGTCACCCCGGCGGCTGGCGTCGAGGCGAGATAGCTCGCCATGTCGGCTTTCAGCTCGGTGTTCAGCACTAGGCCTTCGTTGCGTCCGATCTCGCCCTCGGGCTTGAATTCTTTGATCTCGATGACCTCGGCGCCCGCCGCCTTCAGGTCGGCGATGGCGCGGTCGAGCAGGGCGTCGGCGCCGGGGTTGAAGCCCGCGTCAAAGCGCAGCACGCCGAATCGCTTGCCTTTCAGCGCGTCGGCGTCCAGCGCCTTGGTGTAGTCGCCCTTGTGCGCGTCGGCGCCGGCCGAGGCCGGATCGCGCGCGTCGGATCCGGCCATCACCGTCAACAGCTCGGCGACATCGGTGACCGAGCGCGCCATCGGACCCGCTGTGTCCTGGCTGTGGCTGATCGGCACGATGAAGGTGCGCGGGATCAACCCCACCGTCGGCTTTAATCCGACGACGCCATTGATCGACGAGGGGCAGGTGACCGAGCCGTCGGTCTCGGTGCCCACCGCCGCCGCCGCGAACGACGCCGCCGCCGCCGCGCCCGAACCCGACGACGAGCCGCAGGCGGTGCGATCCGCCGCATAGGGATTGCGCGTCAGGCCGCCGACCGCGCTCCAGCCCGAGATCGAATGGGTCGAGCGGATGTTGGCCCACTCCGACAGATTGGTCTTGCCGAGAATGATCGCGCCCGCCGCGCGCAGACGCGCCGCCAGCGGCGAGTCCCGGTGGGTGATGTTGTCCTTCAACGCCAGCGATCCGGCGGTGGTCGGCATCGGATCGGCGGTTTCGATATTGTCCTTCAACAGCACCGGAATGCCGTGCAGCGGCCCGCGCACGTGACCGGCTCTGCGCTCCGCATCCAGCGCGCGCGCTTGCGCCATCGCATCGGGGTTCAGCGCCAATACCGCCTGCAGCTTCGGTCCATTGCGATCGAGCTTTTCAATACGTGCAAGATATCCCTGCACCAGCTCTTCCGACGTCACCCGCCCGGCGGTCAGATCCGCCTGCAACTGCGCGATCGATTTCTCTTCGACGTCGTACGCAATGTGCGCGTGATGGATGACGGGCTTAGCCGACTGGGCCGCAAAGGCCGGCGCCGCCGCGAAGGCGAGGGCCAGGATCGCCGGCACGATGAACTTGGACATGCATTCCCCCTGCAATCTTCGCCCCGACTTTGGACCGGATAGGGGGAGATTTCACCCTAATTCTTCCGTTCGACCGCCAGCTCGCGTCCAGAGGCGGCGAATTGGAACACGAAGGACACGAAGGAAGAGAAGGTCACGAAGAGGGAAATAGGAGGGCGGCTTCGCCGCCTGGCTCTCTTCGCGCCGAAGGCGCAGTCGAGTTTTGCCGCTCCCCGACAGGTCTTTTCTGTCTTCTCTTCCTTCGTGACCTTCTCTTCCTTCGTGTCCTTCGTGTTCCCTTCCGCCGACGCTGGCCGCCGCCGCCGCCATCACCCCGCGTGCTTCAGCTTGCGGTCGAAGAAGTCGAGGTACGTCCGCCACAGGTGCAGCAGGCGTGGGTTGCCGTGGATGCCGTGGCGTTCGCCGGGGTAGTCCATCACTTCGAACGGCCGGCTCAGGCCCTGCAGCGCGTACATCACCCGCGTCGAGTTCTCGAACGACACGTTATCGTCCGCCATGCCCTGCAACAGCAGCAACGACCCCTTCATGTCTGCGAGCTTCGGCACCACCTCCGACGCGTGATAGCCGGCCGGGTTCTCCGACGGCTTGCCCATGAACTGTTCGGTGTAGTGGGTATCGTACAGCGTCCAGTCCACCGGCGGCGCGCCCGCAGCTCCCGCCACGAACGGCGAATGCGGCGCAACCAAGAGCGACAGGGTCATGAACCCGCCGTAGCTCCAGCCCATCACCCCGATGCGGTTCGGATCGACGTACGGCAGGGACTTCAGATAATCGACGCCGGCGAACTGGTCCTCGACCTCCAGCTTGCCGAGGTTGCGGTCGATCGCCGACTTGAACGCGAACGAGCGGTTATAAGACCCGCGGTTGTCGAGCCGGAAGAGGATGTAGCCGCCCTCCAGCAACAGCTGGTCGGTCAGCGCGCCCCACTGGCGCTTCACCATCTGCGCATGCGGCCCTCCGTAGACCGACACGATCACGGGATAGCGCTTCGACGCGTCGAAATCCGGCGGAGTGACGATCTCATAGAACATGTCCGACCCGTCGCCCGCCTTGATCGAGCCGTAGCTCGGCGCGCGCAGTCGTCCCGCGTACTTCCACAAGGGGTGCGATGCATCGAGCGTATTGGGCTCGATCCAGCGCACCAGATGTCCGTCGGCGCCGAACACGCCCGTGCGCGGCGGTGTCTTCGGATCGGAATAGACGCCGGTGAAGGCGCCGCCGGTCTTGGCGGTCTCGGTGGTCCACCAGCCTTCGCCGCTGGTCAGTTTCACCGGCGCCGCGGGCTGCGTCCACGACACCGCATAGAGATGGCGCTCCAGCGGCGTGTCCTTCGACGCCAGGAAGAAGACGGTCGACGTCGCTTCGTCGAGCCCCGAGATCGAATCCACCGGCCAGTCGCCGGTCGTGATCGGCCGGATCAGCTTGCCGTCGCGGTCGTAGAGATAGAGGTGATTGTATCCCGTGCGCTCCGACGCCCACAGGAACGATCCGTCGGCGAGCGGGCGGAAGTCGTTGTTCAACTCCACCCAGTGCGGCGAGGACTCGGACAGGATCACGCGTCCCTGGCCCGTCGCCGGATCGACCGCGATCAGGTCGAGCCGCTTCTGGTCGCGCGTCTGGCGCTGGACGTAGAGGGTCTTGCCGTCCTTCGACCAGGCGACGCGCGCCAGATAGATGTCCTTGTTCGGACCCAGGTCGACCTTTACCCGTCCGCCGCCGTCGACGTTCTCGACGTAGAGTTCGACCACCGCGTTGGGCCGCCCCGCGCGCGGATACCGCTGCGGCACGACCTTCACCCCCTCGGGCCCGATGTCGAGACGCGGCACGACGTCGACGCCGGTCTCGTCCACATGGGTCATCGCCACGCGCCGCTCGTCCGGCGACCACCAGTAGCCGGTGTGGCGCCCCATCTCCTCTTCGGCGATGAACTCCGCCACGCCCCAGGACAGCGCGCCCTTGCCGTCGCTCGACAGCGCCTGTTCGCGCCCGCTCTTCAGGTCGAGCACATAGAGGTTCTGGTCGCGCACGTAAGAAACGAAATTGCCGTGCGGCGAGACCTTGGCGTCGATCTCGTCGGGCATGCCGTTGGTCAGGCGCCGCACCTTGCCGGTGGCGCGCTCGAACAGATAGAGATCGCCATCCAGCGGCACGAGGATAAAGCGGCCTTCCTCGTCCCAGCCGTAGCTCACCACGCCGCGTTCGCGCACGCGCATGCGTTCGCGCCGCGACTTCTCGGCCTCCGACAGTTGCTTGCCCGGCTGCTCCAGCGCCTTGGCGTCGATCAGCTTGAACGGCGCCCCGCCCTGGGTGTCCGCCGCCCACAGGTCCAGCGTGTTCTGATCGGCTTCCTCGCCCTTGAGATAGGTGACCAGCTTGCCGTCCGGCGACAGCTGCACGTCGCGCGCACGAGGGCCGTTCAGGTCCGGGTCGGAGAATACCCGCTCCGGCGTCAGGCGCTCGTTGCCGGGTTGCGCCATGCCCGGCTGCGCCATGCCCGTCTGCGATTGCGCCATCGCCGGTCCTCCCGCAACGATCGCGGCGGCCGCCGCTACGACAGCCGAAACGGCCGCAAACTTGAACGCCATACGGGCTTCCCCCCCTGCACACAGGGCCCGAACGCTCGCGCTCCCAAAGGCATGAGTCAACCGGATAACCGGTTGCTGGCGGCAAACCTTTGCGCGTTCGTCGGGTCCGTGCGAACCTGCGGCCGCATCCGAGGGGGGTTGTTCGATGAACCGCGTTCGTCTCGCTTTGGCCGCAGCCGGCCTGGTCCTGTTCGCCGCCATTCCGGCGTTCGCCGCCGACGGTCCGCGCCCGCCGCTGGTCGCCAAGAAGCCCTACGAGGTTAAGGCCCCGGCCGGATCGCGCCAGGATGAGTATTACTGGCTGCGCGACGACACGCGCTCCAACCCCGACATGCTGGCCGACCTGAAGGCCGAGAATGCCTATGCCGACGCGGTGCTGGCGCCGACCAAACCGCTGCAGGAAAAGCTCTACGCCGAGATCGTCGCGCGCGTGAAACAGGACGACGCGTCCGTGCCCTACCGTCTGCGCGGCTACTGGTACTACACGCGCTTCGAGGCCGGCCGGGACTACCCGATCATGGCGCGGCGCAAGGGCGCCATGGCCGCGCCCGAGGAAATCATGCTCGACGAGCCGGCGATGGCGCAGGGCAAGGGCTTCTTCGCCGTCGGCGGTTCTGCGGTAAGCCAGGACAACCGCATCCTTGCCTTTGCCGACGACACGGTGGGCCGGCGCCAGTACGTGCTGCGCTTCAAGGATCTTACGACCGGCCAGATGCTGGCCGATGAAGTGGCCAATGTCGAAGCCGACCTGGTCTGGGCCGACGACAACAGGACCGTGTTCTACGTCGACAAGGACCCGGTGACGCTGCTCTCCAAGCGGATCAAGGCTCACGTGCTCGGCACGCCCGCGTCCGCCGACCGCCTCGTCTACGAAGAAAAAGATGACAGCTTCTATATCGGCCTGATGCGCACGCGTTCGGACAAGTACCTGTGCATCGAGGAGCACTCGACCGTCGCCGACGAACAGCGCTGCACCTCTGCCGCCAGCCCGGCGGAGTTCAAACCGCTGATGCCGCGGATGCGCGACCATCTCTATAGCGCCGACCATCTGAACGGCCGCTGGGTGATTCGCACCAACTGGAACGCGCCCAACTACCGCCTGATGACGCTGAAGGACGGCGCGCCGTGGGGCGATCGTTCGGCGTGGGTCGATTTCGTCCCGCACAAGCCCGACGTCTTCATCCAGGACGTCGAACTCTTCGACGGTTTCACCGCCATCGAGGAACGCTCGGGCGGCCTTCGCCGCATCCGGGTGCTGACCAACGCGGGCAAGAGCAGTTACGTCAACGCCGATGAGCCCGCCTACACCATGGGCCTCGCCGCCAACGCCGAGGCAAACACTCCACTTTTGCGCTATAGCTACACCTCGCTCACCACGCCCTCGACCACCTACGAGCTCGATACCAAGACCGGCGAGCGCAAGCTTTTGAAACAGCAGCCGGTGCTGGGCTACGACCCCTCGAACTATGTGACCGAACGGGTGTGGGCGACCGCACGCGACGGGACAAAGATCCCCGTGTCGCTGGTCTACAAGAAGGGGTTCAAGCGCGACGGCACGGCCGCCATGCTCCAGTACGGCTACGGCAGCTACGGCGCCTCGACCGACCCCGCGTTCAATCTGACCGCCGTGTCGCTGCTCGACCGCGGCATGGTCTACGCCATCGCCCATATACGCGGCGGCCAGGAGATGGGCCGCGGCTGGTACGACGACGGGCACCTCCTGAACAAGAAGAACACCTTCACTGACTTTATCGACGTGACCGAATATCTGGTGAAGCACGGTTACGCCGCGCCCAATCGCGTCGCCGCCCACGGCGGCAGCGCCGGCGGCCTGCTGATGGGCGCGGTCGCCAACATGGCGCCCCAGGACTATCGCGTGATCATAGCCCAGGTGCCCTTCGTCGACGTGGTCACCACCATGCTCGATGAATCGATCCCACTGACCACCAACGAATTCGACGAGTGGGGCAATCCCAAGGACCCGAAATACTACGCCTATATGCTGAGCTACTCACCCTACGACAACGTCGCGGCCAAGGCCTATCCGGCGATGTTCGTCTCCACCGGCCTGTGGGACAGCCAGGTGCAGTACTACGAACCGACCAAGTGGGTGGCGCGCCTGCGCGCACGCAAGACCGACGACAATCCGCTCGTCTTCCGCATCAACATGGAGGCCGGCCACGGCGGCAAGTCCGGCCGCTTCCAGCGCTACCACGACACGGCGGAGTTCTATGCCTACATGCTGACCGAGCTGGGGGTGCAATAGGCGTCGCGTGCGTCAGGCCTTCAGCCGATAGCCCGTGGCGAAAATCCGCCAGACGACGAGCATGCAGATGGCCAGGAACGCCGCGACCGCGGCGAGGCTGACGCCGACGGCCACGTCGGCCTGGCCCGCGAACGACCAGCGGAAGCCGGAGATCAGGTAGACGATCGGGTTGAACAGGGCGACCTCTTTCCAGATGCCCGGCAGGACGCTGATCGGATAGAAGCTGCCGCCCAGGAAGCTCAGCGGCTGCACGATCAAAAGCGGCACCATCTGCAGCTTCTCGAATCCGTCTGCCCAGATGCCGATGATGAAGCCGAGCAACGAGAAGGTGAAGGCGCTCAGCACCAGGAAGGCCAGCATCCAGAGCGGGTGCTCGATCTTGAGCGGCGTGATCAGGGCCGCCGTCCCCATGATGATGAAGCTGAGGATGATCGACTTGGTCGCCGCCGCCCCGACGTAGGCCAGCACGATCTCGAGATAGGACACCGGCGCGGAGAGCAGTTCGTAGATGGTGCCCACGAACTTGGGAAAATAGATGCCGAACGAGGCGTTGGCGACGCTCTGGGTCAACAGCGTCATCATCACCAAGCCGGGCACGATGAACGAGCCATAGTGTCCGTGACCCACATTGATGCGCGCGCCGATCACGCCGCCGAACACCACGAGGTAGAGCGCGGTGGAGACCACCGGGGCTACGATCGACTGCCACAGCGTGCGGAACGTGCGGTGCATCTCGAAGAAATAGATGGAGCGGACGGCGTAGAGGTTCATCACATCGTCTCCATCAACGGAACACGCCGCCGCGTTGCTTCACCAGGCCCACGAAGATTTCCTCCAGCGAGCTCTGGTGCGTCTGGAGGTCCTTCAGCCGCACGCCCGCGTCGCTCAGCGCCTTCATCAGGGTGGCGATACCGCTGCGGTCGGCCTTGGTGTCGTAGGTGAAGGTCAGCTCGGTTCCGTCCTCGGACAGCGCCAGGTCGAAATCCTTCAGCGCATCCGGGATCGCGCTCAGCGCTTCGGTCAGTTGCAGCGTCAACAGCTTCTTGCCGAGCTTGTGCATCAGCTCGGTCTTGTCCTCGACCAGGATGATCTCGCCCTTGGAGATCACGCCCACCCGGTCGGCCATCTCCTCGGCCTCTTCGATATAGTGGGTGGTCAGGATGATGGTCACGCCCTGGGCGCGCAGCTGGCGCACCACCTCCCACATGTCGCGGCGCAGTTCGACGTCGACGCCCGCGGTCGGTTCGTCGAGGAACAGGATCTCCGGTTCGTGCGACAGGGCCTTGGCGATCATCACGCGCCGCTTCATGCCGCCGGACAGGGTGCGCAGCTGGTTGTCCTTCTTGTCCCACAGGGACAGGGCCTTCAGCGTCTTTTCGATGTGCGCCGGATTGCGCGGCTTGCCGAATAGGCCGCGCGAGAACGAGGTGGTGTTCCACACCGTCTCGAACGCGTCGGTGGTCAACTCCTGCGGCACCAGCCCGATCTTGGAGCGCGCGGCGCGGAAGTTCTTGATGATGTCGTAGCCCGCCGCCGTCACCGTCCCCTTGGACGGATTGACGATGCCGCAGATGACCGAGATCAGGGTGGTCTTGCCCGCCCCGTTGGGTCCCAGAAGGGCGAAGATCTCCCCCTTCTCGATCTCCAGATTGATGTCCTTCAGCGCCTGGAAGCCCCCGCGATAGGTCTTGTCCAGGTGCGATACGGAAATGACGGGTTCGGCCATGGGAGCGCTGTTATGCGGGCGGAAAGGGAAGGGCAAGACTTGAAGTTGCCGTCGTCGCGCCTAAGCGTCAGCAGTATTCCGGTCCCGGGCCTTGCGTCCGGCGGTCGCGCGGCCGAAGTAGGCGACGCCGGCTCCGCCGGCCAAAACGCATCGAAGGGCGCCCCATGAGCAAGGTCATCTACGAGATCGTCGAGCACGACGGCGGCTGGGCCTACCGGGCCGGCGGCGTCTATTCCGAGACCTTCCCCACCCACGACGCCGCGCGCCACACCGCCGAACGCGCCGCCCGCGAACAGCGGGTCGCCGGCGACGACGTGGGCATCTCCTGGGAAAGCGCGGACGGCATCTGGCACGACGAACTGTCCGAGGGCCGCGATCGTCCCGCAACCGAGGTCGACGGCTAGACACAGGCCATGAACACGCCGAGCGCCGACGATAGTGCGGGCGCATCGCCGCCGCCGTCCGACCGTTACGCTTCCGCCAAGACCTGGGGCCTGCGGCTGCTGGCGCTCGGCCTCCTCGCAGCGGCGGCCTGGGTAATCTGGCGCCAGCTCCACCACCTGTCCTGGCATGAATTGAAACACGCCTTCGCCGCCTGGGGACCCTGGCGCATCGGCGCCAGCATCGCGGCCTCGCTGGCGAGTTACGTCTGCCTGGCGATCAACGAATGGGCGGGGCTGCGCTGGGCCGGCGCGCGCGTGCCCCCGTGGACCATCTTTGTGGGCTCGTTCTGCCTGAACGCCTTCGCCCACACGCTCGGCACCGCGGTGGTGGTGGGCGCCGCGGTGCGCCTCAAGGTCTATGCCGCCCAGCGGGTGACCCTGGCGGAGATCGTGAAAGTCACCGCCTTCACCAACGTCTCGTTCAGTCTCGGCATCGCCGGCATCGCGGGCGCCGGCCTGCTCATCACGCCGGCTTGGCGCCTGCACGCCGTGCACTTGGCGCCAGAGGTCGCGCGCATCGTCGGGGTGGCGCTTCTGCTCACTATCCCCGCCTATGTGATCCTCTGCGCGTGCGTGCGCGGCGTCTTCAGCCTGCTCAAGCACCAGTTCGTGCTGCCGACGTGGAAGTGGGCGATCGCCCAGGTCGTCATCGGCGTCGTCGACAACGTGCTGACCGTGCTGATCCCCTGGGTGTTGCTCCCGAGCAAGCTGATCGGTTTCGGCGCCTTCACCGGCGCCTTCGCGGTCGCCACCGTTACCGGCGTCGTCTCCAGCGTGCCCGCCGGCGCCGGCGTGTTCGAGAGCGTACTTCTGACGCTGTTGCCCCACGTCGACCGCGCCCCCCTGGCCGCCGCCTTCGTCGGCTACCGCCTGTTCTATTTCATCATCCCACTGGCCATGGCGGGCCTCATCCTCGCCCTCATGGGCCGAACGCCGCCGCGTGAGGCCGACGCCGAAAAGTGAGTCCACGGACCCACACGGACACACACGGATAGAGCGCGTGTCTCATAGCGTGATGGCTACGGCCATCGGACTAAGAGAGATTGCCCACGAACCACACGAACAAGAAGAATGCTCGGCGCCGCAGGCGCCCTCAGTTAAATTGGCGCTTCGCGCCGAAGGCAGTCCACTGAAACGCGTTCGTGCGGTTCGTGTACATTTCTTCTTTCTTTTTCCGTGTGTGTCCGTGTGTGTCCGTGGACGCTCTTTTCTTTTTCCTACCGCGCCACCGTCCAGCCGTCGTCCTTGCCGATCCAGACCATGTGTTGGGTCAGGTCCGGGCGCGCCGTTCCGTTCATCGTCTCGTCCACACGGAAGCCGTCGCCGTCCGGCGTGAACGTCACGCAGACCAGCGCGCGATCGACGCCGGCCCAGCCGCTGGCCACCGCCTGGCGCAGGTGATCGGTGGTCGCATCGTCCGCCGGCGCGCCGTTGACGCTGAACTTCGCCTCGACGATGTCCTCGACGCGAATCGGGCTGCACACCGCGCCGTCCTTCAACACCGCCGCCTTGTCGACGGTCATCACCACCTTCGCGTCCTGCGACGGCAACGCGACCTGCAGCCGGTTCATCAGAAAGCCCTTGGCGTCCCAGCCGTACCAGGCGATCGACGCACAGGTCTTGGCCGCCGCGTCCGGATGGAAACACTGCCCCTTGCCGTCGCGCGCGGGCGCCAGCGGCCCGTCATCGGCCGAAAAAGCGGGCAGGGCGGTCGCCGCCAGACCGAGAGCTGCGAAGAGGGCGAGGACGGTCTTCATCGAAAGCTCCTGGGATTGCGCCGCACAGAATCCCCGAGCCGAAGCGTGGGCGCAAGCCTGGCCGTTTCTACGGCGCCCGTTTCTGTGACCTTGGGCCGCATAAAGTAGCGCTTCGCCCCACGCTCGGCTAAGTTGCGGAAGCTGGGGAGTTTTCCAATGCCTTTGAACCAGTTGCTGTTCGGCTTTCGGGGCCGCATGCGCCGCTCGCAGTGGTGGGCGGTGCGCGTCGTCACCACCGTTATCCTGTTTGTCCTGATTGGCGTGTTCGCGGGCCTGGGCGGCTCGGTCGGCCGGTCGCAGACCGCAGAGGTGATCGCCGGCGGCGTCGCCCTGATCGTGGGCCTGCCCGTCGTCACGCTCTACCTTTGGATCTTCGTCGCCACCTCGGTGAAGCGGCTGCACGACCAGGACCTCTCCGGCTGGTTCACCCTGATCTATTTCATCCCCTATCTCGGCGGCCTCGCCGCCTTCGTCATGCTGGGCTGCCTGGAAGGCACCAAGGGACGCAACCGGTTCGGCGCCTCGGACAAGTACCCGGAATCGACGGCGAACGTCTTCGCTTGATCGCGGCGCCCTTTCCGCCCCATTCGGCGTTATGCTGATGTCATGAGTGTCGCCTTCACCAAGGAAACCGACGTCGAGGCCCACGCCGCCGACCTGCCGGACCGCCCGATCTCGCACCACCCCAACCTGGTCACCGCCGAGGGCCTGACCGCGCTGGAGGCCGAGCTCGCGACCGCCCAGGGCGCCTACACCGACGCCCGCGCCGGCGACGTGCAACAGGACCGGACCGCGCTCGCCCGCGCGGTCCGTGACCTGCGCTACTGGCAGGCGCGCAGAGCCTCGGCGCAATTGACCCAACGCGACCCGTCGAAATCCGGCGTCCAGTTCGGCGACCGCGTGGCCATCGAACGCGAAGACGGTCGCGCCCAAACGTTCCGCATCGTCGGCGAAGACGAAGCCGACCCGAAAGCAGGCTCGATCTCCTGGGTCTCCCCGCTGGCGCAGGCGCTGCTCGGCAAGAGCGCGGGCGACGTGGTGACGGTCGCCGGGGCCGAGGTTGAGCTGACCGCGATAAGCTGAGCACGGCGCACCCCTTTTTCTATTTTCCCGTCATCCCGGGCTTGTCCGGGGACCCAGGGTTCGCGTGTGAACTCTTCTGGTGGAAGGTTCGCGCAAGCGCTCACACCGGCGTAGTTGCGAGCCGAACGCTGGATCCCGGGACAAGCCCGGGATGACGGACAGATATGAAAGGGAGTGAGCAGGCTTCCACGCCCGCTACCCCGCCATACCGCGGACAAGCTTGGGCGCGATCATGACAAAAGCCTCATCCCCCGTTGCTGGCGCGCGGCCGAGAGTCTCCCTAGTCTTGCGCGTCCAAGAGCGTCCGCCCTGTCTGGAGCCTCCCGCGTGTCCATCCGTCCCTCCCGCGCCGTCCTGATCGCCGCCCTCTGCCTCGCGGCCGCCGCCTGTCACCGCACGCGCGAGGAGAAGCCCCAGGGCCAGATCACCACCACGACCCAGCAGGCGTCGGGCGAAAACCCGCCCGCTCCGGTCCTGGTGCCGGGCCTGACCTGCAACAGCGCAGGCTTCCTGACCGAGACCGCCAACCCGGGCGTCGCCAAGGTGGTCACAAGCGAGGTTCACTTCATCACCGACCACGGCGACGGTTGCCCCTCGGACGGCCCCGCCTGCCAGGCCAAGTCGTTCGTGATGAGGGGCGACACGGTGATGACCGGCGTCGCCAACGGCCCCTACGTCTGCGCCTTCTCTCCGGCCAAGGGCGGAATCGCCGGCTGGGTGAAGCCCTCGGACATCACCGAAGCGAGCGTTCCCTCGACGCCCCCGCTGGAAGCCTGGGCCGGCGCCTGGCGCCTGGGCGACACGGTGATCACCCTCGCGGTGCGCGACAACAACTTGGTCGCCGACGGAACCGCCCCGATCGCGGGCGCCCCCATCGCCGCCGTTAAACCCGCCGTCCCTGCCGACGCCAACGCCGCCGCCCCGGCTGCACCCACAGCGCCGCCCGCCGGCAAGATGAGCGGCGTCGCCCAACCCGTCGGCGACACGGTCGAATTCGCCGCCGCCGACCCGAACGGCTGCCGCGTCGACCTGCGCCTCATCGGCCCGTTCCTGGCGGCCAAGGACAACGGCCAGTGCGGCGGCCAGGGGCGGTTTGCAGGGGTGTTCCGCAAGCCGAGCGCCACGCCCGTCGGTGGAGCAGGCAAATCGGGCGCGGCGTCCAAGTCGAATCCGAACAAGAACGTGTTTTATTGAGATCGCGACGCGCCGATGCACGCTAAGTACGGCGCATCGTTTTCCCATCCCGTCCTGGAGACTTCATGACCCTTTCCATGTCGCAAGCGTCCGCGTCCGTCTTCGTGTTGGGCCTCAGCGGCCTCAAGGGCGTGCTCGCCAAGGCGCGGGCGCATGCGCAGACCAAGGGCTTCGACGCCCAGGCCCTGCTGCAGGCCCGGCTCTACCCCGACATGTTTCCCCTGACCCGCCAGGTCCAGATCGCCGCCGACTTCGCCAAGGGCTGCACCGCCCGACTCTCCGGCGCCGAGCCCCCGACCTGGGAAGACAAGGAAGCGACGTTCGAAGAGCTGGAGGACCGGGTGGAGCGCACCATCGCCTTCATCAAGGCCATCGACCCCAAGACCATCGACGGCTCCGAGGGTCGCGACATCAGCCTGACCCGCCGCGGCGAGACCACGGTGGTCAAGGGCCAGACCTACCTCCTGGACCAAGCCCTCCCAAACTTCTGGTTCCACGTCACCACCGCCTACGCGATCCTGCGCCACAACGGCGTTGAGGTCGGCAAGCGGGACTTCCTGGCGATGGGGTAGGGCACGCCGCGGCGAACATCGCGCGTGGGGGCGCGCTTGCCCCTTCCCCTCCGCCCCCCGCATCGCTAAATCCCCGCGTCCCTCCCGTTACCTCCGTAACGCCACCCCTTCCGCGAGCGCACCCCCATGGCCGCCCAGTACATTTTTCAGATGCAAGGCCTGACCAAGGCTTTTCCCGGCGGCAAGAAGGTGTTCGAGAACATCTGGTTGAGCTTTTACCCGGACGCCAAGATCGGCGTGGTGGGGGTCAACGGTTCGGGTAAGTCGACGCTGTTGAAGATCATGGCCGGGCTCGACAAGGAGTTCTCGGGCGAGGCGCGGGCGGCCGACGGGACCAAGATGGGCTATCTGGAGCAGGAGCCCCAACTCGACGCGTCGCTCGACGTGTGGGGCAACGTCATCGCCTGGTGCGAGGAAAAGAAGATCTTCGACGCCTACAACGACGTCGCGACCAAACTCGGCGAGGACTATTCCGACGCGTTGATGGAGGAGATGACGACGCTGCAGGAAAAGCTCGACGCGGGCGACCTGTGGGACATCGACAGCCGCATCGAGATGGCGATGGACGCGCTGCGCTGTCCGCCGAACGAGGCGGACGTGTCGAAGCTGTCGGGCGGCGAGCGGCGCCGCGTCGCGCTGGCGCGCCTTCTGCTGTCGAAGCCCGACATGTTGCTGCTCGACGAACCGACCAACCACCTCGACGCCGAGAGCGTCGCCTGGCTGCAGCATCACCTGGAAAACTTTCCCGGCTGCGTGATTCTGGTCACCCACGATCGTTACTTCCTCGACCAGGTGACCAAGTGGACGCTCGAGCTCGATCGCGGCAAGGGCGTGCCGTACGAGGGCAACTATTCCAGCTGGCTGGAGCAGAAGGCCAAGCGCTCCGCCGTCGAAGAGAGCGAGAGCGAAGGCCGCAAGCGCGCCATCGCGCGCGAACTGGAATGGGTGCGCTCCTCCCCCTCGGCGCGGCGGTCGAAATCCAAGGCGCGTCTCGCGGCCTTCGACGACCTGGTCAATGCGTCCGAGCGCGAGAAACAGACCTTCGCCCAGATCCAGATTCCGCCAGGTCCGCGGCTCGGCCATGTAGTGCTGGAGGTCGAGGGGTTGGAGAAGGACTACGGCGATAAGGTCCTGTTCAACCAACTCTCGTTCAAACTGCCCCAGGGCGGCATCGTCGGCGTCATTGGTCCCAACGGTGCGGGCAAGTCGACGCTGTTCCGCCTGATCACCGGTCAGGAAAAGCCCGACCACGGCTCGATCCGCCTCGGCGAGACGGTGAAACTCGCCTACGTCGACCAGTCACGCGACACGCTGGATAATTCGAAGAACGTCTGGGAGGAAATCTCCGGCGGCCTCGACGTGATGAAGGTGGGTTCACGCGAGATTCCGTCGCGCGCCTATGTCGGCTCGTTCAACTTCAAGGGCGGCGACCAGCAGAAGAATGTCGGAAAGCTGTCCGGCGGCGAACGCAACCGCGTGCACCTGGCCAAGACGCTGGCCGAGGGCGGCAACGTCATCCTGCTCGACGAACCGACCAACGACCTCGACGTCGAGACCCTGCAGGCGCTGGAAGCCGCGCTGGAGGATTTCCCCGGCTGCGCGGTGGTGATCAGCCACGACCGCTGGTTCCTCGACCGCCTGGCCACCCACATCCTGGCCTTCGAAGGCGACAGTCACGTGGAATGGTTCGAGGGCAACTTCGAAGCCTACGAGGAAGACAAGAAGCGCCGCCTGGGCGCCGACAGCCTGATCCCGCACCGGATCAAGTTCCAGAAGTTCGCGCGGGCCTAGAAACCACTCGGACGCGTCGCGGCGCCTTTCCGACCTCCCTGCGCGGAGCGCCTCTATTTCCGCCCTCGCCGCGCGGAGCGCCTCTAATTGAAACCGCGGCTGTGGCGCGAAATCTCGCGGTCGTGTCGTTCGCGTGGTTTGCGGACCCTCTTTTCTGCTTCCCCCCGCTTTGCGTGCGGACCAAGCGCACTCAAGCCCCGGTTGTCGATGCAGCCTTGTTCCAAATTTTCGCAGAACGTTGCAATTTTTTGATGGTTTTCGAGGGATTCAGTAGAACTCACATGACTTGCCGAGCGTGTTCGCGAAAGGTTGATCCAGCTTAGCCGTTGGTGGAAAAGCCCTCGATCGACCAGTGCGAACTAAAATATCCATTTTTATTGACGATCCCGCCGGGAATACCTGGAAAAAACGTCCGTTTTTCTTACCGACTGTGACCCTCCTCCGATTGAAAACCAGCGACTCTTGGGCGAGAGAAGAACTTTCCAGGAGCGCGAGCGCAGCCGAATGGGCTGCCCTGCGCCGGGACGATAGGGGAATTCCATCATGTCGACGCGTTCGATCCGCTCGGGCTATGCGCAGTTTCAATCGCAGGCGGGAGGCGCCGCGCTTCGGCACGAAGCGACCGGCCGGGCCGCGCGACAGGCGCTTCTCCTCGGCACCGCGCTCGGATGTTCGATCGCCGTGTTCTCGCTCGCCGCGCCCCAGCAGGCCTGGGCCACGAACGAGTGCGGCAGCGTCACCACCGTATCCGGCGTCGATGTCGCGACCTGCGCCCCCGGAACCTATCCCTCGGGCATCACCTACACGGACTCCAGCGGCAACCCGATCGTCATCACCCTCGGATCGGGCGCGGATCCGACCGGCGCCGGCGGCGTGTTCGTGGAAAACACCGCGCCGGGCGCCTACGCCGGCATCGTCATCGACGCGGGATCGGACATCAACGTCTTCGCCACCCCCGCGGCCGCCGTGTACACGACGGGCGGCGGCACCGCGTACGTAAAGAACTACGGGCAGGCTTGGGGCGGCATCTACGCGGACGCGATCGGCGGCGGAAAGGTCTACGTCTCCAACGCCGGCGACGTCCTGTCGTCGGGAAACATGATCAAGGCCAAGTCCTCGGGCGGCAACGTCGAGGTCTATTCGGTATACCTCGGCGAAAGCACCACCTATTCGGGGACGACCAACGCCATCAACCTCTACGCGGTCAACGGGACCGGCGACACGGTCTCGAACGGCGGCATCGCGCTCACGTCGCAGAACGGCTACGCCGTGGGGATCACCTCCGCCGCGACGCTCGACAACTCGACCAGAATCTATGGCAACGTCGACGTTCAGGGCTACAGCGGCGCGATGGGCGTCAAGACCTCGTCGGCCAACCGCGCCTATACCACCATCTACGGCGACGTGAACGTCAGCTCCGGCTGGAACGGCGGCGGCGGCGGCAACGCGACGGGCATTATCACGGTCGGCTCCGACGTCGCCTCGACCTATGTCGAAGGCGGCGTGACGGTCACCGCGGTGAACGGCGTGGCGCTCGGTGTCGAGTCCTCGAGCTTCAACGGCAGCTACGTGACCGTGGGCGGGGTTACCGCGACCGGCGATCTCGGCGCCACGGCGGTCTACGATCGCACGATCTACGACCATAACGCCGGCGTCTTTGTCGGTGGCGACGTCGGGGCCTATTCCAGTCAAGGGTCCGCGATCGGCGTGTTCGCCGAGGCGGGCAATGTGGTGGCCAACGACGCGACGTCAACCAATGTCACGGTCACCGGAAACGTCAATGTGAGCGGCGCCGCCGGCGCCTGGGGCGTCATCGCCGAGAACTATGCCGGGACGGTGAGCGTCGATGTCTTCGGCAACGTGAAGGCGACCGCGACCAACGGCTCAGCGGTAGGAATCGAGTCAATCGAGTTCGGCGCTTACGACAACACCGTAACCGTCGACGGCAGCGTGTACGCCAAGGGCGGAAGCGGCGCCTACGGCGTGATCGCCGAGGGCGGCAACATCTACGTCGGCATCGCCGGCGACGTGACCGCCATCGCCGCCGCGGGCAACGCCATCGGCGTCTTCTCCTACGGCGACAACACGGTTCACATCGGCGGCGACGTCAGCATCACCGCCAGCGGCAACGCGATCGGCGTCAAGCTCGGCGGCGCCGACGGCGACGGCTATGTGGGCGGCAACATCTCGGTGACTTCCACCGGGGCTGGCAATGCCGAAGGCATGTACGGCAACGCGACGGGCGACGTCACCGAGCACGTGGGCGGGAATGTCTACGCCAAGGCGGCGAGCGGTCTGGCCGTCGGCTTGGTGGCCGAGAGCAGCACCGGCAACGCGACGGTCTATGTGGGCGGCGACGTCTACGCCGGGTCGGCGACCGGCGCGGCGGGGGGCGTGATCGCCTACGGCGGCGGTGTGTCGGACGTTACCGTAGAAGGCAGCGTGGTCGCGCGGGGCAATAGCACCGCTATCGGTGCGGCGATCGTCGGCTATGGCAATATTCACGTCGGCGGCGATGTGGGCGCCTATGCGTCGGACGGCAACGCCACCGGCGTGGAAATCGCCACCGGCGGCGGCTACGCATTCGTGGGTGGCAACGTCACGGCCGTCACCGGCGGCAGCGGCTACAACGCCGAAGGATTCTACGGCAACGTCACGGGCGACATTTCGGCGCACATCGACGGCAACGTCTATGCGAAGGCGACCGACGGCCTGGCAGTCGGCGTATTGGGCGAAAGCAGCACCGGCAACGTGACGCTCTACGTCGGCGGCGACATCTACGCGAAATCGGCGTCCGGCGAGGCGGCCGGCGCGGTGGCGTACGGCGCCGGCGGCTACGCGAACATCACCATCGAGGGCAATGTCGCCGCGCACGGCAACTTCATAGCGATCGGCGCCGGGCTCGTCGGCTACGGCAACATCCACATCGGCGGTGACGTCGGCGCCTATGCATCGGACGGCAACGCCACCGGCGTGACGATTCAGACGGGCGGCGGCTACGCCTTCGTGGGCGGCAACGTCGTGGCGATCACGGGCGGCAGCTCGTACAACGCCGAAGGCTTCTACGGCAACGTCACGGGCGACATCTCGGCGCACATCGACGGCAACGTCTATGCCAAGGCGACGGACGGCCTGGCGGTCGGCGTCCTGGCCCAAAGCACCGCCGGCAACGTGACCCTCTACGTGGGCGGCGACATCTACGCCAAATCGGCGACCGGCGAGGCGGCGGGCGCGGTCGGCGGCGGCGCCGGCGGCTACGCCAATGTCACGGTCGAGGGCAATATCGTTGCGCGCGGCGACAGCCTGGCCATCGGCGCGGGCGTCGCCGGCTATGGCAATATTCACGTCGGCGGTGATGTCGGCGCCTATGCGTCGGACGGCAACGCTACGGGCGTGACGATTCAGGGCGGCGGCGGCTATGCCTACGTGCACGGCAACGTCGCGGCGATCACCGGCGGCAGCGGATACAACGCCGAAGGCTTCTACGGCAACGTCACGGGCGACGTCTCGGCGCACATCGACGGCAGCGTCTATGCCAAGGCGACGGACGGGCTGGCGGTCGGCGTGCTGGCCCAAAGCACCGCCGGCAACGTGACTCTCTACGTG
>DASZMV010000021.1:0-13072 GCA_035551675.1 Caulobacteraceae bacterium | reverse complement strand
ACCGCCGGTGAGCTGACCCAGCGCCTCCATCTTCTGCGACTGGAAGAGCTGGTCCCGCGTCTGGTCCAGGCGCATCTGCGCCTCGCGCCGGTCGGTCACGTCCTGGGTCAGCTTGGCGAAGCCGACCAGTTCGCCCTCGTTGTCGCGGATGGCGTCGATGACCACGCTGGCCCAGAAGCGGGTGCCGTCTCGACGCACCCGCCAGCCTTCGGCCTCGTAGCGCCCGTCGCGGGCGGCCGTCGCCAGCGCCTGGTGAGGCGCCCGGCGGCCCAGGTCCTCGTCGGTATAGAAGCGCGAGAAGTGCTGGCCGATGATCTCGGCGGCCCGATAGCCCTTGATCCGCTCGGCCCCCGCGTTCCAGGTCGCGACCGTGCCGTCGGGGCCCAGCATGAAGATGGCGTATTCGACCACCGACTGGACCAGTTTTTCGATGTGGCGGGCTTCGAGCGCGCCTGGAACAGCCGCGCCGGGAGCCCGGCGGCGCGTGTCGGCGGATCCAGAGGCGACGGGTTCTTCAATCACGGCTGAGCTTTGCCCCCGTCTCAAGCATAGGCCCGTACCCAGAAAAGGCTAGGGTTTCCCGGGCCGAGGGGCGGCGGGTTGCGGGGCCGGGGGCGGCCGGCGATTTCGCCGCAGGCCCGGCCGTTAAAAAATCCTTGGTTTCGAGGGGCGAGGGGGCTTTTCTTCCGTCCGTGTTGGGACTACATACGCCCTCCGCGCGAATCGAGAGACTCGCGTGGGGCTGTGCTATTGCAGCATGCCCAAGGCCTCGAGGCGCGGTCGATTCCCCTCCGACCGATGCGAAGAGGCGCTCCTGCCCGGGAGCTGAATGCGGCGTCCGACGGTCCCGTTCCAGGGGCTGCGAGGGAGGACGCGAAAACCAGGCGCCGGGCGGCTCAGGCCTTCCGTGCGCCCAAATTGCATTACGGCGCGGAGCCTCCTCCCGCGCCGCCAGGGAAACAAAATGGCGCAATCCTTCACCGGCAAGAAGCGGATCCGGAAGTCTTTCGGCCGCATCCCCGAAGCTGTCCAGATGCCGAACCTCATCGAGGTTCAACGCTCGTCCTACGAGCAGTTCCTCCAGCGCGAGAACCGTCCCGGCAAGCGCATCGAGGAGGGCATCGAGGCGGTCTTCAAGTCGGTGTTCCCGATCAAGGACTTCAACGAGCGCGCCACGCTCGAATACGTCTCCTATGAGTTCGAAGAGCCCAAGTACGACGTCGAGGAATGCATCCAGCGCGACATGACCTATGCGGCGCCGCTGAAGGTCAAACTGCGCCTGATCGTGTTCGAAGCCGACGAGGAAACCGGCGCCCGCTCGGTGAAGGACATCAAGGAGCAGGACGTCTACATGGGCGACATTCCGCTCATGACCGACAAGGGCACCTTCATCGTCAACGGCACCGAGCGCGTCATCGTTTCCCAGATGCACCGTTCGCCGGGCGTGTTCTTCGATCACGACAAGGGCAAGACGCACGCTTCGGGCAAGCTCTTGTTCGCCGCGCGGATCATTCCCTACCGCGGGTCGTGGCTCGACTTCGAATTCGACGCCAAGGACATCGTGTTCGTGCGTATCGACCGCCGCCGCAAGCTGCCGGCGACGTCGTTCATGTACGCGCTGGGCATGGACTCCGAAGAGATCCTCAAGACCTTCTATGACACGGTTCCCTATCAGCGCGCCAAGAAGGGCGGCGGCTGGATCACCCCGTACAAGCCCGAGCGCTGGCGCGGCGTGAAGCCCGAGTTCGACCTGGTCAATGCGCAGAACGGCGAAGTCGTGGCGCAGGCCGGGCACAAAATCTCGGCTCGCGCGGCGAAGAAGCTGCAGGACCAGGGCGTGAAGTCGCTGCAACTGGCGCCCGACGCGCTGGTCGGCCGCTACCTCGCGCGCGACGCGGTCAACACCAAGACCGGCGAGATTTACGCGGAGGCCGGCGACGAGCTCGACGCCGCCATCATTGCGACCCTGGAAGAACAGGGCTTCACCACTATCGACGTGCTCGACATCGACCACGTGACCGTGGGCGCCTACATCCGCAACACCCTGCGCGTCGACAAGAACCAGTCGCGCGAAGACGCGCTGTTCGACATTTATCGCGTCATGCGCCCGGGCGAGCCGCCGACCATCGAAGCGGCCGAGACCATGTTCGCCGGCCTGTTCTTCGACGGCGAGCGCTACGATCTCTCCGCCGTGGGTCGCGTGAAGATGAACATGCGCCTGGAAATCGACGTCTCCGACGACGTGCGCGTGCTGCGCAAGGAAGACATTCTCGAGGTCCTCAAGGTGCTCGTCGGTCTGCGCGACGGCCGTGGCGAAATCGACGACATCGACAACCTCGGCAATCGCCGGGTGCGCTCGGTGGGCGAGCTGCTCGAGAACCAGTACCGCGTGGGTCTGCTCCGCATGGAGCGCGCCATCAAGGAACGCATGAGCTCGGTCGACATCGACACGGTCATGCCGCACGACCTGATCAACGCGAAGCCGGCCGCCGCGGCCGTCCGCGAGTTCTTTGGTTCGTCGCAACTCTCGCAGTTCATGGACCAGACCAACCCGCTGTCGGAGATTACCCACAAGCGCCGTCTTTCGGCGCTCGGACCGGGCGGTCTGACCCGCGAGCGCGCCGGCTTCGAAGTCCGCGACGTGCACCCGACCCACTACGGCCGTATCTGCCCGATCGAAACGCCGGAAGGCCCGAACATCGGCCTGATCAACTCGCTGGCCACCCACGCGCGGGTGAACAAGTACGGCTTCATCGAGAGCCCGTACCGCAAGGTCACCGACGGCAAGGTCCAGGGCGACGTGGTCTACATGTCGGCCATGGAAGAGGCCAAGCACACCATCGCCCAGGCGAACGTGTCGCTGAACAAGGGCCAGCTCACCGACGATCTGATCACCGTGCGCATCAACGGTGAAGTGACGCTCGCGCCCAGGGCGGACGTCGACTTCATGGACGTGTCGCCCAAGCAGGTGGTCTCGGTCGCCGCGGCGCTGATTCCGTTCCTCGAGAACGACGACGCGAACCGCGCGCTGATGGGCTCGAACATGCAGCGTCAGGCCGTGCCGCTGATCCAGGCCGACGCTCCGCTCGTGGGCACCGGCATGGAAGACGTGGTGGCGCGCGACTCCGGCGCCGTGGTGGTGGCTCGCCGCACCGGCCAGGTGGAACAGATCGACGGCACCCGCATCGTGGTGCGTGCGACCGAGGAAGAAGACCCCTCGCGTCCGGGCGTCGACATCTATCGCCTGTCGAAGTTCCAGCGCTCCAACCAGAACACCTGCATCAACCAGCGTCCGCTGGTGCGGGTGGGCGACAGCGTGGCCAGGGGCGACGTCATCGCCGACGGTCCCTCGACCGATCTCGGCGAGTTGGCGCTCGGCCGCAACGCGCTGGTCGCGTTCATGCCCTGGAACGGGTACAACTTCGAAGACTCGATCCTGATCTCCGAGCGCATCGTGCGCGACGACGTCTTCACCTCGATCCACATCGAGGAGTTCGAAGTCATGGCGCGGGACACCAAGCTCGGGCCGGAAGAAATCACCCGCGACATCCCCAACGTCGGCGAGGAAGCCCTGCGCAACCTCGACGAAGCGGGGATCGTGGCCATCGGCGCGGAAGTGCAGCCCGGTGATATTCTTGTCGGTAAAGTCACGCCCAAGGGCGAAAGCCCGATGACGCCGGAAGAGAAGCTGCTGCGCGCCATCTTCGGCGAAAAGGCGTCGGACGTGCGCGACACCTCGCTGCGCCTGCCGCCCGGCGTCGCCGGCACCATCGTGGAAGTACGCGTGTTCAACCGCCACGGCGTCGACAAGGACGAACGCGCCATGGCCATCGAGCGCGAAGAGATCGAACGTCTCGGCAAGGACCGCGATGACGAACTCAAGATTCTCGAGCGCAACACCTATGGCCGTCTCGAGAACGTGCTCGTCGGTAAGACCGCGACCTCCGGGCCCAAGGGCCTGGGCCGCGGCGTGATCACCGACGCCAAGCTGAAGGAAATCTCCCGCGGCCAATGGTGGCAGATCGCGCTGTCGAACGAAAAGGCGATGGGCGAGATCGAGGCCATGAAGAAGCAGTTCGACGAGGCCAAGAAGCGCCTCGATCGCCGCTTCGAGGACAAGGTCGAGAAGCTCCAGCGGGGCGACGAGCTGCCCCCCGGCGTGATGAAGATGGTCAAGGTCTTCGTCGCGGTGAAGCGCAAGCTGCAGCCCGGCGACAAGATGGCCGGCCGTCACGGCAACAAGGGCGTCATCTCCAAGATCCTGCCGATCGAGGACATGCCGCACCTGGAGGACGGCACCTCGGTCGACGTGGTGCTCAATCCGCTGGGCGTGCCCTCGCGCATGAACGTCGGTCAGATCTTCGAGACGCACCTGGGCTGGGCCTCGGCCAACCTGGGCAAGCAGATCGCCAAGCTGCTCGAAGAGTGGCAGCACGGCGGACAGAAGAAGGCCCTGACCGCCTGGCTGAAGGAAATGTACGGCAAGGATCAGGAACTGCCCGAGGACGACGCCGACCTGGTCGAACTCGCGCGCAACCTCTCCAAGGGCGTGCCGTTCGCGACGCCGGTGTTCGACGGCGCCCACATCGCCGACATCGAGAACCTGCTGGAAAAGGGCGGCTGCAACCGCACCGGCCAATCGATCCTCTACGACGGCCAGACGGGCGATCAGTTCAAACGACCGGTCACCGTGGGCTACATCTACATGCTCAAGCTCCACCACCTCGTGGACGATAAGATCCATGCGCGTTCGATCGGACCGTACAGCCTGGTCACCCAGCAACCGCTGGGCGGCAAGGCGCAGTTCGGCGGCCAGCGCTTCGGGGAAATGGAAGTCTGGGCGTTGGAAGCCTACGGCGCCGCCTACACCCTGCAGGAAATGCTGACGGTGAAGTCGGACGACGTCGCGGGCCGCACCAAGGTCTACGAGTCGATCGTCCGCGGCGACGACACCTTCGAAGCCGGCATTCCGGAGAGCTTCAACGTGCTCGTGAAGGAAATGCGCTCGCTGGGCCTGAACGTGGAGCTGGAGAACAGCTGAGGATAACCGCCGGGCGCGCTCCCAAGCCGCGTCCGGCGCCTCTCAGCCGCCTTCGCCCCTTTTGAATTGCACGCGGGCTCATCCCCGCCGACGAACTGGAAAAGACATGAACCAGGAAGTCCTGAATATCTTCAACCCGGTGGTCGCCGCCCCGACCTTCGACCAGATTCGCATCTCTCTGGCCTCGCCCGAGAAGATCCGGTCGTGGTCTTTCGGCGAGATCAAGAAGCCGGAAACCATCAACTACCGCACGTTCAAGCCCGAACGTGACGGCCTGTTCTGCGCGCGCATCTTCGGTCCGACCAAGGACTACGAGTGCCTGTGCGGCAAGTACAAGCGGATGAAGTACAAGGGCATCATCTGCGAAAAGTGCGGCGTCGAGGTGACGCTCGCGCGCGTGCGCCGCGAGCGCATGGGTCACATCGAACTGGCCTCGCCGGTCGCCCACATCTGGTTCTTGAAGTCGCTGCCCTCGCGCATCGCCCTGATGCTCGACATGCCGCTGAAGGACGTGGAGCGGGTTCTCTATTTCGAGAACTACATCGTCACCGAACCGGGCCTCACCTCGCTGAAGCTGCACCAGCTTCTGTCGGAAGACGAGTACTACCGGTTCCAGGAAGAGTTCGGCGACGACACCTTCACCGCCGAGATCGGCGCCGAAGCCGTGCGCAACATGCTGATCGGCATCGACCTGCACGCCGAAGCGGAAAAGCACCGCGGCGAGCTGGCCGACAGTCCTTCGGAAATGAAGGCGAAGAAGGCCTCCAAGCGCCTGAAGCTGATGGAAGCCTTCATCGACAGCGGCAACCGTCCGGAGTGGATGATTCTGACCATGGTTCCGGTCATTCCGCCGGAACTGCGTCCGCTGGTGCCGCTGGACGGCGGCCGCTTCGCCACCTCGGACCTGAACGACCTCTACCGCCGGGTGATAAACCGCAACAACCGCCTGAAGCGCCTGATCGAGCTGCGTGCGCCGGACATCATCATCCGCAACGAAAAGCGGATGCTGCAGGAAGCCGTCGACGCGCTGTTCGACAACGGCCGTCGCGGCCGCGTCATCACCGGCGCGTCCAAGCGTCCGCTGAAGTCGCTGGCCGACATGCTGAAGGGCAAGCAGGGCCGGTTCCGCCAGAACCTGCTCGGCAAGCGCGTCGACTACTCGGGCCGTTCGGTGATCGTTGTCGGTCCCGAGCTGAAGCTGCATGAGTGCGGCCTGCCCAAGAAGATGGCGCTCGAGCTGTTCAAGCCGTTTATCTACGCGCGCCTGGACGCCAAGGGCCTGTCGGGCACCGTGAAGCAGTCCAAGCGCATGGTGGAACGCGAACAACCCCAGGTCTGGGACGTTCTGGAAGAGGTGATCCGCGAGCACCCGGTTCTCTTGAACCGCGCGCCGACGCTGCACCGCCTCGGCATCCAGGCGTTCGAACCCAAGCTGATCGAGGGCAAGGCGATCCAGCTGCACCCCCTGGTCTGCGCCGCGTTCAACGCCGACTTCGACGGCGACCAGATGGCCGTGCACGTCCCCTTGAGCCTCGAGGCTCAGTTGGAAGCGCGCGTCCTGATGATGTCGACCAACAACATCCTGTCGCCGGCCAACGGCCGTCCGATCATCGTGCCGTCCCAGGACATCGTGCTCGGCCTCTATTACCTGTCGATGATCAAGGACAAGGAGCCGGGCGAAGGCAAGAACTTCGCCAATCTCGGCGAGATCGACGCGGCGCTCGACGCCGGCGTGGTGACGCTGAACTCCAAGATCAAGGCGCGCTACACCGAGATGAACGAGAAGGGCGAAGTCGTCACCCGCGTGATCGACACCTCGCCCGGCCGCATGAAGATCGCGGCGCTGTTGCCGCGTCACCCGGCGATCAATCACGCGCTGATCGAAAAGAGCCTGACCAAGAAGGAGATCGGCAACCTGATCGACGTGGTCTATCGCCACTGCGGTCAGAAGGCGACGGTCATCTTCGCCGACCAGATCATGGGTCTCGGCTTCCGCGAAGCGGCCAAGGCTGGCATCTCCTTCGGCAAGGACGACATCGTCATCCCCGAGCGCAAGAAGGTGCTGGTCGAAGAGACGCGAACCCTGGTCGAAGAATACGAGCAGCAGTACGCCGATGGCCTGATCACCAAGGGCGAGAAGTACAACAAGGTGGTCGACGCCTGGGCCAAGGCGACCGACCGCGTCGCCGACGAGATGATGGCTGAGATTTCGCGCAAGAAGACCGGCAAGGACGGTCGCGAAGCCGAGATCAACTCCATCTTTATGATGGCCAACTCCGGCGCCCGCGGCTCGCAAGCCCAGATGAAGCAGCTCGGCGGCATGCGCGGCCTGATGGCCAAGCCGTCCGGCGAGATCATCGAAACCCCGATCATCTCGAACTTCAAGGAAGGCCTGACCGTGCTGGAGTACTTCAACTCCACCCACGGCGCCCGTAAGGGCTTGGCCGACACCGCCCTGAAGAC
The DNA here is from genome assembly GCA_035551675.1 of Caulobacteraceae bacterium. GTDB lineage: Bacteria > Pseudomonadota > Alphaproteobacteria > Caulobacterales > Caulobacteraceae > JAFECT01. The sequence continues at coordinate 5,568 of DASZMV010000021.1, read as the reverse complement.
CGCGAACTCGGGCTATCTGACGCGCCGTCTGGTCGACGTCGCCCAGGACTGCATCATCACCGAAGACGACTGCGGCTCCACGCGCGGCATTACGCTGCGCGCGGTGGTCGAAGGCGGCGACGTGCTGGTCTCGCTCGCCAACCGCGTGCTCGGCCGTACCGCAGCCGAGGACCTGAAGGACGCGTCGACCGGCAAGGTGGTCATCCCCGCCGACACCTATCTCGACGAAGACCAGGTCGATCTCCTGGACGACGCGGGCATCGTGTCGGTGAAGGTGCGTTCGGTCCTGACCTGCGAAAGCGAGATCGGCTGTTGCGGCGCCTGCTACGGCCGCGACCTGGCGCGCGGCACGCGGGTGAACATCGGCGAAGCGGTCGGCGTCATCGCGGCGCAGTCCATCGGCGAGCCGGGCACCCAGCTCACCATGCGCACCTTCCACATCGGCGGCACGGCCCAGGTGGCCGAGCAGTCGTTCTTCGAAGCGACCAACGCCGGCGTGGTAAAGTTCACCGGCGGCGCCACGGTGAAGGGCACCCACGGCGACCAGATCTCGATGAGCCGCAACCTGGTGGTTTCGGTCGCCGTCGACGGCAAGGATCGCGAGTCCTACAAGATCCCCTACGGCGCGCGCCTGAAGCTGAAGGACGGCGCCAAGGTGATCAAGGGCCAGCGCCTGGCCGAGTGGGACCCGTACACCACCCCGATCCTGACCGAACAGGGCGGCAAGGTGCGCTTCGAGGACCTGGTGGAAGGCTTGTCCGTCCGCGAGGAAACCGACGAAGCGACCGGCATCGCCAACCGAGTCGTGTCGGATTGGCGCGCATCGCCGCGCGGCTCGGACCTGCGTCCGGCCATGGGCGTGCTCGACGGTCACGGCAAATATAAGAAGCTCGCCAACGGCGGCGACGCCCGCATGCTTCTGCCGGTGGGTGCGGTTCTCTCGGTGGGCGACGGCGACGACGTCAAGCCGGGCGACGTGCTCGCGCGTATCCCGACCGAAAGCGCCAAGACGCGCGACATCACCGGCGGTCTGCCGCGGGTGGCGGAGCTGTTCGAAGCGCGTCGTCCCAAGGATTGCGCGGTCATCGGCGAGATGGACGGCCGGGTCGAGTTCGGGCGCGACTACAAGAACAAGCGCCGGATCAAGATCACCCCGGAAGACGGCGGCGACGCGGTCGAGTTCCTGATCCCCAAGGGCAAGCACATCGCGGTCCACGATGGCGACACCATCCGCAAGGGTGACTACATCATCGACGGCAACCCCGATCCGCACGATATCCTGCGCATCCAGGGCATCGAGGCGCTCGCCGAGTACCTGGTGAACGAGATCCAGGAGGTTTATCGCCTCCAGGGCGTGCCGATCAACGACAAGCACATCGAAACGATCGTTCGTCAGATGCTACAGAAGGTGGAAATCCTCGACGCGGGCGACACCGGCCTGCTCAAGGGCGATCACCTCGACAAAACCGACGTCGATGCGGAGAACGCGAAGACGGAGGCTCGCAAGGGCCGTCCGGCGGCGACGCAGCCGGTTCTGCTCGGCATCACCAAGGCGTCGTTGCAGACCCGTTCCTTCATCTCCGCGGCCTCGTTCCAGGAGACCACACGCGTGCTGACCGACGCCGCCGTCAACGGCAAGGTCGATACGCTCGAGGGCCTCAAGGAGAACGTGATCGTGGGCCGCCTGATCCCGGCGGGCACCGGCGCCTACCTGCGCAACCTGCAACGCGTCGCCCAACAACGCGACGACGCGCTGACGGCCCAACGCGAAGAAAAGATGGAAGCGCTCCCGCAGGAGATCGTCGAGCCGGCGGAGTAAGGCTGGCGCTACAGCATACAAAGACGGCCCCGGAGGCGACTCCGGGGCCGTTTTGCTTTTACGCAGCGCTTGCTGGATCCTCGATCCCACGACGCTATCGCGTCGCGTGCTCAAGGATGACGAGCAAATTTTTAAACGCCTTGTCATCCTTGGCGACGCGCGGCGATAGCCGCGTGGCGGCGAGGACCCAGCCGCTCCGCGTTCAACGCATAAAAATCGACCCCGGACTCGCCTCCGGGGTCGTTCAGGTGCTCAGGATCTTTCAGCTCGCGCTAGAACGATCGCGACAGTGATACGCCAACCGTGCGCGGTTGGATGATCGAGACGCGGGTGAAGGGGCCGAGGTTCAGGTCGGCGGTCTGGCCGCGCGCGTCGCCGAGGTTTTTGGCGTAGACCATCAGGCGCCACACGTCGTTGGAGACGCCGGCGTGCAGGTCCTCCACGTCGTAGGCCGGATGCTCGAAGCGGGGCAGGCCGGGGTTCGAGAACGAGCCTTCGGTGCGCCCGACGTGGCGCCAGTCGGCGCCGATGCGAGCGTTCCAGTCGCCCGACAGCGGGAAGACGTACTCGCCGCCGGCCGCGCCGCTCCATAACGGCGTCAACGGCAACCGGTCGCCGGCGACCGCCACCGCGCCGCCGGCGGGGAAGTCCTCGGTCACATACGCATCCTGGTAAGCGACGTTGGCGAAGAGCGTCAGCGGCCCGACCGGGCGCCATTGCACCGCCCCTTCGACGCCGCGGCTGACCGCGGCCGAGCCGTTGGCGATGAACGAACCGTAGGCGCTGACTTCCTGCACCTGAATGTTCTTCCAGTCGATCCAGTAAGCGTCGGCGTCGAGGCTCAGCTTGCGATCGAGCAGATCGGTCTTCACGCCGATCTCATAGTTGGTGACGCGGTCGGGCGCGTAGGTCAGCGGCGTGCCGCCGATGCCGGTGTTGGGACCGCCGGGCCGATAGCCGGTCGCGATCCGCGCATAGACCATGGTGTTGTCGTCCAGATGCCAGCGCGGCGTGATCAGGAAGGTGGTCGAGCTGTCGTCGGACTTCACGTCCGCGTTGGTCGGCGCGGTCAGTATGCCGCCGGTGACGGTCACGTCGCGCTGGTCGTTGTGGCTGTAGCGCAGGCCCGCGGTGACGTCGAAGGCGGGCGTGAAGTGATAGGTGAGGTCGCCGAACAGCGCTTCTTCCTGGAACCGCGCGGACACGCCGCCGCCTAAGAAGGTCGGAAGCCCGGTGATCGGCGCGCCGGTGATCATGTCGAACACCGGTGACTGGAAGACCACGCTGGTCTGTTCGTGGGTGTAGTAGGCGCCGACCAGCCAAGTCAGCTTGCCGTCGTTGGGCGAGGCGAGGCGGAACTCCTGGGTGAACTTGTCGACGCCGACGTTGTCGACCACCGACAGGCCCGCGTCGGGAACCCCGAACACGCCGTCGATCAGGCCGGTGACGAGCGGCGTATAGTCGACCGCGAAGCTCATGTCCTGACGGTCGTAGGCGGTGGCCGAGGTGAAGGTGGCGAAGTCGCTGAGCTTGCCCTCGATCTCGACGCTGTAGGCCTGGAGTTTCTGCGAAGAGATGTCGCTGTGAATCGCGTCGGACTCCTTCAGGTCGCCGTACAGCGGCTTGAAGGTGAAGGGGTCGTATTCGACCAGCGGACCGGCGCCCTTCTGGTATTGGTAGATCGCCGACAGGCGCACCTTCCAGTCCTCATTGAGCCGCCAACCGAACGCGGCGCGGCCGCCGTAGACATCGGTCTTGTTGACGTTGCTCTCGCCGGTCAGGACGTTGTCCACATAGCCCGGATCCTGGCGATCATAGCCGCTGAGCCGCAGCGCCATGTCCTGGCCGAGCGGCAGGTTGACGGCGCCGCGCACGCCCCAGCCGCTGCCGCCATGTTCGGTGCTCGAGGCGTCGACCTCGACGCGGCCGAAGACGTGCGTCGGGTCTGGATCGGCGGTGACGTATTTGAGCAGGCCGCCCATGGCGCCCGCGCCATAGAGCGTCCCTTGCGGTCCGCGCAGCACTTCGATGCGCGCCAGGTCCTGGGGATCGAGGTCGGGGATGGTGAAACCGCCGAACTCCGTCGAGCCGCCGAACGGCGAGTCGTCCACATAGACGCCGACCGTCGGGTTGCCGCCGGGACCGGTGGTGACGCCGCGCACGGTGAGCTGGGTCGAGCCCGTCGCCATCGACACGTTGGACACAGTGAGGCCGGGGATGAGCTGGACGTAGTCGTCGAGTTTGGTCGCGGCGATGTCCTGCAGTTTGGCGCCAGTGACCGCGGTGATCGACGCCGGCACGTTCTTGGCGAGCTCGGGCCGCTTGTCGGCGGTGACCACCACCTCCTGCACCGTGTTCGGTGTTTCCGCAGGCTGGGCCTGCGCCGCACGCGCGGCCGCTAACAGCGCCAACATGGAGCACGAGGCGGCGAGGCCTGCGCGATGGAGCGAATTCATGACCGATCCTTCCCCCGGCAGGTTGTTTCCCGCCTTGAAAAACCTTAGAGTGACTGCTCTAATATTTTCCAGATCGGAAAAGTCGTCAACAGGTTTTAGAGCAATTGCTCTAAGTTCAGGAAATCGCGGGTAATTCGAGGCGATGACGGGCAGAACGAAGAAGGCGGAGGCCCGGCGGGCCGAAATATTGGCGACCGCGTCGGCGTGTTTTCGGGCGAAGGGGATTCGCGGCGCCAGCGTCAACGACATCTGTTCGGCGCTCGGGATAAGCCCGGGGCACCTCTATTATTATTTCGACAGCAAGGAGGCGATCGTCGCCGCCCTGGTCGAACAGCATCGCGAGGCGGCGGTCGCCCACACGCGCGACATCGCCGTCCACGACGACGCGCTCGACCGCCTGTTCCGTGTGGCGCCCGAGGATCGCGTCGCCGATCGGCCGCGGGGACTCGATCCTGTCTGCGTCTGGGAGCTGTTGGCCGAAGCCGCCCGCGGCGAACCCTACGCCGTGCGTACGGTGCAACGGCACTGGAAGGAAACCGGCGACGAAATCCGCTTGATCGTCGAAGCCGCGCAACGCCGCGGACGCGTGCGCGCCGACGCCGATCTCGACGCGATGATGACCATCATAGCGCTGTACTTCATGACCTCGCAGATGGCGTGTTTCGCCGACCCCGCGTACCGGCAGGAGCGCTATCTCGGCGCGGCGAACGTGGCGCTGGCGCCCTTCGTGGTCGGACCGCCGCTAGGATTCGCGCCGGTGACATCGGCCGTAAAAAAGCGCGCGCGCGCGCCGGCCTGACGCGGGCCTACTTCCAGACCTGTCCGGCCACCCGCAGCAGGTTTCCGCCCAGGATTCCCGCGACATTCGCGTCCGAATAACCCAGACCCAGCAGGGCTTCGCCGATGGCGGGGATGCGTTCGGGTTCGACCATCGGAACCTCCATCCCCGGCTTGTACCCGAGCGAGGCGGGGAAGGCGTGGGGCATCTTGACGATCAGTTCATCGAGCTCGGACGTGTCGAACATGTAGTCGAGGCCGAGGGCCACGTGCTCGGGCCCGATCAGAGTCGTTACATAGTCGATCGCGCGCACCATTGTGTCGGTCGACACGTCGCCGAGGAAGATACCGATGCCATTCAGGCCGACGACCCCGCCCTTGGCGGCGCACGCCTGCATCAGCGCATCGGGAATGTTGCGCCGGTGCTCCCACAGCTTCAGCGGGTTTGAGTGGGAGAAGATGGTCGGGTTACTGTTATAGTCGATCACCTCGGCGGCGGTGCGGTAGCCGGTGTGC
>DASZMV010000020.1:0-14740 GCA_035551675.1 Caulobacteraceae bacterium | reverse complement strand
TTTCGGAGCGCGCCGGGGTTATCTACGCGACAAGCGACTATACGATCAGAACCTGCGGACGTAGCTGATGGTGTACGCGTTCTCGCTACCGTTGATGCCGGTGCCGCCGATGTTGGACATCTTGTAGTAGGTGTAGTCGAGGCGGACGCCGTCATTGTGCGTGAAGAAGTACTGGCCGCCGACACCGACGTTCCAGGCGTTGGCGCCGACAGTGGCGCTCACGCCGCAGCACGAGACCTTGACGTCCATATGGCCGTAGCCGGCGCGGACGAACAGGTCGGCATTGGGACTGGCCGGCGCATATATAACCGCGTCGAGGGCGTATTCGTCGTTCAGCTTAACGTTGACGCCCCCATCGTTCTGGCTGCTGATGCCGCTGGCGACTTCCGCCTCGAGGCCGAATTCCTGGTTACGGCCGCCGAGACGGCCGGTGATCGCGCCGAGATTGGCGCCGCCGCCGTCGACCTGACTGTAACCGAGGTCGCCGTACCAGTTGATCTGAGGGCCGTCCGCGGCGAGCGCGGGCGTGGCCATAACCGCAGCGGCGAGCGCTGCGGCCGCAACAACGAGTCTCATTTTCATCTTCCCCAATGACAAGACGCCATTTCCGGCGTGAGAACACTGTAATCTGAATTTCCCTACGGCAAAGCTTGGTCAAAGAATTTGTACGCCTGGATTGCGGTACCCTCGCCTCCTCGTTGCGCAATTGTCACAAAGAGGTAGGGATCGGCCCAAAATGTGGGGTTTCGCCCCCGCCCGCAGGGATCCGCAGCCCGGCGCCCTCAGCCTGATCCACCGCCTTCGCCACCGGCGATTCGCCGGCCTCCTGTTGGTTCGGGGCGCTGAAACGCAAACGGCGCGCCCCTTTCGGAGCGCGCCGCTGAAAGTCCGATTCGAAGGTTCGAATTAGAACTTGCGAACGTACGAGAGCGTGTAGGCGTTCACGTGACCACCGCCGTTGGACAGCGAGTAGTAGGTGTAGTCGGCACGGACGCCGTTAGCGCCGTGGAAGAAGTACTGGCCGCCGATGCCGGCGTTCCAGGCGTTGTCGCCTTCGGTGACGCTGCCGCCGCAGCACGAAGCCTTGAGCTCCATGCGGCCATAGCCGCCACGGATGAACAGGTCGCCGTTGGCCATCGGGGCGTACAGAACCGCGTCGAGCGCGTATTCGTCGTTTTCCTTGACGCTGACGCCGGAGATGTCCTTCGAAGTCACGCCCACGCCGACTTCGCCTTCGACGCCGAAGTGCGTGGAGCGGCCGCCGAGACGACCCGTGACCGTGCCGAGGTCCACGCCGCCGCCGAAGTCGGTCGCGGTGTAGCCAAGGTTGCCGTACCAGTTGATCTGGGGGCCATCCGCCGCGAGCGCAGGCGTGGCAACGACGGCAGCGGCAAACGCCGCAGCTGCAATAGCAAGTTTCATTGTTTTAGTTTCCCAACGAGAGAGAGACGCGCCTGAGCATAGCGCACGCGCCCGGTGTAGGGCTTTTCTCGGCATGGTAAAGCTTGCAACTGCCACTTGCGGGCATTCGAGCCACGATCCGGAGCCGAGAGTTGCGGAATTGTCGCACAAAGTTAAGGGCATAACCCATTTTTGGGGAGCGGGGCTCGACGAACGACGCTCGTGACCGGTCGCCGGATGCGCCCGTGGGACGCGACGACGCTATTTTTTCGACCCGGACGGAAGCGAAACCTTCGGGGCATCGTCCGTTACCGCGTTGGGGGCCGGCGGGCCCGCCAGCGCCAGCGCCGGCGCCCGCTTGCCGGAACGCCAGGCATCCTCCGCCGCCTGCAGCTGGTCGTCGTAGACCTTGGTCTGTTCGACCAGGTCCATGTGCTTGGCCTTCCAGACCATGGCGTCATAGACGCGGTGGAAAACGCTGGGGTGGTCGTAGAAGACGATCTCCTCCAGCCGCGTCGGGTTGGGCGCGCGGTAATCCGCGGTCTTTACCAGCGCGGCCGATAGGCCGTCGGGATCGTGGGCGTGTTCGAGCGAGAATCGGTCGGCGTCGGCCTCGGCCACCCGCGTGATCGTGCTCATCGCCGGCGTCGCCAGCAGCATGACCAGGCTGAGCGTGATGTTGAGCACCGGCAGGCCGGCGGGATCGGCAATGTCCTTTACCCCGCGCGCGCGCGCCAGGCGGCTGACCAGCGGGAACAGGAGCTTGACCAGGAAGAAGACGATCGCCGCCAGGACGCCGAACGCCGCCATCAGGAAATAGGAGTGGCCGCGGACATAGTGGCCCATCTCGTGGCCGACCACGCCGCGCATTTCGGACACCGTGGCCTTCTTCCAGGTAACGTCGCTGATCGCGACGCGGGCCGAGCCGCCGACTCCGGAAACGTTGGCGGTGTAGCGGTTGGACTGCTTTGAGCCGTTGTAGACATAGATCTTGTCCGACGGCGTCCCGGTCTGCTTGGCCAGGGTGACGATGGCGTCGCGCATCGGACTCGCGGGCGCCGGCGTATAGGTGTTGAACAGCGGCTCGATGAACAACGGCGCCACGATCAGGAAAAGGCCGGCGAGCACGGCGACCAACGCGCCGCACCAGATCGGCCAGGTGTTCCGTGCGCGCCGCAACAGGAAATAAAATAGCGGAAAGAAGATCGCCGCCCCGACGACGCCGAGAACGGCGTTCATCAGGTGCTCGCGCATCCAGCCGCCGAGCGGCTGGCTGGTCATGGCGAAGGACTTCTCGACGTACCAGTCGCGGTAAATGTCCCACGGTAGCGAGAGCACCGCGCTCATGACCGAGGCGATCACCACCACGACCAGCGAGACCAGGTACGGCCTTGGCCGGTTCTTCTCCAGCCCGTCACGCGTGCGGCGCAACAGCCCGCTCCACAGGATGATCAAGGCGACGGCGACCTCGGCGAGAAATCCCCAGAGCAGCATCCAGTGCTGCGTATGGGTATAGGCGACCGCCTTGGCCTGGGCGGCCGGCGACATGGTCGCGATATAGGCCTGGGCGGCCACCCACGGATCGAAAGTCGCCATCGTCTCCCCCGAAGCACCGGAACGGCCGGACTCTATTCGAATCCGGCCGCGGGCGAAATCTCAGAGCTCCTGCATACGGTCGGTCAGGCCGGACTTGTTGGCCTCGGGGTCCGCGTGGCCGTGACCCCACTTGGTGATGAAGGGCGCGAGGATCAGGAACCCGACGCCGACCGCGATGCCCATGATCCCGATCTTGGTGAAGACGTCGAGCGAGGTCTGCAGCGCCTTGGCCGGATCCAGCACCTGACCGCCGACCGTTTCGGCCGAGGCGGTGGACGCGAAGAAGGCCGCCAGCCACTGACCCCACGCGGTGGCCAGGAACCAGGTCGCCATCATGGTCGACATGATGGTCAGCGGCGCGAGCTTGGTGATCTCCGACAGACCCACCGGCGACAGGAACAGCTCACCGGTGGTGTGGAGCAGGTACGCGCCGGCCAGGAAATAGACCGGCAGGCGGTAGGCCGCGTCGTGGAACTGCGAGCCCCAGACCAGCAGCATGAAGCCCAGGCCAACCTGCATGAGGCCGAGGCCGAACTTCACCATCGGCCCGGGGTCCTTCTTGATGCGGCCGAGCCAGGTCCACAGCGCCGCGAACACCGGCGCGAAGACCAGGATGAAGCCCGCGTTGAAGGTCTGGGCCTGGGCCGGCGTCATGCCGGCGTCGATCCAGAACACCGTGGACTTGTCGATGTGCGCGGCCGCGAGCTGATCGGCCGAGGCCAGCACGACCTTGGTGTTTCCGAGTGCGAAACGCACCGGCGCATGGATGAAATTAAGGTCGGTGTTGCGATCGGCGAACAGGTTGAGCGAGGAGCCCGCCTGTTCGAACAGGGCGAAGAACACCACGCAGCCGACCAGCAGCACCAGAGCGAGACCGAGGCGTTCGCGTTCGATCTTGGTGCACTTGGTCGTCATGAACCAGGCGATGAACGCCAGCATGCCGAGCGAGGCGATCACCAGGATCGCACCGATGAAGGAGAAGAAGTCGGCGGCCGAAAGCCAGAGCGGCGCCGGTCCGTGCGTCGCCGCCATGGTCTGGGCAATCAGGTCGCGCACGGCGCCGTCGGTGCGCAGCATGCCCCAAATGACCGCGACGCCGACGAAACCCGCGATGTAGATCAATGCTTCGCGGCCGATGCCGAACACCTTTTCTTTCAGCACCTCGGGATTGCGCGGCTCGGCCTTGCCTTGCAGCAACGGCTTGCCGATCACGAAGACGACGAGGCCCAACAGCATTCCGACGCCGGCGGAGCCGAAGCCCCAGCCCCAACCCCAGTGCTGGCCGAACCAGCTGCACAGGATCGCCGCCCAAAAGGCGCCGAGGTTCACGCCGTAATAGTAGAGCGTAAACCCGGGGTCGCGCCTGGGATCGCCCTGCGGATAGAGCTGGCCCACGATGGTGGAGATGTTCGCCTTCAGGAAGCCGACACCCATGATGATGAGCGACAGCGCCAGATACATGGCGCCGAGGAAAATCGGGTTCTTCTCGGTGCGCTTCTTGAAAGCGTTCGCGGGCACGGTCGCGGGGATCGAGGCGTTGGCGGGCAGGTTCTTGATCTGCAGATCGCCCTTGTCGTTGGCGCCCATCTCGTAGGTCTTGCCGTCGACGTTCAGCATGGTCGTCTTGCCGAGACGTCCGTCTGAGACGCTCACCGCATAGGTCTGGTGCACGCCCGCGGGCGAGGTGTAGTCGATGAACTGTTTCGACGGCTCGCCGCCGAACGCCATGCCGAGCTGACCGAACACCAAAAGGATGGCGCCGAAGGTCACCGCCTTGCGCGTGCCGAGATAGCGGTCCGCCAGGAAGCCGCCGACGAGCGGCACCAGATACACGAGCGAGGTGTAGGCGCCGTACTGGCCGCTGGCGAACTTGTCCTCGAACAAGAAATGCTGGGTCAGGTAGAAAACGAACAGGCCGCGCATGCCGTAGTAGGAGAACCGCTCCCACATCTCGGCGAAGAACAGGACGATCAGGCCCTTCGGGTGAGTCTTCAAGAGTTGGTAGAAGACCGGAATGCCGGTCAGGACGGTGATGGCGATCCCCGCCCAGACGATGATCGACGTGAATAAATCCATGCGGCCCTTCGCGATTTCCCCAGTCGGCGCAAGCTCTTACGGCCTTGCCGGCTCCCATGGCGCGGATAGGACCATTTAGAGTAGGGCTTTACAAGCGCTTACAGGCCGTGAGGGACCGCCGCTCAGGCCAGGCTCGCCATGTCGATGACGAACCGATAGCGAACGTCGCTTTTTTGCATGCGTTCGTAGGCTTGGTTGATCTCATCCATGCGGATGGTCTCGATATCGGCCGCGATGGCGTGCTTGGCGCAGAAGTCGAGCATTTCCTGGGTCTCGCGGATGCCGCCGATGGGCGAGCTGGCGAGGCGGCGGCGGCGATCCATCAGGCGCAGTATATCCACCGGTACGGGATCGTTGGTCAGGCCCAGCATCACCATGGTCCCGTCGCGCGCCAGCATGCGCAGTTGCTTGTCGATCTCGTGCGGCGACGACACCGTGTTCAGGATCAGGTCGAACCGTTCGCGCGACGCCTTCATCGCCGCAACGTCGGTCGACACGAGGAAATCGTGCGCACCGAACCGCTCCGCGTCGGCCTTCTTGCGGTCCGACGTGGAAACCACCGTCACATGACAGCCGAGCGCCGCGCCGAGCTTCACCGCCATGTGGCCGAGGCCGCCCAGCCCGATAACGCCAAGGCGTGTTCCCGGACCCGCGTTCCAGGTCTTCAGCGGCGACCAGGTGGTGATGCCCGCGCACAACAGCGGCGCGATCGCGTCGAGCGGCAGGGCGTCGGGGATCTTCAGCACGAAATGCTCGTCGACCACGACGCGGGTGGAATAGCCGCCCTGGGTGCGCGTGCCGTCGCGATCATCGGCGTTGTAGGTCCCGATGGAGTCGCGGCAGAACTGCTCTTCGCCCGCCTTGCACTCGTGGCAATGGCCGCAGGAATTGACCATCACGCCCACGCCCACGCGATCGCCGGCCTTGTGGCGTGTCACGTTCGCGCCGACCGCGGCGACCTCCCCCACGATCTCGTGGCCGGGCACCAGCGGATAGACGCTGTCCTCCAGGTCGTTCTTCGCGAAGTGCAGGTCCGAGTGGCAGACGCCGCAGTAGCGGATGTCGATCAGCACATCCTTGGGTCCGAGTTCGCGCCGGTCGAAATCGTAGCGCCGAAGCGGGGTCTCCGCATCGTAGGCGGCGTAGGCTTTGACGGGGTGCATGGACGCTCCGGGTTTGCGCCGGCCTTATAGCCTGCTCATCGCTGGGGCGCTAAGCTGTCTTTGCACCGGATCAGGGGGACGGCCATGACGGCGGACGGCGAAACCTTCGAAGGCGGCTGCGCTTGCGGCCAGGTGCGCTATCGCCTCACCCGCGCGCCGATGATCGTGCACTGCTGCCACTGCACCGCGTGCCAGCGCGAGTCGGGGACGGCTTTCGCCATCAACGCCCTGATCGAGGCGTCGGAGGTGGAGACGCTGGCGGACGCGCCGGAGGCGGTGATGACGCCGTCGGAAAGCGGCCGCGGCCAGCAGGTCTGGCGCTGTCCCGCGTGTCGTGTCGCGGTGTGGAGCAACTACGGCGGCGCCAAGGACCTGATTCGCTTCATCCGCTGCGGCACGCTGGACGAAGCCTGGCGCATTACCCCCGACATCCACATCTTCACCCGCTCGAAACTGCCCTGGGTGCGTCTGCCTGAAGCCGCGCACGCGGTGGAGGTCTATTACAAACGGGCAGACGTGTGGCCCCAGGCGAGCCTGGACCGGATCGCCGCATTGGGGCTCTGACAGGCGCGGAGATTCGTCTGGCCGCGCGCGATGGACATGTTACTCTGACATCGGCGGCCAACCACGCCTGGGAAGGCCGCCGGAGGTCCTTAGGGGACCGGCGGCGTCTTTTGGGCGTGACCCCAACGAACGCCGGGGACGCCGCCACCCTGCCTATTTCACCGCCTTGATCAGCGCCTGGGCCGCCGCCGGGTTCTTTACCTTGGCGCCGGAGATGAAATAGGCGAATACGTCGCCGCGCCTGGCCCACTCCTTGGTCTTCGCCGTCCAGTGCTTCAGTTCTTTGGGGCCGATGCCGTCCTTCAGTGTCTCGCTCGTCGACATCAGGCGCGCGTAGGTGAAGTCGGCGGTGGGCTGTTCGATCTCCGGGAAGTCCTCGTCCTTGGCATAGCAGATGGCGACCTTGGACTTCGCCGCCATGTCGTAGAACTCGGGACAGCAGAAACTCGCGTGGCGCACCTCGATCGCATGGCGCAGCGGGACCTTCTCGACCTCTTTCGGCAGCATCTTCAGAAACGCGCCGAAGTCCGCCGGGTCGAATTTTTTCGTTCCCATGAACTGCCAGTTGATCGGCCCCAGCTTGTCGCCGAGCGCGGCCATGCCCTGGCCGAAGAACTTCTCCATCGACTGCTTGGACGCGTCGTCCGAGAGCACCTTGCGGTTGGTCGAGAAACGCGAGGCCTTGACGGAAAACTTGAACCCTTTCGGCGTCTCCGCGCCCCACTTCTCCCAGCTGTCGCGCTTGAAGGTGGAATAGTAGGTGCCGTTGATCTCGATCGAGGTGAGCTGGCGCGACATGTACTCGAGCTCGCGCTTCTGCGTCAGCTCGTCAGGATAGAACGTTCCGCGCCACGGCTCGAAGGTCCAACCGCCCACGCCGATGTAGATGTTGCCTGACATAGCTCACTCCGCCTTAGGAGGCGCGACACTAGTCGTCCCGGCGCCACCGCCGCAAGCGCACCCGGAGGAGCGCCCTAGTAGGCGAACTCCTCGTACACCCGCGTCACGTCGCCGTTCCACTTACCGTGGTAGAGCGCGAGCAGGCGGTCGGCGGGGGTCATGCCGCTTTCGGCGATTTCTTCCAGCTCCGACAGGTAGCCGGTCTCGTCGACCATGCCGGCGGAAAAGCGGGCTCTGCGGCGCAGGCCGTGGCGCGCGATGTCGACGAGTTCTTCGGCGACCTGCTGGATCGGACGGCCGGCGACGGAGCCCTTCAATCCGGTGCGCGCCGCGTCGTCGCGCAGCTTGACGCGGTCCTCGCGCGTCCAGGTCTTGCACAGGTCCCACGCCGCCTGCAGCGCGTCCTTGTCGTAGAAGACGCCGGTCCACAGCGCCGGGAGAGCGCAGATACGGCTCCACGGGCCGCCGTCGGCGCCGCGCATCTCGAGGTACTGTTTCAGGCGCACTTCCGGGAAGATGGTGGTCAGGTGGTCGGCCCAGTCCTTCATCTTCGGCGTATGGCCGGGATAGACGTCGAGTTCGCCCTTCATGAAGGCTTCGAAGGATTTTCCCGACGCATCGATGTAGCGATCGCGCTTCACGAAATACATCGGCACCTTCAGCGCATAACGTGCGTAGGCTTCATAGCCGAACCCGTCCTGGAACACGAAGTCGAGCAGGCCCGTGCGATCCGCGTCGGTATCGGTCCACACGTTCGCGCGCGCCGAAACGAAACCGTTCGGCTTGCCTTCGGTGAAGGGCGAGTTGGCGAACAGCGCCGTCGCGATCGGCTGCAGCGCCAGCGACACGCGGAACTTCTGCACCATGTCGGCCTCAGACGCGAAATCGAGATTGGCCTGGATGGTGCAGGTGCGCAGCATCATGTCGAGGCCGAGACTGCCGACCTTGGGCATGTAGGCGCGCATGATGTCGTAGCGGCCCTTGGGCATGACCGGGACCTGCGCGCGCGTCGATATCGGATCGAAGCCCAGCCCTAGGAACCCGATGCCGATCTCGTCGGCGACGGTCTTCACCTCTTCCAGGTGGCGGCCGGTTTCGGAACAGATGTCGTGAATGGTTTCGAGCGGCGCGCCGGAGAGTTCGAACTGGCCGCCGGGCTCCAGGCTGACGTTGGCCATGCCCTGCGACAGGCCGATCAGGGTCTCGCCTTCGTAGACGCCGTCCCAGCCGAACCGCTTCAGACCCTCGAGCATGGCCTTGATGCCCGACGGTCCCTCGTAGGGCGGGCGCTCGTAGATTCCGAGTTTGAAGCCGAACTTCTCGTGTTCGGCGCCGACGCGCCAAGCGGACTCCGGCTTTTCGCCGGCGGCGAAATAGCCGACCAGGTCCTCGAAAACGAGCGGGCGGTCGTCGAGCATCACGTCGGCCATAGCCCCCTCGCGCGCGTCCCGTCCAGGCGAAAGCCCTGGCCGCAACGCCTCTGAACACCCCGAGGCGCGGCCTCGGGTCCCGTCTGGCGACGGGTTGGCGCTACATGGGCGCGGGGGCGGTCCCGCTCAAGCCCTTTGCGTCCAATCCCCCAGGGCGGCCTGCCAAAGGGAAAGCGCGGAAATGGCGGCGGTATCCGCCCGCAGGATCCGGGGACCGAGACTGACGGGGGTGACGAACCCCAGGCCGCGCAAGCGGTCCCGCTCCTCCGGCGCGAACCCGCCCTCGGGTCCGATCAGCACCGCCCAGGGGCCGCCGGCCCGAACGCTTTCCAGGGCCCCGAGCACGGGCTTCGCCTCCCCGCCTTCATCACAGAACATCAGCCGGCGGCCTGGGTCCCAGGCGTCGAGAATCGCCTCCAGCTTTTCGGGCGCCGCGATCTGCGGCACGTCGAGGCGGCCGGTCTGTTCAGCCGCCTCGGTGGCGATGGCGGTCAGGCGGTCGACGCGGGTATGGTCGGCGTTGGTCCGGCGCGTGATCGCCAGACGCACGCGCCGCGCGCCGAGTTCGGCCGCCTTCTCCACGATGGTCTCGAGCCGCGCGCGCTTCACCAGGGCGACCACCAGATCGAGATCCGGCGGCGTCGCCTGTTCGCGCGTTCGGGTCTCCGCCTCGATCACGCAGCCGCGTTTCGACACAGCCGTGATCCGCGCGCGCCATTCGCCGTCGCGGCCGTTGAAGGCCAGGAGTTCGTCGCCTGCCGCCTGGCGCATCACCGTCGCCAGATAGCGCGATTGCTCCGGCGGCAGGTCGATCTCGGCGCCGGCGTCCAGCGCAGCCTCCACGTAAAGTCGGATCAAGGTTCGATCTCGCCCAGGCGCTGTTCCGAGACGGTCCAGCCGTCGCACTTGGCGTCCATCGACGCGTAAGCCTCACGCTGTTTGACCATGAACTCGGTGAACAGCTCGCGTGAGCGCCAGCGGTCGATGGTGACGAACCGCGCCGGCGTCTCGGTCGAACGGTAGAGGTCGCTTCCCATGTAACCTTCACCGCGGTGGAACAGCCGCGCCCAGAGGCCGCCCGGGCGGTAGGCCTCGATGAAGACATCCACGTGCTCGGGCTTGACCTCGTACTCCCAGACCACCGTGAACATGGGCCGACTCCTGATTGACCGCACCGGCGTTGCCCGGGGCTCGCGAAATCTGCATGCTCCCTGGACCCGCGAGGCCCGTATGAGCAAGTCCCCCAAGTCCGACCATAACGACGACGACTACGAAAAGGCCCTCGAGGACCTTCAGATAGCCCTGGTGCACTCCCAGGCCTGGGCCATGGACAAGGGCAAGAAGCTGGTCGTCGTGTTCGAAGGGCGCGACGCCGCGGGCAAGGACGGGACCATCGCCCGTATCATTCAGCACCTGTCCAAGCGCAACACCCGCGTCGTCGCCCTGCCCAAGCCATCCGACCGCCAGGCGACCCAGTGGTGGTTCCAGCGCTACGTCGCCCACCTGCCGGCGGCCGGCGAATGGGTGCTGTTCAATCGCTCCTGGTACAATCGCGCCGGCGTCGAGGTGGTGATGGGCTTCTCCACGCCGGAGGAGCAGGAAGAGTTCATCCGCAACGCGCCCGACTTCGAGCGCCTGCTCGTCGAGTCCGGCATTCAGATCGTGAAATACTGGCTCGACATTTCCAAGAAGGAGCAGGCCGATCGCCTGGAGCAGCGACGCGACGATCCGCTGCGCAGCATGAAGACCTCGCCCCTCGACGTCGAGGCGCAGAAGAAATGGAAGGACTATTCCAAGGCGCGCGACGAGATGCTGCTGCGCACCCACATGCCGGTGGCGCCGTGGACCTGCGTGCGCGCCAATCATAAGAAACAGGCGCGGCTCAACGTCATCCGCCACCTGCTGCACGCCGTCAACTGCCCCAAAGTCGTCCACGACGTGGATCCCCCGGACCCGGACGTGGTGTTCGAGTTTGAAGCGGCGGCGCTGAAGGACGGGCGGTTGGAGCCGTGAGCCTTTTCACAGATTGCATTCTTTGCAAATTGCTCCGAAATCTCGACTCGCCTTCGCCGGAACTAGAGAAGACAATTCGCGATTGGGACGACACGCAGGTAAACGATGCGGAAGTCGCGGCGACGGACTCACTATATGATCAAGCGGTAACAGCAGCACAAGAGTCCGATCCGAATGACGGCTTCAAAGCCTCGTTGCTCCTTGCGGAACAAGGATCAGTATGGGCGATGATGCAAGTTGCGTGGTGCTACGATGTAGGGAATGGCGTGACATCCGATCTGGAACAAGCTGAGGCATGGGACCGGAGGGCGATGGAACGGGGGTCGCGGCGCGCACTTCTGACCTATCTGAGGGTCCTAGCCTGGCGAAGGGATTGGGCGACTTACGATACACTGTTGATGAAACCGGAGTTCAATGATTGGGCACCCGTACTGCGGAGGCGCGCCACGCGGGCGCTTTCACGGAAGAACAATCGGGCGATGCGCGCGCAGGCTCGCGCTTGGCTTGAGCGCGCGACTCTAATGGGTGATATGCAGGCAGCTCTGATCTTGTCCGTTGAAATGGCGCGAGGGCAATTTGGTCTGACCGAGATTCCCAGTGGTCTGAAATACCTTTCGGATGTCGGCAGTGTTTTGCAGGACCTTGCGGAGAAGGAGAAGCTGACCAGGTCGCAAACGCGGGGCGGACAAACGACCACGTCAGTCTAGTGTTTAGAGTACACGGACCACACGAGAGTCATGCAGAATGGTCCGACCCACGCTCCCCGGCGCGCAGCGCCAATTTTGATAGAGGACGCAGAGGAAGATTGAGCTGTCCGTGGGCTTCATACGCCGCCAGCTCTGCGCTTCTCTGCGGCCTCTACTAAAATTGGCGCCTACGGCGCGGCCCGCACCGCCGTCCGACCAGAGGTTGCCGGAAATCCCATCCTAATGCCCGTCATCCCGGGCTTGTCCCGGGACCCGCGGTTCGTGTGTGAACTCTTCTGGCGGAAGGTTCGCGCAAGCGCTCACACAGGCGTAGTTGCGAGCCGATATGCGGGTCCCGGGACAAGCCCGGGATGACGGGGCTATTTGGGTTTAGCGCGCGACTCGACTTTCCACATCTTGAGCGCGCGCCAGAAGGTGCGCGACAGGAGAACGGTACAGCCGATGTACAGCCACCAGGCTGGACGCGTGTAGAGCAACACCTCGCCTTCCACGTGCCAGCGGCGGCCGAAGTCGGGTTCGAACTCGAGGCGGACGCGACCGTCCCACGCGTGCAGGCCCGGACGCACGTAGGACATCATCCCGGCGGCGAGCCCCATCAGGATCGGATCGCCCAGTCCCGCGGTCACCACGAAGTGCGCCTTCACCAGTTCGACCGCACGCGTGCACCGGCGCGCGGTGCGCCAGGCGAAGCTGCGGATGCGGATGTCCTTGGCGACCTTGAGGGCGGCCCGGCCGGAGCGCAGGTTGGCGAACCGGGTCCACTTGACCTTCTTGCCCGGCGCCTTCGGGCTCGCCTGGGTCTTGGGCTTGGGCGGCTTGGGCCTCGCGCTGTCGATGTGGACGAAGCGCAGGCCGAGCCAGCTCACGCTCAGGGTATAGCGCATGCGCCGTTCCAGCGTCGCCCGCGCCTCGATCGGGGCGAACAGGAGAATGACGAGGATCAGCAAGATCCCGATGGCGATGGTCCAGCCCATGGCGTCTCCATAGCCGCTTCGCGGAATGGCGGTCTATGCGCCATGCCCCCGCTTCGCTAGAGACGAGCTAACTTTCCCGGGGACCCAAGGTTGCCGAAAGCCAACGAATTGAAGGCGCAGGCCAGGATTCAAGACCGGCTGACGGCCCGCCAGGCGCGGCGCATCGCACTGGCCGCCCAGGGCTTTGCCGACCCCCTGCCGCGCGCCACACCGGGGAGGCCGCACCTGAAACGGGTGTTCGACCGGGTCGGGCTGATCCAGATCGATTCGGTCAATGTGCTGGCGCGCTCCCACTACCTGCCGCTGTTCGCCCGCCTGGGCTCCTACCCTATGAAGCTGCTCGAGGACGCGGCGTGGGGACGGCGCAAGATCCTGTTCGAGTACTGGGGGCACGAAGCCGCGCTGCTGCCCGTCGGGCGCCAGCCGCTGATGCGCTGGCGCATGGCCGACGCACGCGCCGGCAAGGGTCTGTGGCGCGGCGTGAAGACCTTCGCCGACGAGAACAAGGCGTTCATCAAACGCACTCTGGATGAAATCGAGAAACGCGGACCGCTGAGCGCCGGCGACCTGAGCGAGGGCGGCAGGGGCAAGGGCTCGTGGTGGGGCTGGAGCGACAGCAAGCGCGCGCTCGAGGGCCTGTTCTGGATGGGCTACGTCACCACCGCCACACGCCGCGGCGGCTTCGAGCGCGTCTACGACCTGACCGAACGCGTGCTGCCGCAGGGTGTGATCGACGCGCCGACGCCCTCGCCCGCCGAGGCGCAACGCGAGCTGATCCGCATCGCGATGCGGTCGATGGGCGTCGCGACCGCACGCGACCTGCGCGACTATTTCCGCATGCCGGTGGAGGGCTTCGAAACGCGCGTGCGAGAGCTGGTCGAGGCGGGCGACCTGATCCCGGTCGAGGTGAAGGACTGGGGCCGCCCCGCCTTCCTCGATCCGCATGCGAAACGCCCGCGCCCGATAGAACGCGCGACCCTGCTGTCGCCGTTCGACTCCCTGGTCTGGCGCCGCGAGCGCGCAGAACGGCTGTTCGATTTCCACTATCGGCTGGAGATCTACACGCCGGAGCACAAGCGGGTGCACGGCTACTATGTGCTGCCGTTCCTGATGGACGAGGCCCTGTCCGGTCGTGTCGATCTGAAAGCCGACCGCGAGAACAAGCGCCTGCTGGTGAAGGCCGCCCACGTGCAGGACAGCCACACGCCCGGCGAGGTCGCCGAACGCCTGGCGCCGGAACTGAAACGGATGGCGGGCTGGCTCGGCCTCGATGAGGTGCGGGTGGAGGGGAAGCAAGCGTTGGCGAAGGCGTTGAAGCCGCTCGTGTGATCCACCTACATTCAATTCAAAGTCGTCACCCTCGGGCTTGTCCCGAGGGCCTATCGTTCCGCAAGCTCCGAAGAATGGACGATTGGCCGAGACGAACCGGGCCTTCGCCAACGAATGGCGTTCGCCCCCACCAATGGGCCCTCGGGACAAGCCCGAGGGTGACGGATGATAGAGAAGTCGTTGGATGTGATGACGAAAAATGGGGGGCGGTGTAGAGGGGGCGGATGACCACCACCCCCACCGATCCCTACGAACCGCTGCCCGATGCGCGGCCGTTGAATTGGGTGGATCGTCATGCGCCGGAAGCGCTCAAGCCGTGGCTGAAGCTTGGGCGGTTCGACCGGCCGATCGGGATCTGGCTCTTGATGCTGCCGGGGTGGCAGGGGCTCGCGCTCGCCTTTTCCGAGACGCATAGCCTTTACGCGAACTGGCCTCGGTTCCTGCTGTTGCTCGTCGAGTTCGCCATCGGTGCGACGCTGATGCGCGCGGCGGGGTGCGCCTACAACGACATCGTCGACCGCGACATCGACGCCAGGGTCGCGCGCACCGCCGACCGGCCGCTCGCCTCGGGTCGGATCAGCGTGAAG
>DASZMV010000019.1:0-3372 GCA_035551675.1 Caulobacteraceae bacterium | reverse complement strand
GGCGAGAGCCCCTCGATCAGGTCGACGTCGGGCTTGCCCATCAGCTCCAGGAACTGGCGGGCGTAGGCCGAGAGGCTCTCGACGTAGCGGCGCTGGCCCTCGGCGTAGATGGTGTCGAACGCCAGCGACGACTTGCCGGAGCCCGACAGCCCGGTCAGCACGACCAGCTCGCCGCGCGGGATGTCGACGCTGATGTCCTTCAGATTGTGCTCGCGCGCCCCGCGGACGCGCAGAAACCGGTTGGGGTCGGACATTCGCCTCGCCGTCGACATGAAGGGATCCCGCTGATCGGCCGCGGGACCCCCTAATCTAATACCGGGAGTCGACTTCGCAGCAAGAACAAGATGTGAACATCACGCCTTGCTGACAAGACTTGGCGCCGCAATCGTCGCGCGTCGGGGCGCGGCGGCCGCGGGGCGCCGAGCGTTCATCTTGCCAGGCGGTGTTCGGGGCGGGCCGCTTTGGGTCGCTGCGCCAACGGCTAGACCCAAAGTGGTCCTAACGTGATGCGTCTTAGGAGCCCACAATTTTCTGTAGCCTGGCCCAGGTATCCTCGCTTATGTCGCCCCGCCAAACGGATTGCAGTGCCTCCCTGAGACGTGGGTTCGACGCGACTTCCAACTCAATCGCGTCAAGGAGTGTTGGATCGTCATTGATGAGGTTCTCGATCGGACCCGCGCCGAGGTTCTCTAAAACCCACCCATCGTCGGAACCTCTGGAAATTAGAAAGACGATATCGAGGGACCTGACCGGGTCTTGGCCGTCCAGTTCCATTAGCGAGTTGACCGCCCACCAGTCGGGATCGTCGTCGTGCGCTTTGATCTGTTCGGCTGAACTCGGACGACCAAATCGGGCGTAGTGGGCGATCCAGCTTCGAGCGATATCCTCGTTGTCGCGCCCGTGGTGCGTTAACATCTCCTCCTCTTAGCTGCCGGGCATGAACGGCAACTTTCCAACCCTTCTCGGACCCCGGGTTGGTCCGCGTTCAGGCCAAGTCACTCGTTCCGCCGCAGCGGCCAGCCCTCGAGCGTGCTGTCGTCGACGGGCGCGGGCGGCGCCGGCGGTGACGTAGATTCGACGTAGTTTACGTCGTTCGATATATCTTCGCCGCTGCTGTCGGCCGGCGCCTCGAGCGTGGCCGGGTCCTCTTCCAGCGCCGCCAGCAGCGCATCGAGCCCGGCTTCGCCGCGCTCGGCGGCCTCCAGCGCTGCGCGCGCCGCCGCCAGCACGCGCGCGGTCTCTTGCGGCCCATAGTCGGCGAAGTCCGGCCGCGGCCGGGCCGCCTCGCGCGGGATGAAGCGGGCCATCAGCTGTACGTACTGCGGGAAATACCAGCGCCGCATCTTCTCGATGTTGGCCGCCTCGTTCAGGGCGAAGTCGTCCAGCAGGCCCAGCGCCAGCTGGTTGGTCATCCGGTTGCGCGAGCCCTTGCGCCGGCCGGGATTGCCGCGCGCGAAGCGGCCGGTCGCGTCGTGCAGCGGCCCCGGCCGGCCGCTCATTGTCGGGTCACCGTCCATCTCGGGCGCTCCTTCTCGCTGCCAGGTGGAAAGGCGCCGACAGTAACGCTACCTTCGGTGAATCGTCAAGCCTTTTTTACGGTCCGACAGGTCTGCCACGTCGGCTAGCGCAGCCTGCGCCCGAACACCCGTCGGCCCTTGGCGAGCGTCACCTCGAAGGTGGCGGCGTCGCCTTCGAATTCGGGAACATCGTGCGGCCGGAACGTCCGCCAGCCACGCGAGCGCGAGCCGAGGAAGACGGCAAGGAACAAGGTCTTGGCGTCCAGGTCGCGATAGCGGCGGAGCTCGTGCTGTGCGGAACCATGTTCCGCATTTGTTCATGGCCGAACGCCGGTGTCGAGTCCGCTTCGCGCTAGCCCCTCGCGCGCTCGCGATGCCCGCTGAGGCTGAAACCCTTGGTTGGCAGCGTCAGCGGCAGGGCGCCGGGATCCACTCGTAGGCGCCGCGGCCATCGCGCCACACCCACTGGCCGCAATCCTCGCCGGCCCCGCGGCTCCAGCCGGCATTCGGGGCGGCCTGATAGCCGTCGTAAGCCTCGCCATCGTCGTAGGCGTCGCTGCTGTAGGCCGGCGCGCCGTCGTCGGCGTGGTAGGCGTCGTCGCGGTCGGAATAGGCGTAGTCGAACGGCTGATAGGTCCCGTACGCGTCGGGATACGAATAGGCATAGTCCGCGCCGTAGTCGCCCGGATAGGCGTCGTAGTAGCCGCCGCCGTCATAGCCGTCGTAGTAGCCGCCGCCGTCGTAACCGCCATAGCCGAAGCCGAGCGTGACGGCGCCGCGGAAACGCCCGCCATCGCGATCGCGGACAAAGCCGCGGTCGCCGTCGAACCGGCTCCCATCGAAGCGGTCGCGTCCGAAGCCGCTGCGGTCGAAGCGGTCGCGGTCCATCCGGCCGTAGCGCGCGCCGCCACGCCCGTTGTCGCGGACCCTCGCGTCCGCGTCGTGGCCGTAGCTGGCGGCCGGGCGCGCGTGGCCGCCGCCGCGCCAGCCGTCGTGGTCTTGCGCTTGCGCCGCGAGCGGAACCGCGACCAGCGCCGCCGCGGCGATCGTGATGAGCAGCTTCTTCATGGCAGCCTCCCGTGCGCCCGCGGCCGGTGGTCCGGGTCACCCGCAGGCGAAACGAACGGTTAACGCCAAGGTTTCACGCGGCGCCGGAAAGGCAGCACTTCTTGGCTTTGCGCCCGCTGCCGCATGGACAGGGATCGTTGCGCCCGACGTGGCGGAAGGGGTTGACTACCGGCTCGCTGGGCCGGGCCCACTCCATGAGATCGTCGTCGTCTTCGCTCCAATCGTCGTCATCGGTTGCCTCGTCCGCATAGCTGAACGTTTCCAGCGCGGCATAGACGTCCTCGATGTAACCGAGATGGGCGCGCTGGAATCGTTCGGGATCGGCGGGGGCGCTCAGCGCCGCCGTCAGGTCTGCGCGGAAGTCGTCGATCGTCATGACGTTTTCGGAGAGACGGCGATCGAGCGTCTGTTCCACCCGCGGAGCAAGGTCGGTCAGGCCGAGCAACGCGATCGCGTTGATCCAGGCCAACCAGACGCATTCGCCCTCCTCGGCCAGGGCCGCCTCGTCGAACGCCACCAGCAGGCGCCGGAAACGATCGAGCTCGATGCGGCCGTCCCACGTGAGCCAGGTGGCCGCCCCGAGCAGGGAGTCGCGCACGTATTCGTCGCGGCCGCGATCGGCGATCGCCGTCAACAAGGCCTCGGTGTCACCGTCGAACATCCCCGCGACGATTCCCGGCAGCGTGGCCGTGACGGCGTCGCCGAGCAGCTCGTCGAGTTGCGGCTCGGGAAGCGCCAACAGCCGCAGCAGCGGCGCAAAGGCGCCGGCATGGCGCACGCCGCCGAG
>DASZMV010000018.1:0-184503 GCA_035551675.1 Caulobacteraceae bacterium | reverse complement strand
CTTGGTCGCTGGTGCTGACCGACGCCAAGGGCCGCGTGGCGGTCGGCGCGGGTCGGGTGTCGAGTCCCGGCGGCGCGGTCGAAATCCAATCTGTCGATGCCGATGCGCAGGAGTCGGGCAAGGCGGCGACCTGGACCGGCGCCGGCGACGCGTCGGTGGCGATCGCCGGCCCGGCGGCTGACTTCGTGCGCCAGACCAACGGCGATATGGCGCTCAGTTTGCGCTTTCGTGTCGATCGCCCGCCCGAAGCGCCGGTCGGACTCGATCTGCAGTGTGACGGCAAAACGTGCGCCAGTCTCGACGTCAGTCGACTGATCGGCGCGGCGCCGGTGGGACAGTGGCGCTCGGTGCGTATCAAGCTCGCCTGTTTCCGGGGACAAGGCGTCGACCTGAGCAAGGTCACCGCGCCGCTGGTGTTACACACGGCCGGTCGCTTCGGCCTGTCTTTCGCCGATGCGGAACTGGTGGCCAACTCCGGCGGCGCGGTATGTCCATGAGGACCGCTACGATGACCTCGAAGGTTCGCGCTCCGATCGCCGCCGCGATCGCGGCCTTCCTCAGTCTGATGGTGATCGTCGCGCGCGGCTTCGCGGCGGACGCTCCCGCGCCGCTGGACCCGTTCGACCAGGTCCGCGAGATGGGGCGCGGGGTCAATGTGCTCGGTTATGATCCGATCTGGACCGATCCCGCGTCCGCCCGCTTTCGACCCGCGCACTTTCGTTCGATTGCTCGCGGCGGCTTCAAAACCGTGCGGATCAATCTGCAGGCCTTTTCGCATATGGATAAGGAAGGGCGCCTCGACCCGATTTGGTTGGCGACCCTGGACCGGCTGGTGAAGGTCGCTCTGAATGACGACCTGAACGTCGTCCTCGACGAGCACGACTCGGGGATCTGCGCCGAGGACGCGGCGAAGTGCGAGACTGAGCTGACGCAGTTCTGGAACCAGATTGCGCCGCACTTCCGCGCGGCGCCGGACCGGGTGATGTTCGAACTGCTAAACGAACCGAACGGACGCCTGGACGACGCGGCCTGGAACCGGCTGTTGGCGGTGGAACTGGCGCAGGTGCGCAAGACCAATCAAACGCGCAATGTGGTGATCGGACCGGCGTCGTGGAACAGCCCGCTGCATCTCAGCGAACTGCAACTGCCCAAGGACGACCGGCATATCATCGTCACCGTCCACTACTACACACCGATGGAGTTCACCCACCAGGGCGCCGCCTGGGTCCCGCAGTACGCCAAGCTTTCGGGCGTCGCCTGGGGCAGCCCCTTCGACCTCGACCGGCTCAACAAGAATTTCGATGGTGTGGCGGCCTGGGCCAAGGACAACGGCCGGCCGATCTTCCTGGGTGAATTCGGCGCCTACGACAAGGCCGACATGGATTCGCGCGTACGCTACGATTTCGCCGTCGCCCGCGCGGCCGAGGCGCGCGGGTGGGCCTGGGCGTACTGGCAGTTCGACAGCGACTTCCTGCTCTGGGACATGAACCGCGACACTTGGGTCGAGCCGATCCACCAGGCGTTGGTTCCCAACCGTTAGCGCGGCGCCAGAACTAATCTCGCGCTACGCTCGGCTGAGGTTGCGCACGAGGTTCGCACGCAGGGCTTTCAGCAAATGAGGATCCGGATCGCCCAGCACCCCGCGCCTTTCCGCCGGCAGATGCGAGCCGGCGGGGCCATCGTCCTCGAAGACGTAATGATCGAACAGGGCGCGCCACGCCTCCCGGTGCGGCTTGGGCAGGGAGCGGATCGCGATCAGCGCATGCAAAAAGGCGTCGCGCGCCGGCCCGCGCGCCTCGGCTTCCGACATCCACCAGTAATTCACCAGCATGTTGACGGCATCGAGTGAGCGGACGTGGTGCCACCACATGTACGGGATGAAGATACCGTCGCCGGGGTCCAGGTCTGCGGTCAGCGCCGCCTGCATCGCGGCTTCGAAGCGCGGAAAGCGCTCGAGGTCCGGGTTGTCGAACGACACCATGCTGATGGTGGCGCCCGCTGGCGTCAGTTCGAACGGGCCGATGTAGAGATTGGCGATCTGCTCCGGTGGAAAGAGGGTGAAGCGGCGCCTGCCTGCCGCTACACAGGCGATGTTCTCGAAATTGTCGTGGTGCGCCGCAATCGTCACCCGATTGCCGATCCACAGCCGCGGCTCCACGCGGTCAGCGAGCAACGGCATGCCGTTCTCTGCCTCAAAGCCCGGCATGATGCTGCGCGCAGGCGCCGACTGGATGGCCAGGCTCGGCGGCCGTTCGTCGTTGCGGTGCTCGAGCAGAAAATCGAGCGCGGCGCCGACGCGTGTGCTGGTCGCCTGAAAATTGAAGCCCGTCATGTCCTGATTGTAGAAAAAACGGCCGTTGATGCCCGGCGGTCCGAGGATCGAGGGGACCGCCGCGCCCCGGTCGAACCGCTTCAGGTAGGCGCAGAACGCTTCAGGGGACTCGCGCGCGGCGCGCACCACAGGCCAACTGGCGGCCAGGCCGCGCATCACCACGGGCGTCGCGGCGGGTAGGATCTCCTCGTGGAAAACCTGCGGCGTCACTCGCGTTCGTTCGGGAATATTAGTCATGGGGGGAGAGCGCCGACTGCGAAAGGTCGGCGACCATAGTCGGGGGGGTCTTCTCGCCGCAATCCGCCTGGGTGACTGGATCGCGGCTGGTCCGTCCGCCGCCGGGGCGTGTCGAAAATGTCACGACCGAGGCTCCTAGCGGAAGCAAGCCGGAACGATTCCCGAAATGGGGACTGGCGCTTTCGGCAAACTTGGCCCTAAATGTGGCCAGCTAGACGAGGATTCGGGGATGCGGTCAGGTGTGACCGCTTTAATTTTGAACTCCAAATGACAGCGCTGTCGGAATGGGAAAGTCCAGCGATAGCAAGGCCATGACGAGCGAGATCACTAGGCGCGACGGCATTGAATCGTCGCACCAGGGGAAGGAAGAGGAAATGTACGAATTCACCGGTAAGGTGACGTGGCGGCGGTCGTTGAAGTGCGGTGCGTCAGCCTTGGCGATCGGCGTGTCCGCGCTGATCCTGACGCCGGCTTTGGCTTTCGCCGCCGACGACGACTCTTCGAAATCCGCCACGACGGTTTCGGAAGTGGTGGTCACCGGCGTCAAGAAGTCGCTGCAGACCTCACAGCAGGTCAAGATCCACGCCGACACCGTCGTCGACTCGATTACCGCCCTCGACATCGGCGCCTTCCCCGACAAATCCATTGCCGAAGCGCTGCAGCGCGTCCCGGGCATCACCGTCAATCGCTTCGCCGCCAGCGACGACACTTCGCACTTCTCGGCCGAACCGTCGGGCGTCCTGGTGCGCGGTCTGCCGCAGGTGCGCAACGAGTTCAACGGTCGCGACAGCTTCACCGCCAACTCCGGACGCGGCCTCGGCTTCGGCGACGTTTCGCCGGAACTCATGGCGGGCGTCGATGTCTACAAGAATCTCACCGCCGACCTGATCGAAGGCGGAATCGCGGGCACGGTCGACCTGCGCACGCGGCTTCCGTTCGATGCGCCGGGCCGCGTCGAGGCCTTGTCGGTCAATGTCAACTACGGCGACCTGTCGAAGAAGTTCACCCCCGAAGCATCGGGCCTGGTCAGCGATCGCTGGGATACGCCGATCGGCGAGATCGGCGTGATGGCCAACGCGGCCTATTCCGACGTGCAGAACCGTTCGCTCGGCGTACAGCTCGGCCAGGAAATGGTGTACCAGGACCTGTACGGTCCCGGGCTGAAATACATCCCCGACGATATCGCCCAGCGCGACGTGCATTACGAGCGCACCCGCACCGGCGTTTCGGCCGCGGCCCAGTGGCAGGACCCCGATCACAAGTTCCTGCTGACCATCCAGTACAACGACTCCAGCTATGAGGACACCTGGAAGGAACAGGGGATCATCAGCTACATCGCCAACCCGTTCGGCAACGATGTGCGCTCGATCTATTCCGATAATTTCCAGCCGAACCAGGCGCCGCTGCCGGCGCAGGGCACCAACTTCACCTTCGACAAGAACGGCGACTTCCAGAGCGGCGTGCTGACCACCCTGCAGTGCTGCGCCGGACCGTCGGCGTCGGGCAACAGCTGGTGGGGAGCCCCTCCCGGGGACGACACCGTGTCCGGCGACGCGGGCAATATCGCGCTGAACTCCAGCGGCCAGAACATGCTGGTGCCCTGTTATTCCTGGCAGGGCGCGGCCTGCGCCTTCCCCGGCCGCGGCAACGATTTCGAAGCGGTGTCGCGTTACAACGACACCAAGACCTGGACAGCGGACGGCTCGGTCAATCTGAAATGGAATCCCACCGATCAGTGGCGATTTAATTTCGACCTGCAGCGCGTACGGTCGGCGGTGAACAACTACGACGTCGAAGTCGGCCAGTATTCCTTCGCCAACCTCGACCTGAACATGACCGGCGATCGTCCGACCATGACGCTTTTGGCGCCGTCGAACATCAACCAGTCGCCCGGCGGCCTGAGCAATCCGGACAACTATCGCTACAACCACGCGATGGACCACCTGGAGGAGGACCACGGCACGGAGACCGCGGCGCGGGTCGACGGCGAATACCTGTTCCAGTCCCAGTGGCTCGACTCGATCCGCTTCGGCGTTCGCTACGCGGACCGCGAACAGGTGGTGGACTACTCCACCTATAACTGGGGCAATATCGCCAACGACTGGAACCTGGCGAACAACCAGTACGTCTTCTGGAACATCGACAACCATACGGCTAACGGCTCGTTCAACGGCTACCCGACCGGCCTCTATACGGTCATGCCGTTCGGCAACTCGTTCTTCGGCGGCAAGTCCCAGGACTATGTGTTCTTCAACATGAACGCTCTGGCCGCGCGCAAGGCGGACCTGCTCGCCTATTCTGCGCTCGGTGTCGGCCAGGATCATTGGGAGCCGATCTGTCAGCGTGCCGGCGACACCATCGGCTGCTTCCAGCCCGACGAAGTCACCGACGTGTCGGAGAAGACCAAGGCCGCCTACGTCGAACTGAAGTTCGGCGGTCCAGACGCGCGTCTGGGTTCCGTCGGCGTGTCGGGCAACATCGGCGTGCGCTACGTCGAGACGGACAACGTGTCCACGGGTTCGGTCGCGAGCACCTTCCTCGATCCGACGACGCTCCCGTGTCAGACTATCGCTGCGCCGCCGCCGCCGGCCCCGCCGCCCGGCGTGCCTAAGAGCGTCGGATGCTACGTTTCACCCTCTGAATTCACCTTCAATTCGGGTCTGGGAACCTCATCGACGGCCAAGGACGTCCATCGAAACTGGCTCCCGAGCTTCAACCTGAAACTCGACGTTGCGCCCGGCTGGATTGTGCGCTTGGCGGCGTCGGAGGGCATGACGCGGCCCGATATCGGCTTGCTGAAGAACTATACACAAATCAGCCTGCCGAACTTCGGCAACACGTCCGATCCGAACAACCCGAATTGGATCAAGAATTCAAGCGGGACGATCATCGGCATAAACCCGACCTATACCGGCAACGCCTACAATCCGAACCTCGCTCCGGAAACCGCCGACCAGTTCGACTTCACCATCGAGCACTACTTCGGCAGCGTCGGGCAACTTTCGCTCGATGTGTTTTACAAGAACTTCCACAACTACCTCACCTACGGAACGTTCAATGAGAACGTCACGCTAGGCGGCGTCACCCGCCAGGTAGCGCTCAGCGGCCCGGTGAATGCGTCCGGCGGCGGTTCGCTCGACGGCTTCGAGGTCGATTTCCAGCGCTTCTTCGATTTCCTGCCGGGAGCATGGAGCGGGCTGGGGATCCAGGCCAACTACACCTACGTCAACGACATCGGCATCAAGAACTCGAACCTGAAGGTTTCGTCCGGCGGACCGTCGGCGATCACCGCCCAGCCGGGCACCGGCGCGACCTCGCTCAACGTGAACGCGCTCGAGGGCGTCTCGAAGAACGCCTACAATCTCGTCGGCATGTACGAGAAGGGTCCCTGGGCGCTTCGGCTTGCCTACAATTGGCGTTCCGAGTGGCTGATCACCCGGGTGGATTGTTGTATCTACCTGCCGATGTGGGAAATGCCGCAGGGCTTCCTCGATGCATCGATCCGCTACAAGGTCACGCCGAACATGGAGATCAGCCTGCAGGGCACCAACCTGCTAAACACCGAGACGGTGGTGAAGCAACAGGTGAACGACGCGGGTCTGCTCAAGCCCGGCAGCTGGTTCGAAAACGACCGGCGCGTGGTTCTCGGGATCCGCTTCAAGTACTGAGACCTTGCGGCAATGGTTGGCGCGCCACGACGCGGGTCGCGGCGCGCTTTCCGTTTCGAGGTCAGGCTTTGACATGCAGCCTGACCCGTTCGACACTCGCCGCGTCATGACCGGGTACGAGCTAGGCGAATGACGAAACCCTTGGACGTCGTCATCGTGGGCGGCGGGACGTCCGGCTGGATGACCGCGGCCGCCCTGGTGGGCGTGCTCAAACCCAACATCTGCAGCGTGCGCCTGATCGAGTCGGATGAGATCGGCATCGTCGGCGTGGGCGAAGCCACCTTGCCGCAGATGAAGGAATTCAACGACGCCATCGGGGTGATCGAGCCCGACATGATGGCCAAGTCCAACGCCACCTTCAAACTCGGTATCGAGTTTCGCGGCTGGGGGCCCAAGGGCACGACCTATGTGCACCCCTTCGGCAAGTATGGCGCCCAGATCGGCGGCGTGGCGTTCCAGCATCACTGGATCCGCGCCGTGCTGGCCGGCAACGACTACGACATCGGAGATTTTTCCTATCCCATCGTCGCCTGTCGCCACAACAAGTTCGAATTCCCCGCCCGCGATCCATCCGCGATCAACTCGACCTACAACTACGCCTACCATTTCGACGCGCATCTCTATTCGAAGTTCCTGCGCGGCTTCGCGGAGCCTAAGGGGGTCCGCCGCACCGAGGGCAAGGTGGTGGACGTCACGCTTGACGCCGAAAGCGGCAACGTCGCCTCGGTCACTATGGAGTCGGGCGAGGTCGTCACCGGCGATCTCTTCATCGACTGCTCCGGGTTTCGCGCGCTGCTGGTCGGCCAAAAACTCGGCGTCCCCTTCGAAGACTGGAGCAAATGGCTGCCCTGCGACCGGGCCTTCGCCGTGCCTTGCGACCGGTCGGCCGACTTCAGTCCATATACACGCTCGACCTCGCAGAAGGCCGGCTGGCAGTGGCGCATTCCACTGCAGCACCGCACGGGCAACGGCTATGTCTATTCGTCGAGTTTCATCAGTGACGACGAAGCGGCCGCCACCCTGATGGCCAACCTCGACGGCAAGGCACAGGCCGAACCGCGCATGCTCAGGTTCAAAGCCGGACGGCGCACCAAGTCGTGGATAAAGAACTGCATCGGCGTCGGCCTGGCCAGCGGCTTTCTCGAACCGCTGGAGTCCACCAGCATCTATCTGGTGCAGATCGCGGTAATGAACCTGTTGCGTCTGTTTCCGCGCACGCCGATCGACCCGGTGCTGGCGGAGGAATTCAACCGTCTGGTCGACAACGAATACGACCGGGTGCGCGATTTTCTGATCCTGCACTATCACGCCAACCCGCGGAGCGACGGCGAACTGTGGCGCTACGTGCGCGCCATGGACGTACCGGACAGCCTGAAGGCCAGGATCGAGTTGTTCTCCCGCCGCGGCTATATCGAGGCCTATCGCGATGGTTTGTTCGCGCCGCCGAGCTGGCTGGCGGTCTACACCGGTCAAGGGGTCGTCCCCACCGGCTACGAACGCTTGGCTGACAACGTCTCGCTCGAAGATCTCATCCCACGCCTCGACGCCTTGAAGACGCGCGTCGCCGAGCGGGTGGCCGACATGAGCGACCACGCCGCGTTCGTCCGCGACTATTGTCCTTCGCCGTCCGCGGTCGAACCGGCGGCGTTGAGCGGGGCCCGCGCATGACGCGGCCTGTGAATAGAGCGGTTGTGGTTGGGCGCGACGCCGCGGCCTGGCTTACCGCGCTCGGGTTGCAACGCGCTTTCGGTCGCACCGGGCTCGAGGTCGCGGTGGTCGAACAGGCCAGCCTGTTGTCGCAAGTGGACGCGTACGCCGCCCTTCCCACCCTCGGCGGGCTGCATCGTCTGCTGGGAATCGACGAGCACGAAGTGATCGCCGCCTGCGACGGCGTCTACGTGCTCGGCCAGCGCTTCGCGAACTGGTCGGCAGGGGCGGCGCCGTTCCTCCACGCCTACGACACCCAGCCAATGGGGGTGAACAACGTCGACCTCGTGCAGTACTGGATCAAAGCCCGGGCCGAGGGGATGAAGGTTCCGTTCGAGGACTTCTCGCTGGGCGCGGCCATGGCCAAGCACGGGCGGCTGGCGATGGATCCCGACTTGTCCGATGGATTTGCCCGCCCGGCCTATGGCTTTCATCTCGACGCCCGCGCCTACGTCGCCTTGGTCAAGGCGCGCGCGTTGCGCAGCGGCGTGCGGCTGATCGGAGGCGGCCTCGGCGAAATCCACATCGACGGCGAACGGGTCGTCGCCATCGAGACCAAGGCCGGCGAGCGGATCGAGGCCGATCTGTTCATCGATGCGACCGGCTCCGAGGCGGCCCTGATCGGACGCCTTCCGGGGTCCGAGTTCGAGTCGTGGCGCCGCTGGCTGCCGTGCGACCGCTTGCTGGCGGGATCGGCCCCGCGCCTGGAGTCGATTCCCGGCTTCAGCCAGATCAGCGCCTTTCGCGCCGGTTGGATCGGGCTCTACCCGCTGCAGCATCGCACCGCCGTGGTGGCTGCTTACGACTCGTCCCAGGTCGGCGACGGCGAATTGGCCGATGCCTTGCCGGTGCTCGCCGGCGCCAGGCTGCAGGGCCAGGCTTTCGTCTCGCCCCTCGAACCGGGGCTTCGTCCCCGCTCGTGGATCGGTAACTGCGTCGCGGTCGGGGACGCGGCCGTCAGCCTGGAACCGCTGGACGCGGTGCAGCCGCACCTTATCCAGACCGCCCTGTCGCTACTGATTTCGCTGTTCCCCGGCAACGCCGACGACATGGGTGAGTCCGCGGCGTTCAACGCCGGGTTGGCGCTCAATGCTCGCAACATCCGTGATTTTCAGATCGCCCACTACAAGCTCAACCAGCGGCGCGGAGACCGCTTTTGGAACCGCGTCCGCGACATGGAGCTCCCCTACACCCTTGCCTACAAGCTGCGCCTGTTCGCCGCGCGCGGCCGCGTCGCGCTCTACGACGACGAAGCGTTTCAGGCGCCCAACTGGACGTCCATCCTGTTGGGCCACGGTCTGGTCCCGCGCGACTTCGATCCGCTGGTGGATCTGATCGAGCCTCAGGACCAGGTGCTTCAGATGCAGCGGATGCTCGGCTTCATCGCCAGCGAGGTGAACCGCATGCCGACTCTGCAATCGCAATTGGACGCCGCAAACAGCGGCAGGGGCAGGCGCGCTTGACCCAGAGACCGTCGCTTGTGCGTGACGTGGTCATCGTCGGCGGGGGTACCGCAGGTTGGATGGCGGCCGCGGCCCTGGCCAAGGTCATCGGGACGGAAACCCATTCCATCACCCTGATCGAATCCGACCTGATCGGTACGGTCGGCGTGGGCGAGGCGACCATTCCGCCGATCACCCTGTTCAACCGTCTGCTCGGCTTCGACGAAGACGAGTTCATCCGCGAGACCAACGCCACCTTCAAGCTCGGCATCGAATTCGTCGACTGGCGCAAGCCGGGCCACAGCTACATCCACCCGTTCGGCCTGTTTGGCGTCGACGTCGGCGGCGTCGCCTTCGCGCAATACTGGCTCCGCTGGGTGGCGAACGGCGGCGATCCGGACAATCACCGATTCTGCGTCGAGGCCCTGGCCGCGCGGCAGAGCAAGTTCGCCCGCACGCCCGAGGTGAAGGCCGGGCGGCTGCCCAAGATCAACTACGCCTTCCATTTCGACGCCAGCCTCTACGCCGCCTACCTGCGCCGCTTTGCCGAAGGCCGCGGCGTCGTGCGCGCCGAAGGTCAGATCGTGGATGTCCGCCAGCATCCGCAGAGCGGCCACATCGAGGCGGTGACGCTGAAGGACGGTCGAACGGTCCGGGGCGATTTCTTCATCGACTGTTCCGGCTTCCGCGGCCTCTTGATCGAGGAAACGCTGCACGCCGGTTATGAGGACTGGAGCCGTTGGCTGCCGGCCAACCGCGCCGCGGCCATGCCCTGCGCTCGGGTCGAGGATCCGGCGCCGATGACGCGCTCCACCCTGCGCGAGGCGGGGTGGCAGTGGCGTATCCCGCTGCAGCATCGCACCGGCAACGGCTATGTCTTCTCCAGCGAATTCATCGGTGAGGACGAGGCGGCCGCACTCCTGTCGAAACGACTCGACGGTCCGGCCTTGGCCGACCCGCGCATCCTTCGGTTCGTCACTGGACGGCGCAAGGTCAGCTGGTCGAAGAACTGCGTGGCCCTCGGCCTGGCCAGCGGATTTCTGGAGCCGCTGGAGTCGACCAGCATCCACCTGGTCCAGCGCGGAATCGAAAAACTGCTCGCCATGTTTCCCAAGGACGGTTTTGATCCGCGGCTGATCGCGCGCTTCAATGATCACATGCAGCTCGACTACGAACGCATCCGCGATTTCATCATCGCGCACTACAAGGTGATCGAGCACGAAGACACGCCGATGTGGCGTTATTGCAAGCACATGAGCGTTCCGGACTCGCTGGAGGCCAAGCTCCACTGGTTCCGCACCCGCGGTGAGGTTTATCCGGAGCCGACCGAACTCTTCCAGGAGATGAACTGGTTCGCCATCCTCTTCGGCCAGGGCATGCGCCCCCAGGGCTATCACCCGGTAGCGGACTCGCTCGCCGAGGACGAGCTGATGCTGCACCTCGCCAATGTCCACGCCGCCATTCAGGACCGTCTGAAGTCGATGCCGACCCACCAGGAGTTCATCGCCCGAAACTGCGCCGCGGCCGGCGCCCCGGCGGCCGCCTGACGCTCAACGCGCGGGGCAGGAGACGTCGGCCCATCCCGAGTTCCCGCGCCCGCGCACGGTGAAGTCCGAGCCGCACATCGCCACGCCGCTGTCGCGCACCCGCTGCGCGCGCACGTCGCTGAAGGTCGCGATTCCCGAGGCCTGGACTTGCAGGGCATGGGTTCCGGCGCCATCGATCCTGACGTCCGCAAACGCGATCCCCTCGATGACGCCGCCTTTCAGCAGGATCGCGTCATAGGTGCTGTCGATCAGGTCGAGCGCTTCCACCCGGATGTCGGCGCCGGAAATCGGACGGTCCAGAGCATAGAGCCAGAAGGCGCCGACACCGCTTCGCCAGTTCGGATCCGTACCGCCGGCGCGCACGGCGACGTTGCGGCGGAAGGTGATGGCGCCCTCGAAGGGCGTCGCCGAGAAGCGCGCGCCGAGATGATAACCGCCGCCTTCCGCTACCGTATCCGCCACCAGGTTGTCGCTGACCAAAGCTCCGGCGCCCCCGTAGAGGGCGATGCCGTTGGCCAGAATGGGCGCGATGACGGTGTTGTGCCGAAAGACGATGTTCCGGTTCGGCGCCACGTGCGACCAGGACGCCAGGCCGTCGTCGCCGGTGTTGCGCACGAAGCTGTTTTCGACCACCGCATCGCTCACCCCCCGATCGAAATTCAGCCCGTCGGCCGTCTCGTCGAGGATGCGTAGGTTTCGCGCGGTCACGCCGCGCATCGGCCCGTCGAACCAGAGGCCATTCTTCTCATGCTGGATCCACAGGTTTTCGATTAGCGTATCGCTCATTGCCCCGCCGACGCCGGCGAGCTTGGCCTTGTCGTCCCGGTCGGTCACGTCCCCGAAAATAGCGAAGTCCCGCAGCACGACGTTGCGCGCGCCGCCCGGCGGTGGAGGGCCATAAAGACCGACGCCTGCGCCGTGCAGCACCGAATACCAGGGCCCCGCGCCCGCGAGCGTAACCCGGTCCACCACCAGGTGACGGTCGATCCGGTAGTCGCCGGGATCGATGTAGACCGGTCGCCGCGTGGCGCGTCCCGTGGCGATGGCGCGATCGAACGCGACGGCGGAGTCCGCCGCGCCGTTGGGATCGGCTCCGAAGTCGAGGACGGACAGCGCGCCGCGCGGCGGCCTCACCGGCGGTCCGACCAACTCGAAGTCGGCCAGGTCCAGCACGCGCCACGGCGCTGCATCGGCATGATCGACGGCGAAGCGCACCCGCGCGCCCGCCGGCAGAACGCGCGCGAACCGCAGGCGCGTCTCATCGTAGAAATGATGCGGCCGTCCGTCCGCGGGATTGTTGCTGAATGGGTAGGCGCCATAGAACCAGCCATACCGCGAGGTCAGTTTCAGCTCGCCCAACCGTTCGCCGTCGGCCCAGACGCCGATCGCGCCATCGAGTCCGCGCCCGTCGGCGGAATCAGGCAGGGCGTAGCGCAAGGTCACGGCGTTGGCCTTGTGCGCCAGCACAATCTCCACATAGCCGCCGACGCCGTTCAGCCTGACCGCGCGGCGGCCGGACGCCTCCGCGGCCAAGGCGCCAAAACCGCGGTCCGGACCGATGATCTCACCGTTGGTGGCGCCGTTTTCCGCTTCGTATTCGTCGAAGGGAACCGAGGCGCCACGCCCGATTGTGGCCCCAAGCGGCAGGGCCGCGGCGGTGACGGGGGTGGCGTGGCGCGGACTTGAGCTGGCGGTGAAGGCGACGGCGCTCGCCGCCAAGCAAGCTGCGATCAGGCAAGCCGCGATGACGACGTCCTTCAGCATTCGACGCCGACCATCGTAGTCAATGGCTCTGCGCGCCGCCGGGGAGGTCGCAATAATAGTTCGACGCCTCGTTTGGGTTGTTGGCGCCGGGGATCGGCTCCAGATGGCCGCCGCGGACTTGACACTCATGAGCCAAGACGGCGTGATCGCTGGTCGTTTGTGGCGGATTCTGCATTACGCAACCGCCGATCAGGGCGGCGAGCGCCATGCCGATTGAAAATCTCATGGGCGCACCTCTGCGACGGCGGGCGTACGCGGCGCCGCGCTGTCTTCGAGCTCGCGCAGGTCGCGACCGCGGGTCTCGGCGCCGAAGCGCGCGATGAGCAACAGGGCCAGGATGGTTGGAATGATGATCAGGCCCGCGGCGACGCCCACCGCGGGCGCGATGGCGAACACCGCCAGCCCCTGCGCGATCAGCCCGCCGAATTTGGAACAGGCCGCCACCCAGCCCGCAGCCCGCCCCCGCACGCGCACCGGATAGTTCTCGGCCGTGTAGGGTAACAGGATCGCCAGCACGCCGTTCGACCCGACGATCAGCAGCGCAACGGGCGCCACCGCACTGACGCCGTGACCGCCGGAAGCTTCGAGTTGCAGCACAAGAACGAGACCGAGCGCCATGAGAGCGATCATGGCGACCAGCGACCATTTGGTGCTCCAGCGGCTGTACAGGAAGGCGCACAGGAAGACCGTCGGGGCCGCGATAAGGGCCGAGAGCGCAAGGACGCGGCTTAGTGCGCCCATGGAATAGCCTTTGGCGGTCAAGTCCTGCGGCAGCCAAAGCAACAGGCCGAAGTTCACCAGCCCCCAGACGATCGCGACGGTCGACAACGAGACCGTCTTTCCCAGAAACCCGCGTGAGAGCGGCGGCGCCGGTGCGCGGCCGTGGGTCAGGCCCGCCTCCGCGTCGATAGAGTCGTCGTCGGGACCATCGACGATCTTGGATCCGAACCGCTTCAGCACCGCGTGGGCCTCGTCGATGCGGCCCAGACGGAGCAGAAACTTGGCGGACTCCGGAATGGCGCCGTTGAGCAGGATCAGGATCAGGCCGGTGGGCATGCCGAGAAACCACATGATGCGCCAGCCGTAGGTCGGCTGCAGCGCCGCCGACAGGCTGCTCGCCGCCAGATAGCCGCCGACGGCGCCGAGGCCGCCGATCAGAACCAAGCTCCAGCCGCGATGTTTCGAGGGCATGCTCTCGGCCAGCAGGGCGTAAGCCACCGGCAACATGCCGCCCGCGGCCGCGCCCATCAGGAAACACATCGCGAGGTTCCACCCAAAGCTCGGCATCGCGCCGCAGATCGAGGTGCCCACGAACATGACCGCCGACAGCAGGATGGACGCCCGCCGGCCGAACAGGTCGGCAAGCACGCCCCATGCGACCGAGCCGGTGACGGTTCCGGCGAGGGCGACGAACGGCAGAAACGCGACAACGGTCTTGGGTATGGCGTACTCGGACTGC
Organism: Caulobacteraceae bacterium; assembly: GCA_035551675.1. Lineage (GTDB taxonomy): Bacteria > Pseudomonadota > Alphaproteobacteria > Caulobacterales > Caulobacteraceae > JAFECT01. Next base: position 170,347 of record DASZMV010000018.1, on the reverse strand, counting down.
ATGCCGGGGACCACGAAGCCAAGGCTGGCCGGCTTCATCACGTCGATGACCAGGGCCACGATCAGGATCATCATCAGCCGCCCGTGGGCCCAGGTGAGCGGCGCGTCTTCGGGCGGCGTAACGTGCACCGCCGCCGTGTACGCCGCCGCCCCGCGGTCACGCCGGGGCAACAGGCCCCAGGCTGAAGCGGCGATTCCCGCAACGATCAGGCCCATGCCCGCGAGCATGCCGGGCCCCATCGGCATGCCTGCGAGGCGAAAGCCCATGTTCCGCGCCATCCAAAACATCGGAAGGTGGAGGAGGACGCCTGCGGTGACCGCCAGGCAACCGATCCAAAACGCCCAGAGACCGCGTCGATCGGCGAGAACGCCCTTGGCTGATGTCGAAACGCCCATGCGGCCGGCAATCCTGCAGCGTCTAAGACAGCGCTGTCAAAAGGCTAGGCCGCTTACCGGCTCCTCGCAAGGCTGGGTCTCAGCCGCGCCGGCCGGGCGGCCCGGAGGAATCGCGGACAATGAGTTCGAAATCGAGCCGCCGTCCGCGCGACCCGCTTTCGCCCGACCCCCGCTCGATCAGGATGTCGGCGGCCATCGAAGCCATCTCCGCGGCGGGCTGGCGGACGGTCGTGAGCCGGGGCCAGATCACCTGGGCGCTGGGGGAATCGTCGAAGCCCACCAGCGTCAGGTCCGCCGGGATCTCGATGTGCAGCCGGTTCGCCACCGCCATGACGCCCAGAGCCATGTCGTCGTTGCCCGCGAAGATCGCGGTCGGACGGTCGCGCGCGACCTTCAGCAGGCGCTCGGCGGCGTCCCACCCGGACCGGAAACTGAATTCGCCGGGCTGAATCCGGCCCGCCCGGACCTCCAGGCCCGCGACCGCCATGGCCTCGGCGAATCCCTCGGTGCGGCTTGCCGCGGCGACGTGATCGGGCGGGCCGCCGATGAAGGCGATGTCGCGGTGGCCGAGCCCCTGAAGGTAGGCGGTCATTTCATAGGCAGCCTTGCGGTCGTCCATGTACACGTAGGGACTGCGGTCCAGGTCCCAGGACGGGGCGATCCGCACGTAGGGGGCCTTGACGGCTTCGAGGACCTCGAGGAGTTCGGGGCGGTCGCACAGGGGCGGGGTGAGGATCACCCCGTCGGGCCGGACGCGCGCGTTCAGGGCCACGATACTGTCGCGGAGCGCTGAGCCGGTCTCCAGCAGCTCCTCGACGATCAGGTGGTAACCGGCGCGGCGGCAGGCGGCCATGGCGCCCTGTTCGATCTGCCCGACGTAACCCAGGCTCGGGTTGTCATAGTAGAGGCCGATCAGATACGAGCGCGACCCCGCGAGCGCCCGGGCGGAGACGTTGGGCGTGTAGTTCAGCTTCGCCGCGGCGGCTTCGACCCGTAGCCGGGTCGACTCGCGCACGTGCGGCTCGCGATTGAGCACGCGCGAGACTGTCTTGATGGAGACGCCGGCGAGCTCCGCGACGTCGTCGATGGTCACTGTTCCCAAGTCGGTGGCCCCGCTTGCGACCCCAGTTATCCGCTGGCCCCGCCACCCGGCAAGGGTTTCGATGCGCCACGGCCTGGACGCGGGGGGCATTCGGGGCGCCGCTCCTTATGGGAGCCGCTCTAGCCGCGGTCGTGGCAGCCAAGGTCCGAAATCCCGACTGGCATGCCCCGACGAGCTTTTTGATTGTCTAGTCCCCAGCGTCGCCGCGGACGTTCTCGTCGCGCACGACCAGCGTGATGCTCTGAGGCAGGGCGGTGCGTTTGTAGGCGCGCGCCTCTTCCAGCGAGAATGGCCGGTTGAAGGTGGCCGTAAGACTTCGGCGCAACGTCTCGTCGTCGAGATCGTAATTGGTCTCCAGCACGCCCCAGGTCACCGGCTGTCCCGGCGTGGGCGCCAGGGCCGACGCCTCGAGCGTGATGCGCGACAGCGGCGTGGCCAGCGCATGCGTCGCCGTCACCGCCGGCTTCTGCGTCGGATCGCGCAGGAACACCGCGGCGCAAAGCAGGCCGAGCGCCATCAGCGCCAGCAACACCGACGGCAAATCCCTGCGCACGGCGCCGCGCGCCGCATTGCTCGTCGTGTTCCGAGGCCTGGGGACGGGGGCGTTGGCCATGGCTCTAGCCACACCCCGCCGGCGGCGCGTGTTGCAGCGACGGGTCCTCAAACAGGGTCGGGCCGATGATCCCCGACAGGATGCAGTGACCGAAGATCGCCGCCACGTGCTCCTTGTCCGCCCAGTTGTCCTGGATGTTGATCGCGACCACCAATGCACGCTTCGGATCGCCGTCGGTCGATCCGGCATAGCGGCCCACCACGAAGACAAAAGCCCGCGTCTCCTGGGCGCGCAGAGCCGTGTGACGGCTCAGCACCAGCTTACCGAGCTTCACCTCGAACCCGGAACGGTCGCCCTTGTTGTAGGCGGCGGTGCGCGCGATCACCGCGCCGGCCGAAACGCCGTGGCGACGCAAGAGCGCGCCGCCCAGGCGGCTGGACGCCAGCGCTCGGGTCCCCGCCGCGCCCTGGGCGGGCACGGAGTCCTTCACCGCGACCACGATGCGATCCCCGTCGAGCAGCAGAAGACGTTCGCGGATGAGGTCGTCGATCGCCGCCTCGGCGTCGGTGGCGTAGGCGGTCTCGAGATTCGGCGTGCCGGTCTTGGCCCAGACCCCCAGCGTCTCGCCCCGTTGTTTCGCCATCGCCGACAAGGCGTCGACATCCGGCCGGATCTTGGCCCCGGTCCCGTTGACGACGGCCGCCATGCCGGCGCGCACGGTTGAAAAGGCCACGGGCGGAATGTTGGCGGAGCGTTCGAGCGGCGCGTTGGGGTCGCGCTGCATCAGGCTCGCGCGCACCATGTGGTTGGTGACGATCCGCGCATAGGACTGGGCGAGCCGGATGGTCGTCCACGGATATTCCTGACCGCCCAGGATCATCTGCACGAAGTCGCCGCGGAACGAGCGCATGTCCTCGGTCGGGAAGATCTCGCGGTCGGGCGAGATGTCCTTCAGCGCCGCCAGATAGGGCCGCGGCAAGGCGCGCATCTGCGGCAAAGCGAACAGATCGGACCACACGCCCATGTCATAGCTGTCGTTGCCGACGTCCCCTGGCCGGGCATGCCGGGGCGTGCTGTAGTCGACGCCGTAGTAGTCAGACAGCAGTCCGGCCCACGGCAGCAGGCCGCCGTTTAATGCGCCCAGATGCGTGCCGTCCTCCTTCTGGTAGGAATCGAACAGCAGCGGCGGTAGATGCGCGTGCGCCTGGTTGTCGATCCAATAGGTGTCCGACGCGACCGGTCCCTCCCGGTCCGGCGCCTTGGTCGCCGACAGCATCAAAAGGCTCAACGCAAAGCGGTTGGACGACCACTGCAGGAACTGGTTGAAGTCGATCTTGGGTCCCGGCAGCGGATGGTCTGAACCGATCTTCGCGTCGAGCTGCACGCCGAGGATTTCGGTGATCGGAATCTCGCCCGGCTTGATCTGCAGATGCGCGAGCTGCGGCTCGACCGTCAGGATCGCCTCCGACATCAGCGGTTTCGCGGCCGAGCCGATCGGCATGGGATAGAAGTTCTGGTTCCGCTCCGGGTCGGAGGTGTCGGCGTTAAGCGGCGGCGACGCGTCGTTCGACGGCGCCGGCCAGGTGGCCAGCGCCAGAATCTCGCCGGTGCGTGCGTCCATGACGGTGACGGCGGCGCGGTGCGGGCCGTGCGGCGCCATATAGGCCTCGAGTGCGCTCTGCAGCCGCGCCTGTAGCGAGGCGTCCAGGCTGGTGGCGACGCTCTTGTTCTCCACGTCGGCGCCCTGGGCCATCGCCTGGCTCATCGCCGTCTCGAACGCCTCGGCGAAACGGCCGAATCGCGGATCGCGCACGCGCTCGGTCAAGGGTTGCCAGGCGCTGATCGCGCTCGGGGCCGCGCCGCCGAAGGAAAACACCGCGCTTCGCCGCCCGTCGGTGACACGCAGGTGCGCGCCCGCGGGCAGGATCGCGTCGGTCCGTTCGCCGATCGCTTCACCGTCGATCGATACCGCGTGCGAAACGAAGGCGTGGACGATGAGAGCGGGTCCCAGGCGTTCGACCCGCGCCAGGGGCTGGTCCGCGGCGCCGCTCGGCTGCGGTTCGTGGCCGTAGAGCAGGAGCTGATCGGTCGCGCCGTCCGCCGGCGGCGCAAAGGCGTTGACGCGCAACGCATTGGTCGAAGCGTTGCGGCGCGGCGTCATGCGGATGCGTCCGTGCGCGAAGCTCAAGTCATCGACGTCGGTCACCGCCTGCTCGGAGCGGAACAGCAGATTGCCCTTCCATACCTGCGCCTTTGTGAAAGGCATCACCCGCCGGTGCGAGTGTCCGTCGAGCGCCAGCACCACGCCGTTCTCGATGTCCCACAGGCCCGGGCTCTTGTTCTGAACGTCGAGATGCAGCGGCGTCTGGTTGAAGAAGACGTTCAAGCTCGGCGTATCGAACAGCTTTTGGGTGGCGCGCACCGGCGCCTGGCCGGGCCTTCCGGGAACCAGCAGGCCGTCGTTGCCGAGCACGACGCCGTTGACCAGGCGCACATAGACGTCGGGCTGATCCGCGTTCGCCTTTACGTCGGCCCCCGTCGTCCAGGTCTGGGCGATCAGCAACAGCGGCGCGACTGCCGCCAACAGCCACAGCGAAACGCGCGCGCGGCGACCTTTACGTGAGGGCGCGGCCGGCGCGGTCACTGCGGCTTCTCCGAAAAGCCGTAGCCGGCGATGGCGAGCAAGGTTAGCGCTTCAAGCGCGTCGCTCACCGATATCGGAGACATCAGATAGAGGTCGCGCCCGGTGAAGGCCATTAGCTGGACATTGGCCAGCATCATATAGAGGTCGACCAGAAACACGCTCCACAGCGCGAGCACCGCCGCCGATTGCGCGAAGCTGAGCGACAGCGGTTTCCACCGCACGCGCCGCAGCGCCGCGATCGACAGGCCCGCGGCGCCGAACCCGACCAGCCAGAGGAACAGCACCCCGCCCACACGCCCGAACGGCGACATCAGATGGATCGCGGGCACGTTGTCGCTCATCTGCACCCGCTGCAGGGTTTGCGGCAGCTCGATGTTCATGAAGCCGCGCCCCCAGGTCGGCTGGGCATAGACCCGCAGCGCACGGAAGATCGCCCGGTTCTCGGTCGCGGCGGTCGAGGCCAGGGTCTCGAAGCCTCTGGGATTTAGAAACGCGTCGACCCGATCGCGAATCGAGTCGTCGCGACCGAGCTTGCCGAGCAGCGCGATGCTCGCCGGCGACTTGGGCGTGCGGATCGCCTGTTCGATCTGCGCCTCGTTCGGCGCCAGCATGGCCATGACCAGATAGAGGGCGACTGCTGCCAAGCAGGCGGCGCCCGGCGCGACCATGACGGTCTTGGTCCAACTCCACCGGCCCGGTTGCAGCGCCGCGATCAAGAGGCCCCAAAGCACGAACGGCAAGAGGTTGGTCATCACATAGCCGCGGTCCTTGCAGACGACGAAGATGACGCCCATCGCTAGCGCCATGCCGCCCCACCAGAACAGGGTCTCGGCCAGAACCCCGCCCTGGGTCGCCGCGATCCGACGCCCGATGCGCACGCTCGCCCAGGCTGAGGCCGCGACCAGGATCGGCGTCGTGAAGGTGCTGAGCAGGATGTGGTCGCCGATGTTCTCGGCCCACCCGATCGCGGCGAAGCCCGCGCGAACGACGGCGAGCGCCACGAGAACCGCAAAGGGGCCGGGCGCGCTCTCCCGGATCGCGGTCCAGATCGGTTGCGGCAGACGCGACCCGATGCGCTCAACGCCTGAGCCGAACCGCGCGAGCCACTGCGCGAGACGTCGCCACAGGTTCACGCCCACGCCAGCTAAGCGACGAACCAGCGGCCACGCGATGACGCCGACGGCGCAGGCAGCGCCCAGCAGAAGCGTCGGCCCGCCCAGGCGCTGCAGCCAGCCGACCGGCGCCAACGCGTTGTCGAACGCGGGCGCATAGCGCGTCCAGATGAGAATGAGCGCCGCCAGAACGACGGCGGCCCACGCGATGAACAACCTCGGCCGCTTGCCGCGCGCGCAGGCCATGGCGACCACCAGGGGCGCAAAGGCCAGGACCGCGAGACTGTCGCGCGTGACATAGGCGTAGGTCGGCGACTGGGCGACAATGCCGCCTTCTTCACCGATCAACAGGCGCAGGCCGGCGAGCGCGGTTGCCAGCGAGATCAGAACCATGGCGCCGGCCGAGCGGCGCATCAGCTTCCAGGCCCCGACAAAAGTCGCGAACACCAAGGCCAGGGGCAACCACCCGGTCAGGGCGAGACCGCGCCAGTCGAGATCCTTGCGCTCGACGCGCAGGACAATTTCCGCGGGACCGCCGGTGGCGAAGGATTGCCCGAACGCGACCGTGCGCATGCCGTCGGCGGAGACGACCTGGGCGGAACGGGCGTCGCGTCCGATCGACACGCGCGCGTCCAGCAAGGCGCTGAGCGGGGCGCCGATGGCGCGAAACACGATCTGGTTCTGCTTGGCGCCGCCTGCCAAGGCGCCGATGGCCAACGTGATCGTCCCCGTTGCATTGTTCGGCTGGCTATAGGCGGTGTTCAAATCCTCCGCCCGAATATCCGCGGCGACTTCCGGCTGCGCCAGGCCGATGCTCAGCCGATCGCCCTTCAACGCCAGATGCAGTGTGCTGGATCGGCGACGCCCTTCGCGGCCGTCAATGGTCTTGCCGCGCGGCGCGCTGTCGATCTTCAGGTTCAGGCTGTCGCCGTCGGCCAGATAGCGTGTCTGCGGCGCCGTGACCGGCCCGCCGTTCAGCCACAGGCGTCCGTTGTCGAGCGGCGGTCGCGTGTCGAGCTTCACGCCCTTGTCGCTGTGCGAGAGGCGCACGGCGTGGGCGGAGGCGAAGGGGACGACGATCCAGTCGCGCGACGGGTCGGGCCCGACGGTGACGCCGCCGGCGCCGACGTGGGCGATGTCGATGCTCGCACCCTCGAGCTGAGTCCTTAAGCCGCCGAGCTGGTCGTGCGACGCCGTCTGCAACGGAAGCCAGGTCAGTCCCGCACAGCACAGGCAGGCGACGCCGATCAAGACCTTCGACACGCCCAGGGCCGGCGCCTTGCGCGCGCTCCTCATGGCGAGCCATTGCACGACGATCAATCCGGCAAGGCAGGCGCAGAAGAAGACCCGGTCGTTGAACACTCAGCCGCTCCGGGACTTCACCGGGGCGACCCGCGCCAGATGGTGCGATGGCCTGAACACGCGCATGACGAAGGCGGTGTAAGCCGCAAAGGCGACCCCCGCGAGGATCAACAGCAGGAGCAACGGCGGCATGAACCAGGGACCGATCCCCATCATCCGCGACCGCGCCCGATAGGTCGTCCACGGCCCGAATAGGTCGCTCACGCCTGCCAGTTTCAGATAGTCCGACTTGTGTTCGCGCAGGCCGGTCTTCAGCAGGTCGTTGCCGATGACGCCCAGATACTGCGCGCGCCACGTGCGCATAAAGTCCTGTTCCGCCGCGCCCCTGGCGAGGCTCAGATCATCGGCCGTGTGGCCATGATGCTGACTGACTTCGCTCAGCACCGTGTTGCGCAGCGGCGCGATCTTCTTCCACGTCTGCAACTGCGCGGCGTCGCCGCCTGGCGTATCGTCCCTGAAATCCGCCATCGCCGCGGGGTCGCCCATGGCGATGAGCGAGGCGGTCGACTCGAGCTTGGCCTGCGCCACGGTCGGACTGTCGCCGGCGGCGGTCCAGTCCGGGCGTATGGTCGTGGCCTTGGCGCTGTCGCCTTGCGCCGCCGCGATCCGCTGCAAGGTCGCAGCCAGCACCGGATAGCGGCTGACCAGGTCGGGACGGGCATAGAGCGGTTGCGCCGCGGTCCACGCCTTGTCCTCGTCCTCGGCCATCAACGCATTCAGCTCGTCGTTCCACAGGTCCGCCGTCGACAGGCTGATCAAGGAGCGCCGCGGGTCGAGGTCATACAGCGCCTGCGCCCCGGCATAGGGCGATCCGTCGATTTCGCGCTGCGCACTCGCCAGTTCGCGCGCGCTGGTGAAATACTTGACCGCGTCGTCGATCTTGCCGCGCGCCAGGCGGATGTGGCCGAGCAGATAGTCGGTGGCGATATGCTCGCCATTCAGGCGCATGGTATCGGCCAGTCCGCTCGGCCGTGCGCTCTGGATCCGCGTCTCGGCCTGGCGGGCCTTGTCCTCGGCTTCGGCGTACTGGCGCATGCTGTATTTGTTCAGCGCGTCGGCGTAGGTCGGAATGACCTGACGGCTGTGCGCCAGATCGCGCGATGCGGTGTCGGCCTCATCTCCGCCGCCCTTGCCCTTGAAGACGTTCATCACCGAGGCCAGGGCGCCGGCGAGCGTCGTCTTCGAAATCTTGTGCTGCGAGATCGAGCCGAGACCGCTCTCGGGAACCTGGATCGCCTCCAGGTGACGCACATAGAGCGGAGTCGAGACCGCGCGCAGCTTGAGGAAGTGGTCCCGCTCCACGGGCGTCCAGATGAAACCGTTCGGCAGATCGCGCGGAGCGCCGTCCGCCGGCCGCACGCGCCACGCCGGCGTGAACAACAGAACCAGCAGCACGATCGCCGGGAGCAGGAACAGACCTCCGGGCAGATAGATCGCCCAACGCTTCATCGTCCACGGCCTGGGCGGCGATGGCGGCAGGTCGTCTTCGTCGATTTCGTCGTCGACCGGCGGCGGGTCGGTCGTCATGAACGGCCTCCCCACGGCACGACCTTGCGAAAGCTCGGATCGAGCAGCCAGCGCAGGTGCAGCGCCCGATCGGTCCGGGCGAACCAGCGCAGGCGCCTGTTGTTGCGCGCGCGGATCGTCCGGCGGATCCACTTCAACGCGTCCCAGACGCCCCAGGACTCCTTGGTCTTGTCGAACTCACCGCCCGCCGCGTCGTTGCAGGCGGTGACGAAGTCGATTTTGAAAAACTCGAAGTGGGAACGAAGGTGGCTGATCACCGACCTGTGCCGCCGCGCCACGGTCAGGAACGGATCGGCGTCGGCATAGGGATCCTCCGCCATGGCGTCGACATAGAGGTCGGCCTGCGACAACAGCAGCAGCAGGGGATAGCCGCTCATCCCGCGCGCCTCGCCGATCCGGGCGCGCAGCTCGTCGGCGTCGAGCGACGTCAGCTCTTCGACCGCGGACTTGAGGTCGCCGCCGTGAATGCGGGCGTTCATGAAGTTGAGAATCCGCGCCAACTTCACGACCGCGGCGGTCAACTCGCCCAGATTAGGTCGGTCGATCTCCGCCAGTTTGGCGGAGTCCTCTTCGATCAGAGCGTCGCGCGCGGGCATCATCAGGATCAGCGCGTTGCAGAGCGCCAGCGCGGGACCGATGCGGCCCTTGACCACCGTCTGCGGCTCGAAGTCCGTTTCCAGGGCGCGGTTGAAAAATTCGCCGCCCACGTCGACGATCCAGAGATCGTTCTTCGGCTTTGCCTCGTGGGTCAGGCCATAGACCGTGACGTTGGTGGTGGTCTTGTATTTCTGTTTGTCGCCGAACTTCTTTTGACGAAGACCGCCGGGATCGTCGGTCCAGGCCACGTTGAAAGCGCAGCCTTCCTCCGCCTCGGCCAGCGCGCGGATGCGATCGAACAGAAACGTCTTGCCGGCGTCGGGCATGCCCAGAAGGGCGACCGCCATCGGCCGCCCGGCGGCCTCATACCGGTCGAGCAGGTCGGTGTAGCCGCCGACCTTGTCGGGGACCTCGTCGTCGTCGCCGAGGATCATCGGCGCCATCGGGACGGCTGTAACCGCCGGCGTCGGTCCGGAGTGCGGCGCGGGCGCCGGTTCGGGCGCGGCCTTATCCGGTTCGCTCGCGTCATCCTCGCCGCCGACGATCATCGAAGCGACCGGCGCCGTCGTTTCCTGCGGCGCAGTCTCGGACTCGGGCGCGGGCCCGGGCACGCTCTCCAGCTCGGCTTCGGCCTTCTCCGCGCGGTTGTCGTTCGCCAAGTCGGCGTTCGCCTGGACTTCGTCCTCGGGTTTGGGCGCCGTGTCGGGATCATGCTCCGGCTCGGTGCTCATCGAGCGCTCCTGTCGGTGAACCGCCAGACCTCCAACGCGTGCGCGAAGGCGGCGAGGCGGTCGGCGGGTTTCGTCTTGGCGGCGCCCAGGCGACGAACCGCGGCGCGGCGCAGATCGGCGTGGGCCTCCACATTGCTGCGGCGCAGCTTAGCGCCGACGCCCCGCTCGCGCAGGGTGCGCAGGCTCGCGCGGCCGAGAACGTCGGTCATCGCCAACAGCCGCGCCACCGGCGCCTGATCCTCGGCCGTTCCCCGTTCCGCCGCGACCGCGAGTTCGGTCGCCAGTTTCTGTGCGGTCTTGTCCTTCAGATTGCCGGCGCCGATCATGGCGTCGAGCAGACGCGCCGCGCCGGCGGGCGCGCCGTTCGGCGTCGCCTGCACCGAGACGAACGCGCGTTCGGCGGTCGGGCCCCGCAACGCCGCCGCCAACAGCATCGCGCCGGCGCGGTCGAGGCTGAACATCAGATGCTGATCGATGGCGAGGTCGACGATCGTGGCCGACGACGCCTGCAGACGCTCGAACTCGCGGCTGCGGCGGGTGAACAGCGCGAGCCAGTCGCCCGGCGTCTTCGAGCGCTGGGTCTCGCCGCGGAAAATCTCCAGCAGCGCCTTGCCGATCTCCAGCCGCGCCTGATCGTTGGCGATCGCGGACGCCGCGATCAGGATGGCTTCGAAGGCGGCGCGCCGCGCGTCCGGCGAGGCGCTGGCCAAGCCGTCCATGTAGCTCTGCAGCCGCTGCTGCAGCACATCGCCCAGGGCGCCGCCGACGACGGGGAATTGCCGCGCCAGCGGTTCCAACGAACGGGCCAGCGTCGCCTCTCGCGCGGCGGCCGCGGCCACCAGCGACGCCCAGGTGAGGCCGGACGTCAGTTCCTTCGGCACGACGGGCTGGTTCGGATCGCGCGCGGCGATGACGGTGACGCCCTCGACCTTGCGCCGCATCTCGCCCGCGCCCCAGACGCTGAGATCGGGCGGCCCGGAAGGGTTCAGCACCGGCGTCGCGATCGCCGGCGGCCCGGAAAAGAAGGTCAGGTTGCCGCGCGTGATCGCGGGCAGGGCGTCCAGCGCCGCGAACAACAGCGCGTCGACCGCATCGGCGCGCGTCTCCACGCCCACGCGGACCTCCTGCGCCAGGGCGGCGATGGCCGCGCCCGCCTGGTTCGGCGCCGGCGACGCGGCCTTGCTCAACGACAGCCCTGGAAGACGCGTACCCTTCGTCGGCGCCGTGCCCGGCGTGAGGTGCGCGAACAGCGCATGGACGTTTCCTTCCAGCGCATGAAACGCGTCGTCGGGAATGACGGCCGCCTCGGTAACCCACAGCTCGCCGCGCGTGCCGGCGCCTACGCGGCCGGCGCTGAACAGGAGCCACGGCGCGTCGGACTTCCTGTCGAGACGCACGAGCCCGTGGGCCACGCGCGGCAGGTCGAGCTGCATCACGCTGAAATGCAGGTTCAGCATGCTCTCGCGCGCGGCGCCGCGGATTTCCAACCCATCGGACGCCGCCAGCAGGTCGTAGTCGCCGCCAGCATGCGAGGGCCCGATGGTCAGGCGATAGGCGGTGGCTGGAACGCTCAAGGCTGCGACGCCAACTGTTGCAGCAGCCAGTCCGCGGCCTTACGGCCATGTTGCTGCGCGGCGTCGAGCTTGGGCGCGTTCGCGCCGCAGGCGGCGGCGTGATCCCAGCTCGGCGCTCCCTTGGGAACGGTTTTCGGCTGTCCGTAGAGGTCCTTGCACTGGGCGATGACGGCCTGTTCGGCGCGCGTAATCAGACCATCCTGATCCTTCTGGTCGGCCTTTCCCCAGGCCGTGTCGAATGTGCAAACGCCGTGAGCCGGACATGGCCTCCAGTTGAAACCGTCGCCCAGAAGCTTCGCCAGTCCGCTATCGGTCGCGCTCTGCGTCGCGCCGACCGGCGCGCCGCCATCGTCCACGCCCTGGTCCGCGGCCGCGACCGTGTTCGACGGGCGGGCGACGAACATCTTCCACCCGAAGAACCCCATCGTCGCCAGGGTGGCGACGAGCACGACCACGAGACTCCATTCGATGGCGCTTCGACGGGTGAGTTGCTGGAGCCACTGCGAGAAGAACGACGGCTGGTTCGCCTTCGCATCGGGTGGCGGCATGCGCGCCGCCTGGCGCGCGTTCCACACGGCGTCGCCTTCGCGCGGCTGCTCCTCGTAGGAATAGCCGCTGGTGGTCCGGGGCGCCGGCGGGGGCGGTACGTATTGCTGCGGCGCGCCATCCGCGGCCGTCTGCGACGCGGCCACGGCGTTGATATGCGACGACAACGCCATGAGGTTCTGATGCGTGTCGCGCCCGAGCTGGTCCAGCTCCTGAGCCAGCGACCGAACCCGCTTGTCGAGGTCCTGTTGCGCGTACCGGACGTCGTTCAGTTCCTGGTCGAGCGAATTCAAGCCATGCTGTTTCAGCAGCGCGTCGACTTCTTCGCGAATGCGCTGGCCGACCACGCGGCGGATGAACTCGTCGAGATTGTCCTCGAGGTCGTTCCAGTCCGGCGGCAGATTGTCCATGACCACTCGCCCCAAGGTCGATTTCGCCATATAGCCACAGGCCGCCGCAGGGGTCGACTCCCGCCGGGGCTGGGGTTTCAGGGCAGCCGGCGACTGTCGCCTCGATACAATTCCTTCGCCTTAAGTCGCCCGCCCTTGTGGCCGAGTCATGGCGCAAGTTCACCTGCCGCGATGGCCTCCAGCGGCCGGCCTTCGGTCTTGATGCCGAGCAGCACGACGGCCAAGGCGCCGGTCAAGAGAACGCCGGTCGCGACGCCGAACACGCCCGCGAAGCCGAGCCGCGGGAACAGCCAGCCGACCAGGACCGGCGCGGTGATCGACCCGATGCGCCCGAACGCCGAGGCGACGCCCACGCCGGTGACGCGGATCTCGGTGGGAAAGATCTCGGGGGTGTAGACGTAGAGACCGCCGAACGCGCCGTTCATGAAGAAGCTCAGCGAGACGCCGGCGGCGATGATCATCACGTCGTTGTTCGCCAGCGCGAGCCAGAGCGCCGACAGCGCGCCGCCGACCAGATAGCCCGCGATCAGGCCGCGCCGCCCGATCCGCTCCACCAACAGCGCCGACGAATAGTAACCCGGGATCTGGGCGAGGAAGATGATCAGCGAATAGCTGAAACTCTTGGCCACCGTGTGTCCCGACTGCGCCAACAAGGTCGGGATCCATGTGAAGAAGGCGTAGTAACAGGCGACCAGCGCGAACCACATGATCAGGCTCATCACCGTCAGCTTCCAAAGCCGCGGCGAAAACAGCGCCGCCAGATTGGCGAGCGCGGATCCGCCGACGACCGGCGCTACGGGCGTGTCCGCAGCCGGTGCGGGCAGGGGACCGCGGCCGCGTTCGGTTTCCCGCTCCGCCCGCGCGACGATGGCGTCCGCCTCCGCCAGGTGGCCTTTGCGTTCCAGCCAGCGGGGCGATTCCGGGAGCGCCTTCCACCACCACAGCACCAGGACGATGGGCGTGGCCGTTAGCAAGAGAGCCATCCGCCAATGGTGCGGCACCAGCCAGTTGCCGAGCAGCGCCGCGCCGACAAAACCGAACGAAAAGAACCCCGCGACCGCCGCGGTGAAACGGCCGCGATATTTGCTGGACACGAACTCGGAGAGATAGGGCGCGACGATGGTGCTCTCGGCGCCGACGCCGACGCCGGCGATCACGCGCCAGACACAGAACTGATGCCAGTCATGCACTAAGGCGTTGCCGACCGTCGCCGCGCAATAGAGCACGACCGCGCCGATCATCACCCGCTTGCGCCCGAACCGGTCGGCCAATACGCCGCACAGCAAGGCGCCGAAGAAGAAGCCGACGTAGGCGGCGGCGCCCAATATGCCGGTCTCGACGCTGGTCAGGTTCCAGGCGTTGGGCTTGGACACCACGGTCAGGACGAAGGCGACGACCGCCTGGTCCATGGCCTCGAAGGTGTAGCCCAGCCCGCCCATGACCAGGAGACCCGCGTGAAACCGCGAGTACGGCAACCGCTCCAGCCGCGCACCGATGGTCGCCATGGCGCAGCCTCCCGACGCCGAAACAGTATGGGTGGCGGGGTTTGTGGCGTCTGTCCAGTCCGAGGGCGCTAGCGCAGCACCATCTGCGCCTCGCCGCGCTTGGCCAGCGCGTCGGCCATGGCCGGCCAGTCGGAGGCGTGCGAACCGCCGGGCGAAAGGTCGGCGGGCGAAGGACCGCCCGGCTGCAACGCTTCGGCGTAGATCACCATCATTTCCTTGCGACGGTCTGCGTCGGGCAGATGCACGAAGCGGACATACATCATCGCCGGCGTCGGCTTCAGGCCGTGGGCGCGCAGCATGGCCTCGAGGTGCTCGCGGTCCGAACCGGCTTCGACGGCCGCGTCGGGCGCACGCACCCCGGTGTCCACATAGAAATCGAGCCCGCCGATCGTCGCGTGCCGCGGTGAGTCGTAGGTATGGTGCAAGTCGGGCCGATCAGGGACGTAGGCTTCGAACTGCACCCAGAACAACCGCTGTACAGTCCCTGTATTGTCCGCGTCGACGAACAGATGCAGCTCCGCGTCGTCGAAGCCGCCCAGCAACCAGCGATCCTCGCCGAGATACCGGAAGCGGGCCGGCAGGGTGAGGGTTGCGCGAGGATCGTTGCTCGAGATCACGCTGTGACCGACGACTTCCCGATCGGAGCCGCCAGGTCGCGGGTCGACGGACGACGCCATCCCGAAGAGCGACAGGGTCACAATCGCGGTGGCGAGCGGAAGGTTCATCTGACCGCCTTCCGCGTCGGCTTATCCGCCTTCGCGAGCCACGCATCCGGGCGAACGACGCGGAAGGCGTGGCTGTCGGCGGCGTATTCGTTGAGCAGATAGGCATGGCCCGCGCCGATGATCAGCAGCACCCGGTCGCTTGGCTTGGCGTCGAGGCGGATCAGGTTGTCGAGGATGTTCAGATTGCGCGCGTGCCAATAGCCGACCCACATGGCGCCCGGATTGTTCTGCGCGTCGCCCAGCAGCGCGAGGTCGTAGTAGACCCGGTTGGAGTCGGCTAGATACTTCGGCGCATTCACCGCACGCAGGAAACCCGCGACCGTGTGGTCGTGCACCAACGCGGTCACCTCGCGGTCGCGCGCCGGATCGCGGAGCGCCGCGAAGCGCGCCTCCTGGTGGCCGATCTTGGCGCCCTTTTCCCAATCGTAGGCGTCGTCGGGTCCGGGCGCGTCCTCGTTCCAATCGACGGCGTCGATGCGCTTCAGACCCAGTTTCTTGCCGAGCTTGAACGCGAGCTGGTCAATCTCATCGGCCGCAAGCACATATTTGCCGGCGAGATAGTCGTCGTATTGTTTGTCGAGCTTGACCTGGTTCTTGTGCCCCCACTCCACCGCGATGTGCGTCGGCTTCCACGTCGCCATCGCGTCGACCACGCGGCCGATCTGGCGCTGACGTTCGGGGGCCAACACGTCGTCGACGCTCGGGTCGTGCAGGTCGCGGTGCGGATTGCCCAGGTGCACCGAGCCCAAGATCATCAGGGTCGGCCGTTGGGACAGGGGCCGGTTTTCGATCAGGACCGGCGACGGCGAGGGGGCAGCGACGGCGACCGCACCCAACGACACGGCGGATAGGGCGGCGGCGCAGAGGACTTTGACGGCGAATGACATGACGGCTCCCCGAGGACTCCTGGGTAGAGGGGCCCAGCAGACCCTACGGATGCGCCCCGCGGGATTTCTTTTTTGTAATCTTGTCGGCCGGCGCATATCCAGCGACGAACGCCGCCGGGAGTTTCCATGACGCCTGAAGAATTCCGCCGCCTGGGCCACCGCCTGGTCGACTGGGCCGCTGACTACCGCGCGGGGATCGCGTCGCGGCCCGTGGGACCCCAGGTCGAACCGGGCCAGGTGCGCGCAGGCCTGCCGTCCGCGCCGCCGCAAAAGGGCGAACCGCTCGATCGCGCCATCGACGATCTCGACCGGCTGGTCACGCCCGGCATCGTGCAATGGCAGCATCCGCGGTTCTTCGGCTGGTTTCCCTCCAACGGTCTCGACGCCGGCGTGCTGGCGGATTTCGTGTCGACGTCGCTGGGCGTGATCGGCTTGTCGTGGAACTCCGCGCCGGCGCTGACCGAGATCGAGGAGGCGACCTGCGATTGGATGCGCCAGATGTGCGGCCTCAGCGACGCCTTCACCGGCGTGATCCAGGACACCGCCTCCACCGCCTCCCTGGTCGCGCTCATCACCGCGCGCGAACGCGCCACCGGCTATGCCGCGGTGCACGGCGGCCTGCAGGCGCAGGCTCAGCCGCTGGCGATCTACGTCAGCGCCCACAGCCACAGCTCCGTCGACAAGGCCGCGGCCCTGGCGGGTTTCGGCCGCGACCACGTGCGCCAGGTTCCCACCGACGCGGACCACACCATGCGGCCCGACGCGCTGGAGGCGATGATCGAGGAAGACATCGCGCGCGGCGTAAATCCCTGCGCCATCGTCGCGACCAGCGGCACCACTGGGGTCACCGCCTTCGATCCGCTCGCCGCGATCGGCGCCATCGCGCGCAAGCACGGCGTCTGGCTGCACCTCGACGCGGCCATGGCCGGCAGCGCTTTGATCCTTCCCGAGATGCGCCCCCTGTTCGACGGCATCGAGCTGGCGGACTCGATCATCGTCAACACCCACAAGTGGCTGGGCGTCCCCTTCGACTGCACCCTCTATTTCGTGCGCGACCCCGAACACCTGATCCGGGTGATGTCGACCAACCCCAGCTACCTGCACTCCGACCGCGACGCGGAGGTGAAGAACTATCGGGACTGGGGCATTCCGCTCGGCCGCCGCTTCCGCGCGTTGAAACTGTGGTTCGTGATCCGCGAACAGGGCGTCGAGGGCCTGCAGGCGCGCCTCCGCCGCGATCTCGAGAATGCGCAATGGTTCGCGCGCGAAGTCGAAGCCGCACCCGGATGGCGCGTCGTGGCCCCGGTGAAACTGCAGACCGTCTGCGTGCGTCACGAGCCCGATGGCCTCGAGGGCGAAGCGCTCGACGCCCACACCCGCGCCTGGGCCGACCGGCTGAACGCCTCGGGCGAAGCCTGGGTCACGCCCGCCGTGCTCGACGGCCGCTGGATGGTCCGCATCTCCATCGGCGCCCTCGCCACCGACCGCGCCGACGTCGAAGCCCTGTGGTCGGCCATGCGGCGTGAGACACACATTTAACGTTCTGGTTGGCGAGCAAGGAGGCTATCGACTAAATTTCCGGAGCACGCATCAATTGTGATTGAGAATAATCGCTCAATAAAACGCGCCCACGAGTACAACTCGCTTTTTTCAAGCTTCGAGCTGGAATCTAAAATTCCTTTGAATCAAAGACTAAGTAGCCGTCTATACCAATATTTAGGTATGACGTGGATCAGTGCGCGCTTCGCAGAAGCTTGGCATAGCGTTGGTTTTCAACCATGGTGTCTTCCGACTTTGAGCTTTTTGCTCTTACTGTCGGGGGCATTTTGAGATGAAGTTTTGTCAACCGTCCGGGCGGGCGGGGCTGTGGTCGCGCGGCCGTGTCGTCGCGCACGCGAGCGTTCTCGGTCTTGTCTTGCTCGCCTTGACGAGCTGCGCCGCGCCGCTCGTCCATCCGAACCTGCCCACGTTTCAGTACAAGGCCGAGCACGCGAGTGACTGGCAGCGGCTTGCCGTCCGAGCGGTTGAGCGACTTCCGAGTTCGCAACTGACGTCGAAACCGCGGGTGTTCGTTGCGCCGGGCCCGTCCGATATGCCTTTCGCAATGGCATATAGACAGTACCTCGAGCAGTCCCTTAGTGAACACGGCTTCCAAGTCATGGAGTCGTCGGCTGACGCGGTCGTATTGAATTTTAATGTTCAGACCTTCCTCTATGGAAACTGGCGCGGAAACGAGAAGCGGCTCGTCGACTACGCGAGTTTCTACACGTCGGTGTATGCTGTCGGCTCGCAGCTGAGACACATCTCTAGCTATGACACTGCTGTGGGCGCCGGCGCCGTCGCGGGTCCCATCTTCGACGTGCTCGCGGCTATGAACGACACTACCCGCGCTGAAGTGGTGCTGACCGTTTCCGTTCAGGACGATAGCCGGCTGCACTACATCAATTCAGAGTCCTTTTACGTCCAGCCTACCGACCTTCCGTTCTACTGGTCACAGCTTCCAGCCAACGCGCCTCAAACGATGCGCGCGGAAGCACTTCCAGTCGTATCGCTGCCGGTGGTGAAGGGTTATCGGTGAGGTTCAGATGAGACTCATGCAAAAATCACTCGTATCTCTTGCAGCTGTGTGCCTGTCGGTGCTGGCGACTGGCTGTGCGGCCATTGAGGGCGAGACGAGTTCGCGGGCGACGCCTACGGCCTCGGGGCCGCCGACAGGGAATGATCTCGGGCAGATCGTCTACCTGGGGGCGCAGGCCATGGCGGATCGCGCCGGTGTCCTCGCTAAAGACAGACCCATCATCGTCGCGACGATGGTGTCGGTCGACAATTACAATCAGTCCTCCACGTTTGGCCGCTTGGCCTCCCAACTGATTGCAAATCGTCTCTCTCAGCGCGGCTATCTCGTGAAAGACGTGACCTATATGCGAGCTCTCGCGGTCGCTCCCGGCACGGGAGAGATCGTCCTGAGTCAGGAAGCCGTCCGCGCTAGTGATGCAGTGAACGCGCAGGCTGTGGTCGCTGGAACCTATGCCGTCGGCGGCAACGAGCTATATCTGAACATGAGACTCCTCAAGGCGGATAGCGGCGAAATCCTGTCGTCGGCGGATGTCGTCATTCCGCTGACCCACAATACGGAAGTCCTTCTGGCTGACGCGAACCACTCCTGAGCCGGCGCTTTTGCCCAGGGCTGTGGCCAAAGTCGCATGGGGGCGCCGGAAGATCAGCCTAGCAATAGGTGCCTAGAAACGGCTTGACCTTTCGCCGCCCCGTGTTCGTTATCGCGGCGGCAGGGAGGGATTGCCATGACCGCGACCGATATCGCGTGGCCGCAGAAGACGCGCCAGCTGCACAATCACCACATGGATTCCACCGTCTGGGACCGTTTCAAGTTCCGCGACGACGACGTGATCGTGTCGACCTACGGCAAGTCGGGCACCACCTGGACCCAGCACATCGTGGGGCAACTGCTCTACGGCGGCGATCCGTCGATCGAGATCTCGCACATTTCGCCCTGGGTCGACCTGCGCATCATGCCGCCCGAGCTCCTGGACATACTCGAGGCTCAGACGCACCGCCGCGTGGTCAAGACGCACCTGCCGCTCGACGCGCTGGTCTATTCGCCCAAGGCCAAATATCTCTACGTCGCGCGCGACGGCCGCGACGTGATCTTCAGCATGTACAACCACCACGCTTCGGCCAATGACATGTGGTACGACAGGCTGAACAATACGCCCGGTCTGGTCGGCCCCAAGATCGAGCCGCCCGACCCCGACATCCGCCGTTATTTCCGCAACTGGGTCGAGCATGACGGGCAACCGTTCTGGTCGTTCTGGGACAACGTCCGCAGCTGGTACGCGGCGCGGAACCTGCCGAACCTGCACATGGTGCATTTCGCGCGGCTGAAGGTCGACCCCGAAGGCGAGATCAAAGCCATCGCCGACTTCCTCGATGTCGACGTCGATGCGACTGTGTGGCCCGAGATCCTCGAGCACTGCACCTTCGCCTGGATGAAGGCCCACGCGGCCCAGGTGTCCCCGCTCGGCGGCGCCATCTTCAACGGCGGCGCCGACAGCTTCATCTTCAAGGGCGTCAACGGCCGCTGGAAGGACGTCCTCTCGCCGGAAGAGTCGGCGATGTACGAGGCCAAGGCACTGGAGGAGCTCGGGCCGGAATGCGCGCACTGGCTGGCGACGGGCGAGATGGCGACCAGCGAACCCCTGGCCGCCTGAACACTTCCTTATTTCCGCTCATCCCCGCGAAAAGTGGGAACCCAGGTTTTTTTGTTGCCCGCGCCCTCGTGCGCAGACCTTCGCCGAAAAATCGCTTGGATCGGCGGAAAACGCCTGGATCCCCGCTTTCGCGGGGACGAGCGGATTTAGAGAGACGGGGACGGGCGGATTTAGAGGGATAGTTCCGCGTCGAGCGCCTTGAACATCGCTAAGCGATCGCGCGCGTTCATCTCGAACCACGCGTTCGGTTTCGCCGCAAAGGAGTTCGACAAGATCACGTCGAACTTCACCTTCGCTAGAGCACGCACCGTCTCGCGCATTTTTGCAAGGTTCGGCTTGGTGACCCAATAGCGCCAGGCGCCGTCCACCGGAACGAGCGTGTCGCCGATGAACAAACGTCGCTCGCCGTCATGCGTCCAGATATACGACAGCGCGCCCGGCGTGTGACCCGGCGTCGGGATAATTTCGAAATCCGGCGCGAACGCGGCCGCGCGACAGGGGAGAGTGTGCGTCACCGCGACACCCTTCGTCTTCAATGCCTTGGTCTCGACATCGCTGCAGGTAAGGCCGACGCCCAGACGTTCGGCGAAGGCTTGAGTGTGCGGCAGCGCATGATGCCGGTCGCCGAGCAACACGTGCGCGACGCCGCCCAACTTTTTGATCCCCGCCTCTGCGCCGGCGAGGTCCGCCTTGGTGGCCAGGAGGATGCTTCCTGCCGCGCGCCTCAGCAGATAAGTCACCGGCGTGTGCGGCGCCTTTCGCTTCGGCCCGATCACGAACAGCGACGGAAGAATTTCGGTGATCATCAGACCCCGCCCGTCACCGGGATCAGCGCTCCGGTCACCGCGCCCGCTTCGTCCGACGCCAGGAACAGCAGCACGTTCGCCAAATCCTTCGGCGCGACCCACTTGGAAAAATCCGCATTGGGCATGTCCTTGCGGTTCGCGGGCGTGTCGATGATCGAGGGCAGCACCGCGTTGACGGTGACCTGGCCTTTGGTTTCCTGCGCTAGGCTTTCGGTCAGCTTGTGCACGCCGGACTTCGACGCGGCGTAGGCGCCCATGCCGGCGGCGGCGTTCAGGGCGCCGAACGCGCCGACGTTGACGATGCGGCCGGAGCCTGAGCGGATCAGGTGGGGCAGGGCGGCGCGGCAGGCGTTGGCGCAGGTCTCCACGTTCATCGTGAACATGCGTGACCACGCGGCCGGGTCGCCTTCGGCCACAGTCTGCCAGACGAAGCCGCCGGCTATGTTCAACAAGGCGTCGAGCCGGCTGAACCGCTCGATCACCGTTTCGATCGCGCGTCGGGCGTCGTCGGCTTTGGTCAGATCGATGTGGCCGAGCGCAAGCCCGCCACTCGCCAATGCCTGTTCCAGCTCGGCAGGCGGCGCCGGCGCGAAATCCAGCGCCGCGACCGACCAGCCGCGCGTGACGGCTTCCATCGCGACCGCGCGGCCGAGCGCGCCGAAGGCTCCGGTGATGGCGACGACGCGTCCGCTCATTTGGTACCTCCGTCAGTCGACGATCTTGTGGTCCTTTAGCGACTGCAGCACCGCGTCCGCGGCGGCCTCGGCGCTCATCTTCGAGGTGTCGACGGTGATTTCCGCGTTCTCGGGCGCCTCGTAGGGGCTGTCGACGCCGGTGAAGTGTTTCAGCTTGCCCGCGCGCGCCTTCTTGTACAGGCCCTTCACGTCGCGTTTTTCGGCGACGGCCAGCGGCGTGTCGACATAGACCTCGAAGAACTCGCCGTCCTCCATCAGTTGGCGCGCCATGTCGCGCTCGGCGCGGAACGGCGAGATGAAGGAGACGATCACGATCAGGCCCGAGTCGGCCATCAGCTTGGCGACCTCGGCGACGCGGCGGATGTTCTCCACCCGGTCGGCGTCGGTGAAACCCAGGTCCTTGTTCAGGCCGTGACGCACGTTGTCGCCATCGAGAATATAGGTGTGCCGCCCTTCGGCGTGCAACTTCCTCTCGAGGATGTTGGCGATGGTCGACTTGCCGGCGCCGGACAGGCCGGTGAACCACAAGACGGCCTGACGCTGGCGCTTTTGCTGCGCGCGCGCAGCGCGGGTCAGGTCCAGCGCCTGCCAGTGGATGTTGTGCGACCGGCGCAGCGCAAAGCGGATCATTCCGGCCGCCACCGTAGCGTTGGTCATCCGGTCGATCAGGATAAAACCGCCGAGATCGCGGTTGTCCTCGTACGCATCGAAGGCGATGGGCTGGTCGAGCGCGACGTTGCAGACGGCGATCTCGTTCAGCTCCAGGGTCTTGGCCGCAAGCTCCTCCAGCGTGTTCACGTTGATCTTGTGTTTGATCTCGGTGACCTGGGCGGAAACCAATTTGCTCCCGAGCTTCAGCCAATAGGGACGCCCGGGCAGCAGCTCTTCGTCCGACATCCAGACCAGCGTCGTTTCGAACTGGTCGGCGACTTCCGGCGGATTGTCGGCGGCTGCGAGCACGTCGCCGCGCGACACGTCGATCTCGTCGGCGAGCGTGAGGGTGACCGATTGTCCGGCCACCGCGTGGTCGAGATCGCCGTCCCAGGTCACGATGCGTTCCACCGTCGACGTCCGCCCCGACGGACAGACGCGCACCGCGTCGCCCGGCATCACCGACCCCGCCGCGATCAGCCCCGCGAAACCGCGGAAGTCGAGGTCGGGGCGGTTCACCCACTGGACCGGCATGCGGAACGGCTCACGCTTCAGCCGGTCCTCGTCGAGGGAAACCGTTTCGAGGTGGTCCATAAGCGCCGGGCCCTTGTACCAGGGCGTGCGTTCGCTCTTGAAGGCGATGTTGTCGCCCTTCAGGCCCGAGATCGGGATGGTGACGACGTTGTCGATGCCGATCTTGCGCGCGAAGGCCGCGTAGTTGGACGCGATGTCCTCGTAGATGGTGCGCGACCAGTTCACCAGGTCCATCTTGTTCACCGCCAGCACCACGTGGCGGATACCGATCAGCGAGACCAGGAACGAGTGACGCCGCGTCTGGGTGAGCACGCCCTTGCGCGCATCGATCAGGATCACCGCAAGGTCGGCGGTCGAAGCGCCGGTGACCATGTTGCGGGTGTACTGTTCGTGCCCCGGCGTGTCGGCGACGATGAACTTGCGCTTGTCGGTGGAGAAGAAGCGGTAGGCGACGTCGATGGTAATGCCCTGTTCACGTTCCGCCGCGAGGCCGTCGACCAGCAGGGCGAAGTCGATCTCCCCGCCCTGGGTACCGACCTTTTTGGAGTCCGCTTCGAGCGCCGCCATCTGGTCCTCGAAGATCATCTTCGAGTCGTAGAGCAGCCGTCCGATCAACGTCGACTTGCCGTCGTCCACCGACCCGCAGGTGATGAACCGCAACAGCGACTTGTGCTGATGCGCCTCCAGGTACGCGTCAATGTCGGTGGCGATGAGATCGGAAACGTGGGCCATCAAAAATAACCCTCCTGTTTCTTCTTCTCCATCGAGGCGGCCTGGTCGTGGTCGATCATCCGGCCCTGGCGCTCCGACGTGGTGGTCAAGAGCATCTCCTGGATGACACCGGTCAGTGTGTCGGCCTCGCTCTCCACCGCGCCCGACAGCGGGTAGCAACCCAACGTCCGGAACCGCACCTTCTTCATCATCGGGACTTCGCCGTCCTTCAGGCGCATACGGTCGTCGTCCACCATGATCAGCGTGCCGTCGCGCTCGACCACCGGCCGCTCTGCCGCGAAATACAGCGGCACGATCTCGATGTTTTCGAGGTGGATGTATTGCCAGATGTCGAGTTCGGTCCAGTTCGAGATCGGAAACACCCGGATCGACTCGCCCTTGTGCTTCTTGGCGTTGTACAGACGCCAAAGCTCCGGTCGCTGGTTCTTCGGGTCCCACCGATGTTGCGCCGAGCGGAACGAGAACACGCGCTCCTTGGCGCGGCTCTTCTCCTCGTCGCGCCGCGCGCCGCCGAAGGCCGCGTCGAAGCCGTAGTGATCCAGCGCCTGCTTCAACCCTTGAGTTTTCCAAATGTCGGTGTGCAAGGCCGAGCCGTGGTCGAACGGATTGATCCCCTTCTCCACCGCTTCCGGGTTCTTGTAGACGAGCAGTTCGAAACCGACGTCGCGGGCCATCTTGTCCCGCAGTTCGTACATGGCCTTGAACTTCCACGTCGTGTCGACGTGCAGCAGCGGGAACGGCGGCGGCTGGGGATAGAAGGCCTTGCGCGCCAGGTGCAGCATCACGGCGCTGTCCTTGCCGATCGAATAGAGCATGACCGGCCGCTCGCACTCGGCCACCACCTCGCGCAGGATGTGGATGCTCTCGGCCTCCAGCCGCTGCAGGTGGGTCAGCCGCTCGGCGCTCAGGCCCGCCTCGGGCAAGAGGGAGGCTTCGGCCGTCCCCAGAGATGACATCTTGGCGGTCAAGCGAGTTTCCTAAACCCCGGCATTTGGGCCGTTTTCCCCGATCGGAGGCTCCACAGAAACCAAGCCGGCGCCCAACGCAAGCCCGGAAAAACTCGCGTGAGGCGCGATCTTTCCTCCTGGCCGGTCCTCCTGGCCGGGCGCCTAGAGCCGGGCGTGGTCGAACCAGCCCACGCAGACCTTCTGGTTTCGGTCGTTGAAGAAGGCGAGGGACAGGCGGGTTTCCGGCGGCCGGTGCGGGTGGGTCTTGCGCTGGTATTTTTCGTTCTGCATCACGGCCATCACGCCCATGACTCCCTCGTCGGGGTGGGCCAGGGACCAGTCCTCCAGCACCTTGAACGAGTGGGCGGTGATCATCACCGACATCATCTGGCCCCGGTACTCCGGATCCACAGCGCAGCGGTAGAGCGCCATCTTACAGCGCAGGTAGGGGGTTTCGCGGATCGCCGCGGTGGAGACCGCCACCAAGCGCTCGCCCGCATAGGCCGCCAACAGAATCTGCGGCGCGCGCTTTTCGGCGGCCTCGTCGGTCGGCAAAACATCGCAGGCCTTCCAGAACGCCTTGGCGTCGGCCTCCAGGGTCGCGTCGCCCTTAAGCCAACCCAGGCGCAGTTCGACGCCGAGCGCCGCCGGGTCCGGCGGTTCGGGATAGATCGGAAGCCGGGTTCCCCCCTGGTCGGTCAGCGTCACGGGCGAGCCCTTGTCCTTAAGGATTAAGGCGTCAGGTCACACGGCCGGGCGGGGAATCGCAAGTCGCGTTTGTTCAGGCGACCTGGCGCTGGTCCGGGGCCTGGGGCTTCACGAAGCGGCCGATCAGGGCCATCAGCTGGCCGGTGTTGATCGGCTTGGCGACATGGGCGTCGCCGCCGGCGGCCATCGCCATCTCGGCGTGTTCGGGCAGGGTGTTGGCGGTCAGGAACACGATGAAGGCCCGCGGCGCCTCGCCCCGGGCCTCGCGGCTGCGGATGAAGCGGGCGGCGTCCAGGCCGTCCATCACCGGCATCTGCATGTCCATCAGGACCACGTCGAAGGGGTTGTTGGCCGAGGCCTCCACGGCCTGGGACCCGTTCTCGACCATGACCAGCTCCACCGGGAGGCTGGCCAGGATCAGCTCGATGACCTTGCGGTTGACCGGATGGTCCTCGGCTACGAGGACGCGCGGCCGGCGGGGTTCGGGCGCGGCCTCGGCCTCGGCCTCGGATTCCGGCGCTTCCGGTTCGACGCCTTCCGGCGGCGGGACTTGATTTTCCACGGCTCAGGCTCCGACTGAACGGGCGAGAGTATTGGCCTTACCCCTTAAGGACCGGCGAGGAAGCAGCGTTAACGGGCGGAAACGAAAGCCTCTCGGCGAGCCCTGGAATTGCCCCGCCCAACGTCGTAGGGGACGCCGCAACGGAGGCGCTTGCATGCGTGCAGATTTCTACGAACGGGTCCGGGGCGAGCTGAAGAGCATCGACGACCAGGGCCTGACCAAGCCCGAGCGGGTGATCGTCTCGCGCCAGGGGGCCGAGATTCAGGTGAAGACCGGCAACGGCGAACGCACCGTCCTGAACTTTTGCGCCAACAACTACCTGGGCCTGGCCGGCGACGAGCGGGTCACCAACGCCGCGGTCGAGGCGGCGGAACGCTGGGGTTCGGGCACGTCCTCGGTGCGCTTCATCTGCGGCACGTTGGAGATTCACAAGCAGCTCGAAACCGCGATCGCCGAATACCTCGGTTACGAGGACTCGATCCTGTTCGCCGCCGCCTTCGACGCCAACGGGGGGGTGTTCGAACCCCTGCTCGGCGAAGAGGACGCGATCGTCTCCGACAGTTTGAACCACGCCTCGATCATCGACGGCGTGCGCCTGTGCAAGGCCAAGCGCTACCGCTTCGCCAACAGCGACATGAACGACCTGGAGACGCAGCTGACCAAGGCCAAGGCCGACGGCGCGCGCCAGATCATGATCGCCACCGACGGCGCCTTCTCCATGGACGGCTATATCGCCAAGCTGAAGGACATTGCCGCGCTCGCCGACAAGTACGAAGCCCTGGTGATGGTCGACGATTGTCACGCGACGGGGTTCCTGGGCGCGCGCGGGCGCGGTTCGGCGGCGTGGAACGAGGTCGAGGGCCGTGTCGACATCGTCACCGGCACCTTCGGCAAGGCGCTGGGCGGCGCCATGGGCGGCTTCGTCTGCGCCAGGCGCGAGGTGGTCGACCTGCTGCGCCAG
Organism: Caulobacteraceae bacterium; assembly: GCA_035551675.1. GTDB lineage: Bacteria > Pseudomonadota > Alphaproteobacteria > Caulobacterales > Caulobacteraceae > JAFECT01. Next base: position 143,852 of record DASZMV010000018.1, on the reverse strand, counting down.
CGCGCACGGCCCTATCTGTTCTCCAACGCGCTCGCGCCGTCAGTGTGCGGCGCCAGCCTCGAAGCCATCGAAATCGCCAACAGTGAGGTCGGCGACGGACTGCGCACCAAACTGATGAAGAACGCGCAACGCTTCCGCGACGGCATGGCCAAGGCGGGCTTCAACCTGTTGCCGGGCGAACACCCGATCATCCCGGTGATGCTGGGCGACGCGAAACTCGCGCAGGAGATGGCGGCCAGGATGCTGGACGAGGGCATCTATGTGATCGGCTTCTCCTTCCCGGTGGTGCCCAAGGGTCTCGCGCGCATCCGCACGCAAATGTCCGCCGCCCACGAAGACGGCCACGTCGATCGCGCGGTCGCGGCCTTCACTAAAGTCGGTAAAGCGCTCGGAGTGATTTCATGACCTCGAACTCGATGATGAAGGGCCTCGCCAAGACACACCCGGGCGAGGGGCTCGATCTGGTCGAGGCGCCCGTGCCGACGCCCGGTCCGGAAGACGTGCTGATCCGCGTCAAGCGCACCGCCATCTGCGGCACCGACATCCACATCTGGAACTGGGACGAGTGGTCCCAGAAGAATGTGCCCGTGCCGATGATCACCGGCCACGAGTTCGCCGGCGAGATCGTCGAGATCGGCAAGAGCGTCGACCGGCCGCTGAAGATCGGCCAGCGCGTCTCCGCCGAAGGTCATGTCATCGACCTGAACAGCTTCGCCGCGCGCGCGGGACATTTCCACCTCGACCCCAACACCCGCGGCATCGGCGTCAACCGCCAGGGCGCCTTCGCGGAATATGTTGTGGCGCCGGCGTTCAACGTCATTCCGCTACCCGACGATGTGAGCGACGAGATCGCTGCGCTGTTGGACCCGTTCGGTAACGCGGTGCACACCGCGCACCAGTTCGACCTGGTGGGGGAGGATGTGCTGGTCACCGGCGCCGGGCCCATCGGCATCATGGCCGCGGCGGTCGCGCGCAAGTGCGGCGCGCGCACGGTGGTGCTGACCGACGTCAACGATTACCGCCTCGACCTCGCGCTCAAGGTCGCCGACGTGCGCACAGTCAACGTCGCCAAGGAAGACTTGCGCGAAGTGATGAAGGAACTGGGCATCCAGGTCGGCTTCGACGTGGCGCTCGAGATGTCGGGCGCGCCGTCCGCCTTCAAACAGTGCATCGACACGCTGTTGATGGGCGGCGGACTTGCACTGCTCGGCATTCCGTCCAGGCCGATGGAAACCGACTGGGGCCAGATCATCCTGAAGGCCATCAACATCAAGGGCGTCTACGGCCGCGAAATGTTCGACACCTGGCGCAAGATGCTGGGCCTGCTGAAAGCCGGCCTCGACCTGCGCCCCCTGATCACCCACCGCCTGCCGTTCGAAGACTACCGCGAAGGCTTCGAAGCAATGAAATCCGGCCAGTCCGGCAAGGTGGTGCTGAACTGGGAACAGCGGGCGGCGTAAGTACCAAAGCGTCACTGGCCCTTACCATATGTTCGTCATCCTTGGGCGCGTGCAGCGATAGCTGCGCGCGATCGAGGACCCAGCAAGCGCGATCTTACGGCGCGCACTAAACCGTCGCTTGCGCCTTCCATGTCGTCTTCCAGACGATCACGGCGAAGATCGCCATCGAGAGCCACAGGCCCATTTCGAACGGTCCCAGGATCGGGCCGATCTGTTGATAGGTCATACCCATCACCGGCTTGTTCGTGCTCTGCGCCAGCAGCAGCATGGTCAGAAGCGGCATCGAGCCCAGCACGCTGATCAGCGCGACCCAGAAGTGCGCCGCGGCCAGCTTGCCCGTCGCCTGCGGGTGGGCTCGGTAGAACAGGCCGTAGATCATCATCGACACCCAACCCAACAGGTTGATGTGCGCATGCACAGGCGCGAGGGTGAAGTTCTCGTGCATTCCCATCCAGACGCCGAGCGTCATCCCGCAAAGTGCGAAGATCACGGCAAGCTGCATGAAGCGATCGCCAACGCGTTTCATTTAGGCACCCCCTGAAGCGGCGCGCTCCGCCAGAGCGCCCATGGGCCAGCGATAGCGCGTTTCGGCGTTCCGAAAAACCCGGGTTTTGTCAGGCCGCCTTGGCGCGGTCGGCGCAGCTTTCAAGAAAGGCGATCAGGGCCTTCTCGAATCCCTCGTCTTCCGGATCGGGAAAGGCGTCCGCGAGGCGGCCCTCGGCGAAGGCGTCGAGCACCGCGGGATGGATATAGCTGGAGCGGCAGACGGTCGGCGTGTTGCCCAGGATCGCCGCCACCGCCTTGATTGCCTGCGTCGAAGTCCGCTTGGCGGCGGCGGCCGATTCCGGCGCCGGTTCCAGGCACAGGGCGCGCGCGGCCGATACGGTGGCGGCCCAGGTGCGGAAATCCTTGGCGGAAAAGTCGTCGCCCATGGTCTCGCGGATGTAGCCGTTCACGTCCGACGAGTCGATCGGCGCGAGCTCACCGTCATCGCCGCGATATTTGAACAGCCGCTGACCCGGCAGATCCTGCAGGCTCTGCACGACGCGCGCGAGGCGGCGGTCGCGTACGCTGACCCGCTGTTCGACTCCGCTCTTGCCGACGAAGTGCAGCGCCAGCGCCGCCCCGTCGACGTCGATGTGGCGCTTGTGCAGGGTGGTCAGGCCGAAGCTGTGGTTCTGTCGCGCGTATTCCTTGTTGCCGACGCGGATCAGGCTGATTTCGAGCAGGCGTACGGCGGTGGCCAGCACCTTGTCGCGCGACGGGCCGCGTTTGCCGAGATCCTGCTCGACCCGTTCGCGCAGCTTGGGCAGCGCGCGCCCGAAGGCGGCGAGGCGAGCGTATTTGGTCTCGGCGCGCCCGGCGCTCCATTGGTCGTGATAGCGGTACTGTTTGCGCCCCTTGGCGTCGCGCCCGACCGCCTGGATGTGGCCGCGAGGGCTTGGGCTGATCCAGACGTCGGTCCAGGCCGGCGGGATCGCGAGTTTGTGGATGCGATCCACGACATCGGGATCGCGGATCAGCCTGCCCTTGGCGTCGTAATAGGCAAAGCCGCGGCCGGCGCCGCGACGGGTGATCCCCGGGCCGTCGTCGTGGCTGAACACCAGGCCGTCGCAGGCGCTGGCGAGGACGGCGGGGGCGAGGGTTCCATCGGGCATTGGGCCAAAGCAACGGTCCGGCTTGACGCCGGTTCCCGTGCAGGTTCCGGCTTGACTGTCGCAGCGCACCGCGCGAGGTGCGCGCGTGAACTACCGCCACGCCTTCCACGCGGGGAATTTCGCGGACCTGGTCAAGCATGCGGCGCTTCTGCGCCTGCTCGACCGGCAGCTTCGCGACATCGCGCCGCTGACCGTCGTCGACACCCACGCGGGCGCCGGCCGCTACGACCTGACCGACGCCGAACAGGCCCGCTCGCGCGAGGCGCAGGCGGGCGTCGCGCGGCTGATGGAAAAGCATGATCTGCCGCCGGGCCTCGATGAACTGGCGAGGCACGTTCGGGCGCTGAACAAGGGCGGTCCGGTCGCGATCTACGACGGTTCTCCGGCGCTGGTGCTCGAACGCCTGCGCACCCAGGACACCTTCATCGCCTGCGAACTACGGCCCGACGACCACACGCGGCTCGCCCGCCTGATCGACGGCCGCGGCCAGGCGCTCTGCACCGACGGCTTTGCGCAAGCGGTGACGCTTGCGCGCGACGTGAAAGGGCGAATGCTCGTGCTGATCGATCCGCCGTTCGAGCGCGCCGACGACTACGCGCGTATCGTCGAGACCGCGGCAGCGGTGCGTAAGGCCAAGCCGGACGCGATGCTGTTGATCTGGACGCCGCTGAAGGACCTGGAAACCCTCGACGCCTTCGTGCGGCGGATAGAACACGCGGGCTTCTGCGCCCTGATCAACGAAACGCGTCTGCGTCGCCTGGTCGATCCGATGAAGCTGAACGGTTGCGTCTTGGCCGCGATCGGCGCGCCGGACGGTTTCGCCGACGATCTCGAGGCGATTTCCGGCTGGGTTGCGCGTACACTCGGGGAACCGGGCGGCGCGGCGAAGATTTGGCAGGCAGGAGGCGACGCATGACCGTTTCAGATGAGCCCGGCGCGGAAGATCCCACGCCCCAGGAGCCTGCGTCTCAAGCCGCCTCCGAATCCGCCGCACCCGAATCCGCCGCCCCCGAATCCGGCGCCCCCGAGCCTGCGGCCGAAACCCCGACGATCGCGCCTTCGCCTGCCGCTGAATCGCCCGCGCCGGCCGCAGAAGCGCCGCCGCCCGCGAAAGCCGCGCGGAAGAAGCCCGTCGCGCGTCGAGGCGCCGACGGCGACACCCAGGTCCTGATCGTGGGCGCCGGACCGACCGGCCTGGTGCTGGCGATCTGGCTCACGCATCTGGGCGTCCGCGTGCGCATTCTCGACAAGGCGATGCATTCGGGCCTGCACTCGCGCGCGCTGGCGGTGCAGGGACGCACGCTGGAGCTCTACCGCCAGGTCGGCCTCGCCGACGCGGTGTCCGACGCGGGCGCGCACGTGAAGGCGGTCAATCTCTGGGTCGACGGCGAGCGCAAGGTCAGCATCGACATCGGCGGCATCGGCGCGGGCCTCAGCCCCTATCCCGATCCGACCATCTTCCCCCAGGACGAACACGAGGTCCTGCTCGGCGACAAGCTCAAGTCGATGGGCGTCGAGATCGAGCGCGGCTATGAGCTGATCGACTTCGACGACGACGCGCGCGGCGTGACCGCGCGGTTCAAGTCGAACGACGGCGAGATCATCTCCATGACCGCCGACTGGATCGCGGGCTGCGACGGCGCACGCTCCGCCGTGCGTCATCGCACCGGCGTGGGATTCCGCGGCGGCGAATATGCGCGCGTCTTCTACGTCGCGGACGCCGAGATCAGCGGGCCGGTCGCCGACGGCGCGCTGCACGTCGCCATGGACACCGCGGATTTCCTGGCGGTCTTTCCGATGAAGGGCCAGGGCCGCGCGCGGCTTATCGGCGCGGTGGTTCCGCGTCTGGAAGGTGTCGATCTCGATTGGAGCGATGTCAGTCCCGACATCCTGCGCCGCATGCAGGTCACGGTCGACAAGGTGAACTGGTTCTCGACCTACAAGGTGCATCACCGCATGGCGGACCGCTTCCGCGCCGGTCGCGCCTTCCTGCTGGGCGACGCCGCGCACATTCACAGTCCGGTCGGTGGTCAGGGGATGAACACCGGCATCGGCGACGCGATCAATCTCGCGTGGAAGCTTGCTGCCGTGCTGAAGGGCGCCGCGCCGCAGCGCCTGCTCGACACCTACAGCGACGAACGCGTCGCCTTCGCGCGTCGCCTGATCGCGACCACCGACCAGGCGTTCCAGGTGGTGAGCAACCCGGGCAAGCTGGCGCAGTTCGGGCGCCTGGACGTCATACCCACGGTCGTGCCGCTGCTGTTTGCCGCCGACGGCATGCGCCGCTTTCTCTACCGCACCGTCTCCCAGATCGGCGTGCACTATCACGGCAGCGCGCTCAGCGCCGGCGGCGCCGGCTATGTGCGCGGCGGGGATCGCCTGGCGTGGGTGAAGCCGTCGCGGCGTGCGAACACGGACAACTTCACGCCCATCGACGGCCTCGACTGGCAGGTCCACGTCTACGGCGACGTGCGCCCCGGACTGCAGGAAGCGTGCGCGCGGCGCGGGCTGAAGTTCTGCGCCTTCCCCTGGCGCGAGGCGATGCGCGAGGCCGGCTTCATGCGCAACGCGGCCTATCTCGTACGGCCCGACGGCTACGTGGGCCTGGCCGATCCGCACGCCTCGGCCGTCAACCTCGAGCGCTATCTCGACAGCCGGGGCCTGACCGCCCTCGGCGGCGCGACGGCGCAGGCCGCGGCGGAGGTCGCCGAACTCGCGGGGGGATAGGCGGAGTGACCCTCGGGGCGTAAGGCGTTTGCACGGGCGGTGGCGCGTGTTATGCTGCGGCGCAACATTTCCTCCCGCATCTGCGAACGCAGACGCCTCCCCCCAGGAGCCTCGCCGTGTCCTTCCAGGAACCCACGACCCTCAGCCTGAACCCCAAGTTCGAGCCCGAGCGCGCCCTGCGCCTGGGCGCCGCGGCCGCGGCCGCCCCGATCTGGGCCGCCTATTATGCGGCCGCCAGCACGGGCATGGCCTTCTGGTGGATGACCGCCTGGACGCGCCGCACCGAGGAAAAGTCCTTCGCGACCAAGGCCATGGCCCAGTCGGTGAAGACGACCGTCGAGATCGCCCAAGCCCCGGTCGAGGCCGCGGCCGAGATCGTCGAAGCCGCGCCGGCCGCAGTCGAAGCTGCTGCGCACAAGCCCGTCGCCGTCCAGCCGGCCGCGCCCCAATCGTCTGCTCCCCAGTCGCCTGCTCCCAAGACGGCCGCCGCGAAGCCAGCGGCGCCGAAGACCGTGTCCGCCAAGTCGGCGGCCGCGGCCAAGACGGTTCGACCCAAAGCCTGATCCGTCCTATGATTCTCAGTGCGTTCAGTAAGGCGTGCGGCCCCCGTAAGGGCCGCCGCCGGCTTCCCCCGGCCAAGGCCGCCCAGGCCCAGGCGGCGCCCGCCGTGGCGCCCGCGCCCGCCGACCCCAAGACCTCGAAAGCCTAGGGCGCCTTCGTCGGCGCGATCTCCAGGACGATCGGTCGATGGTCCGAGCCGGTGGGCCTGCCCAGGCGCCGGCTGACGATGGTCGCGCCGGTCCCCGCGAAAGCGTTCTCGATGGCGATACGGAAGGGCCCCGGCAGGTTCGCGGGCCAGTCGCCCATGATCGCCGGCGCCGCGCTCAGGTTTTCCTGCGCCATCAGCGCCTTGAGCAAATAGCCTGAGGCGGTCGCGTTGAAGTCGCCGACCACGACGGTGGGAACGTCCGACGGGGTCTCGATCGCCGCCACCAGCCGCTTGATCTGATCGGCCTGGCTCTGCCGCCGGCGGAACGGCCATGGCCGCGTCAGATGCACCACGATCAGGCGGAACGGCGCGCCGGGCTCCTCGACGCGCGCGGCCAGGATGTTGAAGTTCCAGGTCGCCGCCGCGGTCAGCGGCCGAAGCGGCCAGCGCGAGGCGATCACCGCGCCGGGCTTGCCGGCGTAGGCCGGATTGCCGGGCGACAGCACGCGATAGGGCAGCTCCGGGAACAACCGCGCCTGTGCGGCGCGATGCCGGTCGGAAAATTCCACCATCGCCGCCACGTCCGGGTTCGCGTTCGCGACCGAGCGCGCGGCGCGGGCGATGTCGCGGTTCTCGTCCCAGATGTTGGCGAAATAGATCCGCGTGGTTGGCGAGGCGGACGAAGCGTGCGGCGGAAACCATTGACCTTGCAGGGCGAACACCAGCGCGCTGACAGTCACGACCAGACCCGCCGCCGCGATCCACCGTCTCCAGATCAGCGCGATCTCCAGCGCCCCGGCGCACAGCGCGAGCGTCGGCGCGCCGAACTGGGCGAGGAAGTCGATCGCCTTGTCGTCGGTCACCTCATAGGTCGCGCCCGCGACCGCGAGCCCGAGCGCGATCACGCCGACCCACGCCGCCCAGATCGCCAGCCGGGTCAGCCGCTTCGTCAAACCGTCACTCCCAAGCCGTCATCCCGGCCCACAATGGGTTCACCAATTGAGGGATCGCCCATGGCGCCGCTTGCGTTAAGGTAGGGCTAAGCCTGCGGGCGAGGACAGGGGGGACGGCCATGGTCGCGCGCAGTATTCCCGAACTCGAGAAAATCTGGGTCTCGCTGGAGCATTCCAAGCGGTTTTCCGACGGCCTGATCAGCATCGGCGGCGTTGGCCTCCTGGGCGTCAACGGCCTGATCGCCATCGCGTCCTCGATCTTCAGCCTGCCCGTCGAACTCCTGTTCGAGGCCTATACCGCCATCACGGCGCTGTATCTGCTGGGCCTTGCGGCGTCGGCGCGGGCGTCGCCGACGACCATGATCAAGGTGCTCTTCTACATCGCGGTCGACGCCGGGCTCGACCTCGGCCTGCCGGTCATCGGCGGCGTGGCCGACGCGGTCCTGCGCGCGCCGCGGCTGGCGGCCGGCGCGATCCAGAAGGAAATCGAGAACACCCACTGGGTCGACGAAAGCTGGCGCGACGTGAGGGCCGCAGGGACCTACCAGCAGCACATCGCCGACATGCGCGCCAACCGCAAGAAACGCGTCGTGTTCCTGCGGGACTGAGCGTTAACTAATTCTTGGCGCGCCGGGCGGACCTTTGCCGTACACGGGAGACCGCCATGGCCAGACGCGACTTGACCGGCGCGGTCGACTTCAGCGTGCTGGAATCCTTTGCCGACAACGATGGGACGGTGATCGAGGAGGTCCTCAACCTGTTCCGCGAACAGTGCCAGATCTGGAGCCCCATGCTGGACGTCCGGTCGGGCGGTTGGCGCGACGCGGCCCATACGGTGAAGGGCGCGGCCGCCGGCATCGGCGCCAAGGAGCTGGCGGAGCTCTGCGGCCAGGCCGAACACGCCGGCGACGACCTCGCCGCGCCGGCGCTGGAGCGGGTGCACGCGGCGCTGGACCGCGCGCTGGGAGACGTGGCCGCCTACATGCACGAGCGCATGCTTCAGTCGCTGCGCGCGCCCACCTGAGCGTGCAGCCGGTCCCAGACCTCGAACTCATAGGCGATGCAGCGGGAAATCAGGGTCCGCCACACCGGTTCGGCGATGGCCGGGTCGAGACCGCGCGCAACCGCCCGGGCCTTTACGTTGGAAATCACCTGTTCGATGCGCGCCTCGTCATGGACCACGTTGCGGTCGGGCTTGATGCGGGCGGCCGCATCCATGTAGCCCTGGCGTAAGACGAGGAGCTCCACCAGGGCGCGGTCGACGGCGTCGACGCCCTGGCGCACCTCGATCATGGTCTGGCAGTCCTGGGACGCGGGACGCGGGTCGATGGTGATGTGGGTAGGAGATGACCGGGTGAGAGAAGACATGGCGCGGGGTTTAGCGCGATGACCCATCCGGGGAAAGCGGTGACCATCGCTGCGCCCGGCGAAGCGCACGCGACCGACGTGATCATCGTCGGCGCGGGGCCCGTGGGCCTGTTCGCGGTGTTCGAACTCGGCCTGCTCGACATGAAGGCGCACCTGGTCGACATCCTCGACCGGCCGGGCGGCCAATGCGCCGAGCTGTACCCCGAGAAACCGATCTACGACATTCCGGGCTTTGCGGTGGTGTCGGGCCAGGAGATCACCGACAAGCTGATCGAACAGATCGCGCCCTTCGGTCCGGTGTTTCACCTCGCGGAAATGGCGGTCGCGCTGGAGAAGACCGCCGACGGCAAGTGGCGCCTCGCCACCGACATGGGCACGAGCATCGAGGCGCCGGTCCTGGTCATCGCTGCGGGCGGCGGTTCGTTCCAACCGAAGAAGCCGCCGATCCCGGCCATCGACGTGTTCGAGAACCTAGGCGCGGGCGTGGGCGTACACTACGCCGTGCGACGCATGGAGGACTTCCGCGGCAAGCGCCTTGTCATCTCCGGAGGCGGCGACAGCGCGCTCGACTGGACGCTGAACCTCGCGCCGCTCGCGAAGTCATTGACCCTGGTGCACCGTCGCGACGACTTCCGCGCCGCGCCGCATTCGGTGGCGCGGATGCGCGCGCTCGCAGGCGCGGGAAAGATCGACTTGGTGATCGGTCAGGCCACGACGCTGAACGGCGCGGACGGCGCTCTTTCGTCGGTGACCATCGAAACCGCGCCCGGCGAAACCCGCGAGCTGGAATGCGACGCGTTCCTGCCGTTCTTCGGCCTGACCATGAAGCTCGGCCCGGTCGCGGAGTTCGGCTTGAACCTGCACGAAAACCTGATCCCGGTGGACACCGAGAAGTTCGAAACCTCTACACCCACGATCTTCGCCGTCGGCGACATCAACCACTATCCGGGCAAGCTGAAACTGATCCTCAGCGGATTCCACGAAACCGCACTGATGGCGCAACAGGCGTTTCGTTACGTCTACCCGGATAAGAAGTTGCGCTTCCAGTACACGACCTCATCTTCGGACCTGCAGCGCAAGCTGGGGGTGAAGTGACGTGCAATGACATTGGGTTTTAGACAACGGGGGCACAATTCAATGACAACCTGGGCAGCAGCTATTGGTGCTTGTCTAATTCTCGCTTCGTGTTCATCAGGACGAGATCCCGTGTTGGAATGCGCTGCCGTGGATCGCGCGACGATCATGATTTCTGACGCAATGACCAAATCGATGCAATCCGACTATTCGTCGGCAAACGGGGACATTGCTCAGCAGGAACAATTCTTTTTGGGGAGCCTAAGCGAGCGATCCCCCACCGTCGATTGGAAGAGGTTGGAGGTCGTTCGAGCCGCAGAGCTTGTAAAGCCTCTCGTGCAGGAAGACGTGGAAAGCAGCAAGAAAGAAGCGGCTGAAATCCTTGAGCGGGCCAAGGACTGTTCGCACAAGTTTGACCAGATGGGCGGTAAGACCGCTTTACCGTAACGTGACCTATTTGGCCGGCGGGCAGCCGTCGAATTTGCCGGCCTTGGCGATGGTCAGCTTGTGCATGTTGAACTTCCACGCCGGCGCCATCGAGCCGTGGCCGCGGCCGGTGAACAGGTCGATGCGCGACCCCTTGATCGCGCCGCCGGTGTCAGACGCATACCAGTAGCCGTCGTGCACGCCGCCGCCGGGCAGGGGCATCCCCACCGTCTCGGCGATGAACAGGATCGTACGGCGCGGGATCACCGTCGGGTCGACCGCGACCGTGCGCATCGCCACCGGTCGGCAGCCGAGCGAGTCCTTCGAGTCTCCGCCGCCGCCGCCCGCATGGTAGAGGGTCGCGCGCAGGATCCAGTGCGGGATGAAACTGGCCGTGGCGATCCGCTGGCCCGGCGAGTGTGCAAGGGGGGCTCGTTCGGTATCGTCGGCAAGCGAACTCGATGCGAAGCTGAGAACAAGCAACGCAACCAAGCCGCCGAGAAGAGGTCGCATGATCGGCCTTTTTTCTCGTGACGCGCCGGGCGCCGGACACTAACTCTGACTAGAGTGCTCCAGACTTGAGCGGGCGCTTTTTCCGAACCAACTGGGGCGACTTTGTGGCCATGCGCGTATACGGCGACTCCATCTCCGGTAACTGCCATAAGGTGAGGTGGGTCCTTGATCTGCTTGAAATTCCTTATGAATGGCATGAAACGAGCGCGCTGGACGGGACCACTCGCAAGCGGGACTTCCTGACCATAAATCCGGCCGGTCAGGTGCCGGCGATGGTCCTCGACGACGGCCGGACGCTCGCCCAGTCCAACGCCATGATCCTTTACCTGGCCGAGGATTCCCGCCTGATCCCGGCCGATCCCTACGACCGCGGGCGCATGTTCGAGTGGCTGTTCTGGGAGCAATACAGCCACGAGCCCTATGTCGCAGTGCGGCGATTTCAGCTTCGCTACCTTAACCGTGCGCCCGGCGACCTGGACCCCAAGCTTTGGGACCGTGGTTCGGCCGCCTTGCTGCGACTCGAGGACGCCCTGATCCGATCGCCCTATCTCGTGGGCGAACAACTCAGCCTCGCCGACATCGCGCTCGTCGCCTACACGCGCCTGGCGGGCGAGGGGGGCTTCGACCTGTCGCATTATCCCGCCGTCGGTCGTTGGATCGCGCGCGTCGAGCACGACCTTGGCATCGGCGCCTACGCCGGCGAGTTCGCCGCCTGATGGACGACGACGCGCTGCACATCCTCGTCACCGACCGCGAGGGCGTCGTCCATGACCTGCCCGCGCTCGAAGGTTGGCGCGTGATGGAGATCGTCAAGGACGCGGGCCTGCCGCTGAAGGCCGAGTGCGGCGGCGCGCTCGCCTGCGCGACGTGCCACGTCTACGTGTCGCCGCAGTGGATCGAAAAACTGTATCCGAAATCCGACGAAGAGGACGAAAAGCTGGACGAGGCCTTCATGGTCAAACCGGTGTCACGTCTCTCGTGTCAAATCCTGATGGCCCCCGAATTGAACGGGCTCGAAATCACTCTGGCCCCGGAGGGCTGACGTCCCGATGCGTAGGAAATTGTTCTTGGCCGCCACGGCCACCGTCGCGCTCGCGCTGATCGCCGCGCCCGCCGCCCTGGCCTGGGGCGCCATGGGCCACCGCGAGATCGGCTTCGTCGCGATCAAGGCGCTGCCGAACGACCTGCCGGCCTTCCTGCGCACCGACGCCTCCGCCGTGACGGTAGGCGAACTGTCGCGCGAGCCGGACCGCTGGCGCGACGCGGGCAAGATCCACGACACCGACCGCGACCCGGGCCACTTCGTCAACCTCGACGACGAGGGCCACGTCTTCCACGGCCCGGCCATCGACCAGCTTCCGCCCACGCGCGAGCTCTACGATCAGGCGATCCGCGCCGACGGCGCCTACGACATGACCAAGGTCGGTTGGCTGCCCTATTCCATCGTCGACACCTGGCAGCAGGTGACCAAGGACTTTTCCTACTGGCGCGTCGACACCGCCGCGATCGAGACCGCAAAGAACCCCGAACAGAAGGCGTGGTTCGAACACGACCGCGCTGAGCGCGAAAAGCTGATCCTGCGCGACATCGGCGAGATGAGCCACTACGTCGGCGATGCCAGCCAGCCGATGCACGTCACCATCCACTACAACGGCTGGGGTCCGTTTCCGAACCCCGACGGCTTTACGACGGAGAAGATCCACTCGCCGCTGGAAGGGATCTACGTCCACCAGAACGTGAAGCCCGATATGGTCGCCGCGAAGCTCTCGCCCTACACGGCCTGCGAGGGGCCGATCATGCCCTGCGTCGTCGCCTATCTGAGCGCGACGCGCGACCAGGTGGTCCCGCTCTACCGCCTGCAAAAGGACGGCGGCTTCGCACCGGGCGATCGCCGCGGCGTCGCCTTCATGACCGAGCGCCTCGCCGCCGGCTCGTCGAAACTCCGCGACATGATCGTCGACGCCTGGAAGACCAGCGAAAAGACCGGCGTCGGCTACCCCATGATCACCGAAGCGGACGTCCGCGCGGGGACAGTGGACGCGTATGCGGCGCTGTACGGGGTGGACTAGCTACGCGCGACGTCCCCCCGCCCGCAAGGCGGGGGGACCGGCCTGCGCTCTTCGCGCAGGCCAGGAGGGCAAGTGTTTGCAGCCCTTGACGGTCAGTGATGAGCGAAGGGGTGCGTGAACGCGGCGCTCAGCTCAAGCGCCATTTTCTGAAACGATCACCTTCAAGCACGGTGGGCTCCAAACACTTGCCCTTCTGGCCTGAGCTTCGCTCAGTCCGGCCCTCCCGCCTTGCGGGCGGGAGGACGACGAGCCCTACCGCCCCAACTCACGCATCGCGCGGTCCAGGCCGTGCAGCGTCAGCGGATACATTCGCTCGCCCAGCATCTCGCGGATCATCTGCGTCGACTGCGCATAGTCCCAGTAGCGCTCCGCCGTCGGGTTCAGCCACACCACCTTCTCGTAGATGTCGGTGACGCGCTTCAGCCACACCGCGCCGGCTTCCTCGTTCCAGTGCTCCACCGATCCGCCCGGCATGGCGATCTCGTAGGGGCTCATCGACGCGTCGCCGACGAACACCACCTTCCAGTCGCGCGGGAAACGATGCAGCACGTCCCAGGTCGCGAGCTTCTCGGTGTGGCGGCGGCGGTTGTCCTTCCACACGCCCTCGTACAGGCAGTTGTGGAAATAGAAGAACTCCAGGTGCTTGAACTCGGTCTTCGCCGCCGAGAACAGCTCCTCGCAGAGCTTCACATGCGCATCCATCGACCCGCCGATGTCGAGCAGCAACAGCACCTTCACCGTGTTGCGGCGCTCCGGTCGCATCTGGATGTCGAGATAGCCGTGGCGCGCAGTGGCATCGATGGTCTCGTCGAGATCGAGCTCGTCGGGCACTCCCTCGCGCGCCCATTTGCGCAGCCGCCGCAGCGCCACCTTGATGTTGCGCGTGCCCAGTTCGACGCTGTCGTCGAGGTTCTTGTACTCGCGCTTGTCCCACACCTTCACCGCGCGGCCGTTGCGTCCGGTTTCCTGGCCGATGCGCACGCCTTCGGGGTTGTAACCGTAGGCGCCGAAGGGCGAAGTTCCCGCCGTGCCGATCCATTTCGAGCCGCCCTGGTGACGGCCCTGCTGTTCCTCCAGCCGCTTCTTCAGTTCCTCCATCAGCTTCTCGAACCCGCCCAGCGCCTCGATCTGCGCCTTTTCCTCTTCGGTGAGGAAGCGTTCGTTCAGCTTGCGCAGCCACTCCTCGGGGATCTGCGCCAACAGGTTCTCGTCGACCGACTCGATCCCCTTGAACACATGGCCGAACACCCGATCGAACTTGTCGAGGTTCTTCTCGTCCTTCACCAGCGCCGCGCGCGACAGATAATAGAACTCATCCGTCGACCGCCCGATCACCCCTCGGTCCATCGCCTCCATTAGCGCGAGGTACTCCTTCAGGGAGACCGGAACCTTAGCGTCGCGCAGTTCGGTGAAAAAGCGGAGGAACATGGGGCTAATGTGCTCCACGCCGCTGTTGCAGCCAATCGGTATTCTTCTCGTCTAGGATGTCGATGATCCGGCCGGTCAGATTTGGCTGGGGCATTGCGCCACTAAAGACAGCGTCGTGCGCACGCTTCTCGAAACGGATAGAGATCGTCGCTCCAATAGGGACGTTCCCCTCCGCGTAGAACGGTTCTTGATACAGCGCTGGATCACGCACGAGCGTATCGAGTTCAGCGCCGGCTTCTGGAGAAAGGAAACTGGTGGTCGCCGTGACCATGCCCCGGCTATAGGCCCCGAGGTTGCCCCCGTTATAGACGTGCTCGATCCGCCAGCGCGCTACGCCTTCGCGATAAGCGACGATGCTCGTTTCATAATCCACGCCCGATCCCCAGCTGAGAAGTACGCGCACTTGCGCTTTGGCGAGATCGTCGGGGAACCGAGCCCTTGCGCGGAGCCTTTCAGCGCTGCTGTCCGCTATGCGCACCTCAGCTACGATGTCCTGCCGCGTCCACGCGCGCGCCGCATCGTCTTGCGCGCTTGCGGAAATTGCGCCCACCGATAGAGCCGTCGCGACGAGAACCGCGGAGATGGCCTTGGTCATGGGTTTGGCTCCCGCCGGGCTGATGCAGCCAATTGCGGCGAAAACGACGCCATCCTCAGCTCCGCATCAAGATGAACTCGTGGTCCCGCACGCTGCCGACCGCGAACTCGTAGGCGCCGGCCTTGGCAAACCCGTAGCGCTCGTACAGCCGCTGCGCCTTGATGTTTTCGCTCCAGACGCCGATCCACACCGGGCCGTCGAAGGTTTCGTCGATCCAGGCCAGCGACCGGTCCATCAGTTCGCGTCCGAGGCCGGTCCCCTGGGCGGTGCGGCGGATGTAGATGCGTTTCAACTCGCCGTGGGCGTCGCTGACAGCGTCGTGGGGCAGGGCGCAGGGGCCGGCCTGGGCATAGCCGACCGCTTGGCCCGCGGCGTCCTCGGCGATCAGCCACTGCTGGCGCGGCGCGGCCAGTTGGCGGCGCAGGATCTCGACCGCGTAGGAGCCGTCGAGGAAGGCGTTCAGGTCCTCGGCCGGATAGAGGTGGCCGAAGGTCTCGGTGAACGTCTCGCGCGCCAGCCGCGACAGCAGGGGCGCGTCGTCGGGGCCGGCTGGTCGGATGGTGTAGCTCATGTCTCAGGAATAGCGGGCGAGCGAGGGCAGTTAAAGTGCTGTCGGGCCCACAGGAGTTCCTTCTCCCATGGGAGAAGGTGGTCCGAAGGACCGGATGAGGGGGTACGGGGGTCGAAGGCGAACTAACGTCATCGACGGTGCGATTTTTTCTGTCCCGTCCCTTCCCCTTAACCGGCGCTTCGCGCCACCCGACCGGGAGAAGGAGACCAATTGTCTGCTTCCTCGGTAAACCAAGACCGCTACACTCCGCCCCATGACCGTCGCGCTCTTCACCCATCCCGACATGCTGGACCACCGCCCCGGCGCGGGGCATCCGGAGCGGCCGGAGCGGCTGCATGCGGTGTTGGGCGGGCTCGACGCGGACACGAGCCTCGACATCGACCGTCGCGACGCCGCCGAAGCGAGCGTCGAAGACCTCGAACGCGTGCATCCCGCCGCCTACGTCAAACGCCTGATCGACGCCTCGCCCGCGTCCGGCGTGCGCAGCCTCGACGCCGACACGACCCTTTCGCCCGGCAGCATCCGCGCCGCGCGCCTTGCCGCCGGCGCTGTCGTTCAAGCGGTGCGCGCGGTCGCCAACGGCGAGACCGATCGCGCCTTCTGCGCGGTGCGGCCGCCCGGCCATCACGCGACGCCGGATACGGCGATGGGCTTTTGCCTGTTCTCTTCGGTCGCGGTCGGCGCGCGCGCGGCGCAGTCGCTGGGGCTCAACCGCGTCGCGGTGGTCGACTTCGACGTCCACCACGGCAACGGCACCGAGGCCGCCTTCGCCGAAGACGACACCCTGTTTCTCGGCTCCATCCACCAGTCGCCGCTCTATCCCGGCACCGGCCCGGAAAGCTTCACCGGCGTGGGCAACATCTGCAACGCCACCGTGCCGCCGCACGCGGCGCGCGAGCTGTGGCGGCGCCAGTTCGAAACTCGCATTCTCTCGGCGTTGGATGCGTTCCGCCCCGACCTGGTGCTGATCTCCGCCGGTTTCGACGCCCACCGCCGCGATCCGCTCGCGCACCAGTCGCTGGAGGCCGAGGACTACGCCTGGGCCACCCGCGCGGTGGTCGAGGCGTCCCGCCCTGCGGCCCGGGGCCGGGTTGTTTCGTCCCTCGAGGGCGGTTACGACCTGGAGGCGCTGGGCCGTTCGGCCGCGGCGCACGTGCGGGCGTTGCAGGAGGCGTGAGCTCCGTCGCGACTGAGGCGACCCGGCTCAAGGGCATGGCGATCGAAACGCTGGACACCGCACGGCCCCAGGCCTCCCGTGATTCCACTGAGCCCGCCGCGGTCAAGCCGGGCGCCATAATCCTGGCCCGTCACGGCGAGCCCGCGCTGTCGCGGCGGGTGCGCCTCGATTCGGCCGGCTACCGCGACTGGTGGGGGACCTACGAGGGCGTCGGCCTGCTCGAAGGGCAGGTCCCGCCCCGGCATCTGAAGCGCACGGCGCGCAACGCCCACGCGGTCTTCTCCTCCAGCCGTCCGCGCTCCATCGAGACCGCGCGCGCCGTCTGCGGCGAGCGGCCGTTCGTGGAGGATCCGCTGTTCGTCGAGGCGCCCCTGCCGCCGCCCAACCTGCCGTCGTTCATCAAGCTGTCGCCGCGCTATTGGGGGGGCGTCGCCCGGTTTTGGTGGTGGGCGTTCAACCACACCGAAGGCCAGGAGACCTATGCGCAGGCCAAGGCCCGCTCGCTGAAGGCCGCCCAAACCCTGGCCGCCCTGGCCGAGGAGGGACGCGACGTCCTGGTCCTCGCCCACGGTTTTTTTAATCATATGATAGGTGCGGACCTGAAGCGGATGGGCTGGAAGCTGGTCCGCAACGAGGGTTATCGTTACTGGTCGACCCGCCGGTTCGAGAAGCGCGGCGTCTGACTTCCGCGTCGCCCCAAAACACTTAGCCAAACACATAGATTGCGGGCGCCATATCACCCGTCTAGTTTGCCGCTTTGCAACCGCCGGCCTCCCCCATGCCCGACGCCCCCCATGGCTGACACCAAAGACATCGCCCAGCTTTCGTTCGAGGAAGCGCTGAAGGAACTGGAACAGATCGTATCCGATCTGGAATCCGGCCAGGCGCCGCTGGAAGCCTCGATCGAGAAGTACGAACGCGGCGCCAAGCTGAAGGCGCACTGCGAAGCGAAACTCGAAGCCGCGCGTCTGCGCGTCGAAAAGATCGTCGTCGGCGTCGGCGGCGAAGCCAAGGCGGTCGAACCCGCGACGTTCGAGTGAGGGTGCGTTGAGCGCGGTCCTTCCCAAAACCACGCTCCTTGATCAGGTGGCCGAACGCGTCGCCGAAGCGGCCGACGTCGTCACCGTCGCACTCGATCAACTCTTGCCGCGCGCCGACGGCCCGGAACAGAGACTGACCGAGGCGATGCGTTACGCGGCGCTTGGTCCCGGCAAGCGCCTGCGACCCTTCTTCGCCATCGAAACCGGACGCATGTTCGACGCGGAAGATCGCGCCGTACTGCGCGCGGCGTGCGCGCTCGAATGCGTGCATGCTTACAGTCTCGTGCACGACGACCTGCCGTGCATGGACGACGACGACATGCGCCGCGGCCGTCCGACCGTGCACAAGGCCTATGACGAAGCGACGGCCGTGCTCGTCGGCGATGCGCTGCATTCCGCCGCCTTCGAAATCATGGCCCACCCCGACACCTCCGACGATCCCAAGATCCGTGGCGAGCTGGTGCGCAAACTGGCCGTCGCCGCCGGGGCCAAGGGCATGGCCGGCGGCCAGATGATCGACCTCCTGGGCGTGCGCGAGGACCTGGGCGGAGTGGCCCGGATGCAGCGGCTGAAGACCGGCGCGCTGATCGCCTTCGCCTTCGAAATTCCCCTGATCGTGGCCCAGGCGCCCGACGGCGAACGCTCCGCCCTGATGATGTTCGCCAACGACCTCGGCCTCGCCTACCAGATCGTCGACGACCTGCTGGACGCCGAGGGCGACGAGGACTTGTTGGGCAAGGCCGCCAAGGGCAAGGACGCCGCCAAGGGCAAGACCAACTTCGTCACCCTCCTGGGCGTGGACGCGGCGCGCGAGCGGGTGGACCTCCTGGCGGAACAGGCGCGGGCCCATCTGGATTTGTTCGACGACGACGCCAAATTCCTGCGAGCCAGCGTCGACTTCGTGCTACAGCGCAGGTCGTAACGGGTCCGCCCCCGCCCCGAGTTTGGGGAAAGAGACAAGATGTCCTTAGACACCCCTTTGCTCGACAAGGTCCACGAGCCCGCGGACCTGCGTTCCTTCACCCTTCCCGAGCTTAAGCAGGTCGCCGACGAGCTTCGCGCCGAGACCATCGACGCGGTCAGCCAGACCGGGGGACACCTGGGCGCGGGTCTGGGCGTGGTCGAGCTTACGGTGGCGCTGCATGCGGTGTTCGATACGCCCCGGGACATCGTGATCTGGGACGTCGGCCACCAGGCCTATCCGCACAAGATCCTGACCGGCCGCCGCGACCGTATCCGCACCCTGCGCCAGGGCGGGGGCCTTTCCGGGTTCACCAAGCGCGCCGAGAGCACGTACGACCCCTTCGGCGCCGCGCATGCGGCGACGTCCATCTCCGCCGCGCTCGGCTTCTGCGCCGCGCGCGACCTCAAGGGCGAGAACAACAACGTCGTCGCCGTCATCGGCGACGGTTCGATGAGCGCGGGCATGGCCTATGAGGCGATGAACCAAGCGGCGCCCACCACCACGCGCCTGATTGTGGTGCTGAACGACAACGACATGTCGATCGCATCGCCGGTCGGCGGCATGTCGAACTACCTTGCCAAGCTGGTGTCCGGCGGCGCCTACCGCTCCTTCCGCAAGTTCGGCAAGTCGGTCGCCGGACACCTGCCCAAGCCGATGGCGAAGGCTGCGAAGAAGGCGGAGGAGTTCGCCCGCGGCATGGTCACCGGCGGCACCTTCTTCGAAGAACTCGGCTTCTACTACGTTGGTCCCATCGACGGTCACGATCTGGATCAGTTGATCCCGGTGTTGAGGAACGCCGCCGCCGTCGACAACAAGCCGGTGCTGGTTCACGTCGTCACCCGCAAGGGCAAGGGCTATCCGCCCGCCGAAGACGCCGCCGACAAGTACCACGGCGTGGTCAAGTTCGACGTCGTCACCGGCAAACAGGCCAAGGCGCAATCCAACGCGCCGTCCTACACCAAGGTGTTCGGCAACGAACTGATCAAGCGCGCCGAACGCGATCCCTCCATCGTCGCCATCACCGCCGCCATGCCGTCGGGCACCGGCCTCGACATCTTCGGCGAACGCTTTCCCGAACGCACCTTCGACGTCGGCATCGCCGAACAACACGCGGTGACGTTTGCCGCCGGTCTTGCCGCGGCGGGCATGAAGCCGTTCGCTGCGATCTATTCAACGTTCCTGCAACGCGGCTACGACCAGGTCGTGCACGACGTCGCCATCCAGCGTCTGCCGGTGCGCTTCGCCATGGACCGCGCGGGCCTGGTCGGCGCCGACGGCCCCACGCACGCGGGCTCCTTCGACATCGGCTATCTCGGCGCCCTGCCGGGCTTCGTGCTGATGGCCGCCGCCGACGAAGCCGAACTGGCCGCGATGATCGCGACGGCCTGTGAAATCGACGACCGCCCGTCAGCCTTCCGCTACCCGCGCGGCGACGGTGTCGGCGTCGAAATTCCGGAACTCTCCGCGCCGCTGGAAATCGGCAAGGGCCGCATCCTGAAGGAAGGCTCAACCGTCGCCATCCTCTCGCTCGGCACGCGGCTGGAAGCCTCGCTGAAGGCCGCGGATCTGCTCGCCGCCCGCGGCGTCTCGACCACCGTCGCCGACGCCCGCTTCGCCAAGCCGCTCGACGAAGACCTCATCCTGCGGCTCGCGCGTGAACACGAAGCCATCGTGACCGTCGAGGAAGGCGCCGTCGGCGGCTTCGGCGCCTTCGTCCTGCAATTCCTCGCCGACAAGGGTGCGCTCGACCGCGGCCTGAAAATCCGCACCCTGGTCCTTCCCGACGTCTTCCAGGACCAGGACAAACCCGAAGTCATGTACGCGGTCGCCGGCCTCGACGCCGAAGGCATCGCGAGAAGCGCGCTGAACGCGCTGGGCATCGACGCGACATCGAAGGCCGTCCGCGCCTAAGAGAAGAGAGTCCACGGACCACACGGAAAGCACGGACGCCTCGCGCTTCGTAAGAAGAATTGCCCACGAAAATCACGAACGTGTCGTGCTTCAGAGCTTTGGCGCGCAGCGCCCGTCAATCTAAGCCGCGTCTGCGACGCGGCGGAGATAAGCGTTTTCGTGCTTTTCGTGTTTTTCGTGGGCAAACAAAAAGGCCGGCAATATCGACGCGGCCGGCCTCTTAGCTATTTCCGTGATTTCCGTGTGGTCCGTGGACTCTCTTCAGCCCCGCATCACTCGCAGAACGCGAAGAACTGGTGCACCGCGCGGTTGCCCGCGTGCGGGACCATGTGAACCAGGCGGTCGCTACCGTTGGGCACGCTGATCCAGCCGCGGGTTTCGAAGGCCTGGACGATCGGCGCCATGGTGTTGAGCTTGATGGTCAAGACCTGCAGGTCCGGATTGGACGGCGCCGCCTGGACCACGCCCTCGTCGGTGGAACGCACCGAGCCGGAGACGAGCGTCATCGCGTGTGCGCCTTCGGGCAGATCGGCGACCGGCTGGCCGATGCTGACCGATCCCGACTTGTGCGCGCAGGCGAGCATCAGCTTCACGTCGCCGCCTTTTGCGCCGCCGTAGATCAGCGCGGCGTCATCGCCCTCGGGGGCGAAGCGCCAGTCCATGCCGGGCGCCGCCTTGGGCGCCCCGGCCATCACCACCGATTTCCTGCCGAGCGCGACGCGCGGGCCATGGTGCATGCAGGCTCCGAGACCCGCGCTGAACAGGGACGCCGCCGCCAGAAGAAGGATCGTTCGTTTCATCTCGGTCTCACCAATGGTCTTGAGGTCAGGCGTGCACGGGCGGTTTCTTGTCGGCCCAGGGCTGCGCCCTCTCCAATTCGAAAGCCAGTTCGAACAGGGTTCGCTCCTGGCCGGGGGCTGCGGCGAAGTGGGCGCCCACCGGAAGCCCGGCGTCGGTCCACGATAGAGGCACGCTCATAGCCGTGTTTCCGGCCACGTTCACGATGGGGGTGTATCCCACATACTCGATCAGGCGCTCAATGAGCGTGTCATAGGGTACATCGCCGCGCGTCCAGCCCAGTTTGGGAGGCGCGCTCGACAGCACCGGGGTCAGCACCACGTCGTAGCGCTCAAACAGGCTGAGGTAACCCTTGGCCCCGGTGGCCACGGTCGCCATCGCCCGGTCGACCGCCCCGGCCGGCAGGGCCGCCGAGGCGCGCGCCATGCCTAGGGTGAAGGGCTCGAGGTCCTGCGGGCCGGGCGCGCGGCCCAGCGCCTTGGCGACGCCCTGGACGATCTCGGGCGAGCGGGCGGCCCACAGCACCAGGAATGCCTGGGTGAAATCCTTGGAGAGCGTCGGCCAGACCATGGGTTCGACCGTGTGGCCGAGCCGCTTGCACAGGTCGGCCGCCTTTTGGGTGGCGTCGGCGACCGGCTTGTCGGCGGGCCGGCCGTTGGGATCGGCCGCGATCCAGCCGATCTTCAGTCGACGGGTGTTGGGTCCCTTGACCAGGCCCACGGCGGGCAGGGTTGCGCCATCGCCGGTCTTTTCGAGGGCGGCGAACACGCCGGCGGCGTCGCGCACGGTGCGCGCCTCGCAGTTTTTCACCGAGAGTTCCTTGAGGCTGTCGGTCGAGCCGATCATCCGCCCGCGCGACGGCTTCAGGCCGAACAGGCCACAGCACGAGGCCGGGATGCGGATCGAGCCGCCGCCGTCGCTGGCCTGGGCGACCGGCACCACGCCGGCCGCGACCGCTGCCGCCGACCCGCCCGAGGATCCGCCCGACGACCGCGTCAGGTCCCAGGGATTGCGCGTCGGCCCGCCCGCCAGGGGCTCGGTTGTCGGCAGCGAGCCGAATTCGGGCGTCGAGGACTTGCCGATGGGGATGAAGCCCGCCGCCAGAAAGGCCGCGACGACCGGCTCGGACGCCTTGACCGGCGGCGCGTGGGCGAGGGCGCGCGCGCCGTTCTTGGTCGGCAGGCCCTCCAGGTCGTAGAGGTCTTTGATCAGGGTGGGCACGCCGGCGAACGGCCCGGCGAGCTCGCCGCCGGCCCGCTTCAGCGCCCGCTCGAAATCGGCCGTGACCAGGAAGTTGAGCTTGGGATTGACCGCGTTGGCTCGATCGATCGCGCCCTGCACCACCTCGCGCGCGCTGATCTGGCGCTTGCGGATCAGTTCCGCGGTCCCGGTGGCGTCGGTCCAGGCCAGGTCGCCGTGGATCAGGTTCGAGATCGGCGAACAGGCGCTCGCCGCCAGCGGCGCGGTCGCGGCCAGGCCGTAGAGAAGCGTGCGCCGGTCGAGCGTCATCGTCATCAGCCTCTGCCCATTGAAGGTCCCCAAACCCTTCCTCGCGCAATTCCCCCTTGGGACGCAAGGCGTCAGGCCCCTCCACCGCCAGCTTTACCCGCCACTCGGGCGGCATTGGGGCGTGCGGGAGGGGATTTCGCGCGACGATGCGTATTATTCCATAGCGCCCGCCCGGGCGTGCAAGGGTTTCGGGTTGGTGCAGACTGAGACGCAGGTCGATATCGGTCAGTTGAGCAGGCGGTTTCGGCCGGCGCTCATGGCGTTCTTCTTGCGCCGTCTGCATGACCACGCCGAGTCGGAGGACTTGACGCAGGAGGTGCTGATGCGCCTCGCCGCTCACGGCTCGACCCTGAGATCGGAGCGGCCCGATCCGTACGTGTTTCAGATGGCGGCCAACCTGTTGCGCGACCGTGCCCGCCGGTCGGCCGTGAGAACGCGATTCATTCTGGGGCAGGGGGCGCTGGATGCGGCCGAGACCGAGGCGCGCGATCCGGACCGCGTGTATCAGGCGCGGAGCGCGCTCGCCACGGTGACCGCCGCGCTAAAGGAATTGCCGGAAAGGACGCGCGCCATCTTCATCCTCTTTCGCCTGGAGAACATGAAACAACGCGAGATTGCTGACATGTACGGCCTGTCCGTGCGCGCCGTCGAGAAACACGTGGTGCGCGCGAGCGTGCATCTGCGCGCCCGCTTAGGAGACGAACAATGAGCGGCGCCTCTCCGCACCCTGACGCAACCGATCGCGCAGCAGAAGCCACGGTCTGGTCCGTGCGTCTGGCGGAAGGTCCTCTGTCCGATGCGGACGGCGTGGATTTCCAGCGCTGGCTCGAGGATCCGGAAAACGCTGCGGCGATGGACGAAATCGTCGGCGCCTGGCGCGCGGTAGAAAACTATGCCGCGGCCCCGGAAATGCTCGCCCTTCGCAGATCGGCGCTGGCGTCGGCGCAACGCGCGCATCGCAGTCGCCACATGCGGCCCGCCCATGGTGGTCGATGGCGCTGGGGTGCGCTGGCCGCCAGCCTGGCGCTTGCAGTGCTCTTCGCCGGCGCGTGGCGCGTCGTTGCGCCGCATGCATACGAAACGGGTTTAGGCGAACGCCGCATTGTCGCGCTTTCCGACGGCTCGCACATGTCGTTGGACGCGCAGACCAAGGTGCTCGTACGCTACGCGTTTGGGCGGCGCTCGTTGTGGCTCGAGCGCGGTCGCGCCAAGTTCGACGTGGCGAAGGACCCGTTGCATCCCTTCAGCGTCGAGGCGGGCGGCCGGGAAGTCGTGGCGACCGGGACCTCTTTCAGCGTCGAGTTGGCGCGTCATCAGGTGCGCGTGATCCTCTACGAAGGCCGCCTCGCTGTGCTGGACCACAAGCATGGCGACAAGCCCCAAATGGTCGCCATCGGCGCGGCTAACGCGACGGCGGACCGTGCGCTCACACCCGACCACGAATTGATCGCGCGCACCGATGACTCGGGCGGCGCGACGGCATCGCTCATTGCAACCGTTGCGCCGGTAGACCCCGTGCGCTCGCTCTCCTGGGAGGGCGGGCAGTTGGTATTCGAGGATGAGCCGCTGCCGCTTGCCGTGGAGCGCATGGATCGGTACGCGTCCACGCCCATGACAGTGGGCGACCCCGCTGCCGCGAGGGTACGCATCTCCGGCGTCTTCCGCGCGGGCGACGTTGACTCGTTTGTTCAAGGTCTCACAGCGGCGTTCCCGGTGAAAGCCAGGGAACGCGACGGCCGAATCGTCCTGGATGGGACGCCTGTTTCACAAAATCGTCCAAATGAAGTTCGGGTTCGGCGCGCTCGTCCGTAACACCTTCATGACAGCGGAAAAGCCGCTCGGGGGTTCGTCATGATGTTTGAAAAATTCGCGCGCAAGGGACTCCAATCCTCGGTCGCCGCCGCTGCCCTCGTGATCTTGGCCTCGCCAGTCGCGGCAATCGCACAGGCCCAGACTTTGCACTTCAATATTCCGGCGCAGAACCTGGGTGCAGCCCTGCGCACTTACGGCCAAGTCTCGGGACAGCCGATCATTTTCTCGGAAGACGACGTGCGCGGTAAGCGCGCGCCGGCGGTGGTCGGGAGTTTCACCGCCAATGAAGCATTGCGCCAGCTTCTGAGCGGGAGCGGCCTCGAGGTAAAGCGCACTGCAGGCGGCGTTGTCTATTTGGGCGCCATGGCGGACGCCGCGCCGCGGGAGGCCGCGACCAGGGTGCAAGAGCTGGTGGTGACGGTCGATAAGCGCATCCAGCCACTGTCTACCGTGGGCGGCGGCATCTCCGCGATCAGCGGGACCAAGCTCGAACAGATGAACGCCAACAACCTCGAAGACTACCTCGGCTTCGTGCCTGGCGTGGAGTTCACCTCCTACGGCCGTCCGGGCCAGGACCAGATCTCGATCCGCGGCGTCGCCTCCCAGGCGCTTGGCTCGGCGACAGCGACCTACGTGGACGATATCCCCGTAGGTTCGGCCAGCAACGAAGCCCAGGGCGCGTCCTACACGGTCGACATCGATCCCGCCGACCTTGAGCGTGTGGAGGTGCTGAAAGGTCCGCAGGGTACGCTCTACGGCGCGTCTTCTCTGGGCGGCCTGCTTATGTACGTTACCAAGGCGCCCAGCCTCACCGCTGCGTCCGGCGATTTTGGCGTCGACGTGAACGACGTGGCGCACGGCGGCGTGGGCTACAAGTTTCGCGTGGCTGGAACGACGCCGATCATCCAGGACGAACTTGGCCTCCGCGCCAGCGCCTTTTATCGGGAAGACGCGGGGTTCATCGACAACGTCCTGACCGGGGATAAGGACATCAACCGCGACAAGGCATGGGGCGTCCGAGGTTCGGCGCTGTACCAGCCGACCCAAGCGCTGCAGGTCCGCCTCGGCGCCGTCTACCAGCGCACCGACGCCGACGGTCTGGACGCGGTGTCCTACAATGCAGTGCCTGATTTTCCACCGCCGTTTCATACCTCGTACGGCGATCTGAAGACCTCCCTGCATCTCGAACAGCCGAACCGTTCAATCGACGAAGTCTATTCGGCGGAAATCCGCTACGATCTCGGCTGGGCCAACCTTGTGTCGGCCACCGGTCGTTCGAACGAAGACGACTATCGCTATACCGACGTGACGGCGACCTATACCCGCTCGTCATACAAGACCCTGCTGCACGAGGCGCCCGACAGCACCGTCAGTGACGTGAACAACTACGACGTCGGCAAAACCTCGGAAGAGTTGCGGCTAGAGTCGAAGGATGCCGGCCGCCTGCGCTGGGTCGGCGGTCTGTTCTACCAGGATGAGTCCTCGGTCACGAACGCTCTGATCACGGTGATGGGGCCGGGCGGAACGGTGGCGCCGCAACCCTATGGCCAGCCGGCCATCGGCAATGCGCACAACGATCTGAAGGAACTCGCCGAGTTCGTCGACGCCACCTACTACATCACGCCGGCGCTCGACGTCAGCGCCGGTTGGCGTCACAGCCGGATCGAACAGCACAACGAAAATGACGATACCGGCCTTATCTACAGCCTGACCGGCGCCCCGGCCGTGCGGATCGACGATCTGACCAACGACGTGAACACCTATTCGGCGGGCGCCCGCTGGCGCGTCACCGACGATGTCATGCTCTATGTGCGCGCCGCGAGCGGCTTTCGCCCTGGCGGCGGGCGCGCGCAGCCCCCGGTGGTCGTTTCCAATTTCGTCACAACCTACGATCCCGACACGGTGTGGAGTTATGAGGCCGGCGTAAAGGCCAAGGCATGGGATGATCGAGTCACTCTCGATCTCGACGCCTTCCATATCGACTGGAAGAACCTGCAGACCCTGGTTGCGGTGGGCGGCGGGCCGTACCTCGTGCCTGGCAACGGCGGCAACGCCATCAGCCAGGGTATCGAAGCTCAGGTCCAGGCGGTGCCGGTTCACGGCCTCAGCCTGACCGCCGGCTACGCCTACACCGATGCGCATTACACCTCGCCGAACCCGGGGCTTGGCCTGAACGTCGGCGACCAGATCGAATATGTGCCGGCGACCACCGCCTCGTTTCAAGTCGAGTACGAGCGCCCGCTGAATGACGCTTGGAAAGGCTTCATCGGCGGCGACTGGCGCTATCGTTCGAGCGAGCTCGACGCCATCGGCTTCCGCATGCCGGCCTTCGACCAGATCGGCCTGCACGCGGGCGTGGTCCACGGTCCGACGCGGATCAATCTCTATGTGACCAACCTCACCGATTCGCGCGGACTCTTGGGCTATACCGGAGGCGGCAACGCGGCGGGCGACGCGTTCCGTTACGCGGTCAATCCGCCGCGCACCATTGGTCTCAGCATCACCCAGCGGTGGTGAGACGATGATCGTTTCGCGCCGGGGACTCTTCGGGACGGCCGCATCGCTCGCGGTCGCTCCGGGAATTCCTGGGGCGGCCATGGCGGCGCCGGTTGCGGCGCGGGTCCGCCTGCCGGATCGAGAGAACTTCAAACTCGACCACGTCTTTCTCAACGCGGCCTACAGCCATCCTATGGGCCGCATGACCTACGACGCCATCGAGGCCTATCTGCAGCGCCGCCGGCTTGAACCCGATACGCCCTGGGCTTCGGTGAATCCGCGTGACGCGGCGGTCGAACGTTTCGCGCGGCTGATCAACGCGGATCCGGCGGACATCGCGGTAGTCCCCAGCACCATGGTCGGCGAGAACCTGGTCGTTCAGGCCCTGAACCTCGGTCCCGACGCGGGCGTGGTCACCGACGCCTTTCATTATTCACCCGAGATCTACGGCGAGTATCACCGCCGCGGGGTTCCGGTCGCGGTGGCGGCGCCCCGCGACAACCGCATCGCGCTCGATGACCTCGATCGCCTGATCGATCACAAGACGCGACTGGTGGCGATTTCCGCCGTGTCGAGCGACACCGCGTTTCAATACGACCTGGGATCGGTATGCGAGATCGCGCATGCGAAAGGAGCGTTGGTCTACGCCGACGTGATCCAGGCGGCGGGCGCCGTGCCGCTCGACGTGAAAGCCAGCGGTGTCGATTTCTGCTGCTGCGGCGGCTACAAGTGGCTGATGGGCGAGTTCGGCGTCGCCTTCCTCTATGTGCGCCCGGATCGGTTGAAAGGCTTGCAGCGTCCCGAAGAAGGCTGGCGCCAGTACAAAACCTACGAGAGCCATGTCTATCCCTTCGACACGCCGGGCGATCGCGCAATCGATTACACCCTCAGCGACGACGCCGTGGGCCTGTTCGAAGTCGCGACTCCGAGCTGGGGCGCGCTCGCAGGCCTGACTGGCTCCCTCGACTATCTGCATGCGGTCGGCGTCGAAAACATTGCGGCGTACCGCGCGCCTTTGATCGCACATCTCCAGGACGAGATGCCGCGTCTGGGGTTTCTGCCGCTCACGCCGCGTGGTCAGGATGCGCCGACCATCGCGTTTGCGCGCCGGGACGCGGCCAAGCTCCTGGGGCCGCCACTGGAGAAGGCGCGGATCAAGGTGCAGTTGTCGAAGCATCGCCTTCGGATCTCGGCGTCCGTGTACAACGACGTGACTGACATCGAACGGCTTCTGTCGGTGCTTGCCCGCGCCGTGAACGGCGCGCCCGCATGAGGCGGTCTCTCATATGCCTGGCGGCGCTCGCCACCTTATTCGCAACGGCGTCGTGGGGGGGCGTTGCGCCCGTCGACAATTTTCAATGGCTCGAAGACGCTCACGCTCCCGCGGCCGTTGCCTGGGCCAAGGCGCGTACGGACAAGGCGGTCGCAGAGCTGAAGGCCGACCCCCAGTTCCCCCTCGTGGAGCGCGATCTCATGGCGCGGCTGCGGGCGAGCGCGCCGTTCCCGACTGTCTATCTGCTCGGCCAACGTTTCGTGCGCCTGATCCGCGATGAACGACATCCGGACGGCTTGCTGCAGGTCGCCGCCAAACAGGACGGCGCGCCGCTCGCTTGGCGCACGGTTCTCGATGTCGCCGCGCTAAACCGGCGCGAAGGATCGTCCTACGTGCTGTCTGGCCTGAGCCTGTTCGACTTCGCCGATCGTTGCCTGCCGCCGCGTTTCGACCGCTGCATGCTAGGGCTCTCGCCCAAGGGATCGTCGAACTTGGCGTTGCGCGAGTTTGATCTCGGCAAGGGCGCGTTTGTCCATGGCGGATTCCAGACGCCGCCCAACCGCATGGTCATGGCGTGGCTGGGACCCGACACATTGTTGATTGGTCACTCGCTCTCGGGCAGCGCCGCTTTGCCTAGTAATTTCCCGGCAACGATCCGGCTGTGGCGGCGCGGCACGCCGCTCTCGGCCGCAAAGCCGATCTACACCGCCGCGCCAGACACCTCGATCGTGGAAGTCAACGCCTTCGGCGCAGGGGCGAATCGGCGCGGCGTGCTGAAGGTTATTCATGACTATTCGACCGTCAGCTACGAGTTGATCGCTCGAGACGGCGAACTCAATCCGATCGCGCTTCCGGAGAAGGTCAAGTCGGTCGGGCAGGCGGCTCTCGTCTTTCCTTATGTCGCCGTCCAACTGGCGAAGACCGCGACGCTTGACGGTAAGACCTATCCCGCCGAATCCGTTGTCGCCTACGACGTGCGCCCGAACGCAAGTCATCGTTACAGCGCCGTCTTTACGCCGCGCGAGGGCGTCTATGTGAATGACGGCGTACAAGCGAGCGGCTCCGGCGTAGTCTTCGTCGAGGACCGCAACCTGCGGAAATCCGTCGTGGTCGCGCGCCCCGGACCCAGCGGAGGCTGGAGCGCGTATACGGCAGTCGAGGCGCCGCGCGGGGATGGCCTGTCCGTCGTGGAGCCGGACGGCGTCGGAAGCCAATTCCTCGTGCAAAAGGAAGGATTCCTGACACCGCCGATGATGACCGTCGTGGCCCCCGGCCGCAAGCCGGTGACCGTTGCGTCAGGCAGACCGATTCTCGATGCGAGGCAGTACGTCGTCGACATCCGCGCTGCGCGGGCAAAGGACGGGACAGCCATCGACTACTATCTCGTGCGCCCGAAGAACTTGCCTGCGGGTCCCACGCCCACGATCATGACTGGCTATGGCTGTTTCGGCATCAACGCCGACCCCGGCTATTTTTCCGGCGGCTTGAATCGCGGCCTCGCGTCCTGGCTCGAGCATGGCGGAGCCTTCGTTACCGCCGCGATCCGCGGCGGCGGCGAACGCGGCGAAGCGTGGCACCTGGCCGGCGCCGGCCTGCACAAGCAGGTCGCCTTCGACGACTTCATCGCGGTAGCGGAGAATCTGACGCACAGGGGCTTCACCACGCCGCAAGAGCTCGGGATCTACGGCCGTTCCTGCGGCGGCCTTCTCACCGCCGCCATGGTGGCCCAGCGTCCGGACCTGTTCGGGGCCGCCTTTGTCGGCGTGCCGGTCACTGACCTCGATCCGCGCACCACGACCCAGTCCGGCATTATCAAGGGGCAGAAGGCTGAGTTTGGGGATTGGGACGATCCGAAGGCGCTGCCGATCATCCTCGATTATTCGCCTTATGAAAATCTGCGCCCAGGCGTGCGCTATCCGCGCGTTCTGGTCCTCACCTCGACGGAGGACAATCAGGTCGGTCCCGGTCAAGCCCGTCGGTTTGCAGCGCGGCTTGAAGCGCTTGGTGCGGATCCTTTGTTCATCGAGGACCCGGAGGGCGGCCACGGCGCGCCCGATCCGTTGCGCCGCCCCGACCTGCTGGCCGCCGAGACCGTCTTCTTCATGCAAGCCCTGATGCACTGAGCGCCATGTCCCGATTACTCGCGTTGGTTACCGTCCTCGCCGCCTTCCTTCTCGCGTCGGTCGCCGTTGCACAGACCTCCGATGCTATTGCGCCGCTGAACAGCGGCGATGAGCCGATCGTGGTGACGCATCACATCATCCAGACGCCTGACGGTCCGTTGGAGTACGAGGCGCGCGCCGGCCGCCTGCCGATCCGCGTCGACGAGACCGGCGAGGTGCATGCGCGCGATTTCTTCGTGGCCTATGTGGTGACCAACCGCGGCGCCCACCGGCCGGTCACCTTCGCCTGGAACGGCGGCCCGACCATCGCCTCGGTCTATCTCCATACCGAACTGCTCGGACCGCGGCTGATCACGCCATCGGGGTTCGTCGACAATCCTGAGACGCTGCTGAGCAAGAGCGACCTCGTATTCTACGACCCGGTGGAAACCGGCTTCAGTCGCGTCGAGAAACCGGAGTTCGCGCCCGAGTTCTTCAATATGAAAGGCGATATCGCCGAGGCGGCAGAGTTCGTGCGCGCCTATCGCGCGCGGTTCCACGCGCTGGACCGGCCGCTGTTCGTCCTGGGTGAAAGCTACGGCGTCTGGCGGGCCGCGGCAGTGTCGGAGACGCTGGCCAAGAGTGGCGTGAACCTTTCGGGTCTGATCCTGATCTCAGGCGGCTTTCCCTCGACGCCCGAAACGCCCGCCTTCTGGAACGCCATGAACGTGCAGGCCCGTACGGCAACCGCGCTCCACTATCACCGCCTCGTCCCGGCGCTGCAGCGCGATCCCTCAGCCACGCTCAAAGCCGCTGATGTCTGGACGAAGACCGTCTATTGGCCCGCGCTCGAACATCCCGAGCGCCTGTCCGCCGAAGACCGGACTAAGATCGTGCGCCGGCTCGCCGCCTATACCGGTGTCCGCATAGACCAGATCGACGCGAAGACGATGGTCATGAATACTGACGCTTTTCTCAAGGGTTTCTACGACGGCGACAAGGGCCGCGAGCTATCCGACACCGACACCCGCGTTTTCGGCGACGAACAGCAGTCGCCACAGCGCCATCTCTATATCGCGCAATACCTGCGCGACGAATTGAACTATTCGACCAGCCTTAACTACGCGGGCGAGCTCGGCTACGACAGCGACCTCGGCTATCGCAGCCTCGAAGGCGGCTACGCGCCGACACCCGGGCCCGCGCGGCGCAGCAGCGGCAAGCAATGGGTCTACAACCAATCGCCCAATGCTGCTGCCGAGGGAGCCGCGAGCCGAGCCGACGGCGAGGTCTGGCACTATTTCAACATGAATCCGCCCTGGGCCCAGAACGCGATGGCGGCCGCCCCCGACCTCAAGGTGTTCGTGGCGCTCGGCCGCTATGATCCCACCAACACCTGCGAAGGCGAAGCGCTGGTCATCGGCTCGCTGGATCCGGCGATCCGCGCCCGCGTCACGGTTACCTGCTACGACGGCGGCCACATGATGTACCGCGACCGCGCACAACGCGTGAAGCTTTCGGAAGACCTGCGCGCGTTCGTGACGGGTGCAGCCGTCTCCCCGATCAGACGCTAGGTCTGCTTCACTTTCAGACCTTTTCCGGCCCTTGCGCCTCCGGTTCATGCGTCCCACACTGTCGCCGCGACGGGTCTTTGACAATTCAAACGGAAACGCCCGCTGGTGAAGGCGGGCGCCGCAAATACGGTGATTTACCGGGAAGCGACCCCTCCGCCGCACCGTAAATACGGTGGATTTACGGTGAGCGCCGCCGTCAGAACGGCGAGAAGCGTTCCAGCAGGGCCTGGCCGCCCGGCGCTTTTTGGATCCGGCTCACGTCGCCCTTGCCGCCGTAGCTGATGCGGGCTTCGGCGATCTGGGTGCTGAGGATGGTGTTGATCGAGGAAATGTCCTCGGGACGAACGATGCCGGCGACGGTCAGTTCGCGCAGCTCGTTGTTGGTCTTCACCTCCTGGCGGCCCTGAATGATCAGGTTGCCGTTCGGCAAGACCGCGGTGACCACCGCGGCGAGGGTGAGCTGGATCGCTTCCGAGCGGGTGATGACGCCCTTGCCGTCGGAGTTGGTGGCGCCGGACGTATCTATCATCTTCGATGGGTCGTAGCCGGACGGAAGGATCTTGCCGAGGCTCGACTCCAGGCCGAAGAAGTGGGCGACGCCGGCAGTCATGCCGCTGGTGCGCGTACGGTTGGTCTCGTTCGACAGTTGGGCGCTGTCGTTGATCTGCACCTGCACGGTCAGAATGTCGCCGACGTTGCGCGCGCGCTGGTCGTGGAAGAAGGTCCGCGCGCCGGCGCGCCACAGCGAATTGGCCGAGGCGGGCTGGGCTTCGATCTGGAGCTTGTTGACCTGCTGCTGCGTGGGCGTCAGCGACGCGGGGAACTGCATCGGATGCTCCTGCGGACCCGCGAGCGTCTCGCGCACGGCGTGGCCCGCGGCGCAGCCGCTGAGAACGGCGGACGCGGCGACAGCGGAAGCGAGGAGGGCGGCTTTGCGCATGGGAATGTACACCTGACTGGCGCCTACTGGATGGAAGCGAAACGACGGGACTTCAGGCTGTCCGCCTGGGGGCCGGTGACGGCCTCTCCGGGGCCGGTGGCCACCGCTTCAATCGTCTTCTTCGATTGGGTGTTGAGGACCTGGATGACGTCGCCGGCCGCAGCGTCGCCGAGCGCCTTGCCCTGCAGCTTCAGGGTCACGCCGTCGGCGTCGTAGGTCACCGAAACGATCTGGTCCTTCTTGATGACCTTCTGCGCGATCAGGTCGCGCGCGGCGACGACCACGCCTTCGCGTTCGGTGTGGCGCGTCGACATGCCGATGACCTGCGACGGATCGCTGGGTGCGTCGCCGGGAACCAGATGCGCCTGCACCTTGGACCACAAGACGTCTTCGGCGCGGATCAGTTCGCCGGTGGCAAGGTTGCGCGAGAAGGTGAGTGCGTCGACCGTCTTGCCGCCGCGCACCGGCGCCGCCGAGGCGACCTCGCGTTCGGGCGCTCCGCCCATCTGCACCACGAGGCGGCGGTAGCCCGTCGCATTAGCCCAGTCGAGGCCGTGCATATGCGCGATGCGCTGCACCGCGCTCGCGTCCAGCACCATGGTCAGCGCGCCGTCGTCGGCGGTCGCCACCGGCACGTTGGACGCATTGCCCGCGCCGTCGAACAGGTCGCCGAGCGTGATCCGCGGCCCGGCCGACTCCGGCGTGTCGCGCAGGTCGACCGGTGTGCCGGCGAACGCGGCCCCGGCGAGCAACAGCAGCACGAAGGCGGCGACCGCGATGGCGAGGCGGCTGAGCACCGGGTGTCGGTTCAGGGTGAGGGTGAGGGCGGTCATGGCTTTGCCAACCTACTGCTTGGATTGAACCGCGGTGGCGAGCATGGAGTCGGCGGCGGAGACCACCTTCGAGTTCATCTCGTAGGCGCGCTGCGCCACGATCAGGTTGGTGATCTCGCTGACCGGGTCGACGTTGGACGCTTCGGTGTAGCCCTGCATCAGGGTGCCGAAACCGGGCTGGCCCGGCTGGCCCACCACCGGCGCGCCCGAGGCGCCGGATTCCATGTACAGGTTGTTGCCCTGCGCCTCGAGGCCGGCCTCGTTGAAGAAGGTCGCGAGCTGCATATTGCCGACGAGCTGCGGCGCCGTCTGGCCCGCGATCGACACCTGCACCTGGCCGGTCTGCGAGATGGTGACGCCGGTGGCGTTCTGCGGAATCGTGATCTGCGGGATGACCTGATAGCCGTCGGCGGTGACCAGCTGACCGGTGTCGTTCACCGCCAGGTTGCCGGCGCGCGAATAGGCGGTCTCGCCGGTCGGCAGCAGCACCTGGAAATAGCCCTTGCCGTTGATCGCCAGGTCGAACTGGTTTCCGGTCTGGGTCATGCTGCCCTGGGTCGTGATGCGATAGACCGACCCGGCCTTCACGCCCGAACCCAGCTGCACGCCCGTGGGCACCACGGTGCCGGTGTTCGACGACTGGGCGCCGGGCGTCTCGATGTTCTGGTACAGCATGTCCTCGAACACCGCGCTCTGCTTCTTGAAGCCGACGGTGTTCATGTTGGCGATGTTGTTCGAGATGACCTCGACGTTCATCTGCTGGGCCGCCATGCCGGTGGCGGCGATCCTGAGAGCGCGCATCTAGATCTTCCTCATGCCACCTTCGCCAGTCGGTCGATCGACGACTGGCTAAGGTCGTTGGTTTGCTGAACCATGTTGGAGATGCGCTCGTAGGCGCGCTGCACCTGGATCAGATTGGTGATCTCGACGATCGGCTTGACGTTGGATGATTCCACCATGCCCTGGCGCAGCCGCGCCTCGGTCGCGGGGATCGGTTGGGCGTTGGAGGTGTTGGAATAGCTGTTGTCGCCCTCCTTCTGGAGGACCGACAGGGTGTCGAACTTCACCACCCCGATCTTGCCGACCCGGGTCGAGGTGGACCCCTGTTTGGAGCGCTGGCTGATGATGCCGTCGGCGGAGATTTGCGGCGCGCCGTTGGACGGATCGAGCGTGATCTCGCCGCCGGAGTCGTCGAGCACCGGATGGCCGTTGGCGTTGACCAGCTTGCCCTGAGCGTCGAGGCCGAAGCGGCCGTCGCGGGTATAGCGTTCGCCCTGGGGCGTGGAGATCTTGAAGAAGCCGGGCCCGTCGATCGCCACGTCGGTGGAACGTCCGGTCTCGGACAGTTCGCCTTCGCTGAAGTCGCGGGCCAGGCCGCTGGCCATGGAGAACTGGGCAGGGCCGTTGATTTCGGCGTCCTTGGCCGGGCCGCCCGGCTGGACCTTGGTCATCAGCTCCTCGACCTTGAACCCGGCCGTGTCCATGTTGGCGATGTTGTTCGCGATGACGTCCATCTGCTTTTGCAGGGTCGTCTGTCGCGACAGGCCGATGTAGGCGATGTTGTCCACGGGTGCGGCGTCCGGTCCTTAAGAACTCGGGCAAGCCCCATGCAAGCGCCGGGCCTTATGGTTAACGCCTTTCTTTTCAAATAGTTATGGCGCACTAAATTGAGGCAGGGACCCGATCCGGCCCGGCAGAATTTGCCCGCCGGAAGCCATTTCCAAACCAGTCGTTAACCAAACCGACTCGATGGTGTCCTCGGCGGTGCGAGGGCGTGCGGGCTATGCTGTTCAAGAAGAAAAAGCCGAAGGGCGGCGAGGAAGCCCCGGCGGAAGGCGAAGCGCCTGCCGTTGCGCCTGCCGATGCGGAGGGCGCCGAAGGCGAGGGCGCGCCGCGCAAAAAGAAAAAGCTGCCGATCATGCTGATCGCCATCGTCGCGGGCGTCTTGGTCCTGGGCGGCGGTGGAACGGGCGCCTTCTTCATGTTCCAGCCCAAGTCTCCGGCCGCCGCCGCGGCGGACGCAGCCAAGGCGAAGAAGGACAAGAAGAAGAAAGACGAGAAGGGCGGCGAGGGCGCCAAGAAGGACGACAAGAACGCGCCCGTCATCCGCGACGGGCCCGACGGCGTGACCTTCTACACCCTGCCCGACCAGGTGGTGAACATCCAGTCCGCCGACGGCAAGCCGACCTTTCTGAAGCTGAAGCTCACCTTCGAGATGCATGACGCCGACACCGCCGACGCGCTCACCGACGATGCGCCGCGCCTGGAGGACATGTTCACCTCGTTCCTGCGCGAACTGCGTCCGGAAGACCTGTCGGGCAGCCAGGGCAGCTATCAGCTGAAGATGGAAATCCAACGGCGCGTGAACCTGATCCTCGCGCCGCGCAAGGTCGACGGCGTCCTGATCGAGGAGATGCTGATCCAATAGGATCGGCAGACCAGTATGGCAGACGCGTTAGACACTGACGACCAGACGGAGCCCACCGGCGAGATCGCCGAGGCGACCGAAGGCTTCGAGAACGAAGTCGTCGGCGGCGGCGAACGCATCCTCAATCAGGACGAGATCGACAGCCTGCTCGGCTTCGACCTGTCCGACGACGAGGGCGCCGAGCGCTCCGGCATTCGCGCGATCATCAACTCGGCCTTGGTCTCGTACGAGCGCCTGCCGATGCTCGAGATCGTCTTCGACCGCCTGGTGCGGTTGATGACCACGTCCCTGCGCAACTTCACCTCCGACAACGTCGAGGTGAGCCTCGACAACATTTCCTCCATCCGCTTCGGCGACTATCTGAACTCGATCCCGCTGCCGGCCATCCTGGCGGTGTTCCGCGCCGAGGAGCTCGACAACTATGGCCTGCTCACCGTCGACTCGAACCTGATCTATTCCATCGTCGACGTGCTGCTGGGCGGACGCCGCGGCACCGCGGCGCTGCGGATCGAGGGCCGGCCCTACACCACGATCGAGCGCGTTCTCGTCCAGCGCATGGTCGAGGTGGTGCTGTCTGACGCCAAGGCGGCTTTCGAGCCGCTGACGCCGGTGCATTTCAACCTCGATCGCCTGGAGACCAACCCGCGCTTCGCCGCCATCGCGCGTCCCGCCAACGCCGCCATCCTGGTCAAGTTGCGCATCGACATGGAAGACCGCGGCGGCCGTATCGAGCTCTTGCTGCCCTATGCGACGCTCGAACCCATCCGCAAGATGCTGCTGCAACAGTTCATGGGCGAGAAGTTCGGCCGCGACAACATCTGGGAAGGTCACCTCGCGACCGAGCTCTGGACGACGCAGGTGGAAGTCTCCGCCGTGCTCGCCGAGCAGACCGCGCCGCTGTCGAGCGTGCTCAACCTCGAGGTCGGCCAGACGCTGATGCTCGGCGCAACCCCCGACAGTCTGGTCGAGCTGCGCTGCGGCCAGATCGAACTGACCCAAGCGCGCATGGGACGCCGAGGCGAACACATCGCGGTGCGTGTCGAACAACCGCTCGCCCTCTCGGCGCAGAAAGCCCTGGTGGATTTGTAATGATGGATTTTGTGGGACCGGGCATCGAAGGCCTGTTGGTCGTGCTGCTGATCGCGGCGCTGCTCTATGGCATGCGTCTCGAGAAAAAACTGAAGGCGCTGCGCGATACCCAGGCGGGATTCGCCGAAGCCGTGCGTATGCTCGACCAGGCCGCCGCCCGCGCTGAAACCGGTCTCGACACCTTGCGCCGCACCGCTGAGGACGCCCACGACGGCCTGCACGGCCGCATCCAGAAGGCGCGCGAACTGAAGGCGGAGCTCGAAGGCCTCGTCGCCCGCGCCGAACGCGCCGCCGCCGATCTCGATCGTCCGATGTCGCGCGGGGCGCCGCTAGCGAGCTTGCCCGCACGCACGTCGACGCCGCGTCTCGAACTCGGCGCACCGGAACCGAACGCCAGGCGCGTCGTCTTCTCCGCGCCCGCCGATGACGAGACGCCCTTGGTGCTGACCGATCCGATCGGCCCGTCGCCCCGGGCGCCGCAAGCCAAGGCCCCGCGTCCGCACATTCCGCCGGCCACCTCGCCGTCGCGCCGCTCCGCCGCGCGCGGGCTCGATGAGGACCTGTTCGACAACCCGTCCGCCGGTCCGGCTGGCGCCCGCCGTATCTTCGGAGTCCGTTCATGAGCCGTGTCCCGCGCCTGTTGCCTCTCGTCGCCGTGGCGGTTGGCGGCGTGCTCGCGCTGAAAATCGTGTCCGGCCTCGACGGCGCGCCCGCGTTTCTGAAACAGGCCGCCGCCTTCGCCGAAGACGCGGGCCCGGGCGACAAGGTGAAGGCGTCGGTGAAGAAGCCCGGCGCCAAGGACGCGAAGACGGATGTGTCGAAGGCCATGCCGCCGCCCCCGGACGTGCTCGGCACGCCGCAAGGCTCGATCGCCTCGGCGCCCACCGCCGCCGACGCCGCGACGCCCGCGGCGGGCGTTGTCCCCATCGCGCCGATCTGTGCGCCGAGCGCCGCCGAACTCGCCAAGGAAGCGGGCCTGTCGCCTGCCGAACTGCGCGTGCTGCAGAGCCTGCAGTCGCGCCGCGGCGAACTCGACGCGCGTTCGCAGGCCATCGACACCCAGATGGCGGTGCTCGCCGCCGCCGAGGCCAAGGTCGACGCCAAGATCAAGTCGCTCGGCGGTCTGAAGGACCAACTGACCGGCATGATCGGCCAGGCCGACGCCAAGACCGATGCGGAGATCACGCGCCTGGTCACCGTCTATTCCAACATGAAGCCCGACGCCGCCGCCCAGGTGATGAGCCAGCTCGACGACAAGGTGCGCGTGCCGGTCGCGGGTAAGATGAAGGAACGCGTGCTCGCCGCCATCCTCAACAAGATGGCGCCCGGCGATGCGAAGAAGCTCACCGAGCGGTTAGCCGCACGCTTCTCCACCAACGGCATGGCTGAAAAGGTCGCCTCACCCGAGGCCCAACCCGCCGCTGCGCCTGCCGAATCCGAAACGCCCGCCAAGACCCCCGCGCCCCATCGCCGCGCGCACCGCGCCAAGCCGAAGGCCAAACCCGCCGCCAAGTCCGCCGGCGACGCCGACACAACGCCCGCCGCCGGCGCAACGCCCAAGGCCGCCGCCCCGAAGCCTGCCGCACCGGCCGCCGCCGTTCCCTCGGGCAAGGTGAACTAAACACCACGCGCGCGACGTCCCCCCGCCCAAGAGGCGGGGGGACCGGCCTGCGCTCTTCGCGCAGGCCAGGAGGGCAAGTGCTTGCAGCCCATGACAGTGCGTGATGAGCGAAGGGATGCGTGAACGCGACGCTCAGTTCAGACGCCATCTGCTTTGACGATCACCTTCGACCACAGTGGGCTCCAAACACTTGCCCTCCTGGCCTGGGCTGCGCCCAGTCCGGTCCTCCCGCCTTGGAGGCGGGTGGACGGCGTCGCCAATTGCCTTATCGTTAACCGCGTCCTAACCGCGAAGGACCACCTTCGGGTTGATGTCCAAACCGCATCCCGACTCGCATAAGCCCCAGCCCTCGCGGTCGCGCGCCGTGCTGCGCGCCACGACGGCGGCGGTGTGCGCGGGGACCATTGCGGCGTCGCCGCTCGCCGGCTCGCTCGCCCAGGCGGCGTCGGAGACCAAGATCAAGGCCCAGGCGCCGGTCGAGGTGCGGGTCGGCGTCAACAGCGACTTCTCGCGCATCGAGTTTCGCGGACGGTTGGGCGCGCGAGCCGGCGTGACGCAGAGCGGCTCGACCGTCACTGTGCATCTGCCCAAGGGCGCACAGCCCGACCTCGGACGCCTGCGGGTGGATCCGCCGCGTGGCGTGTCGGGCGTCGACACCCACGCCTCCGCGGGCGGCCTCGACATCGTGCTGACGCTCGACAAGGGCGCGACCAGCAAGGCGGGGCGCGCGGACGGCGCGGTGTTCCTCAATCTTTTCCCGCCAAAGGACGCCGCCGCGCCGCCGCCGGCGCGACTTCTGCGTCCCGATCCCGTACCCGCCGGCGGCGCGGTAAAGGTCGCGGCGCAGGTCGACGGCGAACAGCTCACTCTGCGCTTCCCCTGGGCCGCGCCCGCGGGCGCCGCGGTGTTCCGCCGCGCGGGCGCCGTGTTCATCGTGTTCGATGCGAGAGCGCGTCTCGATCTCGCCGGCGCACCCAGGTCGCTCGGCGCGGTGCATCGCATCAGCTGGCTCGACGGC
Source organism: Caulobacteraceae bacterium (assembly GCA_035551675.1). Lineage (GTDB taxonomy): Bacteria > Pseudomonadota > Alphaproteobacteria > Caulobacterales > Caulobacteraceae > JAFECT01. The sequence goes on along the minus strand of DASZMV010000018.1, from coordinate 103,719 downwards.
GCGGACTTCACCGTGGTGCGCATCGAAGCCGCGCCGGAAGTGTCGGTCGCCGCCGCCTCCGACGGCGCCAACTGGACGGTGGTGTTGGGCGGGCCGCGTCCGCATCCCGACGACGCGGTGAAGATCGAGCGCGACGACCAGACCGGGCCGCCGGCCCTGACCGCGGCGCTCACCGGCGCCACAAAAGTCATCTGGCTCACCGACCCCGCCATCGGCGACCGCTTCGCCGCGGTCACCGCGATGGGCGATGTGCGCGGCGTCACCCGCGCGCACAGCTATGTCGAAGGCCGCATTCTGCAGACCGTTCAGGGCCTGGCGATCGAGGCCGTGTCGCCGGACCTGAAGGTCGCCATCGACGGCGACCTGGTGCGCGTGTCGCGCCCCGGCGGTCTGGATCTGTCGCCGCCCGGCGTGCTTGCGCATGCGGACGATGCGCCGACCGACCTGCCGCAGGCGGCGCCCATGCCGGGCCTGATCGACACCGTGCGCTGGTCCAGGGTCGGCCGCGACGGATTCCTCGGCCGCTATCGCCAGCTCGAGGAAATGGCCTCGGTCGAGGCCGCCAAGGGCCAGAATGCGCCGGTGCCCGCGCGCATGGCGCTGGCGCGGTTCCTGGTCGGGACCGAGCTGAACTTCGAAGCCATCGGCGTGCTCGACCTGATCGCCAAGACCAACCCCTCGATGTTGAACGACCCGGAGTTTCGCGGCCTGCGCGGCGCCGCGCGCGCCATGGCGCGCCGTTACAAGGAGGCCGATGCCGACTTCGCCTCGCCCGCGGTCGCCAATGATCCGGCGAGCAATCTGTGGCGCGGCTATATCGACACCCAGCTCGGACAGTACGTTGATGCGAGGAAGGCCTTCGTCGCCGGCTCGCGCGCCATCGACCTGTTCTCGCCGAAGTGGAAGGCGCGTTTCGCCGTTGCGCATGCGCAGGCGGCGCTGGAGCTGAAGGATCCCGACGCGGCGCGTTCGCTCCTGTCTTACGCGCTGGCGCAACCGATCGATGCGCCGGAACAGCTTCGCGCTTATCTGGTCGAAGCGCGCCTGTTCGAAGACCGCGGCGACAGAGGCCGCGCGCTGGCCGTGTACAAGGCCGTGGCCGAGGCGCCGCTCGACGACATTGCGACGCCCGCGCTGCTGCACGCGACCAAGCTCGAATACGCCATGGGCGCGATCAAGCCGCAGGACGCGGTCGCCACGCTCGACAGCCTGCGCTTCCGCTGGCGCGGCGACGCGACCGAGCTCGACGTTATCCGCTCGCTCGGCGAAATCTATCTCAGCCAGGGCCGCTATCGCGAGGCGCTCGAGGCGTTGCGGTCCGCCGGCCAGCGACTGCCGGATTCGCCCGCCGCCCAGGCCTTGCAGGCGGAACTCGCCGACGCCTTCCGCAAGCTGTTCCTGCAGGGTCAGGCCGACGGTCTGCAGCCGATCCAGGCGCTGGCCTTGTTCCTCGACTTCCGTGAACTCACGCCCGTCGGCGCCGACGGAGACGAGATGGTGCGCCGCCTCGCGCGGCGCCTGATCGACGTCGATCTGTTGCCGCAGGCGGCCGAACTCTTGAAGTACCAGGCCGACAATCGTCTCGACGGCGTGGCCAAGGCGCAGGTCTCCACCGATCTCGCGGCGGTCTATCTGATGGACGAGCAGCCGGAGAAGGCGCTCGACGCCATCTGGGGCTCGCGCACCACCCTGTTGCCGAACGCGCTGAACGCGCAGCGGCGCGTGCTGGAAGCGCGTGCGCTCACCGGCCTCGGCAAGTTCGACAATGCGCTGGAGATTCTCGGCAAGGACAATGCGCCCGAAGCACAGGACGCGCGTGCGGAAGTGTTCTGGAAGCAAAAGGACTGGGCCAAGGCCGGCGACGCCTACACCAAGCGCCTCGGCGACCGCTGGAAGACGGCCGCTACGCCGCTCACCGGCGAGGAAGAGTCGCGTCTGATCCGCGCCGGCGTCGCGCTGTCGCTCGCGGGCGACGGCAAGGGGTTGGCGGCGCTGTCGCAGCACTATTCCGGCTTCATCGACCACGCTCAGGCGCCGGACGCACTCCGCGTCGCGCTGGCGGGCCTCGACGGCGGTTCGATCACGCCGCAGGACTTCGCCAAGGCCGTGACCCAGGCCGACACCTTCACCGGCTGGGTCGCCGCCATGAAGCAACACTTCCGCGACGCGGCGGCCAAGGCGCTGCAAACCGCCGACGCAGGCGGCGGCGCGACGGGCTAGTCGCCCCTCGGGGGGGAAGGGAGAACACCGGACGTTCTCAGCTTTCCTGACCGTCATCCCTGCACTAAATCCCTCCCTGTGAGCGATCCCAAACCCCCCGTCGTCATCCTGACCGAACCGCAGCTGGCTGAGAACATCGGCGCGGTCGGCCGGGTCATGGCCAATTTTGGCCTGACCGAGCTGCGCATGGTGCGGCCCCGCGACGGCTGGCCCCAGCAGCGGGCCTGGGCTTCGGCCTCGGGCGCGGACTGGACGCTCGACGACGCCAAGATCTTCGACAGTGTGGCCGCGGCCATCGCGGACCTGCGGCTGGTGCACGCCACCACGGCGCGGCCGCGCGAAACCGTGCTGCCGGTTCTGACGCCCGAGGAGTCGGCCGCGGAACTCAATCAGGCGTCGCGCGACGGGATCCCGATCGGCCTGTTGTTCGGCGGCGAGCGGGCGGGGCTGGAGACCCACGACATCGCGCTCTGTCAGGCGGTGGTGACAATCCCCATCGATTCGCGATTCCGTTCGCTGAACCTCGCTCAGGCGGTGGCGATCAACGCCTATGAGTGGCGCAAGACGATTTCCGCAACCGCGCCCGCGGCGTTCCGCGATCAACCCCCGCCCGCGGAAATGGCCGCGATGTCAGGGCTTTACGAACACTTCGAAACAGAACTGGAAGCTGCGGGGTTCTTTCATCCTCCGGAGAAGAAATCAGCTATGGTCCGGAATCTTCGCGTCGCCCTGAGCCGGGCCCGTTTCACCGACCAGGAAGTACGCACCTTCCGCGGCGTGATCACGGCGCTCAGCAAGGGACGCGGTCGCGTTTTGGCCAAGCTGGCGGCCAAGCGCGGCGAGGGGAGCTGAGGCTGAGCGGGAACCAATGGTCGACGCCGACAAACTGAAGCGCTTCGTGGGACCGCTCTGGGCCGACGAGGTCGTGCCCAAGCTGGTCGAATACATCAAGATCCCGAACAAGAGCCCGGACTTCGATCCGCAGTGGGCCGAGCACGGCCACATGGACGAAGCGGTCGCGCTGTTCGAAGGCTGGGCGCGTACGAAGGTCGCGGGCATCAACGGCGCCACGCTCGATGTGGTGCGCCTGCCGGGCCGCACGCCGGTGATCTGCGTCGAGATTCCGGGCGAGGGCGACGACACGGTGCTGCTCTACGGCCATCTCGACAAGCAGCCGGAGATGTCGGGCTGGGCCGAAGACCTCGGGCCATGGAAGCCGGTACTGAAGGGCGACAAGCTCTATGGCCGCGGCGGCGCCGACGATGGTTACGCCCTGTTCGGCGCGCTCGGCGCCATTCTCGCGCTCAAGGATCAGAAGGTCCCGCATGCGCGCTGCGTCATCCTGATCGAAGCCTGCGAAGAGTCCGGCAGCTACGACCTGCCGTTCTACGTCGACTATCTCGCCGCGCGCATCGGCAAGCCGTCGCTGGTCATCTGTCTCGACAGCGGTTGCGGCAACTATGACCAGTTGTGGCTGACGACGTCGCTGCGCGGCTTGATGGGCGGCAATCTGACAGTGAAGGTGCTGGACGAGGGCGTTCACTCCGGCGACGCGTCGGGCGTCGTGGCGTCGAGCTTCCGCGTGCTTCGCCAGTTGCTGTCGCGGCTCGAGGACGAGACCACCGGCAAGATCAAGCCGATGGAGTTGTGGACCGAAATCCCCGCCGACCGCATCGACCAGGCCAAGCGCGCGGCCGCGATCCTCGGCCCCGAAGTTTGGACCAAGTTTCCGTTCGTGCAGGGCATGAAGCCGGTGGTCGACGATCCGGTGGAGTTGATCCTGAACCGCACCTGGCGCCCGCAACTCGCCACGGTCGGCGCCGAGGGCCTGCCGCCGCTGGCGAACGCCGGCAACGTCATGCGTCCTTTCACGACCGCGAAACTGTCGATCCGCGTGCCGCCGACGGCCGACGCAGGTAAGGCCGCCGAATGCGTGCGCCAACTGCTCGAAGCAAACGCGCCGTATAATTCGAGCGTGACGTTCAAGGTCGACAGCGCGGAATCCGGCTGGAATGCCCCGACACTGGCGCCCTGGCTGGAAGATGCGGTCGAAAAGGCGTCGATGACCGCTTTCGGAAAGCCCGCCGCGATGATGGGGGAGGGCGGCTCTATTCCCTTCATGGGCATGCTGGGGTCGAAGTTCCCCGAGGCGCAGTTCCTGATCACCGGCGTGCTCGGCCCGCACTCCAACGCGCACGGGCCCAACGAATTCCTGCACATCCCGACCGGCGAGCGAGTCACCCAGGTGGTGGCCCTGGTCCTGGCCGACCACTTCACCCGCAACGCGAAAGCAGCTGCTGCGGAGAAGCCGCAGAAGAGCTTCCTGTCCAAGATCCTGGGCGGCTAGCCGGTTTTCAGTTTTTGAAAATCGTTGACGGGCCCGAAAACCCGGCCGAAGGTGGCCGCTCGGGCGCCGGGGGGCGTCGTGTTCAGAACGGGTGGGCGACCGATGGCTAAGGGCTCTTTCATGTCCGGCGTGTGGCGCTGGACCAAGCGGATCGGTCTCGGCCTCGTCGGCCTGATCGTCTTCGCGCTCATCGTCAGCACGGTCTGGGAACAGAACCAGCGCGCCTATGCCCATTCCCATTTCAAACCGAGCGGCAAACTCGTCGCCATCGGCGACGGCCGCAAGATGCACATCGACTGCCGCGGCCAGGGCTCGCCCACGGTGCTGTTCGAATCCGGCCTCGACACCAACGGCGCGCTCGCCTGGAGCGCGGTGCACGACCAGGTGGCGTCCTTCACCCGCGCCTGCGCCTACGACCGCGCGGGCATTATGTGGAGCGACCCGAAGAAGACGACTTACGACGGCGAAGGCGTCGCGCACGACCTGCACGCGCTGCTGAATGCGGCGGGCGAAAAGGGTCCTTTCGTGATGGTCGGCCATTCGCTCGGCGGCCCGTACATCATGAACTTCACTCGGCTCTATCCGAGCTACGTCGCGGGCGTGGTCTTCGTGGATGCGTCGCATCCGGACCAGAACAAGCGGATGGCCGCGGCCGGCGTTCCGGGCGGCGACGGAAAGCTTCCGCTGCCGTACCGGATTCTCGCCAGGATGGGCTGGTCGGGCCTCCCCCGCATCCTGACATACGCATTGCAGGCCAACGCGGACTCTGGGCCCAAGATGCCGCCCGCCGCCCAGGCGGCGGCGAACGCCTACATCGGACAGTCCGTCCGAGCGGCGATCGCGGGCGAGGGGGAGAACATCAACCTCACGCTCGCGGAAGCCGGTAAGCTCCGCACGCTAGGCGATCGCCCGCTCGTGGTGCTGACCGCGACCGAGCCGCCGCCGGCAAAGATGCTCGCCGCGGCGGGCCTGACCCCGGCGGAATACGCGAAAATTCAGGTCCTCTGGAAGGGGCTGCAGACCGATGAGGCGTCGTGGTCGACGCACAGCCGTCGCCAGGAGGTCCCGGACTCCACCCACTACATCCAGTTCGGCCGCCCCGACATCGTGATCGCGGCGACCAAGGAAGTGGTGGATGCGGTTCGCGCGGGACCGGCCAAGGGCGCGATGAAGACCGCGGTCAAGCCTAAGTGATGTGGCGCGTCGCCTGACGCGAGGCTAGAGAGGCGCTCTCGCATCTGGGGAGCCCGCCATGAAGACCCGCGCCGCCGTCGCCTTCGAAGCCAAGAAGCCGCTGGAGATCGTCGAGGTCGACCTCGAGGGGCCCAAGGCCGGCGAGGTGCTGGTCGAGATCATGGCGACGGGCATCTGCCACACCGACGCCTATACGCTCTCGGGCCTGGACAGCGAGGGCCTCTTCCCCTCGATCCTGGGCCATGAAGGCGCCGGCGTCGTGCGCGAGGTGGGCGTGGGGGTGACTTCGGTCGCGGTCGGCGATCACGTGATCCCGCTCTACACGCCCGAATGCCGCCAGTGCAAAAGCTGCCTGTCGCGCAAAACCAACCTGTGCACGGCGATCCGCGCGACCCAGGGCAAAGGCGTCATGCCCGACGGCACGTCGCGGTTTTCCTACAAGGGCGCGAGCATCGCGCATTACATGGGCTGCTCGACCTTCTCCAACCACACGGTGCTGCCCGAGATCGCGGTGGCCAAGATCCGCACCGACGCGCCTTTCGACAAGGCATGTTACATCGGCTGCGGCGTGACCACCGGCGTCGGCGCAGTGGTGAACACCGCGCATGTTGAGCCGGGCGCCAACTGCATCGTGTTCGGCCTGGGCGGCATCGGCTTGAACGTCGTGCAGGGTCTGAAGATGGTCGGCGCGGACATGATCGTCGGCGTCGATCTCAACCCCGAGCGCGAAGGCTGGGGCAAGAAGTTCGGCATGACCCACTTCGTCAATCCGAAGGACGTGCCGGGCGATCTGGTCGCGCATCTGGTCGCGCTGACCGGCGGCGGCGCCGACTACACCTTCGACTGCACCGGCAACACCGACGTCATGCGCACGGCGCTGGAGGCCTGTCACCGCGGCTGGGGCGAGAGCATCATCATCGGCGTGGCCGAAGCGGGCAAGGAGATCGCGACGCGTCCCTTCCAGCTGGTCACCGGCCGCGTCTGGCGCGGCACGGCCTTCGGCGGCGCGAGAGGGCGCACCGACGTGCCGAAGATCGTCGACTGGTACATGGACGGCAAGATCCAGATCGACCCGATGATCACCCACACCCTACCGCTCGAGCGCATCAACGAGGCGTTCGATTTGATGCACGAGGGCAAGAGCATCCGCAGCGTGGTGGTGTTCTAGATAAAGAAAGGCGCGTTGCGATCGCAACGCGCCTTTCCAAACGCGCGATACCGTGGCTGCGTTATTGCATCGGCTTTTCGCAGCTCACCGACCACGGAACACCGAAGCGGTCCTTTAACGAACCGTAGCGGACGGCGAAGAAGGTTTCGGTCAGCGGCATGGAGACCGCGCCGCCGTCGGCCAGCGCCTTGAACACGCGCTCGGCCTCCTCGGCGGTGTCGGTGTTGGCCACCAGGTCGAAGGCCTGCATCGGGCGTTCCTGCTCGCGCTTCACGTCCGAGCCCATGATGATGGCGTCGCCGAGCTTGATGCGGCCGTGCATGACCTTGTCGTCCCAGCCCTGCGGCTTGTGCTCCGCCGGCATGGGAATGTCCTTGTAGCGGCTCAGCATCAGGATCTCGCCGCCGAGATGGTCGCGGTAATACTCGAACGCTTGCTCGAGATTGCCACTGAAGTAGAGGTAGATGTTGGTGTGCATGGTCGTGCTCTCCGTCACATCGGCATTTCGCAGATCACCATCCACATGACGCCGAACTTGTCATGCAGCATACCGAAGGCCTTGGCGAAGAAGGAAGGGGCCATCGGCATGGTGATGGCGCCGCCTTCCGCCAGATTGCCGAAGATGCGCGCGGCGTCCTCGGGCGTATCGACCTGCAGCGAGACGCCGAAACCGGCGGGTTTGGACCACATGTGCGGCGGCGAGTCGGAGCCCATCAGCCAAGTGTCGCCGAGCTTGATCCGCGCATGCATGATCTTGCTCTTGAAATCTTCGGTGATCGGCATCCCCGGCGGCGCCTCGCCGAAGGTGGACACCGCCGTGAGCTCGCCGCCGGTGGCCTTGACGTAAAAGTCGAAGGCCTCGCGGCAGTTGCCGTTGAAGTTCAGATAGACGCTACAGGCGGTCATGGCGGTCGTCTCCTGGTCGCGGGGCGCGCGCAGGGTCCGCGGCCGGGTTGTGTCGCCTCTAGGACGAACGCGGCGCCGCGGATCCGACAGCGCCGCGTACCTCAGGTGACGTCTATTTTGCAAGCGTGGCCATCAACTCGTCCATGCGCTCGTAGCTTTCGCGCATGCCCGATTCCATCCCGCTCTTGAGCACGGTGTCGCGGACCTCCACGCTGCCCATGTCCATCGTGCCCGTGAGCAGGGTTCCGCCATCCTTTTCCGTCAGCTCGATGGTCAGGGTTAGGGGTGGGAAGTCGGCGTAGCCCTGGGTCATCACCAGGCGGTGCGGCGCTTCGATTTCCAGGTATTCGCCGCGGAACGGATGCACCTCGCCGTTGCCGCCGCGCTGTTCGATGCGGTAGCGGCCGCCCACGCGCACGTCCATTTCCAGGATGTGGTTCTTGTACCGGCGCGGGCCCCACCAGTTCTGGAAGTGCTCGGCTTCGGTGGTGACTTTCCACACCAGCTCACGCGGCGCGTCGAACCAGCGGGTGACCACGACGATGCCCAGGTTCGGCGGCGCCGTCACGTCGAGAGTCTTGGCCGGCTCGCGACGGTCGATGGCCAACTCCACGGCCAGCTTGTCCAGACTCATGCCGTAGCCCACGCGCCACTGCATGCGGTCCATCGTGTCGCGATCTTCTACCGTTTCGCAGACCACGCGCGTGGTCAGGGTCGTCTTGCCGTCCACCTCGTCGAAATTGACCGTCCAGGTCGAGGGACCGAACGGGGCGGCGTCGCCCTCCAACGCATTAGTCATCACGATTTTCGCGGGCGGATCGATTTCGAGGATCTCGCCGCCGTGCGGATATTCACCGCCGTCGGGGCCGCGCATGACGATCCGCCACTTGCCGCCGGGCCGCGCATCCATCTCGCACACCGGGCAGGTGAAGCCCTTGGGGCCCCACCACTGGGCCAGACGCTTCGGCTCGGTCCACGCCTTGAACACCAGCGTACGCGGCGCGTCGAACACGCGCACCAGCACCAGTTCGCGGGCGCTTACGTCACCCCTGGTCGTCATCGTTTCCGTCCTCATGGTTTTCTCCCTTCTGGAGGCGTTGCAGGTATTCGTCCAACCGGTCGAAGCTCTCTTCGAAGAAGCGCCGATAGGTCTCCAGCCAGCCGGCCACGTCCTTCATCGGTCCCGCCTCCAGCTTGCACGGCCGCCACTGGGCTTCGCGCCCGCGGCTGATCAGCCCGGCCTTCTCCAGAACCTTCAGGTGCTTGGAGATCGCCGGCAGGCTCATCTCGAACGGCTCCGCCAGCTCGGTCACTGAGGTCTCGCCATCGGCCAGCCGCGCCAGGATCGCCCGGCGGGTGGGGTCGGCGAGCGCCGATAGGGTGACGGACAGGGTGTCTTGCATGGCTTCGTGCTAAACTAGATGGTTAAATAACTTATCGGTTAAATACGCCCGAGACATTCGCCTTGTCAACTGGCGGCGGCCTGTTACCCGGCTGAGCCATGACCCAAGAAATACCGACCCACTTGGCGAAGTGCCGTTGCGGCAAGGTGGAGGCAGCCGCCTGAGCAAAACCTTTTGCCGTCAACGCCTGCTATTGCGAGGACTGCCAGACGGCGGGCCGCAAGATCGAGGCCCAGGGCGGCCCCGCGCTCAGCGCCGACGGCGGGACGGAGATGATGATGTTCCGCCGCGACCGCTTCATCTGCACCAAGGGGGCCGAGCGCTTACAGGCCCTGCGCCTGACCGACGCCACCAAGACCCGGCGGATGATCGCCGGCTGCTGCCAGACCCCCATGTACGCCGCCTTCGACGACAAGCGGCCCTGGGTCTCGGCTTACCGCGCGCCGTTCGGGGATGGGGCGCCGCCGGTGGAGATGCGGATCTGCACCCGTTTCCGGACCGCCGGGGCCGCTTCGGGCGATCCCGTACCCAGCCACCTCGGCTATCCGCCCGCAATGGTCGTCCGCATCCTGGGGGCGGCGGTGGGCTCGATGTTCGCCAGACCGCCGGCCGCCTTGCCCTAGGCCTTGCTCTGGTTGACTTTTCGGGGGCCGGCCGTCATAAGCCCGCCTTTCGCGCCCTGGGCCTGCCCTGGGCGCGAGCCATGACGGATGACGCGTGGACCGCCGTTGCAATCGTCGCCTCCATCGGGGAGGGGACCGGGCCGTGTCGAAAAGGATGATCTATGTCGAAGCGCCACAGCGCTAAGTACAAGCTCGACCGCGCCATGGGGGAAAACCTCTGGGGCCGTCCCAAATCTCCCATCAACCAACGCGCCTACGGTCCGGGCCAGCACGGCCAGCGCCGTAAGTCGAAGGTGTCGGACTTCGGCCTGCAGCTCCGCGCCAAGCAGAAGCTGAAGGGTTACTACGGCAACATCACCGAAAAGCAGTTCATCAAGATCTACACCGAAGCGTCGCGCCGCAAGGGCAACACCTCGGAGAACCTGATCTCGCTGCTCGAGTCGCGCCTGGACGCCATCGTCTACCGCGCCAAGTTCGTGCCGACCGTCTGGTCCGCGCGCCAGTTCGTCAACCACGGCCACGTGAGCGTGAACGGCAAGCGCGTGAACATCGCGTCCTATCGCTGCAAGCCCGGCGACGTCGTCGAGGTGAAGGAGCGTTCGCGCAACATGGCCCTGGTGCTCGAAGCCCAGCAGTCGGGCGAGCGCGACATCCCCGACTACATCGAGCAGGGCGACCGCGGCTTCTCGGTCCGCTTCGTCCGCGCCCCGGAACTAGCGGAAGTGCCGTATCCGGTGAAGATGGAGCCGAACCTGGTCGTGGAATATTACGCGTCCTAACGACGGTTCGAATTCGACCTTTCGGAAGGGCCCCCGGCGACGGGGGCCTTTTTGTTTTCATGCGGAGGGACGCACCCATGGACACTGACGCAATCCGCGCCCGCCTCGCGAACGCACCGCGGCAGCAACTGCTCGAATATCTTGCTCGGGCAATCATGGAGACGACCGTTCAAAATCGCGTGGCCTACGATGAGGTCGACGCGCTGCCGCGGCTGATGCGCGGAAATGAGGTCATTCATCGGCTTGTCGGGCACTTGGGGGACCTCACCAATCCCGATGAGGAACTCACCGAAAGCCGGATCTCCGGAATCATAGAGCAAATCCAGTCTTTTCCTTTGAATCTCGATCGGGTGCTCGGACCTGGCTTCTCACAGTAGCTGCGGAGCCGGCCGAGCTTTCCCACGGCGACTGGGTCTTTTTGTTATCGCGACATGGCCTGGGTTTCGACCCGTAGCGGCCGACTCTGCGCCACGATCTCGGCCGAGCTTGGCCGTGAACGGGGAGGAGGCTCAGGTCCATGCGGCTATCGACGTCGGCGGCGTTCGCGCTCGCCGCTTTTCTCGCAACGCCATGCCTGGTTTGGGCGCACGGCGAGGGTCGCGATCCCGCGGCGATCCTTCGCGCCGCCCGGGTTGCGACGGGCGGTCGCGCGCTCGACGCCAAGGACGGCGCCTACGAAGAGGGGCGCCATGGCGACACGACCTATCGAACCTGGCTCGACTTCAAACACTACGGGATGAAGAGCGAATCTCTGCGCGACGGAAAGCGGCGCACGGTCGGCTTCAACGGCAGCATCCAGTGGACGCAAGGCCCCGACGGCGCCGTGACCGTCAAGTCCGACGCCGACAGTCTACGCGAAGCGGTCACTACCGCCTATGTCAGCAACAACGGCTACTTCTATCCGGAGCGGTTTCCGGCATCGTTCCGCTATGTGCGGCTCGCGCGCGAACACGGGCGGAGCTTCGACGTCGTCGAGGCCTCGCCCAAGGGCAGCCGGCCCGCGGAATTCTGGATCGATCGCCGCACGCATCTGATCGTGCGCATCGTCGACAACGATGGCAAGCCGCCGGTATCGGTGGAAATCTCCGACTACCGGAAGCTGGACGGAACGCGCGTGGCGTTCCGCGGCATCGTCCGAACCCTCGACGGCAAGGTAGTCGATCGGGTGGAGGTCAAGTCGGTGACCTACAGACGCCAACCGCGGGCGGTGTTCGAGCCGCCGGCGACGACGACGCACTGATCTGATGGCCTAGCCCGGCGTGAAACCGCCCTGGCCGTCGGGGCGGACGAAGTCGTGCTCGCTGAGCCAGTCGTCATCGCGCACGCGTTGCAGCGCGTCCTCGAACAGGGACTGCACGTCGGTCAGCGTGGTCGCCGGGTCGTTGTTGTAGTCCATCAGGCGGTGGGCATAGGCCTTGTGCTTGGTGCGCGCCTCGACGAGCAGACGCACGACCTCCATGGCGGGACGGCGGTGATCGTGGGCGCCGGTTACCTCCGCGGTCGCCTGATCCATCGCGCAATAGATCGACCAGTGCGTGGTGTCTTCGCAGCGACGGTTGTCCTTGCGGTTCCAGTCGGCGCCCTGGCGGGAGATCTGGATGGCGCGCATCAGGATACGCTCGTCGAGCGGTCCGGGCGCGACCTCGTGTTTCGAGTCCAGGGTGAAGTCGAGATCGCTGCTCGTCGTCGCAAAGCCGGTGACGGGGAACCAACCGTACGCCGTGCGAAGGACGCCCCAGCCGCCGGGGTAGATTTCCAGTGCGAGCGTCGAGGCCTGTATGCCTTCGACGAAGGATCCCTTGTAGACGCGTTGCGCGAGGCGGTCTTCGCGCCAGACGCCATCGATATCCGCTGCCGGCCGCAGCTTCAGCACCGGCGCCGCCGTATCGGGAAAGATCAGGCCGCAATCGCCGACGAAACCCTCGTCGGTCGGCTTCAGCGTGCAGGCGAATGTGGTCGGGCGGCCAGGCGCCTTGTCGTCGTCCTGGGCGTGGGCGAGGAGGGGAAGCGCCGTCAGGGCGAGCGCCGCCGCCAGAACCCCGAACCTGATCATGCGCGCCTCCCGCAAGGACGCGCGGAGTCTACATCAGTCCGCGGTCTTCGCCAGACGCTCGACCATGCCGGGTGGAATGCGCGCGGGCTTCATGGTGAGCGCGTCGACAAGGCACCATTCCGTCTTGCCTTGGGCGCTCAAACCGTTCGGCCCTTCGATCAGCACGAACCGTGCGAAGCGCGGTCCCTCGGCGTCGCCGACCCAGGTACGGGCGTGAACGGCGTCGCCGGGCATCAGCGGACGGCGATAGTCGACCTCGTGACGGAGCGCCACCCACGACCACCTGGCGCGCTCGTCGTCGCGAAAGCGCGCGTTCCAATGCGCCGTGCCCGCGTCCTGCAGCCAGCGCACATAGACCACGTTGTTCACGTGGCCGTTCTCGTCGATGTCTTCGGGAAGGATGGGAAGAGGAAGCGTGAACACCTCGCGGTCGGCGCGGGGTTTGTGCGCGTTCCTCATGCGTCGCCCGAGGTCTCGCCGTCTTGCGCCGCACCTTCGGCTTCCACCACGCCCTTTTCGGTGAGGAACGCGGTCAGCTCGCCCGACTGGTACATCTCGCGCACGATGTCGGAGCCGCCGACGAACTCGCCCTTCACATAGAGCTGGGGAATGGTGGGCCAGTCGCTGAAGCTCTTGATCCCCTGGCGCAGGCCGTCGTCCTGCAGCACGTCGACGCCGACGAAGGGCGCGCCGACATGGTCGAGAATCTGCACGGTCACCGCCGAGAAGCCGCAGCGCGGCGCATCCGGCGTGCCCTTCATGAACAGGACGACCGGGTACGACTCCACCGTCTGCTTGATGAAGGCGTGGGCGGGATCGGCCGCCTCGGATGCAGCCTCGATTTGCGGGGCGGTGGTTTCGGCTTGGGCGGCGGGCGTGTCGGTCACGGCTGAGGGCCTCTTAACAGGCCCTTGAGCTAGGTCTCGGGAGGCCCGGGGTCAACCCGTGGCGGACTTGTCGTTCATGGGGGCGAAGCGGGCCATTTCCACCTGGGCCGCGAGGCCGGGGGGCATGTCGCGGTCCGGGACGGCGGCAAGCCGGGCCAGGTGCTCGGGATCGTCGCTCTCGACCAGGACCGTGGCGAGGGACGGCTCGGTCAGGCTGTAGGCGAGGCAGATCTCTTCGGCCGTCCAGCCCTTGGTCTGGTGCAGGAAGCGGTACGAGCCGACGCCTTCCAGCGGGTGGGAGCCGGCCGCCTTGCCGCCGAACCAGCCGCGGGACTTGGGCTGAATCGCCGCTTCGGTCTTGGCGGCGGTCGAGAACTCGTCCGGGTACCAGTCGTAGCCGATCACGCCCATGTCGAGGCCGACCGCGGCCTTCAGGCGGTTACGCTCCTTCCAACCGGAACGCAGGTGATAGGGCGTGACCAGGACGTCGAAGCTGTTGGTCGAGACGTAGGCGTCCATGGCGTCGTTGGCGCCGGCCACGCCGAGCAGGCTGACCCGGCCCGACGCCCGCAGCCCCTTCAGAGCCTCGAGCGAGCTCCGCGGCAATTCGTCCACGCCCGGATCGTCGAGCACGACGAGGTCGATGTGGCCCAGTTGTGAGGCGTTCAGCACCTGATCGACCGTGGCGGTCAGGGTCTCGGGCGAGAAGTCGCGGGTGGTGCCCACGCGCCCCTGGGCGACGCCCAGCTGCAGCGAGACGAAAATCAGATGGCGGTCGACCGCCGACAGGGTTTCGCCGAGCACCGCGGGGACCTGCGAGTCGAGGGCGTCGATGTGATAGGTGTTAACGCCGGCCTCGAGGCCGACGCAGATGAGCTGGCGCAGGGCTTCGGCGCCGCGGGCCGCGGCCTTGTCGGTCAGGCTGAGGGCGACGCAGGAAGTGGCGACGCCGGATCGGCCGAAGGGGCGGTAGCGCATGGCTCAGCCCTCCTTCGTCGCGGTGTCGAGCGCGAGCGCATGAAGCTCGCCGCCCATCTTGCCCTTCAGCGCGGCATAGACGAGCTGATGCTGGCGGACCCGGGGCATGCCCTCGAAGGTCTTGTCGCGAATGCGCGCGCGATAGTGGTCGCCGTCGCCGGCGAGATCCTCGATCGCGATCTCGGCGTCGGGGAAGGCTTCACGCAGATGCGCTTCCAGCTCGTCCTCGCTCATCGGCATGCGGCTACGCTCTCCGGCTGGGCGCGACTGACCCAGGCTCACATGGTGAATGGGCCAGAACCCGTTAACATCCGACTGACGCGAGGATTACGGGCCTTAACGGCGATTTGTGCAAGCCCCAGGCCGTTCAAGGCGGGTCGCCGCGCGAAGGGCGCGCAAGCGCCGCCATGAACGCGGGCCTCGCGCCTTCATAAACGTTAACGGCCGGCGGGGGGCAGGTCTCAGACGTTAAAGCGGAAGTGCATCACGTCGCCTTCACGCACGACGTAGTTGCGGCCTTCCTTGCGCAGCTTTCCGGCCACCGCGGCGCCGGCCTCGCCGCGGCATCTCACATAGTCCTCGTAGGCGATGGTCTCGGCCGAGATGAAGCCCTTCTCGAAGTCGGTGTGGATGACGCCGGCCGCTTCCGGCGCTGTGTCGCCGACGTGGATGGTCCAGGCGCGCGCTTCCTTCGGGCCGACGGTGAAATAGGTCTGCAGGCCGAGCAGCGCGTAAGCCTCGTGGATCATCCGGTTCAGGCCCGGTTCTTCGAGGCCGAGCGTCTCCAGGAACTCCTTACGTTCGGCGGGATCGAGCATGGCGATCTCGCTCTCGATCTTGGCCGAGATGACCACCGACTTGGCGCCGTCCTTCGTCGCGCGTTCGGCGACGGTGTTCGACAGGGCGTTGCCGGTGGCGGCGGACGCTTCGTCGACGTTGCAGACGTAGAGCGAAGGCTTGGACGTCAGAAGCTGCAGCATGCGCCACGCCTTCTCGTCTTCCTTCGAGATCTTGGCGGCAAAGGCAGGCCTGCCGGCGTTCAACTGTTCGAGCGCGAGGTTCACCAGCCGCAAGGTCAGCGCGCTTTCCTTGTCGCCGCCCGCCTTGGCGCGTTTCTCGAGGTTGGGCACGCGCTTCTCGAGGCTCTCGAGGTCGGCCAGCATCAGCTCGGTTTCGATGATGTCGAGGTCGGAGATCGGATCGACGCGGCCTTCCACGTGGGTGACGTCGTCGTCCTCGAAACAGCGGGTGACGAAGGCCACCGCGTCGCAGTCGCGGATGTTGGCCAGGAACTGGTTGCCCAGGCCCTCGCCCTTGGACGCGCCGCGCACCAGGCCGGCCACGTCCACGAAGTTCATCCGCGCGGGGATGATCTCCTTCGAGCCTGCGATCTCAGCCAAAACATCCAGCCGGGGCTCGGGCAGGGCGACGTCGCCGACGTTGGGTTCGATCGTGCAAAAGGGATAGTTGGCGGCCTGGGCCGCCGCCGTCTGGGTGAGGGCGTTGAACAGGGTGGACTTGCCGACGTTCGGCAGGCCGACGATCGCGACTTTAAGGGCCATGAAGCTTTCGGGAAAAAGGTGAGACGCGGGCGCCTAGCACGGTTCGACCGAATGCTCCACGCTGCGGGCGGATTTAGCGGCCGTCAGGAGGGCCCCGAATGAACATCGGTTTCGCCATCGCGGCGGCGATCGGGGCCCTGGGTTTTGGGATTCATGCCTTCTGGGGCAGCGCCAAACTGGTGCGGCCGTTCTTGAGACTGCAGATAAATCCCTGGATCAAGTGGCTGTTCTACCTGTGCTTTCACGTGGTCAGCCTGTTGATCCTGACGATGACCCTGGTGTTCGGTTGGGCGGCGGTGGACTACCACGGCCATCCGGCGGCGGCGGTGCTGGGGGCGGTGTCGCTCGGCTGCGCGGCGCTCAGCCTCTACGTCATGATCCGCGGCCGCCTGTCGCCCTGGCGGATGATCCCGTTCTGGCTGTTCTTCGCCATGGCGGTCGCCGCCTTCTGGGGGTTCTACGGCTCCTTCGCAGACCTGATGACCCACCCCCTGGCGTGACCCCCTTTAAAAACTGTAACAGTCACCGATATAGATCACCGATCCAATTCCTGTACTCAGGAGATTCGCGATGACCGTTCGTCCGGTCCTGAAGGCCGTTAAAGGCATGCCCACCTCCGATGGCGCCGGCGTGCGCCTGACCCGTCTGCTCGGCACGCCCGACGCAGAGATGTTCGACCCGTTCCTGATGCTCGACCACTTCGACAGCGCCGACAGCAAGGACTACATCGCCGGCTTCCCCGACCATCCGCACCGGGGCTTCGAGACCGTGACCTACATGCTCGAAGGCAAGATGCGGCACGGCGACAACAAGGGCCATTCCGGCGTGATCGGCGCGGGCGGCATCCAGTGGATGCGTGCGGGCCGCGGCATCGTGCATTCGGAGATCCCCGAACAGACCGAGGGCCGCATGCGTGGCTTCCAGCTGTGGGTGAACCTGCCCTCGCACCTGAAGATGAGCGACCCCGACTATCAGGAGTTCGACGCGGACAAGATTCCGGTGGAGACCCGCGATGGCGGCGTCACCGTGAAAGTCGTCACCGGCGAGACCAGCAAGGGCGCGCGCGGGCCGGTTGAAGAATCCGCGCTCGACCCGACCTATTTCGACATCGCCGCGCCGGCGGGTGCGGTGTTCGAAGAACCGATCGAGGGCGATCGCTCGGTCATGCTCGCGGTCTACGAAGGCGCCATCAAGGTCGGCGACACGACGGTCGAGGCCCTCGGCGCGGTGTTTCTCGGCCAAGGCGACGCGGTGAAGATCGAGGCGCTGCGCGACGCGCGGTTCCTGCTGTTGGCCGGCAAGCCGATCCGCGAACCGGTCGCCAAATACGGCCCCTTCGTGATGAACACCGAACGCGAACTGCACCAGGCGTTCGACGACTTCCGGTCGGGGCGGTTCTAAATCTGGACGCCGACGTGTCGATCAGGCGCGCCGGCGAACCAGCTTCATCAGATAGTAGATCGCGACCAGCACCACGAGCGTCCCCACCAGGGCGCCGATCTCCTCCGGCTTGCCCATGGCGATCATCGCCGCCATGGCTACGATACTGATCACCACCCAAATGGTCAGGCCTTTCAGGTTTAGCGGCTCGCCGGCGAGGGCGACCTTGTCGCGCGCGAGCTTCCACGCGGCGGCGGCGGCGAGAATGTAGAGGGCGACCGTCGCCAGCGACGACAGGATGGCGAGTTGTTCGAAGGTGCCGGTAATCGCGAGCGTTATGGCGATGGCGGCGTGGGTGAAGATGGCCACAACCGGCGCCTTGCCGCGCGGCGAGACCATGCCGAGCACCGAGGGCAGGAATCCATCGCGCGCGAACGCGAACAGGATGCGCGGCGCGCCGAGGCTGTCGCTGCCGAGCCAGACCGTGCGCGAAATGGCGGCGGCGGCGAGCATCAAAAGACCAAGCCGCGGATCGATGCGCGCGAAGGCGTCCGCCAGCGGCGTGGTGGAGGCGGCGAGGCCGCCGCCCAGCAACCCCTGCGACACCACCTGGATGCCGATGTAGAGCGCGGTGATCGCGATCATGCTGATGAACAGGGCGCGCGGCAGGTTGCGCGCGGGATTGGCGACCTCGCCCGAGGCGCCGAGCGGCGTCTCCATGCCCTGAAAGGCGAACATGGCGAGCAGGAACGCAGGGCCCACGCCGCCGGCTTCGACCGCGCCGGTGGCGTGCAGTTTCACCGGATCGAGGTAGAACAGACCGACGCCGACGAACAGCAGAAGCGGGATCAGCTTCAGCGCCGTGGCGAGGCCGATGATGCGCGACGCGGCCTTCACCCCGACGGAATTGATCACCGCGACGCCGAGCAGCACCACGACGATCACGACGTCACGCGCGACATCCTTCGGCAGGGCGGGGATATACGGACTGAACGAGTCGCCCACCGCGGCGGCGATACCGCCGGCGGCCAGCACCGCGCCGATCCAGTAGAGCACGCCGCCGACAAAACCCGCGAGCGGCCCGAACGCGGCCTCGGCATAGCCGTACATGCCGCCGCTGGTCGGCACGCGGCTGCCGGCTTCCGCGCAGCAAAGCACCACCGCGCCAGTCGCCACCGCGCAGACGACGTAGGCGATCAGCGCCTGCGATCCGACGGCATGCGCCATCGCCGCGGGCAGCGAGAAGATGCCGCCGCCGACGACGGCGTTGATGATGGCGAAGGTGAAGGCGAAGAGGCCGATGCCGCGGGTCAGGCCCGCATCGCGATGGGCCTCGTGTGCGGCGATGTCGTTTTCAGTCGTCACTCAGTCGCCGATCTTTTGTTGCGCGTAGTCGCGCCACGCCGCGGCTTCTTTGCGGAAGGGGCCGCGAGTCTTGGCGGCGCGGGCCTGGATGTCTTTCAGCAGCGTCTGGGCTTCGTCCTTGCGCCCGACCTCGGCCAGGAAGGCGGCGTAGCGCGCGACGGGCTCCAGCCCCGGCAGGCGATCGTAGGCGGCCTTGTAGGCCTTCTCCGCCTCGCCCATCCGGCCGAGCGCCTGCAAAGCGCGACCGCGCAGCAGTTCGCCCTGGGGCGGCATCAGGCCGGGGAGTTTGGCCAGGTGTTCGATCTGACCCAGTGCATCCTGGGGCCGGTTCAACTCGAGTTGCGCGCGGGCGCGGCCAAGCAGGAGCGCCGGATCGTCGGCGTAGAATCCCTGGGCGGCGCCGCCGTAGAGTTTCTCCGCTTCTTCCCAGCGGCCCATGCCGCACGCCGCCTCGGCCAGCTTCATGGCGTTCTGGACGGTGGGCGCGTCGTCGTAGTCGGTCTTGGCCCGGCGATAGTCGCGGCCGGGGTCGAGCGTGTTCGCCGCCGCCTGGCCGAGCCGGCGCGCCGAGCCGGTTCCGCTCCACTCCGGCAGGAGGATCAGCAGGAAATAGGCGGCGGCCCCGAACCCTGGGACCATCAGGATGATCCAGATCCAGTAATAGTTCTGGTGCGTGCGCACGGCGTGCACGCAACAGATGAGGATCGCCCCGCCCAGCAGGATGAGCAGCGGCAAAGGCAGCGCCGACAGGTATCCGAGCATCGCCATCGCAAAAACCCCCGTCCTTCGGATGGCACGCAGGGATTGAGGGGTCAATGCAGCGGCCGGGGCAGCGGGCGTGGAGGCTAGTCCTTGCCGTCGCGGGCGAGCGCGCGCGGATCTGCCTTGGGCGCAGGCGCGAGGCGCAGCACTTCCGCCTGATACTTTTCGTCCTCGTCGGCGGCGAGCAGGGGCAGGGCGTCGGCGCAGGCGTCGAGCAG
The DNA here is from genome assembly GCA_035551675.1 of Caulobacteraceae bacterium. GTDB lineage: Bacteria > Pseudomonadota > Alphaproteobacteria > Caulobacterales > Caulobacteraceae > JAFECT01. Next base: position 83,874 of record DASZMV010000018.1, on the reverse strand, counting down.
GGGGACGAGCCACGCCTGGTCCGCCTTGGCGAAACCGTTCAGCACATAGCCGTGCACCAGGTCCTTGTGCCCCGGATGACCGACGCCCAGGCGCGCGCGGCGATAGTAGGGGCCGATGTGGCTACTGATGGAACGGATGCCATTGTGGCCCGCGGCGCCGCCGCCGGCCTTCATGCGGAAGCGGCCGGGCGCGAGATCGATCTCGTCGTAGAACACGCAGAAATTCTCGGGTTCGACCTTGTAGAAGCGTAGCGCCTCGGCGACCGCGCGACCGCTGTCGTTCATCCAGGTCTGCGGCTTCATCAGGAGCGTCTTGACCGCGCCCGCGGCGGTGTCGACCTGGCCTTCGCGCACGATCGACTGAAACTTCGCCCGCTCGGGACCGAAGCGCCAGCGCTCGGCGATGACGTCGACGGCCATGAAGCCGACGTTGTGGCGATCGGCCTTGTGCTCGGGTCCCGGATTGCCCAGTCCCGCCAAGATCAACATGAGTCAGCCTCGAAGGACGAGGCGGACGAGGATCAGCCCTCGTCGCCCGACTTGGCTTCGGCCGGAGCCGCGGCGGCTTCGGCCGGCGCGGCGCCTTCCGCCGGCGCTTCGGCGTCTTCGGCCATACGACCGCCGATCGAAGCGACCACCGTTTCCAGATTGGTCTCGGCCGCACGCACGCCCTGCGGCAACACGACCTGGCTCAAACGGATGGCGTCGCCGATATCGAGGCCGGTCAGGTCGATCACGATCTCTTCCGGAATGTGGTCCGCCTTGGCCCAGACTTCGATGTCGTGACGCACCGCGTTCAGCGCGCCGCCGCGCTTCAGACCCGGCGAGGCTTCGTGATTCTTGAAGTGCACCGGCACGCCGATGCGGATTTCCGCATGCTCGTCGACGCGGAACAGGTCGAAGTGCACCGGCTTGTCGGTGACCGGATGGAATTGCACGGCCTTGGCGATGACCGGCTGCACGTCCTTGCCGTGCTTCAGCTTGATCAGGTGGCCGAGCAGCTTGCCGGTGTAGAGCGCCTTGCGAAACTCGGCCGAGGCGGCCGACACCGGCACGGGGCCGAGAGGACCGCCGTAAAGGATGCCGGGCACGCGGTCGCCGTTACGGACGCTGCGGGCGGCGCCCGTTCCGGTGCGCTCGCGGACTTCGACGTTCAACACGATATCGGCCATGGCCATGCCTCTAAACGAAACCGCCGCGCGTCCCGCGCGGCGAAATGGGAGGGGCCGAACCTCAAGAGCGGACCCCGGAATTCAAGAGCGCGGCTTAGTACAGGCTTTCCCGCGGAGGCGCAACCGGGCCCGGGAGGCTTTCCCCCCGCGCCCCCGGGGCCATCTTTCGTCAGAAAGAGGCCGAAGCAAAAATCCGACCGCTTTAGCGCCTCTTCCTTCTGGCCGGATGGTGGATCGCCTTGCTCTTCCTGGCCTTGGCCGCAGCCTCCTTGGCGGCCTTCTCCGCGTCCATGCGGGTGACCTCCAGGACCTCAGGGGCGGCGGTGCCGGCCATCTTCTGCAGGCACTTGCCGGTTTCCATCAGGGCGTGCTGGCCCAGGCAGAACATGTCCTCGTAGTGGGGCTTGGCCACCGCCAGGCACTGGTAGTGGTTCAGCTTAGCCAGGTTCAGGCAGCGGGGACCGATGCCCTCGTCCATCATGGCCGAGATCTGAGTGGAATTGTTGTCGCCGGCGGCGCCGAGGACGGCCAGGGCCGCGATGGCCAGGCCGCGATAGACGCCCTCAGTATAGGGCGCGGCGGGGGCCGCCGCGGCGTCGGGCGCGCCGGCGGCGGGCGGGGCGACGAGCGGGGTGGTCGAGGCCATCAGGGCGGCGCCGGCGGCCGGGGTTGCGGCGGACATGGCTGCGGTCGGGTTTAACGACACGGTGGTCGCCAGGGGCGTCGGGTCGAGGCCCTGGCCGGTCACCGCGGCCTGGAGCAGGAACGAGGCTTCGCTCACCGAAGCCGTCACCGGGTTGTCGCCCAACTGTTTGGCGGCGGCGAGGCGGCCGTCGCGGTCCATGACCACCTGTTTGGACCAGGACTGGTGTTGAACGTCGTAGGCGGCCTGTTTGATCGCCCCGCCGGTCTTCTGCAGCGCCGCGCCGTCGGCGGTCAGGCGCGCGATGACGCGGGTGGCGGCGCCGGATGCGCCGGGAATCTGGGCGGCGTAGCGCGGGTCGGCATAGATCAGATTGACCAGCTGGGCGCGCCCCGCCGGGTCCTTGGCGTAGGCCTTCACCGCGGCCACGAAGTCGGGGTCCTGCAGGGCGACGACCGCCGAATAGGCGATGGCGCCGTGGGCGAGCTGGGTCGGCTGCCAGGTCTCGCCGGTCTTCAATTCGGTCTGCACCTGGGCGCCGTCGACGAAGGCGGGGCTCAGCACCGTCGCCTGGTGGAGGAAGTCCTCATAGGCGGCGGCGGCGTCGACGACGCCGGTGGAGAGCGTGGTCGGCGGCGGCGGCGGGGGCGCGACGATGACCGGGACGGGCGCCGGCTCCGGCTTTTTCGGGCCCCAGGCGGCGAGACCGAGAACGGAGGCCAGGACGAACACGGCGGCGCCGGTCCGGAGATGGGATGACGTCATCGGAAACCACCCTGAGCTTTGCGATACGGCGTCGCCCCGCGGCGACCTTGACGCATTATAGCCGCCTTCCAGGGCCGGTTCACCATGCCCGAACAGGTCCTGACGCCGCAGCGCCGGTCACGATTTCCTGAGCTTGGCCGCGCGCTTCAGTCGAACAGCTTGGAGACGGACTCTTCGTTGGCGATGCGGCGAATGGCTTCGCCGATCAGGGGCGCGACCGCGACGCTTCGCACCTTGGTCTCGCCGCCGCCCACGGGCTGTTCGATGGAGTCGGTGATCACCAGCTCCTTCAGGATCGACTTGTTCACCCGCTCTGTGGCCGCGCCCGACATCACGCCGTGGCTGACGTAGGCCGAGACCTCGGTCGCGCCACGGTCGACCAGGGCCTGGGCCGCGTTCACCAAAGTGCCGGCGGAATCGACGATGTCGTCGAACAGAATGCAGCGGCGGCCCGACACGTCACCCACGATATTCATCACCTCGCTCTCGCCCGGGCGAGGCCTGCGTTTGTCGACGATCGCGATGTCGGCGTTCAGGCGATCGGCCAGCTGGCGCACGCGCACCACCCCGCCGACGTCGGGCGAGACGATCATCAGTTCCTTGGCCTTGGGATAGTTGGCCTTGATGTCGCGCGCCATCACCGGAATGGCGACCAGGTTGTCGGTCGGAATATCGAAGAAGCCCTGAATCTGGCCCGCGTGCAGGTCCATGGTCAGCACCCGGCTGGCGCCCGCACGGGTGATCAGGTTGGCCACCAGCTTGGCCGAGATCGGCGTGCGGCCGCCGGTTTTCCGGTCCTGCCGCGCATAGCCGAAATAGGGCATCACTGCGGTGATCCGCTTGGCCGAGGCGCGCTGCAGCGCGTCGATGCAGATCAACAGCTCCATCAGGTTGTCGTTGGCCGGGGCCGAGGTGGACTGGATGACGAAGACGTCCTCGCCGCGGACGTTCTCCTCGACCACCACGAAGACCTCGTTGTCGGCGAACCGGCGCACGTCGGCCTTGGTCAGGGGCACGTCGAGATAGTCCCCGATGGCCTGGGCCAGCGACCTGTTGGAATTGCCGGACAGGAGCTTCATGGGGGCCCTCGACTTCATACGTGGCGGGTTCTAGCAGCCGTCAGTCTTCGGACAAGCCCGCGTGGGGGCCGATAGCGTTCGGGCTGGAAATTCTCTAGGGCGTAGGGCGGGGCGTCCGGCCCAAATTGAGGAGTGCGATCTTGGCCCAGGTCCTGTTCGAGAACGCCCGCGTCTTCGACGGCTTCAGCGAGGCCTGCGCCGAGGGCCGATCGGTCCTGGTCGAGGACGGCCTGATCCGCGAGGTCTCCGACCGGCCGATCGCGGCGCCCGACGCGCGGCGAATCGACGTCGTCGGCAAGACCCTGATGCCGGGCCTGATCGACCTGCACATCCACGCCTACGCCTCGGACGTCAGCGTCCAGAAGATCGATTCGGCGGGCGAGCCCTATCGCACCGCCTATGCGGCGAAGATGCTGGGCCACGCGCTGAGCTGCGGCTTCACCACCCTGCGCGACATCGGCGGAGGCGACTGGTCGCTGGCGCGCGCGATTGAGGACCGGCTCATCACCGCGCCGCGGTTTTTCTACGCGGGCAAGATTCTGTCGATGACCGGCGGGCACGGCGACATGCGCCAGATGTCGGAGAAAAACCACAACCATGGCTACTGTTCGTGTTGCGACCACAACACCGTCGCGGTGATCGCCGACGGGGTCGACGAATGTCTGAAGGCGGTGCGCGAGGAGCTGCGGCGCGGCGCCCACTGCATCAAGATCATGGGGTCCGGCGGGGTGGCCTCACCGACGGATCCGATCTGGATGAACCAGTATCGCGAGGACGAGATCAGGGCCATCGTCGGCGAATGCACTGAGCGGCTCACCTATGTCTCATCGCACTGCCACCCGATCAGCGCCATCCGCCGTAGCGTCGAGTTCGGCGTTCGCTGCATCGAGCACGGCACCCTGATCGACGCCGACACTGCAAAGTTTGTGGCCGAGCGCGGGGCTTATGTGATCCCGACCATGTCGATCATCTTCGCCCTCATGGAGATGGGGCGGCAACTGGGCTTTCCGAAGCAGAGTCAGGAGAAGGTCGAGATCGCCGCCAAGTCCGCGATCGCGGGCATGGACCACATGCGCCAGGCCGGGGTGAAGATAGGCTTCGGCACCGATCTTCTGGGCGCGACCCACACCCAACAGTGCCGCGAGTTCACCCACCGCAGCGAAGTGTTCACGCCGATCGAGATCCTGCGCCAGGCGACGTCGATGGGCGCTGAGATTTTGATGCACGAGGATCGGCTGGGGTGCGTGAAGCCCGGCGCCTATGCGGACCTGCTGGTCGTCGACGGCGATCCGCTGAAGGACATCGGCCTCCTGGCCGCGGATGGTCAACGTCTCGACGTGATCATGCGCGCGGGCGAGCTGGTGAAATGTCGGCTGGGGACATGATCCATTTTTGAAGAAAATGGTTCGTGTCCCCCGGAATAATTGCGACTGGAGCGGTCCTTTGCGGGTGGGGGATAGGTATCATGTCCCCACAATCGCCGACAACAGCCGCCCGTAATCGGGCTCGCCGCGTTTGAAGGCGCGGCGGTTGGAGAAGAACCGCACTTCGTCGGCGCACGTGTCGCAGCCGACCCATTCCGCATCGCCGACGCCGGCTTCTTCGAGCCGCCAGAGCACAAAGCCCGGCAGATCGAACAACCGCTTGTCGGCGGTCGCGCCTGGTTTAAAGAAGCGCGCACTTTCCGGGTCGACGGCGGTGAAGCGTTCCAGAAACTCGAGGCCGACCTCGTAGCTTTCCGGTCCGATGCAGGGGCCGACGGCGGCGACGATGTTGCGAACGTCGGCGCCCAGTGACTGCATGGCGACGACGACGCTGCCGATTACGCCATCGAGCGCGCCTTTCCAGCCCGCGTGGGCGCTGGCGACGACGCGGGCCTTGGCGTCGGCCAGCAGCACCGGCGCGCAGTCGGCGGAGAGCGCGCCGCACGCGATGCCGGGTGTGACGGTGACGATCGCGTCTCCCTCGGGCCGCTCATCCCCCCAGGCGCTGTCGGCGACGCGCGCGATGGTCGAATGGATCTGGTAGCAGCTGTTCAGCGCCGCGGTCTCGACGCCCATGGCGGCGGCGCAGCGGCGCCGGTTCTCAACCACCGCGGCGGGATCGTCCTTCGAACCGCGACCGACGTTCAGGCTGGCGTAGAGACCCTGCGAGACGCCGCCCTCGCGCGTGAAGAAGGCGTGGCGCACGCCGTCGAGGCGCGACAGTTTCGCGGAGACGATCGGGGAGAGTTCGCTCATGCGGCGTCCTCGAATCCGGGCAGGGTTAAGCCTGGAGCATGAACCGCGCAGGCCTTGAACAGGGTCCCCATTTCGTTCGCTTTGGTCAGTCGCGCAAGCTGTCGCTGAATCGTTTCCGCGCGGTCAGGTCGCGCCTTGCTCAACGCCGCCGCGCGCTCGCGAACGCCGAGCCGCTGCAGGAACGAACCTTGGCTTAGAATCGCCGTCGTCTGCGCGTGCTTACGCGCCGCGGCGAGCACGGCTGGAAAATCCGCCCACACCGTCAGGTCCGCGACGCCGGGATCGGCGAGGGGATCGACCTTTTGGTGCTTGGAAAGCGCCTGCAGAGTGTCGCCGGGCCCCGGCGCATCGCGGCCGTAGTCGATCAAGAGCGCGGCGCCGCCCTGTTGCGCGATGCGTTCGCCGAGTTCGGCGCCGAGTGCGGCCTGTGCATCGACGCACTCCCACACGACGTCGATGTCTGCATCGTCGGGAAGCGAAGGCGGCTTCACGGCCGGACGCAAGCCGAACGCCAGGCCGTCGTCGTCGCCGAGTCCGACGCAGCGTTCCGCCCAACCGCGATCGGTGCGCACGAACTGGCGCGCGGGGAGGCAGTCGAGGAACTCGTTGGCGACGAGGATGATCGGTGCGTCGGCCCGAAGGTCTTGCACGCGGCTCACCCAGGTCGGGGAGAGCGGTGCGTTGTTAAGCGCGAGGCGCTGACGCTCAATCAGCGGCTCGGAGGTTTCCACGAGATACAGACGCGCGGCGGCTACGAAGGCCGGATCGAGTCTCGCCGCACGCAACAGGTCGCTCATTAACGCGCCTTCGCCCGGGCCGAGTTCAACGAGCACGAACGACGAGGGCGAACCCATCCGCCGCCAGGTCTCCACCGCCCACAGGCCGATCAACTCGCCGAACATCTGCGAGACCATGGGCGCGGTAATGAAGTCGCCGTCGGCGCCCAGCGCCGGGCGCGTGGCGTAATAGCCGTCCTGCGGATCGTGCAGGCAGCGCTGCATATAGTCGGCGACGCTGATCGGCCCGTTGGCGGCGATCTCCGCCGCCAGACGCTCGCCCAGTCGGTTCACGCCTCGGCGGGCTGCTTGCGCGCGGCCCAGATGAGCCAAATGCCGCCGAGGATCATCGGGATGCACAGGATCATGCCCATGGTGATCCAGCCCTGCAGCGCCGGCGGCATGAATTCATCGGGCTCGCGCACATTCTCGAGCGCCAGGCGCGAAAGCCCGTAGCCCACGAGAAACACGCCGGTGGCGATGCCCGGCCGCTTCAGCCAGCCGAGCTTGTAGGCGCCGAACGCGAGAATGGCGAACAGCACCAGGCCTTCCAGACCGGCTTCGTACAGTTGGCTCGGATGACGGGCGCCTTCGGGACAGGCGCCCTGGTGCGTGGCGCGGATGTTGTCGTTGCAGAAGATGACGCCCCACGGGAGGTTGGTGGGGCGGCCCCAAAGCTCGCCGTTGATGAAGTTGGCGATGCGGCCGAAGAACAGGCCGACCGGCGCCACCGGCGCGATCACGTCGCCGACGCGCCAGACGCTATGCGGCGCCGACAGGCGGAAGGTGTCACGGAAGGCAGCCCCGCTCCAGCTCCCGTTCAGGCCCCGCCATGCGTACAGGATCAGCGCCAGCGCGACGCCGAGCAGGCCGCCGTGGAAGCTCATCCCGCCGTCCCAGATCTTCAGGATGTTGAGCGGGTGCTCCCAGAACTCCGGCTGCGACGAGCCGTAGAACAGCACATAGCCGAAGCGGCCGCCCAGGATGATGCCCATGGTCAGCCACAGCACCAGGTCGTCCAGTTGACGCGTCTGGATCGGCGCGCCGCGCTCGCCCCACAACCGCTCGGTCTTGATCAGCCGCGCCGCATAGAGCCAGCCGAGCACGATGCCGGTGATATAGGCCAGCGCATACCAGCGGATCCCCACCGGCCCGACGTTCATGCCGAACAGGTGGAACGGCCCGTACGGACCGAGCGCGTAGGGATTGAAATTCGGGATCTGCAGCACGGGCCGCCTCGGAGGTTGGGGTCGAGCCCCTTTAGCAAGCGTCGCGGGCGCCGTCGCCCTTACAAATGCTACAGGGGCTTTCGGGCGTGCCAAGCGCGCGCGTTCTTCCTATATGACGGCCCGCGACCCGACTTTTCCCCAGAAATCCGTCCGCCCCGGAAACGCCGTCATGCACAGCCGCAATCCCCTTCTCGACGAATTCGCCAAGCTGACCACCCAGGCCGTGGGCCTGGCCCAGGCCGCCGGCGACGAGGCCAAATCGGCGTTTCGAGCCCAAGCGGACCGGTTCGCCGCGGAGCTGGATCTGATCCGGCGCGACGAATTCGACGCGTTAAAAGCGCAAGTCGCGGCCTTGCAAGAGGAAGTCGCGGCCCTCAGGGCGGGAACGTCCACAGGACAAACTCCCCCCACCGGCGACGGGCGTTGAGAGTTTCTAAAGGACCCGGATACGCTCATAGGGCAGGGCGTGAGTCGAACGCCCGGCAGGCGTCGCCGGCGCGTCCCGGCCGAAGGAGGCTCGTATGACCACCCCTCGACCGGACGACGTGGAACTGAACATCGACCCGCTGGACGTGATCGAAAACGTCCTTTCCGCCGAAAACCTGCCCTTCGACCGCACCGAGGACGGCGATCTCGCCTTCGCGCTCGCGGGCGACTGGAAGGACTACGAACTGTGGTTCGCGTGGCGGCCGGAGGGCGACTGCCTCCAGCTCTGCTGTTCGCTCGACCTGCGGATCCAAAAGTCGCGCAAGACGGCGGCCTACGAGCTGCTGTCGCTGATCAACCAGCGCTGCTGGATGGGCCATTTCGAGATTTGGCCCGAGGACGGCGAGATCGTGTTCCGCCATTCGATGCCCTTGCCGCACGGCGAACGTCCGACGCTGCCGCAGGCGGCCTCGATGATCGACGCGGCGGTCGAGGCGGCGGACCGGTTCTACCCGGCCTTCGACTTCCTGGTGAAAGGCTCCAAGAGCCCGTCCGAAGCCATCGCCGCCTGCATGTTCGAGACGGTCGGCGAGGCGTAAGCCTCGTCTCCGTTCCTTGCTCAAGATTGGCGGCGAGGCCTGAGCCTCGCTGGACTTAACCCAAGTAAATCAGTGCGCGTCCGCCACGCGGTGGGCGAAGCCGTCGAACGCGCGTTCGGCGTCGCTCCAGGTGGCCGCGCCGCGCTCGTTTCGGATGTCGTCTTCCCAGAACGAGTAATTGACCTCGGTTCCGCCGAGGTGGCCGCGGATCGTGGCGCCGCCGATACCCACGCTGCGCATCGACAGGGACGGATTACGCCCGAGCTGGGCGAAGGTCGGCCGGTTCGGCGTCGCATCCTCGATCACCACCTCGAGCCGGCCGCCGCCGCCGAGCTGATGCCTGGCGCGCAGCACGCTCTCGATGTGCTCCTTCAGGTCCTTGGTCAGGAAATCGATGTCCTTCTGACCGTAGTCGTGCGCCTTGGACTCGAGCTTGGGCCCGATGGTCACGTGCACCTCGGAAACCGGCGCCGCGAAGACCGCGGCCGGCGCCGCCAGGGCGAAGGCGAGAACAAGGGCGGGGATACGCATGGGCAAGGCTCCTCTTGCGAACCAGGAAGAAACGCCCGCGAACCTGAACGGAAGCTGAAAATACCGGTGCGCTGTGCGAGGCTGCGCGGGTTGCTATCGTTCAGACCGGTGGCGAATCCGCAAGAACTTGCCTACGGGTCGCCTCATCCCGGCAACCGGATCACCGCCCGCAATCCTCCGAGCGCGCTTTTCTCCAGCACCACGTCTCCGCCGTGGCCGCGCGCCACGTCGCGCGCGATGGCGAGGCCTAAACCCACGCCCTTGAGGTTCTGGTTGCGGGCCTCGTCCAACCGCGAGAACGGTTTGAACGCCTCCTCATAGCGGTCGGGGGGGATGCCGGGGCCGTCGTCGTCGACGGCGATTTCGACCCCGCCGAAGGGCAGGGCGCGGGCCGCGACGTTGACGTGTTCGCCGTGGGCGGCGGCGTTCATGATCAGGTTGGAGAGCGCGCGCTTGAACGCGTTGGGACGCACGGTGGCGGCGAGCGAGGCGTCGGCCGCGACCTTGACTTCGGCGCCGGCGCGGCGTGCGCCTTCGCCCACCTGGTCGATCAGGTCGCGCACGCCCACCACCTCGACCCCTTCGCCGGCTTGGCCGCGCGCGAAGGCGAGGTATTCGTCGATCATGTGCTCCATCTCGGCGAGGTCGCGCTTCATCTCGTCGTTGCGCGAGGAAGGGTCGGCGAGCGCGAGTTCGAGTTTCAGCCGTGTGAGCGGCGTGCGCAGGTCATGGCTGACCGACGCCAACAGCGCGGTGCGTTGTTCCAGGTGGCGCTGGATGCGTTCGCGCATGGCGAGGAAGGCGGAGCCGGCCTCACGCACCTCCTTGGCGCCGTGCGGCTTGAAGTCGGGAACCTCGACGCCCTTGCCGAAGGCCTCGGCGGCGCTCGCCAGCCGTTCGATGGCGCGCACCTGGTTGCGGATGAACAGGATCGCGACCGCGGTCAGCAAGACGGTCGCGCCGCCGAGCCAGAGGATGAAGATGTGCCCGCGCGTGGCGAAGGCGCGATCACGCGGTGCGATGATGCGCAGCACGCCCTGCGGCTCCTGCACGCGAATATCGACGTCGGCGAGATAGCGGGTGGTGTTGACCCAATAGGGCTGTTTCAGGTGATCGCCGAGCGCGTGCAGCAGCATGCGGTCGAACGGCGCGAAGAAGCTGTGGCGATGATAGACCGGAAGCTTGGCGCCCGGCTGCAGGACGACCGACAGCTCCATATGCGTCTGCGCCTGATCGGCGAGCTGTTTCATCTGCGCCGGCGTCGGGTTGGCCTCATAGACCTCGCTCAGCCATGCGATGTCACCCGCAAGACTGTCGGACAGGCGCGCCGATGTCGTCTCCCACTCCGCGTCGAAGAAGGCCCAGGTCACCGCCACCTGCATCAACGCCACCGGCAGCACGATAATCAACAGCGCGCGGCCCCACAGCGAGCTCGGCATGCGGCGGCGTACGAATCGCGGCCAGAGGTGGGGCGAGGCGAGTTTCATGTGACGTTCATTGGCACGCTCAATCCGGCGCGAGCATGTAGCCGACGCCGCGCACGGTCTGCAGATAGCGCGGGTTGCGCGGGTCGGTCTCGATCTTGCGGCGCAGGCGCGTGACCTGCACGTCGACGGCGCGTCCGGTCGCGTCCGCGGTGTCGCGCGCGAGGTCGAGCCGGTCGACCGCGGCATGGGCGTTTTGCGCCAGCACCTTCAGGAGCTGCGCCTCCGCCTCGGTCAGCCGGATCATGCTGCCCTGACGGGTGAGTTCGCCCCGGTCGAGGTCGAAGGCGTAGTCGCCGAGCTTGACCTGACGAGGCCCCGACGGCTTGGGCCCGGCGCGGCGCAGGATGGCCTCGACCCGCAGCACCAGTTCCTGCGGCTCGAACGGCTTGGCAAGGTAATCGTCGGCGCCCAGGCTCAGGCCCTCGATCCGGTCGTCGGGGAGGCCCCGGGCGGTGAGAATCATCACCGGCGTCGGGCTGCGCTTTCGCACCCAGCGGGTCAGCGAGAAGCCGTCCTCACCCGGCATCATCACGTCCACGATCAGAAGGTCGAAATCGAGCAGGTCCAGCAGCCGCCGCGCCGATTCGGCGTCGCCGGCGGTGGTGACCCGAAACCCGGCCCGGGTCAGGAACTGCTTCAGCAGCTCGCGGATTCGGTCGTCGTCGTCGACCACCAAAAGGTGGCGCTGGCCGGACTCGGGGGCGATCACGCGTTTATCCCTTCAAGGAACCAGCCCGCCCGGCTACGGTTGACTAGGCCGTAAGACGGGCGTCTAAGCTCGCACCCGGCGTGGGAGAAAATGCTCAATGTCCTTCGTTCCTATAGACGATCGCGACGGATGGATCTGGCTTAATGGTGAATTTGTGCCCTGGCGGGAGGCCAAAGTGCACGTTCTCACCCACGCCCTCCATTACGCCTCTTCGGTCTTCGAGGGCGAGCGGATGTACGGCGGCGAGATCTTCAAGCTGACCGAGCATACCGAGCGCCTGTTCCGGTCCGCCGAACTCCTTGATTTCCAAATCCCCTACAGCGTGGCCGAGATCGATCAGGCCTGCAAGGACACCTGCGCCCGCAACGGCTTCACCGACTGCTATTTGCGGCCTGTGGCGTTTCGAGGGTCTGAGCAGGTCTCGGTTTCGGCCCGGCGGACGACGGTTCGGGTCGCGATCGCCGCCTGGGACTGGCCGAGCTATTTCGACGCCGAGACCAAGAAGAAGGGCATCCGGCTGATGTGGTCCCAGTGGGCCCGTCCCGCGCCCAACACCGCGCCGGTGAACGCCAAGGCGGCGGGTCTCTACATGATCTGCACCCTGTCCAAGGACACGGCCGAGGAAGCCGGCTATTCCGACGCCATGATGCTCGACTGGCGCGGCTTCATCGCCGAAGCGACGGGCGCCAACGTCTTCTTCGTGAAGAACCGTGAGATCCACACGCCTAAGGTCGACGCCATCCTGAACGGCATCACGCGCCTGACCCTGATCGATCTGGCGCGTGAGCGCGGCTACGACGTGATCGTGCGCGACATCAAGCCGGAGGAGCTATCGAACTTCAGCGAATGCTTCCTCACCGGCAGCGCCGCGGAAGTGACGCCGGTCAGCGAGATCGGCGACTACCGCTTCACCCCGGGCGCCGTTTCGCTCGGCCTGATGGACGACTATCACCGCCTGGTGCGCCGACTGCCGCGCGCTCAAGCGGCGTAATCCACGGTTTTAACTGAAGCGGTTCGCGAACACTTTCCGCAGGTCGCCGTTCTGCGCGAGGCGGAACAGGGCGCCGTGGCCGGCGAGGCCCGGAAGCGGATAGAGCGACACGCCGTCGACGCCGAGCAGGGACTGGGCGTGCATGCGGTCCTCGGGCATGTCGGAGCCGAAGAACAGGTGCGTCTGGCCCATGTCCTTGCGCGCCGCCAGCCGCGCGCGCAGATCGCGCCTGGGCTCGGGAACGCCGCTCAGCATGCGGTCCGCGAACACCTGGGTGCGGCGGTCCATGTTGGCCGCCGCGCGGGTGATCGAAACCGGCGTCGAAAAGCCGATAATGTGCGCCGCGTTCAGGTCGACGCCGTAGGAGAGCGCGCCGATGCCTCCTGCGGAGTTGCCGACGGTGAACACTTTCTCGGCGCCGAGATCGCCGAGCGTCGACTTCAGCCCCGCGACACTCGCATCGTAGTCACCCAGCGACTTCACGCCGTGGAAATAGCCGATGCGGTTGCGGTCGCGCAGATAGATCGCCGAAAGGCCGAGCTCGGCCATGTAGCGGTCGAACAGCGGCAGCGGCAGGACCATGCGGTCGGCCAGGCCCGTGAACACGATCACCGCGGCGGGACGCACGCCCTTCACCACGATCATGTCGCTGTCGTCGTCCACCGCGAGTTCACGCTTCAGCAACTCGTCCGGCGGGCAGTGATCGCCCAGCGCGTCGCGCGCGGATTTTTCCGACGCGTCGGCCTCGGGGATCATCGCGCGCAGCTCCGGATTGCCGAGCGCGCCGGGATGTTTGCGCAGCGCGCCGCGCAAGGCCTCGGCGGCTTCGGCCTCGCGGCCGGCCAGACGAAGGGTGCGCACGGCTTCGATCTCCCAGCGCGGCTGACGCGGCTCGATCTGCATCAGCGCGCGGTAATGGCCGAGCGCGCGGTCGAAATCCCCCGCCTCCTCGGCGGCGCGGGCGGAGGCGGCGACCCCGTCAGTGGTCAGGGCGGGCTCGGCGGTCGGGCCGGTGTCAGCCGTCATTCGGATCAAATCCCCCAGGTTTCGTGACCTTTTAGCCCGTGCGCGGCGGCCAAGGGTAGGGTGGTTCTTGAAGGGCGCGATGATTGGCCCTAGGTCCGAGGCGTTTTCTAAGGGAAACCCGGGAGGCCGCCATGAAGCTCTACACCCACCATCGCGCGCCCAATCCTCGCCGAGTCCGCTGGCTGATGGCCGAAAAGGCGATCTCCGACCTGCAGATGGTCGAGGTCGACATCTTCGCGGGCGAGCACAAGACCCCGGCCTATCGCGAGAAGGCGGGCCTGGCCCACGTCCCGGCGCTCGAACTCGACGACGGCGTGACCATCACCGAGTCCATCGCCATCTGCCGCTACCTCGAGGCGGTCTATCCCGAGCCCAACCTGCTGGGCCGCGACGCGGAAGAGATCGCCGTGATCGAGATGTGGACGCGGCGCTGCGAGATCTACCTGGCCAATCCGCTGATGCAGGTGGTGCGTCACACCCATCCGATGCTGGCTGCGCTGGAGCCGCCTGTGCCGGCGGTGGCCGACTATATGCGCGCCGCCTCCGAGCGGTTCATGGCCATGCTCGACCGCAGGCTGGACGGGCGTCCGTTCATCGCCGCCGAGCGCATCACCACCGCCGACATCGTCGCCGCCGTCGGTATCGATTTCGCGCGCCTGGTGAAGTACCGCCCGCCGGCCGAACTGGTGAATCTCGACCGCTGGCTCTCCGCGCTGAAGGAGCGTCCTGGGTTCCTTGCGGGCGCCGAGGCCAAGGCAGTCGCCTAGGCCGGCGCGGGGCCGCATGGATCCGCTGTTCGAAATCGAGCTCGACCTGCCGCCGGCCGGCGCGCGCGATGCGTCCAAGCGGCTCTATGACCAATTGAAGGCGGCGATCCTGGACGGTCGGCTGGCGGCGGGCGTTCGACTGCCGCCCACGCGACGGTCGGCGGGCTTCTTCGGCGTGTCGCGCAACACGGCGGCGGCCATCTATGAGCAGCTCGCGGGCGACGGACTGATCGTCACGCGTCCGGGATCGGGCGCCTTCGTGGCGGTGCGTAAAGCCGAAGTTGCGGTCGCGACAGCGCGCGGGGACTTCCCGCTCAATCCGGTGTGGTTGCGGACCGACATCGTCGAGGCGATGGGGTTCTGGGCGGAAGAAGAGGTCGAGCGCGCGCCGACCAGCGGGCTGGATTTTCGCCCGGCGCTGGTCGATGCGCAGTTGTTTCCGTTGGAAGACTATCGCCGGGTGAGCGCCAAGGCTCTGCGCCGCCTCGAGCGACGTCCCGCGGCGCTGAAGAGTCCGCAAGGCAATCAAGGCAACTATCGGCTGAGGGAAGCGGTCGCGCGCCACATCGGCGTCACCCGCGCGGTGGTGTGCGCGCCGGACGACGTCCTGGTCACCTCGGGCGCGCAGCAGGCGTTCGATCTTCTGGCGCGCGTGTTGGTGCAACCCGGCGAGACGACCGTCGCGATCGAAGATCCGGGCTATCCGCCGATGCGGGCGGCGTTCGCGGCGGCCGGCGCGCGCATCGCGCCGGTGCGGGTCGATGCGGAGGGGATCGTGGTCGGCGACATTCCAGTCGACGCCCGCGTCATCTGCGTCTGTCCTTCGCACCAGTTTCCTTTGGGCGTGACCCTGTCGGCGGAGCGGCGCCGCCAGTTGATCGCCTTGGCGCGCGAGCGTGGCGCGGTGATCGTCGAGGACGACTACGACGGCGAGTTCCGCTTCGAGGGTGGCGCGCTGGAGGCTCTGCGGACTGCGTCGGCCGCAGACGTGGTCTTCTACGTCGGCACCTTTTCCAAGTGCATGCTGCCGTCGCTGCGCCTCGGCTTTCTCGTGGCGCCGGCGTGGGCGTTGCCGACCCTGACGGCGGCGAAGAACTGCCTGGACTGGCACAGTGCGACGCCGGTGCAACTGGGCGTCGCGGCCTTCATGTCCGAGGGACTGCTGACCAAACATATTCGCAAGACGCGGGAAATCTATCGCCGCCGCCGCGACGAGCTGCTGGGGTTGATCGAAAAGCGACTTGCGGACTGGCTCGAGCCGATTCCGTCGTTCTACGGGATGCACATCGCGGTCACGGCCAAGCCCGACGTCGAGGTCGCGGCGGCGGCGCGCGGACTTTCAGAGGCGCAGGTGAAGATCCACACGCTCGCGCGTTATTTCGCCGGCGAGCCGACGCACGCGGGCCTGGTGTTCGGTTACGGCGTTGCGGACCTCTCGGACATCCATGAGGGCGTCGAAGCGGTGCGTGCGACCCTCGCTTCCGCTTAGGGCTTGTCGGGCAACCGCGTCAGGTCGGCCTTGAAGCCCGTAACCCAGGTGCGCCCGCCGTCTTGCGACAGCGAGATCTCGTACAGGTGCTCGTCGTGCGAGACGACGGTCCAGACGCCGCGGACCAGAACGTTGCGGCCGTGCGAGGTTTCGGCGCCGTAGAATTCGCCGCGATTGCCGTTGAAACTCCCGATGGTGGGCGCGTCGATCTCGCCGCTGTTGTCGACATAGACCTGCCTCCATTGCCCGGCCTTGGGGTTGTAGACGAACAGCGTCATGCCCTCCCAATGGCCGTCGGGACCGTCGGCCTCGATCTCCTCGACCCAGGCCTTGCCGCCCCACATCGCGTGGCTGGTCTTGGTCCCGTCGAGAGTGACGGTGTGGGTTCCGCCCTCGAAGGGGTCCTTCACCGAGGTCGCGTGCGTATGCCACCGGCCATGCGCGAAATCGAAGTCGTGCGAACCGTCACGCACGGGCTGCGCCCAGGCAAGGTTGGGACTGGCGGGCAGGGCGAGGCAGACGAGCGCGCCAGCCAGCGCCAGGCTACTCAATCGGGAACCCAGGGTCATCAAGATCTCCGCAACATCGATGCGTGAGCCAATGACCGAGGCTCGGGCGCCGCTGAAGGGCCAGTTGCGGGAAATTCGGTTGGGCCGGTCAGGCCGTGCGTCTACGGCGTCCGGGACTTCATCTTCTTGATCACGCCCGAAAAGGTGAACAGGAGCCGCGCCCCGCTCACGATCTGACCGCGCACGAAGACCAGCGAACCGCCCGCGCGGGTCACCTCGCCGGTGGCTTCCAAAAGATCGCCCACGTGGGCGCCGTCGAGGAAGGTGGAGTCGAGTTGGACGGTGACGCCGCGGCGGCCTTCCATCTCCTCATAGGCCAGGGCGAACAGCGATATGTCGGCGAAGGTCATCAGGACGCCGCCGTGCATGCGTCCGCCCGCGTTCATGTGCTTCTGCTCGGCGCGGAAGGCGCAGCGGAAGTGGCCGTCCTCGCCGCGGCGAAAATAGAACGGGCCGATCAGGGAATCGAAGGTCTCGCGGGTGTCGAACCGCCGCCAGCCGGCGAACTCGCCATCGGTGACCTGGATGACCCGTGGCGGGGCGTCGCTCTCCATATCGGGCTCCGAAGGCCTATCTGTGTGCCGACTGAATAGGCGAAGACCCTTGCCGACCCAAGACGTCAAAAGAAACACGAAAGACTCGGGACTGGACGCCGTGCTGGCCGAGATCGCCGCCTGCCGCGCCTGCGCGGGCGAGCTGCCGCATGAGCCCCGGCCGGTGGTGCAGGTGGCGGTGGAGACGCGGCTTTTGATCTGCGGCCAGGCCCCGGGCCGGCGCGTACATGAGAGCGGGGCCCCGTTCACCGACCCGTCGGGCGATCGGCTGCGCGACTGGCTGGGGGTGGACTACGACCGGTTCTATGCCGACCCGCGGATCGGGGTCGCGGCCATGGCCTTCTGCTTTCCCGGGACCAACCCCAAGGGCGGCGACTACCCGCCGCCGAAACGCTGCGCCCAGCTGTGGCGGCCGAGGCTGCTCGGCGAATTAAAGTCGGTGGAGCTGACGCTTTTGGTGGGCGGCCATGCCCAGGATTGGGCTCTGGGCGAGCGCGCGAAGGCCTCGATGACGGAAACGGCGAAGGCCTGGCGCGATTACCTTCCGAAGGTCCTGCCGCTGCCGCACCCGTCCTGGCGCAATACCGCCTGGCTGAAGCACAATCCGTGGTTCGAGGCTGAGGTGATCCCCTGGCTGCGCAAGCGGGTGAAACAGTTGTTGGTCTAACCTGTTTGCGGTCAGGGGAAGGACGTGCCACCGTCGTTGTCCAGTGATCTTGGGCCAATGACCTGGGAGTGAACCTTGGCGTCAGTTTTCGACAAGGGATTTCGTGTATTCGGAGCCGGAAATGGCGGCGCGCCGCTCTCGCCCGCGGCGTTTCGCGAGCGTTACCAGGCAGTGCTCGAACGCGCCGCCCCTGACGCCGAAGTGAGCGTCGCTTCCGACGAAGAACTGGTCGTGACCTGTGGGCTGAACTTCAACATCTATCTCGGCAACGCCTATCGCGAATATCTGGGCGAGCCGCCCCGGCTGGACGAGATCATCTCGCGCCACGTCGAGGCGTTCCGCACCGCGATGGTGACCGCCCAGGACGACCTGTCGCCCGACAATCTGGTGCTGGTGATCCGGCCCGCGATCGAGACGCCGGTGCTGGCGGCGAAGGCGGCGAAGAACGACGTGGTTGCGCCGGACGACTTGCCGATGCGGCGACCGTTCGCGGGATCGCTCTACGTCTATGTGGCGGAGCGGCGCGACGGTTCGCTACGCTTTCCACCGTCGGCGACGATCCGCGACGTCATTCCCGATCCCGAAGAGGTCATGAGCCGGGCCCTGCAGAACACCAAGGTGATCCAGGGCGACATCGAGATGCGCGGGGACGACGGCGACCTCGCCATGCTGACCTGCGAAGAGAGCCTGGGCGGCAGCCTTGCCTTGACCGACGAACTCTGGGCGCTGCCGCAAATGCGCGCGCTCGGCGATCATCCGGTCATCGGCCTGATGCGCAACGTGACCATCGCCGCCAACGCCGCCAATCCCGAGGCGGTGAACGCCGTGCGCCAGTTTCTCGACAGTTGCTCGGGCGATGTAAACTACCTCACCGACGAGCTCTTCGTGCGCAGGACGGACGGCTGGGCGGTGTTGGGGAACTGATGACGCGCCTGTTGCGACGGCTCGCGGCCCCGGTCCTGATGCTCGCGCTGGCTTCCTGCGCGCCGACGTTCCAGCACGCGGCCGTGCCGCCGCCGCAGTTCCAGGGACCTTCGCTCAACGCGCACGACTTCACCAGCTTCGACGGGACCCACCTCGCGCTGTCGACCTGGACGCCGGGGAGCGGCGAGCCGTGGGCGGTGATCGTGGGCCTGCACGGCATGAACGACTACGCCGCCGCGTTCTGGATGGCGGGCCCGTGGTGGGCCAAGCGCGGCATCGCCACCTACGCCTGGGACCAGCGCGGTTTTGGCCGATCGCCGCATCGCGGCCTGTGGGAGCCCGACACGCTCGCGAGCGAAGACCTGCGCACGCTTTGCGCGCTCGTGCATGCGCGTTATCCGCACGCGACCGTCGCGGTGGTGGGCGAGAGCATGGGCGGCGCCGAGGCGATCGAGGCCTTCGCGTCGGACCATCCGCCGGACGCGAGCCGCTTGATCCTTGCCTCGCCCGCGGTGTGGGGCTGGTCGAGCCAACCGGTGATCAACCGCATCGCGCTCTGGCTCGCGGCGCACACCATCGGCTCCAGGTCGATCGAACCGCCGGACGTGGTGGTCGAGCACATCACCGCCTCGGACAACATTCCCGAGCTGCGCCGCATGGGCCGCGATCCGAACCTGGTCTGGGCCACGCGGCCGGACGCGGTCTATGGCCTGGTCGATCTGATGGACCATGCCTCACGCGACGTCGGCAAGCTGAAGGTCCCGACCGCCTATCTCTACGGCGCCCACGACGAGATCATACCGAAGAACGCAGCCTTTCCCGCCGCCGCGCGCCTGACCGCGGGCCCCACCGCCTATTACCCGCACGGCTGGCATATTCTGCTGCGCGACTACGAGGCGGAGACGGTGTGGGCCGACATCGAGAGGTTCATCCGCGATCCGTCGAAGCCGCTGCCCTCGGGCGTGGGTCCGATCCCGGCGCCCAAGCGGAGCGTGATGCGCAAACGCGATTCGCAGATCGGATGAAGTAACGCTCGCTCGCACGATGTGCGAACGCCAAACGATAACGCAGTTCAACGATCAACGTATGTTTCTTTTTTGCATCGTTGCCGCGGATGCGACGAAATAGCGACGCTATATTGTTGCTCGTGCCCATGAAGCAATGACATTGCGCACTCTCTCAAGCTCGCGGTCGAACAATCGGCGAGCTAGTCGCGTGTTATTGGGTGGAACAAGCATGAAATTGACCCGTCAGCTGCTCCTGGCGAGCACCGTTATCGCTGGGTTTGCGGCGGCGTCGTCCGGCATCGCCGTGGCGCAGGACCAGTCGCAATCGCAATCGTCGCAACAACAGCAACCCGCTCCGCCGGCGGCGACGCAGTCGAACGAAGTCTCCGAAGTTGTGGTGACCGGCTCGCGCATTCACAAGAACGAGTACAACTCGGCCGCGCCGATCCAGGTGCTCTCCGGCGACACCGCCAGCCTCGAAGGCTTGGCCAACACTGCCGAGATCCTGTCGACCTCTTCGCTGGTGGCCGGTTCGTTTCAGGTGAACAATCAGCTGACCGGCTTTGTGACCACCGGCGGTCCAGGCTCGGATACGGTGCAGCTTCGCGGCCTGGGCGCGACGCGTACGCTTGTGCTGGTGGACGGCTATCGGATGGGTCCCGCCGGGGTGGGCGGCACGGTCGGTCCGTTCGACCTGAACGTCCTTCCCTCGTCGATCGTCGACCGGATCGAAATCCTGAAGGACGGCGCCTCGTCGATCTACGGCTCCGACGCCGTGGCCGGCGTAATCAACGTCATCACCAAGAAGAACCTCGATGGCGGCGTGATCAACGCCTACACCGACATCAGCCAGTACGGCGGCGGCAACCAGTACGACGTCAACGGCGCCTGGGGTAAGGTCTTCGACAAGGGCTACTTCAACGTTTCGTTCGACTACTTCGACCAGGAATCACTGAAGCGCGGCCAGCGTCCCGACACGGATTGCACCGCGGACTACGAGTTCGACGCCCAGGGTCACCCGCTCGACCGTCCGGCCCAGGGCCACGCGAAGCAGTGCTTCAACCTGTTCGCCGACGCCTTCGAGACCCCCTACAACGCCACCAAGTACGGCGCGGCCTCCAACGGCGGCACTCTGATCCTGATTCCGGGCGTCAGCGGCGTCAACTATCCCGGGACCCAGCAAGGCAACTCCGACGCCTTCGGCAATCCGGTCCCGGCCGGGTTCGTGCGTGAGGACCGTGCAGGCTTCCCCGCCACGTTCCCGTACGACAATTTCTCGTCGCCGCTCTACGACAACGCCGACCTCGTCAGCCCCTCGAAGGTGTTCACCCTCACCGGCCGCGGCGGCATCGATCTCGGCGCCGACACGACCCTTTACGGCGACTTCCTGCTGAACCGCCGCCAGTCGAGCCAGACCGGCGACCGTCAGTTCTTCCCGCTGGTCTATGCGGGCCTGCCGAACATCCCGGCGTCGCTGCAACCCGACGCCAACGGTGTTTCCCCGGTCGGTCCGTACCTGGAGCCGATCATTCCGGCGCCGACCTCCAACAGCCAGCAGGTCGACTATTACAACGTCGACGTCGGCTTGAAGGGCAAGCTGCCCGACGCGCCGGTGTTCGGCGGTTGGGACTGGGACCTGCACGCGCGCGACAGCCGCTCGGACGGGACCTATAGCTACAGCTTCATCTACAACGACCGCGTCAACGCCATCGACGGGCTTGGACCGGCGACTGTCAATTGTAACCAGAACCTGATCACGATCTCCTCGCATCAGCGCGGCGGTCAGTGCTCAACCCTGGGCGCCAACGGCTTCCCGCTGCTGGGGACCAACGAACTAGCCGGCAAGTTGACGCCGGAAGAGCGCGCGTTCCTATTCGGCGACGAGCAAGGGCACACGACCTACGACGAGTACGAACTCGACGCGACCATGACCGGCGACCTGTTCAACCTGCCCGCGGGCAAGCTGTCGGCCGCCTTCGGCGCCGACTATCGTCACTCCCAGATCAAGGACACGCCCGGCGCGAACGAACTGGCGCAGAACCTCTGGGGTCAGACGTCGTCCGGCGTCACCGAGGGCTCCGACGCGGTGAAGGAAGTGTTCGGCGAAATCGACGCGCCGCTGCTGAAGGGCATGCCCTTCATCAAGTCGCTCGATCTGCAGGCCTCGGCCCGCTACACCGACTATGACATCGGCGGATCGAACACCACGTGGAAGGTCGGCCTGAACTGGCGGATCAACGACTGGCTCCGCGTTCGCGGCACCGAGGGCACCTCGTTCCGCGCGCCCGCGCTGTACGAACTGTTCCTGGCCAACCAGACCGGCTTCCTGCCGCAGACCTCGGTCGATCCGTGCATCAATTATCAGGACAGCGGCAACGCCAACCTGATCAAGAACTGCGGCCTTGCCGGCGTGCCCGCCGGATACACCGGCAACGGCTCCAGCGCCACGGTCACCACCGGCGGCGGCGCGGGCCACCTGAAGGCGGAGACCTCCAAGGCCACGACCTTCGGCTTCGTGTTCACGCCGACGTTCGCCGACATCTCGCTGGCGGTGGACTACACCGACATCACGGTGAGCAACGAAGTGACAACCTTCGGCGCGGGCAACGTCGTTTCGTCGTGCTACAGCGCGGCGGACTATCCGACCAACCCGTTCTGTTCGCTGTTCACGCGCGACGAGGACACCAACTCGAACCGCTATCTGCAGATCACCGATGTCAACAACAGCTATGTGAACGTGGCGACCCAGACCGAACGGGCCATCGACATCACGGCGCGTTGGCGGCACGACTTCGACTTCGGCAAGCTGGAAGTCGACAGCCAGCTGACCTGGGATCTCGAGAACACCACCCAACTGTTCCCAGGGGTGGCGCAACCGAGTTACAGCGGCACGACCTTCGCCTTCAAAGGCCCGGCATTCTCGGGGCTGACCAATGTGCGCTTCGACCACGGTCCGTGGACGATCCTGTGGACCATTCAGATGCTCGGCGAAGGGTCCGACCGCGACCTGCTGGGAGCCTCGGCGCCCAGCACGCGCTACAGTTCGATGTGCACAAACTCCACGACCGGCTCGCTGGTCGCGCCGTGCACGACCCTGCTGGGCGTGAACGGCGGTACGATCACCGTCCAGCCGGTGACCGCCTACGAGAAGAGCTACACCGAGTTCACCACCTACAACCACCTGTCGGTTCGCCGCTCGTGGGATACGTTGACGGTGACCGCCGGCGTGCAGAACATCTTCAACGAGCGTCCGCCTTCCGTCTCGAGCGACGAGTTCCGGGTGGGGACCGCCGCGCTGAACGGTTACGACATGGTCGGTCGCCGATTCTTCCTGACCCTCTCGAAGAAGTTCTGATCGACCTGACGAACCAAGGCTTGGGGCGGCGAGAGCGATCTCGCCGCCCTTTTTCTATGGCGAGGCCGTCCGGGCCGCCCACGACCGGCCCCCTTGCGGAGGGGCAGGGAAGGGCGTAACGAGCCGCACGATTTTTTCTGGAAATGAGCCAGTTCCCAGCATGACGCTGTTCGATTCCCCTGCCTTCGAGGGCCATGAAGGCGTACATGCCTTCTTCGACGAAAAGACCGGCCTCAAAGCTATTGTCGGTGTTCACTCCACCGCCCGCGGCCCAGCCTGCGGCGGCACGCGGATGTGGCCCTACGCGTCGTCCCAGGAGGCGCTGGACGATGTCCTGCGGCTGTCGCGCGCCATGTCGTTCAAGAACGCGGTGGCCGACCTCGATCTCGGCGGCGGCAAGTCGGTGATCATCGGCGACAGCCGCACCCAAAAGTCGCCGGCCCTGTTCGAAGCTTTCGGCCGCGCGGTAGACCAGCTCGGCGGCCGCTATTGGGCGGCGGAAGACGTCGGCGTCACGCCGCAGGACCTCGCCGCTGCGCGCAGAACGACGCGCTATGTGGTCGGTCTCGAGGGCAGTCCCGCCGCGTCGGGTGATCCGAGCCCGGTGACCGCCGACGGCGTGTACCGCTGCACCGTCGCCGTCGCCGACCGCGTCTGGGGCAAGGGCGCGCTGAACGGCCTCACCGTCGCCATGCAGGGCGTGGGTCACGTGGGCGGCTATCTCGCCGACAAGCTGCACGCCGCGGGCGCCAAGCTGATCGTCACCGACGTGAACGAGCCGTTGCTGCGCGCCGTCGCCGAACGTACCGCCGCGAGGATCGTGAAGCCCGACGAAATCTACGATGTGGACGCCGAAATCTTCGCCCCCTGCGCGCTGGGCGCGACGGTGAACGCGCAGACCCTGGATCGCCTGAAGTGCCGCGCCATCGTCGGCGCCGCCAACAACCAGCTCGCCAGTCCCGAGATCGGGCGCGAGGTGTTCAAGCGCGGCGTGGTCTACGCGCCCGACTACGTCGTCAACGCCGGCGGCATCATCAATGTCGCATCGGAAGTGCGCGCGCTGAACAGCGGCGGCGCCTACGATCCGGCCTGGGTCGAGACCAAGGTGGCGCGCGTGGCCGAGACGCTCGGCGAAATTCTCGACCGGTCGGCTTCGGAACGGCGCCCCACCGACGAAATCGCGCTGGAGGTCGCCCGCGCCCGCATCGCCGAAAAACAGGGCGCTCGCATCGCGGCCTGATGCCCGATCCGACCGCGACGCGAAAGCCGCTGGGAAGGCGAATCTCCAGCCAAAGGTTCCCGGATGCGGAACTCCGGAGGGCGGGGCGCATTCCTGGTCTACGGTGACTTCCTCAACCCACCCCGATGTCGACAACGAGAGCCGCGCCGCCCGGCGGATCGCGCGCGCCAATCGCGACGCGCCCTTCGACGGCGCCTTCGTTCCGCAGAATGCGGCCGAGTTGAAACTGGCGCTGAACGCCTGCCGCCGCTGCGAGCTGTGGCGCCATGCCATCCAGGGCGTCCCCGGCGAGGGGGCCGCGCGGGCCAAGCTCATGCTGGTGGGCGAACAACCCGGCGATCAGGAGGACGTGGCCGGCCATCCCTTCGTCGGTCCTGCCGGCCGGCTTCTCGACAAGGCGTTGGACGAAGCCGGGGTGCCGCGCAAAGCCTGCTACGTGACCAACGCGGTGAAACACTTCAAGTTCGAGCGGCGCGGAAAGCGACGCATCCACGCCAAGCCCGACGTCAGTGAGATCAAGGCCTGCAAGTGGTGGCTCGATAACGAGCGGCGGATGGTCAAGCCGAAGGTGATCGTGGCGCTGGGGGCGACGGCCGGGCGTTCGGTGCTGGGCCGGGCGGTGACCGTGCGCGAGGACCGCGCCAAACCGCACAAGCTCGAGGGCGGAACGACCGCGATCCTGACCGTGCATCCCTCGTACATGCTTCGGATTCCCGACCGGGAGGACAAGGCCGAGGCCTTTGCCCTATTCGTCGAGGACCTGAAGACGGCCTGGGCTCTGGTCGGCTGATCTGAACCTCTACTTCTGGACTCTTGAGCCGAACCGGCGTTCACCTGGGCGGTCGAACCATTGCTCAGGGGGTCCAAGTGAACGGCAAGACTCTGCTCGCCGCCCTGGCGGGCGCCATCGTGATGTACGTCTTCGCGTCCGGTTTCCACATGTCGCCCGCGGCCCAGGTGGGCGTCAGCCAGTCCAAGGACGACGCGGCCATGATCGCCGCGATGAAGACCGCCACCGGCGACAAGGCCGGCATGTACCACTTCCCGTACATGGACATGTCGTCCAAGGACGCCATGAAGACCATGACGACCGCGCTGAAGACGAGCCCGTCGGGCGTGCTGCTCTACCATCCCGCCGGCGATACCGGGATATCGCCCACGCGCCTGATCGGCGAGTTCGTGGTCGAACTGGTCGAGGTCACCCTGGCGTTGTGGCTGTTGTCGATGACCACGGTGTCGAGCTTCGGCGGCCGCGTCGGCTTCATGGCGGGCGTCGGGCTGATCGCGGGGATCACGACGAATGTGTCCTACATGCTTTGGTTCAACTATCCGCTCGACTACACGGTCGTGAACGTCGTCTACGAGGTGCTGAAGTTCGTGATCGCCGGCGCGGTGGCGGCGTGGATTCTCGGGATGAAACCGAAGGCCGCCGCGGCGACAGCCTAGGCTCGAGCGAAACGAGGGAGGGCCGCGCCCTCCCTCGTCGCGTACTCAGATCGCGGCCTTTACCGCGGAGTCGCTGATCAGGCTGCGGCCCTCGCGGGCGTCGAGCTTGCGCCAGGTCGCCAGCGCCTGACCGGTCACCTGGTCCATGTTGTAGTATTTGTAGGTCGCCAGGCGGCCGACGAACGTTACGTCCATGCGCCGCGTGGTGAGCGCCTCATAACGCTTGTACAGCGCCTGGTTCTCCGGGCGCGGGATCGGATAGTACGGATCGCCCTGGGCGGCGGGGAACTCGTACACCACGCTGGTGCGCGGGTGCTGCTGACCGGTGAGGTGCTTGAATTCGGTGATGCGCGTATAGGGCGTCGCCTCGTCGGGATAGTTCACCGTCGCCACCGGCTGGAACCATTCCTGATCCAGCGTCTCGTGGCGGAAGCGTAGCGAGCGGTAGGGCAGCTCGCCGAAGCGGTGATCGTAGTACTCGTCCACCGGACCGGTGAACACCAGCCGGTCGTAGGCGACTTCGCCGCGCACGTCTTCGAAGTCGACACCGAGACGAATGTCGATGTTCTTGTGATCCAGCATGTTCTCGAACATGCGGGTGTAGCCCTTCAGCGGCATGGCCTGGAACGAGTCCTGGAAATACCGGTCGTCGGTGGAGGTGCGCGTCGGCACCCGCGAGGTCACCGACTTGTCGAGTTCCGACGGATCGAGGCCCCATTGCTTGCGGGTGTAGCCCTCGAAGAAGGTCTTGTAGAGTTCGGTCCCGATGGCGTTGATCACCACGTCCTTCGATGTGCGCACCACCTCGACCGGTTCGGCGCGCGACTTGAGGAATGCGTCGGCCTGTTCGTCGCTCTTCAGGTCGACGCCGTAGAGCGCGTTCAGCGTGGTGCGGTTGATCGGCATGGGCACGAGCTTGCCGTCCACACTGGCCAGCACCCGGTGCTCGTAAGGCCGCCAGTCGGTGAACTGGGACAGATAGCTGAACACCTGGTCGGCGTTGGTGTGGAAGATGTGCGGGCCGTACTGGTGGACCAGGATCCCCGCCGCGTCCAGGCGGTCATAGGCGTTGCCGCCGATGTGGTTGCGGCGATCGATCAGCAGCACGCGCTTGTTCGACTGCGAGGCGAAGCGCTCGGCCATCACCGAGCCGGCGAAGCCCGCGCCGACGATCAACACGTCATAGGCCTTGTCGCGGCCGGCCGTACGCACCGCCGGCGCCGCGATGTCGTTCAGCGCCGTGTTCTGCGACGCGGCCTTGTCCACGAGCGCGGCCATGCGCAGGTGCGTCTGGTCCCAGCTCAGTTCGGCCAGGGCCTGGTCGACTTCCGACAGCCAGGCGCCGGTCGAATCACGCGCCAGCTCGAGCGCCGCTTCGCATTCGCGCACGAAGCATTCCGCATCGCCCGCCACGCGCACGCCTTCGAGATCGCCGTAGTGGCGCACCACGTCGGCGATCGGCGTCGACACCACTGGGCGTCCGCCCGCGAGATATTCCGGCGTCTTGGTCGGGCTGATGAAGCGCGTCGCCTCGTTCACCGCGAACGGCATCAAGGCGACGTCCCAGCTCGCGAGATAGGCGGGCAGTTCGGCGTAGGTCTTGCCGCCGAGATAGTGCAGGTTCGGACGGCGCGGCAGGTCGGCTTCGTCGATCTTCACCACCGGACCGACGATGGCCAGCGTCCAGTCGGGCCGCGCGTCGGCGACCTTGGCGATGAGATCCAGGTCCATGCGCTCGTCGACCACGCCGTAGAAACCGAAGCGCGGGCGGGGAAGGGCGGCGATGTCCTGCGGATCGGGCTGTTTGTCGCGCGCCTGGGCGAAGTGGGCGCGGTCCACGCTCGAGGGAAAGGGGTGGATGTTGCGATGGCGGTCCTTCTTGGCCTCGTACAGGCTGTAGCCGCCGGTGAACACCGCATCCGCGCGGTCGAGCAGCTCGCGCTCCAGCGCCACCAGCTCCTGCGGGGCGAACTTGAAGTTCGCGAGCTCGTCCATGCAATCGTAGACCACCGCCGACGCGTCCAGGTGGCGCGAGAACGGCAGCATCATCGGGGTGTAGTACCACAGCACCGGCCGCTTCATCGCCTTTTGCGCGACCAGCTCGTCGAGCAGCTGTCGCAGCACCGCGTCCTTGCCCCAGCCGTCGAGGCCGTCGGGCAGGCGGGGCGTGGCGATGGTCACGCCGGTCTTGGCGTCGTGCACCAGATCGAGCGACGGACCGCAGTCGCGCTCGGCGGGCATGGGCTCTTCGAACACGTAAACGTCGCGCGTCTTGGCGAAGCGCGTCATCAGATGCTGCGGCCGCTGGAACACGAAGTTCCAACGCAAGTGCGAGAAGCAGATCATGGGCCCGCTGTGCGCCTGCGAACGACCGGTTCCAGGCGTGATATCGATGACGGAGGCTTCGACGAGGGGGCGCGTGGGCGGAACCGACAAGGTCTTCGTCCTTTCAACGTGAGGTGGGATTGAAACTTGATGGCATAACGCAGCCCCAATCTTCGGGTTCCCCAACAGTCCGACGAATAGGCCTTTAGTTTCAGGGCTTTTGTTGTATTGCGGGCGACCTGAGGCGCCGCATTTAAATGAGTTAAGTATGGATCGGGGTCAGTACCGGTGTTATATTGAGCCATAACTCAAACAAGCGCGTGGAAGCATCACGCCGTTGTGACCTGTGGGAAAATTAGCTCAATTGGACCTGCCTTCGGTTCCGGGCGGCCGCGTCCGGAACCGCATGCATTAAGCCGTGTTGAAAGCTCTGCTATGGGATGAGCATGCAGGCCGCTGATTTTCAGATCGATTCGCGACCCGAAGGTGCGCGCCTGTCCCTGACCGGCGACTGGACCGCGACGGCGCTCGGCCGCACCGGCGAGCGGCTCGCGCGGGCGGTGGGCGGGCGCAAGGTCGCGCAACTCGACGCCGGAAGGCTCGGCCGTTTCGACACCACCGGCGCCTATGTCCTGCTGCGCGCCATCGGCAGGGCGCCCGACGACGCCTTCGCCGACCGGCCCCAGGCGGCCCAGATCCTCAAGCTGGTGGCGGGCACCGGCCACGAGCCGATGCCGCCGACAAGACGGCCCTACTGGATCCACCGCACCCTGGTGAAGATCGGCCAGGGCGTGGCGCACATCGGCATGGAGCTTTACCGCAGCCTGGCCTTCAACGGGCACCTGCTGGCGGTGATCGGCAACACGCTCAAGAATCCCAGCCGCATCCGCTGGGCGGCCTGGTTCGACCAGGCCGAGCGCTCGGGCCTCGACGCGCTGCCGATCGTGTCGGTGACCAGCTTCTTCATCGGCGCGGTCGTCGCCTTCCTCAGCGCGAACCTGCTGCAGCAGTTCGGCGCCCAGGTCTTCGCGGTCGAACTGATCGGCACCGCGGTGCTGCGCGAGTTCGCGGTGGTGATCACCGCGGTGCTGCTCGCGGGCCGTTCCGCATCGTCCTTCGCCGCCGAGATCGGCGCGATGAAGATGAACCAGGAAGTCGACGCCATGGAGGTCATGGGCGTCGATCCGTTCGACGCCCTGGTGCTCCCGCGCACCGTGGCGCTGCTGCTGATGACGGTGCTGCTCACCTTTGTCGCCGATCTAGCCGGACTGTTCGGCGGCGCCATCGTGGCTTGGGCCAAACTCGACCTCGGGCCGGCGTTCTTCATCCAGCGCATTCAGGACAGTGTCGGCGTGGTCCACTTCTGGGTCGGCATGTCGAAGGCGCCGGTGTTCGCGGTGGTGGTCGCCGCGATCGGCTGCCGCCAGGGTCTTGCCGTATCGGGCGACGTGGAGTCGCTCGGCCGCCGCGTCACCTCCGCAGTGGTGCAGGCCATCTTTGCGATCATCATGATCGATGCCGCCTTCGCCCTCATGTACATGGAGGCGAACATATGACCATGCCGGTGTCAGGCCCGGGCGGCGGCGGTGCGGACACGGGACCCGCGCCCAAGGATGCGCCGATCGTGGTGCGCCATCTGCGTAGCGAGTTCGAAGACCACGTCGTCCACGACAACCTCAACCTGATCGTGCCGAAAGGCGAGGTGATGGGCCTGGTCGGCGGTTCGGGGGCGGGCAAGACCGTGCTTCTGAACAGCATCATCGGCCTGAAAAAGCCCGATGGCGGCGAGGTGCGCGTGTTCGGTTACGACATGGCCAGCGTCACCATGAAGGAATACGACGAGATCGAGAAACGCTGGGGCGTGCTGTTCCAGCAGGGCGCGCTGTTCTCGGCGCTGACCGTGCGCGAGAACGTGTCCGCACCGCTGGTCGAGCACACCAAGATGTCGCACGAACTCGCCGACGAGATCGCCGACCTGAAGATCGCGCTGGTCGGCCTGCCGGTGGAGTCGGGTAAGCTGAAGCCGGCGGAAATCTCCGGCGGCATGCGCAAGCGGGTGGGCTTGGCGCGCGCGCTGGCGCTCGATCCCGAGCTGATCTTCCTGGACGAACCGACCGCAGGCCTCGACCCGATCGGAGCGGCCGCCTTCGACAGCCTGATCCGCGACCTTGCCGACAACCTCGGCCTGACCGTGTTCATGGTCACCCACGACCTCGACAGCCTCTACGCCATCACCGACCGGGTCGCGGTGATCGCCGACAAGCATATCGTGGCCCACGACAAGATCTCCGAGCTCGAAAAATCCGACCATCCCTGGATCAAAGAGTATTTTCTGGGACCGCGCGGTCGCGCCGCGGCCAAAGGAGCGCACTGATGGAACGCAACGCCCACTACGCGGCCATAGGCCTGGCGACGTCGGTCCTGGTCGTAGGCCTCCTGCTCTTCGTTGTCTGGTTCGCCAAGGTGAGCCTCGCGCACGACTACGACATCTACCGGGTCGAGTTCGTGGGCGCCGTACGCGGCCTCTCGAAGGGCGGCGAAGTGCATTTCAACGGCATCAAGGTCGGCGAAGTCACCGACCTGCGGCTCGAGAAAGGCAACGCCAACATCGTGATCGCCACCATCCGGGTGACCTCCGACGTGCCGGTGAAGACCGACACCTACGCCCAGCTCGAACCCCAAGGCATCACCGGCGTCAGCTATATCCAGCTCAGCGCAGGCGCGCCCAAGACGCCGCTATTGAAGTCGCAGCCGTTGCCGCGTGACGGCGGACCGCCGATCATTCACAGCGTACAGTCGCCGCTCTCCGAACTGCTCGAAGGCTCGGGCGCGCTTTTGACCAAGGCCAACGACGCGCTGAACCGCGTCAACCGCGTGCTGTCCGATGACAACATCAAGCAGATCACGGCGACCATGAAAGACGTTCGCGAGGTGGCCGACAATCTGAACGCCCACAAGGACATCATCGAACACGCTGACGAAGCGATCAAGAACGCCAACGTCGCGATGCAGAACTTCACGCAGCTGGCTCAATCCGGCCGCAGCCTGGTCGACGGCGACGGCAAGCAGGCGGTCGACAACATCTCCAAGGCCGCCGCCGACATCGACGCAGCGGCCAAGCAGGTGAACGGGCTGATCGCCAAGCTGTCGGGCCCCACCACCGACTTCGCGTCCTCGGGCCTGCCGCAGCTGACCGCCACCGCCGCATCTTTGCAACAGACCTCGGAATCGCTGAATGAGCTGATCCGCGAGATCCGCGCCAGTCCGCAGGGCCTGGTCGCCAAGCCCCCGTCCAAGGAAGTGAAGGTCCCGCAATGACCCTGACCCCGACCTTTGCGCGCCGCGTTCTGGCGGCCGCCGCGGGCCTCGCGCTCGTTGCCGCCCTGGCCGGCTGCGTGTCGCTGTTCCCCAAGGCAAAGCCCGCGCAGCTCTACCGCTTCACGCCGCAGATGACCGCGACGCAGTCGCCGGACGGCTCGCGCATTCCGATCTCGCTGTCGGCGGTGGATTTCACCGCCGGGGCGGCCGGGGACCGCATGCTGACCATGTCCGGCGACGAGGCGGCCTATATCGAGGGCGCGCGCTGGGTCTCGACCGCGCAGTCGCAGTTCGAGGAGGCCGTCGACAAGGCTTTCGAGGACGGCGCCCAGTCCACCCGCATCGTCGAGCGCCGCCAGTCGGCCTCGGCAAAGATGGTGATGAACCTCTCGGTCGAGACCTTCGAGGCGCGTTACGACAACGGGCCGAAATCCGCGCCCAAGGTGGTGGTGGTCGTGCGCGCCCAGCTCATCCGTTTCCCGGATCGCGCGGTTGTGGGCGAAGATCTGTTCCGCTCCGAACAGACGGCCGGCGACAACCGGGTGAGCGCGATCGTGCAGGCCTACAACGCAGCGGTGACAGCGGTGCTCAAGGACCTGACGGCCTGGACGGATCGTAAGGCGACCGCCAACGCAACAGCCGGATAGGCGCGCGAACTCAGGCCTTCGCGCGCTTGGCGGCCTGTTCCATTTCCGCCTCGGCTTCTCCGCGGCGACCGCGCGCTTCCGCGAGTGACGCCTCGGTCGCCGCCAGCGCCTCGAGCAGACGCGTCTTGGCGCCCTCCAGTCCGCCCTCGTCGGGACGCAACTTCAGACGCGGATCGAGCTGCATGCCGAGGCGCTCGGACCAGTCGGTCTTCCAGGCGGCGATGGCGCCCACGGCGCGCTCAACCGCTTCGCTCACCGGCGCGTCGACGTTCTGCACCATGCGCACCAGCGGCAGCTGCTGGATCGCGGTCGATCGCAGACCCTCCAGATCGCCGATGCGGCTGTGCAAACACTCCGCCGCCTCCGCCGCCTTTTCGCCCGCCTGGTTCAGCGCTTCGGCGCCGCGCGCGCGACCCGCAGCCAGGTGAGCGTCGAGTTCGAGGATGAAGCCGCGCGCCTGCTCGTGCAGGGTGTTCAGCGAATGGCCCTTCTTTTCGATCCGGTGCGTGCGGTCGCGCAGTTCGGCGGTGACCCCGTCCAGCGCCCGGGCCGCCGCGTCGAACTTGGCGCGAAACCAGTTCAGCCGGCGCCCGCGGCCTCCGAACAGGTTCGCCATGCCCGTGGGCGTCAGCATAGCGGGGTCCAGCGCGCGGACGGCGTCGCCTGCCCGGCGAAGCGCGTCGCTCAGGTCGCCCAGCTCACGACCGCCGGCCTCGGCATGCAGCCGCGCCAGGCTCGCGCCCACTTCGCGACGAGCGCGTTCGCCGAAGGACTCCAGCGAACCCTTGTCCCTCAGGTCGATGCTGTTGCGGATGGCCGCCACGCGAGCGGCGTCCGCGTCCGGCGCCACAGGCGCCCCCACCGGTCGCGACATGATGCTCACCCCTCACGCGAACTTGGATCTTTCAGGCTGCATTATGGCAGTTTTTCAAGGAATTACCACGGTCTAGCGAACGCGTTCTGACAGGTTTGTGCAAGAGCCTCCGCCTAGGGTCGCGCGGTCAAGTCAGCGGCGCCATTCCTGTGCAGTCTCCCCGCCCTCCCGTGGTCATGCTTCCCCTGTTGCCGAGCTATTGGGCGCTCGTGCGCGACGAAGCCGACTATCTGATCGAAGCCTGCGGCGCAGCCGCCGGCGACTACGCAGCGGTGGAGGCCGACGAATCCCTCTCCCCCGCATGGACAGCCTTCATGCGCCGCGTGCGTTCGCGCATCCTGCGACAGCAGCGCAAGGGCAAAGTTCAAGCCTCTGAATCGGTGGTGCTCAGGCCGATCGAAGCTCGATCGTAAACATCGCGCCGCCCTGGGGCCTGTTCTCCACCCGCACCGATCCGCCGTGCGCGTCGGCGATACGCGTGACGATGGAAAGACCCAGGCCCGCGCCTTTGGCGAGGCGCCGGTTGCGTCGCCAGAAGCGCTTGAAGATCAGCGCACGCTCGCCGTCGGGCACGCCGGGCCCGTTGTCCATGACGCAGAACGTCCCCGGCGCCTCGATGTGCACCTCGACCGAACGGCGCTGGGGCGTGTGCTCGACCGCGTTTTCGACCAGATTGCGCGCCGCCTGGAACAGGATGTCCGGATCGCCGTGCACCCACACCGGCCGGTCCGCGCCGGTGAGCGCAATCCGCTTCTTACGCGCCAGCGCGTAGGGCGCGAGATAGCTCACGACCCGTTCGCCGAGGTCGCTGAGGTCGGTTTTCAGCGACGGGTCGAGCACCATGGCGTCGAGCTCGCTCATCTCGAGCAGCTGGCTCACCACCCGGGTCATGGCGTCGATGTCGTCGAGCAGGGGCTGCGCTGTCTCGCGATCGGGCAGGCCCTCGACGCGCATGCGCAGGATCGACAGCGGCGTGCGCAACTCGTGCGCCGCGTCGGCGGTGAATTCGCGCTGGCGGGTGAAGCCTTCCTCCAGGCGGTCGAGCGCCTGGTTGATTGCCTTGGCCAGGGGTTCGATCTCGCGGGGCAAGGAGGTGGTGGGCAGGCGCACCTGCAGGCTGTTGGGCGTGATCGCCTCGGCCCGCTGGGAGGCGTCGAGCACGGGCTGCAGGGCGCGCCGCACGATGTAGACGTCGATGACCGCAAGCCCCAGCAGCACCGGCGCCAGCAGCCAGCCGATACGGCGAAGATAGCTCAGGATCACGTCGTCGATGATCATGTCGGGCTTGGTCAGGTCCTGGGTGACCTGGACCCAGATGCGGCGCCCGGCGATCGTCTCGGGGAAACTGCCGCCGGTGTAGATGCCGGCGTCGACCACCTCCTGGTAAAACGACGCCCGCGTCGCGTGGGGGTTTACCGCGAGCAAGGGCGCGTGGCCCGGACGCGAGGCGAACAGCACATCCCCCCGGTCGTCCAGCACCGTATAGGAGAAGCCCTCCTGGCCGCCGGAATAGAGCGCGCGCACGTCCGGCGGCAGCGACAGGCGCCAGTTTGCCTGCTCGTAGCTCAGCGCGCCCAGGATCTCGCGTTCGTGCCGGCGCAGCGTCAGATGCTCCGCGCGGGTGAAGGTGGCGTTGAGCAGGGTGACTACGGCGAACAGCATCGCCGCCGCCGCGGCGATCAGGGCGATGACGTGCAGGCCGATGATGCGCCACAGCAGCGAGCGCGCGCGCCTTGCCTTGCCCGGACCGTCCTCGATCGCTGGGCTTTCGAGCGCTTGAAGACGATCTTCGGCTGGGGCGGAAGCCGCGTTCCGGGCGCCGGACAGGGTGTCCGCACTCACGCGGGCGTCTCTCCCAGGAGATAGCCGACGCCGCGAATGGTGTGCACGTCGACCGTGGCGCCGAGCTTGCCGAGTCGCTTGCGCAGCCGGTGCACCGAGACCTCGACCGCGTTGGGACCGACCTCGGAGGTGAGGCCGAACAGATGGTCCTCCATGTGCCGCTTGGAGACCACCTTGCCGCCGCGGCGCATGAGGATTTCCAGCAGCGCCAGCTCCTGCGCCGAAAGCACCTGCGGTTCGCCGTCGACGAACACCTGGCGCGCCTCGGTATCGAGTTGAAGATTGTTCACCTGCAGCACGCGTCCCAGCATGTCGCCGGGACGGCGCAGCAGCGCGCGCAGGCGCGCCGCCAGCTCCTCGAAGGCGAAGGGCTTGACCAGATAGTCGTCGGCGCCGGCCTGCAGACCCGCAACGCGGTCGTGCACGCCCGAGCGCGCGGTCAGCACCAGGACCGGCGTCGCGTCCTTGCGCGTGCGCATGGCCTTGAGCACGGTCGTGCCGTCGCGGTCCGGCAGGCCGAGGTCCAGCACGACGGCGGCGTAACGCACAGCTTGCAGCGCCGCTTCCGCCTCGTCGGCCGTGCCCGCCAGGTCCGCGGAAAACGACGCCGTCTGCAGCCCGCGCACGAGCAGTTTGGCCAGTTCTTCGTTGTCTTCGACGACAAGGATGCGCATGGATGACGCCTTCCGCTCGCCCCGCCCAAGTCCTTATCCTAGCCGGATTTCCACCTCGCGCGAAGGTGAAGAATTTTCCGTAAGGGGCCTGTAAGCGCACGAGGAAAGGATCAAGAGCGCGGGGGCTCGCCTGTGGGGGGTGAGACGTGGAGGGGCCATGACGGCCGTCCAATCGGTGCGTGAGCGCGCCGCGGTGAAAGTCGCCTATCTCGCGCTGTTGTTCGCGGCCGCATGGGCGGCGTGCTTCCTGCTGGCGCTCGGTCCGGGGCACGAGCAGTTCGGCGCCCTGGCGATGGCCGGCGCGCTCGGCAGCGCGGTGTTTCCCTGGTGCGTCGGCGCGGCGATCGTCTTCGTCTCAGGACGCAACGGCCGGCCGGTGGCGCTGGCGGTCTGCCTGATCGCGGTCGCGGCGCTCTGGATTGCGCCCAGGCTCTAGGACACCGCCTTCAGCGATTCCGCGACGGTGAAGTTCGCTTCGGTCTTGGCTTTCACCTCATCCATGGCGACGCCGTCGGCGAGTTCGATCAGTTCGAGACCGCCGCCGCGCGGCTTGACCTCGAACACCGCCAGGTCGGTGATGATCAGATTGACCACGCCCGTGCCGGTGAGCGGCAGCGTGCAGCGGTGCAGCACCTTCGACTGGCCGTGCTTGTTGGCGTGCTCCATCACCACAACGACACGCTTGACGCCCGCGACCAGGTCCATGGCGCCGCCCATGCCCTTCACCAGCTTGCCTGGGATCATCCAGTTGGCGATGTCGCCGTTCTCGGCCACTTCCATCGCGCCCAGAATCGACAGGTCGATGTGCCCGCCGCGGATCATCGCGAAACTGTCCGCCGAGGAGAAATAAGAGGTCTCGGGAAGTTCGGTGATCGTCTGTTTGCCGGCGTTGATCAGGTCCGGATCCTCTTCGCCCGCGTAGGGGAAGGGACCCATGCCCAGCATGCCGTTCTCCGACTGCAGGGTGACGTTCACGCCTGCCGGAATGTAGTTGGCCACCAGCGTCGGAATGCCGATGCCCAGGTTCACGTAGAAGCCGTCCTTCAGCTCGCGCGCCGCGCGCAGGGCCAGCTGATCCCTCGACCAAGCCATTACGCGATCTCCCTTTGGCGCACGGTTCTTTGTTCGATGCGCTTTTCAAAAACGGACTGGACGATGCGATCCACGAAGATGCCGGGCGTGTGGATCTTGTCGGGATCGAGTTCGCCGACCGGCACGATCTCCTCCACCTCGGCGACGGTGACCTTGCCGGCGGTGGCCATCATCGGATTGAAGTTCCGCGCGGTCTTGCGAAAGACGAGGTTCCCGGCCGCGTCGCCCTTCCAGGCGCGCACGATCGAAAGGTCGGCGATGAGCCCCGTCTCCATGACGTAGTCACGCTCGCCGAAGCGGCGCACCTCCTTGCCCTCGGCGACCTGGGTGCCGACGCCGGTGGCGGTGAAGAAGGCGGGGATGCCGGCGCCGCCGGCGCGTATACGCTCCGCCAGCGTGCCCTGGGGATTGAACTCCAGCTCGAGTTCCCCGGCCAGGAACTGGCGCTCGAACTCTTTATTCTCGCCCACGTAGGACGAGATCATCTTGCGGATCTGCTTGCTCCACAGCAGCAGGCCCAGGCCGAAGTCGTCCACACCGGCGTTGTTGGAGATGACGGTCAGGCCCTTCACCCCGGAATCCCGCAGTCCCAGGATCAGGTTCTCGGCGATGCCGCACAGGCCGAAACCTCCGGACATGACGGTCATACCGTCGAAGGTCAGGCCCTCCAGGGCCGACTTGGCGTCCTGGTAGACTTTTTTCATCCGGAGTTCCTTTGGTCTGGCCTTTGATCGGGCCGTCGATTGGCCTCATCCGGCCTAGCCGCGTTTGCGTAGGGGTGTCCTAGGAAAACCCGACCCTGGACACAAGCGCCGAAGCGGATGACCTATCTTTGGGTCGGGAGAGGTTGAGTCGGACCCAAGAATGGGGTTCCTATCGAACTTGATCGATGGGCCCTCCGCAATTAGGTCCTGGGTGAAACGAGGCCAGTGAACTTGGCCGTCAAGGAGCCGAGCGGCATGGCGAAAACCGTTTGTGTCATCGAGGACGACGAGCTGGTCCGGGAGCGTATCTCCGACATGCTGCGCGCCAACGGCCACAACGTTTTCGAGGCGGAATCCGCCGATGCGGGGATCGAGCTGATCCGCTCCGAGAAGGCCGACGTGGCCGTCGTCGACATCCTGATGCCCGACCGGGACGGTCTGGAGGCCATCGGCCAGCTTCGCCGTACGCGACCTGACCTCAGGATCGTAGCCATATCCGGCGGGGGCCGCGTGGGACCTCAGGTCTATCTGGACCTGGCGCGCCAGATCGGCGCCGACGCCAGCCTGGTCAAACCGGTGGCTGAGGCCGATCTCGAGGCGGCCGTCGCGGGCGCATGAGCCTGGCCGCCGAGGCGCGTCGGCGACGCAGCGACCGGCTCGCGGTCTGGCTGCTGACCTTCGGCCTCGCGTTTCTCCTGACCGCGTCCGCGTGGTGGGTCTCTACCGAACTGGCGCGCGCCCGCGCCCTGCGCGAATCGATCCACGAGCACTATCAGCAGCTGATCGAAGTCCAGCAGGCCTTCTCGCTGGTGCAGGACGCCGAAACCGCTACCCGCGGCTACGCGATCTCCGGCCAGCCGGAGTTCCTTGGGCCCTATACCCGTGCGGTCGCGGCCCTTCCGGCGTCTAATGCGCGGCTGGAAAGGCTCTTTGCCAAGGAGCCGAAACAGCTTCGGCAACTGCATCAGTTCGAGGACCTGTCCCATCAGAAGCTCGCGGTGTTGGCGACCGCCATCGAGACGCGGCGTCTGCAAGGCCTCGCCGGTATTCAGAAGGGTGCGGACAATCCCAATCCTCCCGGCCGCATTCTCATGGATCGCATCCGCGCCGTGGTCTCGGGGATCAGGCGAGACGAGGAAACCGAGATTCAGGGCGCGTTGACGCGCGATCGTGCGCGCACGACGCGCACGGAACTGATTGTCTTTACCCTGTTCGGCTCGCTGCTCCTGGGCGCGGCCGCGGCGATCGTCTTGGCGCGGCGTTATCTGGCGGCTCGCGCGCATCTGGTTCGCGCCGCCGAGGCGGAAGCGAGGCGCCAGCGCGCCCTGGTCGACGCGGCGATGGACGGCATCATCGTTCTGAACAGCGCCGGACGCATCGATCGCGTCAATCCAGCCGCCGCGCGCGTGCTCCACAGCAAGCCGAGCGATCTTACCGGCGTACGCATGGCCGATCTGATCGACGCGGCCTCGCTCGACGAGATCGAAACCCAGCGCAAGGCCGGCGCCGATGCGATCCGCCTCGAGACCACCGGCAAGCGCCGCGACGGCTCGACCTTTACTGCCGAAATCTCCATCGCCGGCATGGGCGAGGGGGAGGCGCGCGACTACGTCGTCTTCGTTCGCGACATTTCCGCGAGACGCGAACTGGAGACGCTGAAGGAAGAGTTCGTCTCCACCGTCAGCCACGAACTGCGCACGCCCCTGACCTCCATCGCCGGCTCGCTCGGCCTGATCGTGGGGCAGGCGGCGGGACCTATCCCGGAAAAGGCGATGCGCCTGATCGCCATCGCCCAGGCCAACAGCCAGCGCCTGGTGCGCCTGATCAACGACGTGCTCGATGTCGAGAAACTCGAGTCCGGCAAGCTGCCGTTCCAGTTCATGCCGGTCGACCTCTCCACCATCGCAGAACGCGCCATCGAAGGCGTGCGCGGCTATGCAGACCAGTTGCATGTGAACCTGCGCCTCGCCCTGGCCGAACCGGCGCCGGTGCGCGGCGACGCGGATCGTCTGGTCCAGGTGGTGACGAACTTGCTGTCCAACGCGGCGAAATTCTCGCCGGAGAACGGCACGGTGACCGTGCTGGTCACCCGCGAAGGCGAGCAGGCGGTGCTGACCGTCTCGGACAAGGGGCCCGGCGTTCCCGAAGCCTTCCGTGATCGCATCTTCTCGCGTTTCGCCCAGGCGGATTCGTCGGACGCGCGCGGTAAGAGCGGCACCGGCCTTGGCCTCTACATCGCTAAGGAGATCGCCGAGCGGCACGGCGGGCGGTTGTGGTTCGAGTCTCCCGAAGGCGGCGGTACGTCGTTCCACCTCGGCCTGCCGTTGCAGACCGATGTCGCGGGCCCGGGCCAGCGCGATCGCGTGCTGCTGGTCGAGGACGAACCGGCGGCGGCGGCCTTGCTGGTCACCATCCTCGAGAGTGACGGCTTCAAGGTGGATGCCGCGGCGACTCTGAAGGCCGCGCGCAAGGCGATGGAGGAGCCGGGGCGGTTCGGTGCGGTGGTGCTCGACCTACGCTTGCCGGACGGCGACGGTCTCGATCTCGCGCGCGAGTTGCGGTCGCGGCCCGAGACGCGCGGCATCCCGATCATTGTGGTCTCCGCCGACGCGGCGCGCGGCCGCGATCCCGCGGTGCGCATGCTCGACGTGGCCGAGTGGATGGAAAAGCCGGTGGACCCGGACCGGCTTGCCGATCTGGTGCGCCGCGCCATCGGTCCGATCGGCGAGAATGCGCCGCGCATCCTGCACGTGGACGACGACCGCGACATCCGCGAACTGGTGGCTCAGGCTCTGTCGAGCGTGGGCGAGGTGATCTCGGTCGAGGGCCTGGTCCAGGCGCGCGCCTCGCTGAAGGAAAGGCGTCCCGACGTGGTGGTGCTCGATCTCGAGCTTCGCGACGGTCCGGGGCTCGATTTCGTGGAGGACCTGAACGCCGGGTCCGAAACGCCGATCCCCGTCATTGTGTTTTCCGCTCAGGACACGGGCGATCTCGGTGACTCGGTGGCGGCGGTGCTGGTGAAATCCAAGACATCCCTCACGGGCCTCGCCGGCGCCGTGCGCAGTCTCGTGCATACGAACGGGACCGTCGGCGGATGAATCGCAAACTCGCGATCCTCTACGTCGATGACGAGCCCGACATCCGCGAAGTCGCCGCCATCGCCTTCGGCCTTGACGACGGGGTCAGCGTGCGGACCGCCGGTTCGGGCCGCGAGGCGCTCGATGCGCTGGGCGAAGACGGCTATCGGCCCGACGTCATCCTGCTCGACGTAATGATGCCCCAGATGGACGGGCCGGGCACGCTGGTCGAGATCCGCAAGCTGCCGGGCCATGGCAAGACGCCGGTGATCTTCATCACCGCCCGCGCCCAGGCGCACGAACTGGCGGGCTTTCTGAAACTCGGCGCCATTGGCGTGATCACCAAGCCGTTCGATCCCATGATGCTGCCGGTCGAGGTCCGGGCCATGGTGGTCAGGGCCGGCCTATGAGCGAGGACCGGGTCGCCGACGCACGGCAAAAGCTCGCCAACCTGCGCGAACGGTTTTTGGTGCGCACGGCCGGCGATCTGAAAGAGATCGAAACCGCGCTCGCCAATCCCAACACCATGGACCGTATGAAACTGCGTGCGACCGCGCATCGCTTGGCCGGCGCGGCGGGCACCTTCGGCTTTCCGGAATTGAGCGAAGCGGCGGGCGCGGCGGACGACGCGTTGATGGGGCTGGGCGGCGAGGTCGATCCGACGCTGGACCGGCTGTACAAGGAACTGCGCAAGACGCTGAAGCGGCGTTAATCCGCCAACGCCGGTTCCAGTCCCGCAGACCGGCACGCGGCCGTGTAGGTGTTCATCAGCAGGCACGCGATGGTCATCGGGCCCACGCCGCCCGGCACCGGCGTGATTGCGCCCGCGACCTGAAGCGCTTCTTCGAAGGCGACGTCGCCGACCACGCGGGTCTTGCCTTCGGCGGCCTTTACCGGGTCGCGCGAGGGCAGGCGGTTGATGCCGACGTCGATGACGGTGGCGCCGGGCTTGATCCAGTCGCGCTTGACCATCTCGGCGCGGCCGACGGCGGCGACCAGAATATCCGCCTCGCGACAGACGCCGGGAAGGTCGCGGGTGCGCGAGTGGGCGATGGTGACGGTGCAGTTTTCCGCCAGCAGCAACTGCGCCATCGGCTTGCCGACGATGTTGGAACGGCCGACCACGACGGCGCGCAAGCCGGAGAGGTCTCCGTGCAGGTCCTTCAGCA
Source organism: Caulobacteraceae bacterium (assembly GCA_035551675.1). Lineage (GTDB taxonomy): Bacteria > Pseudomonadota > Alphaproteobacteria > Caulobacterales > Caulobacteraceae > JAFECT01. The sequence continues at coordinate 42,461 of DASZMV010000018.1, read as the reverse complement.
GCATCATGCAGCCGACCGGGGTGCAGGGCGCCAGCGCCGGCTGGCCCGTCGACAACCGTCCGACATTGACCACGTGAAACCCGTCCACGTCCTTGTCCGGGTCGATGGCCGCGAGCACGGCTGAGGAATCGATCTGATCGGGCAGGGGCATCTGGACCAGGATGCCGTGGATGCCGGGATCGGCGTTCAGCTCCCCGACCAGGGCCAGCAGTTCGGCCTCGGTGGTCGTGTGAGGCAGCTTGTGAGTGTCCGAGCGCATGCCCGCGGCCAGGGTCTGTTCGCCCTTGTTGCGGACATAGATCTGCGAGGCCGGATCCTCGCCCACGATGACCACCGCGAGACCGGGGGTCAGGCCATGGCGGGCCTTCACGATCTCCACCGACCGCCCGACGCGCTCCCGCAGACGCTGGGCGAAAGCCTTGCCGTCGATGACGCGGGCGGTGTGGGGAGCGGCGGAATCGGACATGGCGGGCGTATAGCGGGTGAAGGTTTAGGCGGCTAGGTCGCGACCCTTACTTTGGAGCCTGTTCGTCAGGCCTCCGACGGGAGCAGGTCGCCCGCGATGGAGCGCAGCCGCCCCGAGCGCACCAGTTCCGTCGCCGCCGCGATGTCCGGCGCGAAATAGTGGTCGCGTTCGTAGCCGGGGGCGGCGCGGCGGACAGCGGCGTGGGCCTGTTCCAGCGCGTTCGAGCTCTTCAGGGGGCGGAGGAAGTCGAGACCCTGGGCGGCGGCCAGCAGTTCGATCGCCACGACCGCCGCCGCGTTTTCCGCCATCTCGGTCAGGCGCAGCGCGCCGTGCGTCGCCATCGAGACGTGGTCTTCCTGGTTGGCGGAGGTGGGGACCGTGTCGACGCTGGCGGGGTGCGAGCGTTGCTTGTTTTCCGACACCAGGGCGGCGGCTGTGACCTGGGCGATCATGAAGCCGGAGTTGAGGCCCGACTCGCGGACCAGGAAGGCCGGCAGGCCGCTCATCTTCGGATCGACCAGCACCGAAGTGCGGCGCTCGGAGATGTTGCCGATCTCGCAGAGCACCAGCGCGAGCTGGTCGGCCGCCAGCGCCACCGGTTCGGCGTGGAAGTTGCCGCCCGACAGCACGTCGCCCGCGTCGGCGAACACCAGTGGATTGTCGGTGACGCCCGACGCCTCGATCTCCAGCGTCTTGGCCGCGGCGCGCAGCACGTCCAGCGCGGCGCCCATCACCTGCGGCTGACAGCGGAAGGAATAGGGGTCCTGGACGCGCGGGTCGTCCTCGCGGTGCGACTCGCGAATGGCGCTCGACGCCATCAGGGACTTGAGCTTGGCGGCGACCTCGATCTGGCCCGGTTGGCCGCGCAGGGCGTGGATGCGCGGATCGAACGGGGTGTCGGAACCCTTCAACGCTTCGGTCGACATGGCGCCCGCGACCAAGGCGGCGGCGAACACATCTTCGGTCGCGAACAGGCCGGTCAGCGCCAGGGCCGTGGACACTTGCGTGCCGTTCAACAGCGCGAGGCCTTCCTTGGGACCCAGTGTCAGGGGTTCGAGGCCTGCCTGCTTCAACGCCTCGGCCGCGGGCATGATCTGACCGTTCACGCGCGCTTCGCCGACGCCGATCAGGACCGCGGACAGATGCGCCAGCGGCGCGAGGTCGCCGGACGCGCCGACCGATCCCTTGGCGGGGATGCAGGGATAAATCTCGGCGTCGAGGAGGGCTTTGAGCGCCAGCAAGGTCGTGCGGCGAATGCCCGAAGCGCCGCGTGAGAGCGACGCGATCTTCAACACCAGGATCAGGCGCACCACCGCGTCGGGTAACAAGGGACCGACGCCGCAGGCGTGGCTGAGCACCAGGTTGCGCTGCAGCGCCTCGAGATCATGCGGCGGGATCTGGGTATTGGCGAGCAGGCCGAAGCCGGTGTTCACGCCGTACACCACCTTGCCGGAGGCGACGATCTTCGCGATCGCTTTCGCGCCCGCATCGACCGCCTTCAGCGCGTCCGGTGCGATGTCGAGGCGCACGGGCCCGGCCAGCACGCCGCGCAGTTGCTTCAGCGTCAGCGAGCCGGCGCCGACCGTCAGGGTTTGCGTCGTCATGCGTCGAGCGAGGGCAGATTGAGCCCCTTCTCGTGCGCGGTGTCGATGGCGATCTCGTAGCCCGCGTCGGCGTGGCGCATGACGCCGGTGGCGGGGTCATTCCACAGCACGCGCTTCAGGCGCGCGGCCGCTTCCGGCGTGCCGTCGGCGACGATGACCACGCCCGAATGCTGCGAATAGCCCATGCCGACGCCGCCGCCGTGATGCAGCGACACCCAGGTCGCGCCCGACGCCGTGTTCAGAAGCGCGTTCAGCAGCGGCCAATCCGACACCGCGTCGGAGCCGTCCTTCATCGCCTCGGTCTCGCGGTTGGGCGAGGCGACCGATCCGCTGTCGAGATGGTCGCGTCCGATCACGATGGGGCCCTTCACTTCGCCCTTGGCCACCATGTCGTTGAACATCAGGCCCGCACGGTCGCGGTCGCCGAGGCCAATCCAGCAGATGCGCGCCGGCAGACCCTGGAACGCGATGCGTTCGCGCGCCATGTCGAGCCAGCGGTGCAGATGCGTGTTCTCGGGGAACAGGCGCTTCATGGCCGCGTCGATCTTGTAGATGTCTTGCGGGTCTCCCGACAGCGTCGCCCAGCGGAACGGGCCGATGCCGCGACAGAACAGCGGACGAATGTAGGCGGGAACAAACCCAGGGAAATCGAAGGCGTGTTCGAGGCCCTGGTCCTTGGCGACCTGGCGGATGTTGTTGCCGTAGTCGAGCGTCGGAATGCCTTGCTTCCAGAAATCGAGCATGGCCTGCACGTGCGTCTTGATGGACGTGCGGGCGGCGGCTTCGACGGCGGCGGGATCGCTGACGCGCTTTTCTTCCCACTCCGCAACAGTCCAACCCGCGGGCAGATAGCCGTTGATCAGGTCATGCGCGCTGGTCTGGTCGGTGACCACGTCGGGCTTCACGCCGCGACGTAACATCTCCGGCAGAATTTCCGCCGCGTTGCCGAGCAGGCCGACGGAGATCGCTTCACCCTTGCCGGTCGCGTCGTCGATCAGCGCCAAAGCTTCGTCCAGCGTGTCGACGGCCTTGTCGAGATAGCGCGACTCCAGCCGCTTCTCGATGCGTGAGCGCTGGCATTCGATGGCGAGACACGAGGCGCCGGCCATCACCGCCGCCAGCGGCTGCGCCCCGCCCATGCCGCCCAGGCCCGCGGTCAGAATCCACTTCCCGGCCAGATCGCCGTTGAAATGGCGGCGGCCGACCTCGACGAAGGTCTCGTAGGTGCCCTGAACGATGCCCTGCGAGCCGATATAGATCCAGCTGCCCGCAGTCATCTGGCCGTACATCATCAGGCCCTTGCGATCGAGTTCGTGGAAGTGCGCCCACGTCGCCCACTTGGGCACGAGGTTGGAGTTTGCCAGCAACACCCGCGGCGCATCCGTGTGGGTGCGAAACACGCCCACGGGCTTGCCCGACTGCACCAACAGCGTCTCGTCCGGCTCCAGCGCGCGCAGGGCGTCGACGATGCGCTGGAACGCGGTCCAGTCCCGCGCCGCGCGGCCGATGCCGCCATAGACGACCAGCTCCTCCGGACGCTCGGCCACCTCGGGGTCGAGGTTGTTCATGAGCATGCGCAGCGCCGCTTCCGCGCCCCAGGTCTTGCAGGTCATCTCGGGTCCACGCGGCGCGCGGATGACCGGAGCGTTCTTGGCGGATCGGGCGTCGTCCATGCTCGTGTTCTATTTATGCGCCGGCGGATTAGCCCCGAGGTCCATGACCAGCTTGGTCAGGAGATAGGTGCGTGGGGTAAGGCTGGTGAGGTCTAGATACTCCTGCTCGGAGTGGAAGCCGCCGCCTACCGGTCCGAGGCCGTCCAGCGCCGGCACGCCCGCCGCCGAGGCCAGCGCCGATTCCGACGCGCCGCCGTTGCCCGAATCCTCGAGCTTGCGGCCGAGCGGCGCATAGATCGCGTGAGCGCGCGCGGCCAGCGCCATGGTGCCCGCGTTGTCGCGCAAAGGCGGGAACGCGGCTTCACGCCACACCGTCACGGTGGTGTCGGGAATGACGCGGGTTTCGGCGTCCTTCTTCATGGTCGCCTCGACCTCGTCGAAGATCGCCTGGTCGCGTACGCGCACATTGACCTCGGCCGACGCCGCATCGGGAATGATGTTGTTGCGCGTGCCGCCCTTGATCACGTCGACATTCACCGTCGTGGCGGGGCCAAAGGTCGGATAGACGTCGAGGCCCTTGATCTGGTGGATCAGTTCCTGAATCGCGTTACGGCCGTCCTGGGGCGCGATGCCCGCATGGGCGGCGCGGCCTTTCACATCGATGTGGAAGGTGGCCGAACCTTTGCGCCACACGGTCAGCGCGTCCGGCGGATCGCCCGGCTCCAGGTTGAACTCCACGTCGGCGTCGGTCAGCAGCTTCTTGATCAGACCTTGCGTCCCCGGTGAGCCGCGCTCCTCGCTGGTCTCCATCAGGAAGGTGACCTTGGCATAGTCGTGATAGCCGAGGTCGTGCAGGATCTTCATCGCCGTCAAGCCTTCGATGACGCCGCCTTTTTCGTCGGAAACGCCGGGGCCGCGCGCGTGGTCGCCTTCGACGCGGTAGGGACGCTCTGCCACCGTGCCGGGGCCGAAGACGGTGTCGATGTGGCCGATCATCAGGATGCGGCCCTTGCCCGTCCCGGTGAAGGTCGCGACCACGTTCTCGGGCAGGCCGGGCGCCTCGGCGGGAACGGTTTCGACGCTCGCACCCAGGGACTTCAGGATCGGGATCAGCACCGCCTCGACCTTGCGTCCGCCTTCGGCGTCGCCGGTGCCGGAATCGATGTTCACCACGGTTTCGAGCAGCTTCAGCTGGTCGGCGCGATCCGCCTGGGCCGCGTCCCAGACTTTCTTGTCGGGGCCGGGCCCGGCCGGACCCTTGGCCAAGGCCGTTCCGGCGACGGCGCTGAAGGCGAGTGCGGAGACTCCGGCGATCCACAGATTTTTCACGAGACAAACCCTCCCGGACGATTGGTCCGGGGCCTGTCTAACGCGCGCGGCGAAGGGCCTCCACCCTAATCGGCGCGTTCGCCGGCGTAGTAGCGGCTGGCCAGCAGGTGCGCGCCCATCCAGTAGGCCAGCTCGGCCGGCTCCTGCACGCGCCAGACGGCGAGGTCGGCGGCCTTGCCGACCTCCAGGGTGCCGATTTCGTCCTGGAGACCCAGCGCCATGGCGGCGTGGCGGGTCATGCCGGTCAGGGCTTCTTCCGGGGTGAGGCGGAACAGGGTGCAGGCCATGTTCATCATCAGGAGCGGCGAGACCGAGGGCGAGGTGCCCGGGTTGCAGTCGGTGGCGATGGCCATGGGCACGCCGTAGCGACGCAGCAGTTCCACGGGCGGCCGCTTTTCCTCGCGCAGGAAGTGGAAGGCGCCCGGCAGCAATACGGCCACGACCCCGGCCTTGCCCAGCGCGCGCGCGCCGGCTTCGGACAGGTGTTCGAGATGATCCGCCGACAGGGCGTGATGCTTTGCGGCCAGTTGCGCGCCGCCCTGGTCGGAGAGTTGTTCGGCGTGCAGCTTCACGCGCAGACCGTTGGCCGTGGCACAAGCCATCACCTGATCCACTTCCGCCGGGGTGAAGGCGATGGTTTCGCAGAAGGCGTCGACCGCATCGGCCAGGCGGTGTTCCGCCACCGTCGGGATCAGCTGATTGCAGATCATGGCGACATAGTCGGCGCGGCGGTCGCGGTACTTCGGCGGGATCGCGTGCGCGGCCAACAGCGTGCGCACCACGCGCGCACGTCCGCGATTGGCGAGGCGGCCCGCGGCTCTGAGGCACTTGATCTCGTTCTTGGGGTTCAGGCCATAGCCCGACTTCACCTCGACGGTGGTGACGCCCTCCGACGCCAGGGCGTCGAGCCGCTCGCCGGCGGAGAAGGCCAGTTCCTCTTCGGTTGCTTCGCGCGTGGCGCGCACGGTGGAAAGGATGCCGCCGCCGGCGCGGGCGATCTCTTCATAGGTGGCGCCCTTTAGCCGCTGCTCCCACTCGCCGGCGCGGTTGCCGCCGAAGATCAGGTGGGTGTGGCAGTCGATCAGGCCGGGCGTGATCCACAGGCCGCCCAGCGCGCGCACCTCCTGGGCCAGGGCCTCGGGCTGGCCGGGCAGGGCCGACTGGGGCCCGAGCCAGACGATCTTGCCCTTGTCCACCGCGATGGCGCAGTCGCGGACCACGCCGAAGGGCGCCCCCGGGATCATGGTGGCGGCATGGGCGTCGACGAGGATCAGGTCCCACATGGGAAGGTGTCGGGGCTTGGGTCGGAGGGGGAGGATTGGACAGCGAAGGCCAGCCTAGGCTAACGCCTGCCTTGATGAAACACGGCAAGTCCTAATGAGCCCTTCTTCGGCCCAGCCTTCCGAGCCGTCCGAATGCCGCGGCTGGCGCTCGGCCGCGGACTTGGTGGGAGATCACCCCGACGCTCCGATCGGCCTGATCGGCGCGCCGCTGGCGGAGCGGTCGCTGACGCCGGGCCGCTGCGACCTCGCGCCTAAGGTCCTGCGCGCGACCCTGCCGCGAATGAGCGTCTATGACGTCGAGCGGGACGCGGATTTGAGCGCGTTGCGCGTGCACGACGCGGGCGACCTGAACCTGAAACTGGTCTCGCCGGCCGACGCGTTCGAGCCGGTGCGCGACGCGGTGGCGGCGGAGGTCGCAAAACGCGATCTGACCATCTTGGTCGGCGGCAACAATGCGATCACGCGGCCCGGTGTGCATGGCGCGCGCCGCGATCTTCAGGGCGTGGGCCTGTTGACGCTCGACGCGCACTTCGACCTGCGCGACACCGACTGCGGCCTGACCAACGGCAATCCGGTGGCGGCGTTGTTGGAGGATGGCCTGAACGGCCAGCACATCAGCCAGATCGGCCTCGCGCCCTTTGCCAACACCAAGCGCGCGCACGAGCGCGCCAAGGCGGCGGGGATTTCGGTGCGCACGATCCGCGAGTGCCGCGGACGCGACCTCATCGACGTGGCGGCGGGCGAGTTGCAGCGGTTGGCGACGCACTGCGACGCCATCTATGTCGACTTCGACATCGACGTGATCGACCGCGCCCAGATGCCCGCCGCACCGGGCGCGCGGCCCGGCGGCCTGGCGGTCGACGCCTTCTTCGACGCCACGCGCCTGATCGCGAGCCACCCGCTGGTCGTCGCGGTGGACCTGGCGGAGTTCGACCCCAGCCTCGACGTGGGCGACATCGGCGCGCTTACCGCCACGCGGTGGTTTGTCGAGGTCCTGACCGGCTTCCAGTCGCGGGGGAAACGCCCATGACTTCGCAAGCCAACGAGCGCGACGTCGTCATCATCGGCGGCGGCCACAACGGCCTCGTCTGCGCCTTCTATCTCGCCCAGGCAGGCTTGAAGGTCACGGTGCTCGAACGCCGCGACGTGGTCGGCGGCGCCGCGGTAACGGAGGAGTTTCATCCGGGATTCCGCAACTCGGTCGCGGCGTATACGGTCAGCCTTCTGAATCCGAAGGTCATCCGCGACATGAGCCTTGCGGAAAACGGCCTCACCGTCGTCGAGCGCAAGGTCTCCAACTTCCTGCCGGTGAACGATCGCGAATACCTGCTGGTCGGCGACGGCTTGACCGAGCGCGAAGTCGCCAAATTCTCCAACCGCGACGCGGCGAACCTCGCCTCCTACGGCGAACGGCTGGAGCAGATCGCCGACGTGCTGCGCGCCCTGGTGCTGCAGACACCGCCTAACGTGGTCGAGGGCGGCTGGGGCGCGGCGCTGCCGCAACTCCTCAAGGCGGCCGGCCTCGGCAAGCGCCTGGGCAAGCTCGACATCGCGGGTCAGCGCGACCTCTTGGCCATGCTCGCGCAGTCCGCCGGCGACTACCTCGAGGGCTGGTTCGAGAGCGATCCGATCAAGGCGGTGTTCGGCTTCGACGGTGTCGTCGGCAATTTCGCGAGCCCGTATACGCCGGGCTCCGCCTATGTGCTGCTGCACCACGTCTTCGGCGAGGTGAACGGCAAGAAGGGCGCCTGGGGTCACGCGGTCGGCGGCATGGGCGCGATCACCCAGGCCATGGCCAGGGCCGCCGCCGCCAAGGGCGTCGAGATCAAGACCGGCGTCGCGGTGAAAGAGGTGCTGATCGAGAACGGCAAGGCGGTCGGCGTCGTCACCGATGCAGGCGATACCCTGCGCGCGCGCGTTATCGCGTCGAACCTCAATCCGAAACTGCTGTTCACCAAGCTGGTCGATCCCGCGGCGCAGCCGACGGACTTTCGCGAACGGATGCAGCGCTACAAGTGCGGCTCCGGCACCTTCCGCATGAACGTCGCCCTGTCGGGCCTGCCCAAGTTCACCTGCCTGCCCGACGCGGGCGATCACATGACCGCGGGCATCATCATCGCGCCGACCCTGGACTACATGGACCAGGCCTTCGTCGATGCGCGCGCCCAGGGCTGGTCCAAGGCGCCGATCGTGGAGATGGTCATTCCCTCGACACTCGACGACAGCCTCGCGCCGGCGGGCCGCCACGTGGCCAGCCTGTTCTGCCAGCACGTCCAGCCCGAGCTCTCGGGCGGGCGATCCTGGGACGACCATCGCGACACTGTGGCCAAGGTGATGATCGACACGGTCGACCGCTGGGCGCCGGGCTTCAAGGACCAGGTCCTGGGCTATGTGGCGCTGAGCCCGCTCGACCTCGAGCGCAAGTTCGGCCTCGTCGGCGGCGACATTTTCCACGGCCAGCTTGGGCTGGACCAGCTGTTCTCGGCCCGCCCGGTCCTGGGCCACGCCGACCACCGTATGCCGGTGAAGGGACTCTACCTCTGCGGGTCGGGCGCGCACCCGGGTGGTGGCGTCACCGGCGCGCCCGGGCATAATGCGGCCCACGAAATCATTAGGGATTTCAAGCGACGGATCGCATGATGGCGGCCGTTTGAGAACGGGGTCGGCTGGAAGATTTCATGAGCTTGGTGGTCATCACCGGGGCTAGCCGCAGCGGCAGCACCTTCCTGGGCGACTTGATGCGGCGCGCCGAGAACGTGTGCGCCTTCCACGAGCACATCGGCGGACGCGACTTCTTCTGCGTCAGCGCCTACGCGCCCGACCACCCCATCATCCGCCATGAGATCCGCACCGGCGTGGCCGACATGCGCCGCCAAGCCGGGGCCAGGCCCATCGTGGCCGACGTCAACTCCAATGTCGGGTTCGCCACCGCCGCGCTTCGCGCCGAGGAGCCGGGGGTGAAGCTGTTCCACCTGGCCCGCGACGGTCGCGACGTGATCGCGTCCAACTGGCTGCGCAAGATGTACAGCGACTGGGCCAAGGGCGTGGACATTCGCCCCGACACCGACGCCGAACTCGACGCCTGGGCGGGCTTCGACCGTTTCGAGAAGTTGTGCTGGCAGTGGAACCGCATCGCCTCCGAACTCATCGACAAGAGCGTCCCCGTCGTGCGCCTGGAGCAGGCGGTCGAAGATTTCGACTATCTGACCGAGCGCCTGCTCGTCCCCTCGGGGATCGCGCTGTCCAAGGCGGTCTGGGAGGAGCGGCGCAGCCGCCGCGTTAACCGTTCGCGCTTCAAGCTGCGCGACCTGCTGCGGGGCCGGCCCACCGACTTCGAATGGACCCCGGAACGCGAGGCGCGGTTCCAGGCCCTCTGCGGCAAGTCAATGAGAAAACTGGGTTATTCGTAGCCCGACAGCGCCGTACACCTGATCTAAACAACCTGGAGTTAGAAGGGACGCCCATTGCGTTCCGACCCCCGGATTCTTTGTTTAGATGACGTCGCTTGCCCGTAAATTCCTGATCAGCGTCGGCGTGATGACCGTTCTGGTCACCGCGCTCGCCACGATCGCCGCCTATCTCGCGTTCCGCCACGAGCTGGTCGAGCACCAAGTTGCGTTCATGAGCGACTATGTGCGCGAGCGGACGGACAAGGAGGACCGGCGTTTCTCGGGCCTGATCTCGCTGCACATGGCCGCGGACGCGGCCATGCGCCGGCGCATGAACCCCATGAGCGACGCCCAGGCGGACCGGCTGTTCGACCGCTATTTCCCGATGCAGGCCGACGGCACACGGCGCAGCGCGGCGGACTCCTTCGATGGCATGCGCGACGACGAAGCGGACATCACCTACGGCCTCGGCGCCTATGTGTCGGACGGCGCGCATGTGCCGATGCTGGAGAAGAAGGCGCTGGTCGCCGCCTATACGGTGGTCGGTCACTTCGGCGAGGCGGCGCGCAGCGACTACGACAACTTCTACTTCTTCACGCCCGACACGCGGCTGGTGATGTTCGGACCCAATCGGGCCGACAAGCTGACGTTCTACCGCAAGACGGCGCCCAGGACCCTCGACGTCTCGCACGAAGAGATGACTGCGATCACCTTGAAGGCGAACAACCCGGGCCGCACGATCCGCTGCACCGAGCTGCGCGCGCTGTTGAGCGACCCGACGAACAGCCGCATGGCCGTGAGCTGCTCCACGCCCTTCGACATCGACGGCCGACAGGTCGGCGCCTTCGGCTCGTCGATCCAGCTGCACGGCTATCTGGCGCATGCGGTGACCCAGACCCTGCCCGGCGCGACCAATCTGATCGTGAACGATCGCGGCGGTCTGATCGCCTATCCCGGCTTCACCAAACCCGGCGTGGCGTCGGGCCTGGTCGTCGCGCGTTTCGAACGCGACATGAACCTCAAACGGACGGTCGCCCGCATCCGAGCCCAGAAGCGTGACACCGGTGTGATCGACAGTCCCGACGGGCGCAACATCATCGCCTACGGCCGCCTCGCAGGGCCGAATTGGTGGTTCATGATCAGCTATCCGCGCGCGCGACTGGCCGCGGCGGCGGCGAAGTCGGCGAGTTGGATCCTGATCTTCGGCGCGCTCGCCGCCATCGCGCAGAGCGCGATCGTGATGTGGCTGGCGGGCCGCAACATCGCCAAACCGCTGCAACGCCTGGCTGAGAGCGCCGCATGGCGCGGACGCAAGCGTCGCCGGGCTCTGGCCGAGGTAGAGGATCTGGAGGCGCGCAGCGACGAGATCGGCGCGCTCGCCCGCGCGCTGCGTTCCGAACGCGAGAAGGTCGAGCAGGTGATGAACTCGCTCGAAGACCGCGTGCGACACCGCACTCACGAGCTGGAGACGGCCAACCGCGAGAAGTCGCGTTTCCTTGCCAATATGAGCCATGAACTGCGCACGCCGCTGAACGGCGTCGTTGCGGTGTCCGAAGTGCTGGCCCGCGAACAGAAGACCAAGCGCACGCGCGAACTGGCGGAGCTGGTGGTGTCGTCCGGGCGGCTGCTGGAGCGCGTGCTGACCGACATCCTCGACTTCTCCAAGATCGAGGCGGGTCAGATGTCGCTGGACGCCGTCGATTTCGACCTGGCGACCCTGATCGACCACGTCGCGCGCCTGCACGAGGCGGTGGCCGCACAGAAGGGGCTTTCGTTCGCGTGGCGCGTGGCGCCCGAGGCGGAGGGCGACTACCGGGGCGACCCGGTACGGGTGACGCAAATTCTGTCGAACCTCTTGTCGAACGCGGTGAAGTTCACCGACCACGGCCGCGTCGAACTCAGCGTCGACCGCGTCGACGACCGGTTGCGTTTCCGCGTGATCGACACCGGCGTGGGTTTCGATGAGGCCACCGGCGCCAAGCTGTTCAACCGCTTCCAGCAGGCCGACGCCTCGGTCACCCGGCGCTTCGGCGGCACCGGTTTGGGGTTGTCGATCTCCAGCTCGCTCGCCGAGCTGATGCAGGGCGCCATCTGCGCCCAGTCGGCGCCCGGCAAGGGCTCGACTTTCGAACTGCGCTTGCCGCTTGCGCGCGCGACGACGCACCACGCGCAATCCGACGCGCCGGCTGCCGAAACTTTGTGCCTCGAAGGCGTCCGCGTGCTGGTCGCCGAAGACCACCCGACCAACCAGCGCGTGGCGCGTCTGATCCTGGAGGCTGCGGGCGTGTTGATCGAGGTGGTCGAGAACGGCGCGCTGGCAGTAGAAGCGGTGAAGTCCGGCGGCTTCGACGCGGTCCTGATGGACATGCAGATGCCGGTGATGGACGGCCTGACCGCCATCCGCGAGATTCGCCGATGGGAAGGCGAGCACGCCCCCAATCTCAAGAATTCGGCGCGCCTTCCGATCATCATGCTCACCGCCAACGCGCTGGACGAGCACGTGCACGCCAGCCGGGAAGCCGGCGCCGACCGCCACGTCTCCAAGCCCCTGCGGCCCGACGCTCTGCTGGCGGCGTTGAGCCAGGAGATCGCCGCCGCGCGCGAAGCGGACGGCGAGGTGCGGGGCGCGGCCTGAGCCGAACGCCAGGGGATAGGCATCCTATCCCCTCTGCTCTACGGTCTCCCGGTCAGGGAGAACCAAGCGATGAAATCCGTATTGCGTAGCGGTCTTTGCGCCGCGGCCGTGCTGTCGGCGACACTCGGTCTGGGTTCCATCCTGGCGACCTCGCCCGCGAACGCCGAACCGGCCCTGTCCGAACTCTCGCTGCAGATGAACGTGAAGATCCCCATGCGGGACGGCGCGCACCTGAATGCGACGATCTTCCGGCCCTACGGTGAGACCAAGCCCTTGCCGGTCATCTTCATGTTCACGCCCTATCCGGACGACACCTCGCATCCCAGCGCGTCCTATTTCGCGCGGCGCGGCTTCGTCTACGCCTATGTCGATGTGCGCGGACGTGGCGATTCCGACGGTGAGTTCGTGCCCTTCGAGCGCGACGCTCAGGACGGCTACGACGTGACCGAGTGGCTGGCGAAACAGCCGTGGTCGAACGGCAAGGTGGCCATGTTCGGCGGCTCCTACGCCGGCGGCGACCAGTGGCAGGTGGCCGGCATGCATCCGCCGCACCTGGTGGCGATCGCGCCGGTAGCCAGTGTGCGCTTGGGCGTCGACTTCCCCATGGCGCACGGCATGATGGGATCCTACGACGAACAGTGGCTCACGCTCACCACCGGCCATCCGTTCCATGGCTCGACCTTCACCAACGGCGGCCTGTGGCGCGACATCTACACGCGCATGTACAAGCAGGGCAAAGCGTTCTCGACCCTCGACGTCGAGGCCGGCAACCCGAATCCGACCTTCCACACCTGGGTCAGTCATCCGGATTTCGACGCCTATTGGCGCGGCCTGTCGCCGACCAGGGAAGAGATCGCCAAGATCGACATGCCCAAGCTGGTGATCACCGGTGCGCGCGACGGCGACCAGGGCGGCACCCTGTCTTTCTACAAGGACGTCGTCGCCGACAACGGCGGTCAGCAGCCCTCGAATTATTTCCTCGTCGTGGGGCCCTGGGATCACAGCGGCACGCGCGACCCCAAGCCCGACGTGGACGGCGAGCATTTCGGTCCGGCCAGCGTGCTCGACGTGCTGCGTCTGCATACTGAATGGTACCGCTGGGCGATGTCGGGCGGACCCAAGCCCGCCTTCTTCGAGAAGAACGTCACCTATTACGTTACCGGCCCGGGCGCGGAGTGCTGGAAGTTCGCCGACTCGCTCGCGGGCGCGACCACCCATACGCAGAGACTGTATTTCAACGCCGCCGGCGGCGCCGACGGACTCTATCGCTCGGGCGTGCTGCAGGCCGACGCCAAGGGCGCCATGGGCGGGGCCTGGATCTCCGATCCCAGCGACCTCTCCAACGCCGATCCCAAACCGGCGCCGGCGGGCGATGATCTGCACGGCGACGGTCTCGTCTTTCATACGGCGGCTTTCGACACGGACACCGAGATCGACGGCCGCATCGCGCTCGACCTGGCCCTCGCCATCGACGGGCCGGACGCGGACATCGGCTACTCGCTCTATCTGGTGACGCCGGACGGCAAGGCGCACAGCCTCGACGACGGCGGCATCCGTGCGCGCTATCGCAAATCGTTCGAGCACGCCGAACTGCTCAAGCCGGGCGAGGTGAACCAGTACCGCATCGACGACGGCCAGTGGTTCGCCACCCGCGCGCCGAAGGGTTCGCGCCTGCGCTTGGTGCTGCGCAGCATCAATGATCCGGGCGTGGAGAAGAACTGGAACTCGCCTAAGCTGGTGGCCGACCAGACCTCGGCCGACGCGCACCGCGAACAGATCCGCCTGATCCAGACGGCCGACCATCCCAGCACCCTGACGATCCCGCTGGGCGATGCGGGCGCGGCGTGCAAAGTGACGGCGAGCTGGTAGGCGCGCATGCTCCGGGAACTGGCGATCATAGCGGCTCTGATGTCGCCCGCGGGCCGCACGTGCTTCTCGTTTTGCGAACGTTAGCCGCGCGGTGTTGCGGGCGCCTCTGCGATGTGTTATTCTCAGGAAATAGAGACTCGCCGATTTGCGCCCCGTCCCATTTGGCCGGGGCTTTTTATTTTGTCCCGGCCGGTCACTCGTCGCGGCGCCACCCTCGCCCGATGGGAAAGGATTCTCACCCGTGCGTGGCGAAGGGGTAGGGCGACACTGACCGCGACCAGTCGTCCACCGTCAGCGTGCGTGTGATCGGCGCGGCGGCGCGTTCGCGGCAGTTGGGGCGTTCGCAGAGGCGGCAGGTGGGGCCGATCTCGGTGACCTGCGGGTCTTCCAGGTTCAGGCCGCGCGCGTAGACCAGACGTGACGCGTGCTTCAGTTCGCACCCCAGTCCGATGGCGAGTTCGCCTTCGTCGGAACCGCTGTAGGCCGTCGCCGGCCGGCGCACGGTGCGCGATAGGGTGAAATAGCGCACGCCGTCGGGCGTCTCGACGATCTGCACGGCGATGCGACCGGGGTTGCGGAACACGGTGTGGATGGTCCAGCGCGGACAGGCGCCGCCGAAGCGGGAGAACGGGAAGGCCTCGCTGGCGAAGCGCTTCGACACATTGCCGGCCTGGTCCACGCGCATGAGGAAGAACGGCACGCCGCGTGCGCCCGGGCGCGACAGTGTGGTCAGCCGGTGCGCCACCTGCTCGAAGCTCATGCCGAAGCGCGCCTTCAACAGCGAGGTGTCGTAGCCGAGCTGTTCGGCGGCGGCGTGGAACTGGGCGTAGGGCGCCTGGATCGCCGCGGCGAGATAGTTGGTGAGCGACACCTTCAGCAAGCGCCGCGTCGGCAGGTCCGGCGCCGCGGCGGCGTCGATGCGGCGGTTGAGCGCCTCGGCGCCTTCGGTCTGCGCCAACTGATAGGCGACGGCGAAGGCGCGCCCGGCGCCGGCCAGCGTCTCGGCGATCATCAGGCGGCGGCGGTGAATGTCGTAGCGGCGCAGGTTGTCGACCATGACCTCCGAGGGCATCACCTGCACGCGGATCTTGTGCTTGGCGGCGAGCCGCGTGACCGCCGCGGCCTCGAAGTCCCAGCCGATCGCGCCCAGCTCCGCGGCGATCGCCTCGCCCGCCTCGTCCAGTTCGGGGAAGTGGTTGCGGTGCGCCTGAATGTAGTCGCGCACCCAGTCGGTCGGCGTCGAACCGGGCGCCAGAGCGTCGTCGGCCACGATCACGTCCGGCGTCAGAGCTTCGCGCCGGCGCCGGTCGAGATAGGCGCGATAGAGACGCACGACGGCCTCGGCCGCGGTCGGCGCGTTTTCCACCAGCTCGTTCACCTCATGGCGCGGGATCGCCAGTTCCTTGAACAGGGGATCGGCGAACACCTCCTGCAGGTCGGCCTCGCCGCCGCCCTCCGGATCGCCGGTGAAGCTCCGCAGGTCGAGGTCGTAAGTCTGGGCGAGCTTCAACAGCAGTTGCGCCGTCACCGGCCGCTGGTTGCGTTCGATGTGGTTCAGGTAGCTCGGCGACAGGCCGAGGTCCTTGGCCATCTGGGTCTGGGTGGCCCCCAGGTCCCGGCGCAGGCGCTTCAAACGCCCGCCCAGGAACAGTTTTCGATCCACCTCGGCCATGAGTCAGTTTGTCATAGTATGACAAAACTTGACAAGTCATTTGTGACCAGATGGCTCGATTGCCCGGCTTGGCCGTGTTTCCTTTATCGGACTTGGGTGTTCTCTTGGCTGAGCCGGCGGTCGGAGTCCCCCGGATATCGAGGAGACACACTGTGACCGACTTTTCCGCCCTGGTTCCGTCCGCACCGGCCGGCCGTTTCGACGGGATCGAGCGTCCCTACGGCCCCCAGGACGTCGAGCGTCTGCGCGGCTCGGTCGCCATCACCCACACCCTGGCAGAGCGCGGCGGGAACAAGCTCTGGGCCCTGCTGCATTCCGAGCCCTATGTGAACGCCCTGGGCGCGGTCACCGGCAACCAGGCCATGCAGATGGTCCGCGCCGGACTGAAGGCGATCTATCTCTCCGGCTGGCAGGTCGCGGCGGACGCCAACACCGCCGGCGCCATGTATCCCGACCAGTCGCTCTATCCCGCCAACGCCGCGCCGGAGCTCTGCCGCCGCATCAACCGCACGCTCCAGCGCGCCGACCAGATCGAGCATTCCGAAGGCGGCGTCGAGCGCGACTGGTTCGCGCCGATCGTCGCCGACGCCGAAGCCGGGTTCGGCGGACCGCTCAACGCCTTCGAGATCATGAAGGCCTTCATCGAAGCCGGCGCCGCGGGCGTGCACTTCGAAGACCAGCTCGCCAGCGAAAAGAAATGCGGTCACCTCGGCGGCAAGGTGCTGATCCCCACCGCCGCGCACGAGCGCAACCTGACCGCGGCGCGCCTCGCCGCCGACGTGATGGGGACGCCGACCCTGATCGTCGCGCGCACCGACGCGGAATCCGCGCGCCTGATCACCTCGGACGTGGACGAGCGCGACCGGCCGTTCATCGAAGAAGGCAGCCGCACGCCGGAAGGGTTCTTCCGCCTGAAGGAAGGCACGGGCCTCGACCACTGCATCGCGCGCGGCCTCGCCTATGCGCGCTACGCCGACGTGCTGTGGTGGGAGACCTCGCACCCGAACCTGGAGGAAGCCAAGGCCTTCGCCGAGGCGATCCAGGCGGCCCATCCGGGCAAGCTGATGGCCTACAACTGCAGCCCGTCGTTCAACTGGCGCGCCAAGCTTGACGCGGGAACCATCGCCAACTTCCAGCGTGAGCTGGGGGCCATGGGGTACAAGTTCCAGTTCGTGACGCTCGCGGGCTTCCACGCCCTGAACCACTCGATGTTCGAGCTGGCGTCGGGCTACCGCGACCGCGGCATGGCGGCCTATTCGGAGCTGCAGCAGGCGGAGTTCGCGTCGGAAGCCCGGGGCTACACCGCCACGCGTCACCAGCGCGAAGTCGGCACCGGTTACTTCGACCGCGTGGCCACGCTCATTTCCGGCGGCCGGTCGTCGACGACGGCGATGGCCCAATCCACCGAAACCGATCAGTTCGACGCGACCAAGGTCGCGGCCGAGTAAGAAGAGGAGTGCTTGACATGACCAAGGAACGTTTCTGGGTGGTCGGCGGCGACTACACCTGCATGGAGTTCAAGTCGCTGCGCGACGGAACCTCGACCTTGATCGGACCCTTCGACGACCGCGACGAAGCCAAGGCCGAGTGGAAACGCCTGTCGGAACAGAACCGCAGCAAGGCGACCGCGCGCTACACCATCGCCAGCGACCACGCGCATACGCCGATTTAGGCAGTTCCTCCCCCGCGCGAAGCGCGTAGGGGAGGGGGACCGCCGAAGGCGGTGGAGGGGCCGGCGCGACGCTGGCCGACTTCCACCTTCAGCGCGCGCACCACGCTAATCCCTGATCGTCGGCGCCGGCCCCTCCACCATGCTGCGCATGGTTCCCCTCCCCTGCGAGGGCTGCGCCCTCGGGGGAGGAACTGCGTATCGCTCTCGACATCGCTTTCCTCGCCTGAAACAACCCCGGAATGACCATGCCCCTCGACGCTGCGCCCGATACCGCGACCAAGCTGTTGCGCCCGCTGACCGGGCGCGCGTCCGAAATTCTCACCCCCGATGCGCTCCGCTTTCTCGCCGAGCTTCACCGCCGTTTCGACGCGCGACGGCTCGAACTGCTGGCCGCCCGCGATGCGCGGCAGCAGAGGTTCGACGCGGGCGAGACGCCGGACTTCCTCCCCGAAACAGCCGACATCCGATCCGGCGACTGGCGTGTCGCGCCGATCCCCGCGGATCTCGCCGATCGTCGGGTGGAGATCACCGGGCCGGTCGATCGCAAGATGATCATCAACGCGCTGAACTCCGGCGCCAAGGTGTTCATGGCCGACTTCGAGGATGCGACCGCGCCCGCGTGGGACAACCTGATCGAAGGCCAGGTCAATCTGAAGGATCGCTGGACCGGCGCGCTCGACTTCACCGACGCGACATCGGGCAAGTCCTATGCGCTTAAGGACCAGCCCGCGGTCCTGCTGGTGCGCCCGCGCGGCTGGCATCTGCCGGAGAAGCATCTCACCGTCGACGGCGCGCCGATATCGGGCGGCCTGTTCGACCTCGGGCTCTATCTCTTCCACAACGCCAAGTCGGCGATGGCGCAAGGGTCGGGTCCGTACTTCTATTTGCCGAAGATGGAGAGCCGGCTCGAGGCGCGGGTGTGGAACGATGTCTTCGTCTATGCGCAAGACGCGCTCGGTATTCCGCAGGGGACGATCAAGGTCACCGTCCTGATCGAGACCCTGCCGGCGGCGTTCGAAATGGATGAGATCCTCTACGAACTGCGCGACCACATCGTGGGCCTGAACTGCGGCCGCTGGGACTACATCTTCAGCTACATCAAGCGCCTGCGCGCCCACTCCGCCGCGCTGACCCCGGACCGGTCGAAGATGGTGATGGGCGACGCCTTCCTGCGCGCCTATTCCGAACTGCTGATCAAGACCTGTCATCGCCGCGGCGCCTTCGCCATGGGCGGCATGGCCGCGCAGATTCCGGTGAAGGGCGATGCGGCGGCCAACGAAGCCGCCTTCGCCAAGGTGCGCGCCGACAAGGAGCGCGAGGCCCACGCCGGTCACGACGGCACCTGGGTGGCGCACCCGGACCTCGTGCCGGTGGCTATGCAGGTGTTCGACCGCATCATGACCGGCGAGAACCAGTTGCATCGCCTGCGCGACGACGTGAGCGTCGGCCGTGACGACGTGTTGAAGGTCCATGCCGGCGCGCGCACCGAACAGGGCCTGCGCGAGAACATCCGCGTCGGCGTACAATACATCGAAGCCTGGCTGCGCGGGCGAGGGGCGGTTCCGCTCTATAACCTGATGGAAGACGCCGCGACCGCCGAGATCAGCCGCACCCAGATCTGGCAATGGCTGAATCGCAAGGCGCCGCTCGACGATGGCCGCGTCGTCACGCCCGAGCTCTTCGATGCCCTGTTCGAGGACGAGATGGCGCCCTTGCGCACGCGCGCGGACCTGACGCGGCTTGAAGACGCGGCGCGCCTGTTCCGGGATATGACGCTGGCGGCGACCTGCGCCGAGTTCCTGACGCTCCCGGCCTACGAATTGATCGACTAGCGCCCCCCTCGCACTCCGCCGTCCGGACGCATATATGCGCCCGGCGGCTGGAGGTTGCGCGATGGATTACGTACGGCTCGGGAAGACCGGTCTCGAGGTTTCGCGCGTCTGCCTTGGCTGTATGACCTATGGCGAGCCGGGGCGCGGCAACCATGCCTGGACCCTTCCGGAGGCTGAGAGCAAACCCCTGTTGAAACAAGCGGTCGAGCTCGGGATTACCTTCTGGGACACGGCCAACGTCTATTCCGACGGCAGTTCCGAAGAAATCGTCGGGCGCGCGATCAAGGAATATTCGCGACGCGAAGACATCGTGCTGGCCACCAAGGTGCATGGCCGCATGCGCCCGGGCCCCAACGGCGCGGGCCTGTCGCGGCGCGCCATTCTTGCGGAGATCGACAACAGCCTGCGTCGGCTGGGGACCGACTACGTCGACCTCTATCAGATCCACCGCTGGGATCCGTCGACGCCGATCGAAGAAACGCTGGAAGCGTTGAACGACGTCGTGCGCGCGGGCAAGGCGCGTTACATCGGCGCCTCGTCGATGTTCGCGTGGCAGTTCATGCAGGCGCTCGCGGTGTCGCGCGCGAACGGCTGGGCCGAGTTCGTGTCCATGCAGGATCACCTGAACCTGCTCTACCGCGAGGAAGAGCGCGAGATGCTGCCGCTCTGCCGCGACCAGGGCGTCGGCGTCATTCCCTGGAGCCCGCTGGCGCGCGGCCGCCTGACCCGCGCCTGGAACGAGACCAGCGAGCGGCAGGAAAAGGACGTCTTCGGCAAGACGCTCTATACGGCGGCGCAAGAGTCCGACCGCGCCGTCATCGAAACCGTCGGCAAGATCGCCGACACCCGCGGCGTCTCGCGCGCGCAGGTCGCCCTGGCCTGGGTCGCTCAGAAGCCGGGCGTCACCGCGCCCATCGTCGGCGCCTCGAAACCCAACCACCTGACCGACGCGGTCGCCGCGCTGTCGCTCGACCTTACCCCCGAAGAAATCTCCGCGCTCGAGGCGCCCTATGCGCCGCATCCGGTCGCCGGATTCTAACCTCAAGGAGCCTCCCGAATGTCCGATAGCAACATCGACGCCGGTAAATCCGGAACCTTCAAGATCGGCGGCCAGATCGCCGTGCATCGTCTCGGCTTCGGCGCCATGCGCGTCACCGGCGCCGGCATCTGGGGCCCGCCGGCCGACCGCGACGAAGCGATCCGCACCCTGAAGCGAGTGCCGGAACTCGGCATCAACTTCATCGACACCGCCGACTCCTACGGTCCCGACGTGTCCGAGGAACTGATCCGCGAGGCGCTGCATCCGTACGAAGGCCTGCTGATCGCGACCAAGGGCGGTCTGACGCGTCCGGGCCCCGACGACTGGCGCCAGGACGGGCGGTCCGAACGTCTGCGCGAAGCGGCGCTCGGCAGTCTGAAGAAACTCGGCGTGGAACAGATCGGCCTGTGGCAACTGCACCGGATCGACAGCAAGGTCCCGCGCGAGGACCAGTTCGGCGAAATCCGTCGCCTGCTCGACGACGGCATCATCGCCCAGGCGGGACTGAGCGAAGTGTCGGTGGAAGAGATCGAAGCCGCGCGCCAGGTGTTCCCCGTCGCGACCGTGCAGAACCGCTACAACCTCGTCGATCGTGGCAGCGAGGACGTGCTCGACTACTGCGAACAGCACGGCATCGGGTTCATCCCCTGGTATCCGCTGGCCGCGGGCGAACTCGCCCAACCGGGTTCGGTGCTCGACCGCATCGCCAAGGCGAAACACGCCACGCCCAGTCAGGTCGCGCTGGCCTGGGTGCTGAAGCGCAGTCCGGTCATGCTGCCCATTCCGGGCACCGGCAAGGTCGCCCACCTGGAGGAAAACACCGCCGCGGTGAACATCGACCTGGGCGACGACGAGTTCGACAGCCTGGATCGTGCTGCGCGTGGGGTGACAGCGGACGCTTAACTATACAACTCCGTCACCCTCGGGCTTGTCCCGAGGGCCCATGGCGAGTGTCGAAACTCCGTAGGGTCGCTGTTCACGCGAACACCAGAACAGTCTCCCTTCGGCGCTTCCGGAACGATGGGCCCTCGGGACAAGCCCGAGGGTGACGGAGTTTTAATTTGGGTGCACAAGTGCGGCGGCTCGCAACTGCGAGGAGTCGCATGACCTCCAAACTCCACCTCGAAACCCTCGTCGTGCACGCCGGCCATGCGCCCGATGCGGCGACCGGCGCGGTCACTCCGCCGATCCACCTGGCGACGACGTTCGAGCGGGCGCCCGATGGGACCTATCCGCTCGGGCACATGTATGCGCGCAACTCCAACCCCACGCGCGCACAGTTCGAAGCCTGTATGGCGGAACTGGACAAGGCCGCGGCCAGCGCCGCGTTCAGTTCGGGCCAGGCGGCGGTGACGGCGGTGTTCATGGCGCTGGGGTCCGGCGTCCATGTGATCGCGCCGCTGGACATCTACCACGGCACGAAGAAGATCCTGACCGAAGTACTCGGCCCGATGGGCGTGGAGTCCAGCTTCGTCGACATGACCGACCTCGCGGCGGTGAAGGCGGCCGTTCGGGCGAACACACGCCTGATCTGGATCGAGACGCCGTCCAATCCGCTGCTGAAGATCGTCGACATCGCTGCGGTGTCGGAGATCGCGCACGCCGCCAAGGCCATGGTCGCGTGCGACAACACCTGGGGCACTCCGGTCCTGACCGATCCCACCGAGTTCGGCGCCGATATCGTCATGCACGCCACCACCAAATATCTCGGCGGCCACAGCGACGTGCTGGGCGGCGTGGTCAGCGTGAAGCGCGAGGGCAACTACCTAACCCGCCTGAAGGACATCCAGGCCACCACCGGCGCGGTCGCCGCGCCCTTCGACTGCTGGCTGGTTATGCGCGGCGTGCGCACGCTTGCTCTGCGCGTGCGCCAACAGTGCGACAGCGCCGGCGCCATCGCCGAGTTCCTGTCCAACCACGCGGGCGTCGAGGCGGTCTATTATCCCGGTCTGCCGCACCATCCCGGCCACGACATCGCCAAGCGCCAGATGAAACGCTACGGCGGCATGCTGTCGTTCCAGACCCGCGGCGACGAAGCCCGCGCCTTCGCCGTCGCCGCCCGCGTGCGCATGATCACCCGCGCCACCAGCCTCGGCGGCGTCGAGAGCCTGATCGAACACCGCGCCTCGGTCGAAGGCCCTGACAGCAAGACCCCGCGCAATCTGCTGCGCCTGTCGGTCGGCATCGAACACGTCGACGACCTGATCGCGGATTTGGATCAGGCGCTGAAGGGCTAGCAAAGTTAAGCCGCGGCCGCGATCGCCTTGCCGACGGTGTCGATTATGCGGTCGATTTCGCTCTTCTCGATGATCAGCGGCGGCGCGAGCGCGAGGGTGTCGCCGGTGACGCGGCACAACAGGCCGCGCGCGAAGCAGTCGACATAGACGTCGTAGCCGCGTTTGCCGGGGCCCTCGGCGCGCGGCGCCATTTCGATGCCGGCGACGAGGCCGTCGTTCCTGATGTCGACGATGTGCGGCAAACCCCTCAAACTATGCACGGCGTCCTGCCAATAGGGCGCGAGTTCGCCGGCGCGCTCGAACAGGCCTTCGCGGCGGTAGATGTCGATGCTCGCCATGGCGGCGACGCAGGCCGCGGGATGACCCGAATAGGTGTAACCGTGCATCAGCTCGATCGCGAGCGGATCGTGGGCGTCGATGATGCCGTTGCGCACCTCGGCGGTGACGCAGACCGCTCCCATGGGGATCGCGCCGTTGGTCAGGCCCTTCGCCAGTCCCATGATGTCCGGCGTCACGCCGTAGCGCTGCGCGGCGAACGCGGCGCCGGTGCGGCCGAAGCCGGTGATCACTTCATCGAAGATCAGCAGGATGCCGTGTTCGGTGCAGAGGTCGCGCAGGCGTTCGAGATAACCCTTCGGCGGCGCCAGCACGCCGGTGGATCCGGCCATGGGCTCGACCATCACCGCGGCGATGCGATCGGCGCCGTGGATCTCGAACAGGCGCAAGAGATCGTCCGCCATCTCGACGCCGCCGTGCTCCGGCTGACCGAGCGAGAAGGCGTTGCGCACCGGATCGTGGGTGTGGCGCAGGTGATCGACGTTGGGCAGCAGCGGCCCGAACCTGGCGCGATTGTGCGCGATGCCGCCGATGGAAATGCCGCCGAAGTTCACCCCGTGATAGCCGCGCTCGCGGCCGACCAGGATGTTGCGTTCGGGATCGCCCTTGGCGACGTGATAGGCGAGCGCGATCTTCAGCGCGGTGTCGGTGCTCTCGGAGCCGGAGTTGGTGAAGAACACGCCGTCCATGGCCTCGGGCAGGATCGCCTTCAGGGCATGCGCCGCCTCGAAGGGCAGGGGATGGCCCATCTGGAAGGTGGGCGCGTAGTCCATCTTCATGAGCTGTTTGGCGACGGCTTCGGCGATTTCGGCGCGGCCGTGTCCCGCGTTCACGCACCACAGGCCCGACGCGCCGTCGAGCACCGGCCGGCCGTCGACGTCGCGGTACCAGACGCCTTGCGCCTCCGCGAGCAGTCGCGGCGCTGCCTTGAACCGGCGATTGGCCGTGAACGGCATCCAGAAATCGTCCAGCGGGGGGCTGTTCCGTAGCGCCTGGCTCACGCGCGCGCTCCTTATGGTGAGGGTGCGCTACCGCATATATCGGCGCGGGGGCCGAAACAAACGCCTCGTCCGCCGCACCAGGCGGCGGTGCGCCTACCCGATGGCTTCGCGCGGGGTCTGGGCGGTTTGGCGCAGGCGGGCGGGGGAGAGGTCGGCGGCGTTGACGCCGTGGGCGGCGATGGTGGCGGGGATCGTCTGGTCGAGCACGAGCGCCGCCGCGGCGCGCGACAGGGCCGGCGCGGTCTGGATGCCGTAACCGCCCTGGCCGGCGAGCCAGAAGAAGCCCGGCGCGTCGGGGTCGTAGCCCGCCACCGGCGTGCGGTCGGCGACGAAGCTGCGCAGACCCGCCCAGCGATGCTTCACACGGGTGATCTTCAGGGTCGTCGCGGTTTCGACGCGGTCGACGGCCACGGCCACGTCCCACTCGTCCGGCTGGACGTCGCAAGGCGCCATGGGGGTCTCGTCGGCCGGCGACAGCAGCAACAGGCCCGCGTCCGGCTTGAAATAGAACTGCTCGTCCGCGTCGATGACCATGGGCCAGTCATCGATCTCGGCGCCCGCCGGCGGTTCGACCAGAATGGCGGTGCGGCGCATGGGCTGCAGGCCGATCGGGGCCACGCCCGCCAGTCCGGCGATTACGTCGGCCCAGGCGCCGGCGGCGTTGACCACCACGGGTGCGAAGAACTCTTCACCATTGCTGGTGATGCGCCAGCGGCCGCCTTCGTGGCCCAGGCCCTCGACCGTGCGGTCGGTCAACAGCACGCCTTCGCGCTCACGCAGCTGGCGCAGATAGCCCTGGTGCAGGCCGTGCACGTCCACGTCGGCGGCTTCGAGCTCCACGACCGCGGAATGAAGCTGTTCGGGCCGCAGGATCGGGCAGAGCTTCAACGCCTCGTCGCGGGTGATAATGCGCGACACCGGGGCGACGTCGGGCAAGGCGCCGAAGGCGGCCAGGCGTTCGGCCTGTTCCGCGGTGGCGATGTGCATGGCCGCGCGCGGGCGCACCAGCGGCGCCGGTGCGAAGGCGGGCGGCGGGGCGTAGAAGAAGTCGTGACTGGCGCGCGACAGCGCGCGCACCGGCTCGGAGCCGTAGATGGCCGAGAACAGCGCCGCCGAGCGGCCGGTGGAATGGTAGCCGGGCTGGCCCTCGCGCTCGAGCACCAGAACCCGACGGTTCAATGCCAGATGCGCGGCCGCCGAAGCGCCCGCCATGCCGGCGCCGATCACCACGATGTCGTACGCGTTGGCGCTCAAGACCCTAGTCCCCAGAATCCCGACCGGGATGCTGTCATATTCTGAAAAAGAAAAATAGTTGCGCGTGGCGAAAAAAGCCAGTGCAACCACCGCGCCACGCTGTCGCCCATATTACGCAATCGTGACAAGGAAGTCCGCGCCCCCGGCGGTCGCGGGCCGAACTCGCCATTTTTCACGGCTGGATAAAACCGGGCGCCGGGGAGGCGGGCCTCCGCTAACCCAAACCGCCCTGTTCAGGCAAGCTGGGCTTTTGGGTGTGACGGCCTCAGCGCCGCGCCGCGCGAATGCGCTTGGGCGGGGCGGGGGTGTTGTCGCCCTCGCTCACCTGGGCGTTCCGGGCGGCCGCGATCAGTTGCGATTCGGGGCTCGAGCACACCGACAGGATCCGGCATGTCCCCTTGCCGACGTTGACGTAGACGTGGCCCATGCCGCTGTCGAAGTAGATCGAATCGCCGGTCTTCAGGTGCACCGGGGCGTAGAGTTCGGTGTGCAGCTCGACCTCGCCCTCGATGACATAGGCGTATTCCTCGCCCGGATGGCGGATCATTTCGCCGAAGTCGCCGGGGTCGCGCGCCCGCACGTCGGCGATGATCGGCACCAGCCTTTTGTTCAGCAGGTCCGCGGCCGGATAGAGGTGGCCGTAGGTCTGGGTCTCGATGGATTTCCCTTCGCCCGCCCGGGTTATGCTGCGCCGGCCGGTCACCGCGTCGGAGGCCTCGGCGGCCATTTCGGCCCCGCCGAACAGCTGGGCGATGTCGATCTCCAGCCCTTCGCTGATCCGGGTCAGCTTGTCGTAGGTCAGCGACATCTTGTCGTTCTCGACCTTGGACAGGGTCGAGACGGGCAGGCCCGTCCGCCGGCTGACCTCGGACAGGGTCCAGCCCCTTTGGGTGCGCAGGGTTTTGAGAACCGCCCCGGGCTTGGCCTGGGAACGGCCGGATGAAGATCGGTCGGCCATGTAACCTCTTTGGCGAAACCTTAGTCAGCGTGGCGCCGAAACGCCACATCAAACGCCATTATGTGCGAAAAATGAAAAGTAGTTGCGCAAACTGAAAAATCATTGTCATCTCACATCAAACCAGCAGGTCTGAACCTGCGAAAGCTTGGGGGATCAAGCCATGCGTCGTTCTCATCTCATTGGCCTCCTGGCGACGGCTTCGGCCTTTGCTCTGGCGGCCCCCGCCTTTGCTGCGGACGCTCCGCCGTCTCAGCCCAATACCGTCCAGGAAGTCATCGTCACCGCCGAAAAGAAGCCGGAGGCCGTCAAGGACGTGCCCCTGTCGATCACCGCGGTGCCGCAGTCCCAGCTGGAGAAACTCCAGGCGGTCAACTTCTCGGACTACACCAAGCTGGTGCCGGGCCTCTCGATCGAGTCGGCCGGTCCCGGCGACGTGCGCCTCACCCTTCGCGGCCTGAACGCCGGCGGTGTCGGGTCGACCGTGGCCATCTACGTCGATGAAACGCCCTTCGGCTCCAGCTCGGGTCTGGTGGACGGCGCGATCTTCGCCTCCGACTTCGATACCTTCGATATGAACCGCATCGAGGTGCTGCGCGGCCCGCAGGGCACGCTGTACGGCTCGAACACCGAAGGCGGCTTGGTGAAGTTCGTCACCAACGCGCCGGTCAATCACTACGAGGCCGCTGTCGAGGCCGGCTACGAGTCAACCGATCACGGCTCCACGGGCTGGGATCTGAAGGGGATGGTCAACGTTCCCCTGGGCGACACCCTTGCGCTGCGCGTCGACGCTTATCACGCCCAGCTTCCGGGCTATATCGACAACAAGTTCCTCGGTCTGTCCGACATCAACAAGGGCGACAAGAGCGGCGGCCGCATCCAGCTGGAATGGAAACCGACCGACAGGCTATCGGTGCGCCTCTCCGCGTTCGGCCAGAACATGAAGCTCGGCGGCTCCGGCTCCGAAGAGGTCTTCCCCGCGACCTTCACGCCGGTCTTTGGGGATTACGTCAGCAACAGCTACATCCCGCTGAAAGACAGCTTCCAATACCGCGAATACAACGGCACGATTAAGTACGACCTCGGATTTGCGGACCTGACCTCGTCGACCAGCTACGGCCAGGTGCACGTCGATCTGCTTTCGGACTTCACCAGCCAGATCGCCGCACCGGGCCTGACGTACGGTCAGTACGTCGATCTCCTGATCGACCCGCACTTCGGCGTTACGCCGCCGACCGCATTGCCGTACGACAACAAGGTCAACGACGACAAGTTCACCCAGGAAGTGCGCCTGCAGTCGCCCAAGGCCGACAACGGCTTCGAATGGCTGGTGGGCGGCTATTACACGCGTGAAACCGGCGTGCTGAACCAGCATGTGCAAGTGAGCGACATCGGCAGCGACAAGATCATCAGCGCGATCCCCGACCTGGAAGATCCGCTGCTGACTTCGTCCTACCGGGAATGGGCCGCGTTCGGCGATCTGACCTATCACATCACCCCGAAGTGGGAGGTGCAGGCCGGCGGGCGTTATAGTGACCAGACCCAATCGGCGCACGAAACGGTGAGCGGGCTGCTCGTGGGCAATACATCGCCGCCGCCCTATGCAATCGACATCACGACTGACTCCAAGAGCGACGTGGCGACCTGGTCGCTCGGCACCAAGTACCACCTGACCGACGACGCCATGATCTATGCGCGCTACGCCACCGGCTATCGTCCGGGCGGCCCGAACGTGGTGCCGCCTTCGGCGCCTCCGGGAACGCCGTTCACCTACGGCGCCGACAAGAACCGCAGCTACGAAGCCGGCATCAAGACCTCATGGGACGATCGCCATGTAACCCTGGACGCCGACGTCTTCTACGTCGATTGGCGCAACATCCAGTTGTTCGAAGTGGTCAACGGCTATGGCGTCAACGGCAACGGCGGCAAGGCGATGAGCGAGGGCTACGAATGGGCCCTGGCCTGGGTGCCGATGTCGGGATTGACCTTCACCTGGAACGGCGCACACACGAACGCGGCGCTGACCTCTGACGCGCCGGGCGTACATGCGTTCAAGGGCGACTCGCTGCCGATGGTGCCGAAGTTCAGCACCGCGGTCGACGGTGAATACGATTGGACCGTGTGGAGCGACACCACCGCATTCATCGGCGCAACGCTCGCTTACCAGACCTCGATGTCATCCGATTTCGACAGTACTGCCGGCGACACCCGCTCGAGAATTCCCGGCTATGACACCGTCGACTTCCGTGCAGGTCTCGATCTGCCCGAGAAGATGCGAGTTGAGCTTTGGGGCAAGAATATCACCGGCACCAAGGGCTTCACCTCCTACGGCGGTGGCGCGCCCGGTAAACCTGGCGCCGCCTTTGGCGGCGGCACCTCGATCGGCATTATCCAGCCGGCGACCTGGGGCGTGACAGTCTCGAAGAAGTTCTAAGGGGCGTCTGAACGGGGGCTAAGGCCGGCAAGCGTTCCTCCACCGGCCGGCGGGCCGAGTCGTCGAAAGGCGACTCGGCCCGTTTGCGTCCGGGCTTCCCCCATTACGCGACCCATCAATTCCCTACTGTTATGCGGGAATTGAAACGATTTGCTATTTCTGAAAAATTGTCGTCATCTCTAGGGACGGGCCGGTTCGTGGGCCGTCCTGTTCGGGGAGATAAATTTCATGCGCTTGCGTCGTACTCATTTAACCTGGCTGCTCGCCTCCGCTTCGGCGATCACCCTGGCCGCACCGGCCTTTGCGGCGGATCAGCCGGCGCAAACACCGAATACCGTCCAAGAGGTCATCGTCACCGCCGAGAAAAAGGCGGAGCCGCTCAAGAACGTGCCGATGAGCGTGACCGCTCTCGGCGGCAATACGCTCGATAAGCTGCAGGCGACGGATTTCTCCGGCTACGCGGCGATGGTGCCCGGCCTTTCGCTGGAAAGCTCCAACCCCGGTCAGACGCGGATCACGCTGCGTGGCCAGAACGCCGGCGGCGTGGGCTCGACGGTCGCGGTCTATATCGACGAATCACCCTTCGGTTCGAGCACGGCGCTGTTGAACGGCTCGATCCTCGCGGGCGATTTCGACACCTGGGATGTCCAGCGCATCGAAGTGCTGCGCGGTCCCCAAGGCACGCTCTACGGCGCGAACTCCGAAGGCGGCCTGCTGAAGGTCGTGACCGCGCCTCCGGTCCTGGGCGTCTATCAGGGCATGGTCGAAGCCACCGGCGAGACGGTGAGCAACAACGGCCACGGCGGCAACGGCGGCAATGTGAAGCTTATGGGCAACATCCCGCTGGGCGACACGGCGGCGCTGCGGCTCGACGCCTATGACGGCTATACCCCGGGCTGGATCGATAACGTCACCACGGGCCAGCGCGGCGTGAACTGGGACCGCAAGAACGGTCTGCGCGCCTCGCTGCTCTGGAATCCGACGCCGCAACTGAGCATCCGCCTCACCGCGCTCGACCAGCAGGACTTCGACAACGAAGCCAATGGCATCGACGTCAATCCCGTCACCTACAAGCCGCTCTACGGCGGGGACACCATCGCGCGTGATCTGCCGGAGCCTTTCAAAGCCAAGTACGAGAACTATTCGGCGGACATCAACTACGACTTCGGTCCCGTCAAACTGACCTCGATCACCAGCTACGGCATTCTCAACAAGAACGGCTGGACCGACGACACCGACGCGCCGTTGCTGCCGCCCACGCCCGGCGTCGGCACGCCCCCGGCGCCGACCTACGGCCAGGTCATCTCCGGGATTTTCGGCTGCAATTGCGGCCTGCCCTTCAGCAACGTCGAGGATCTCAAGAAGTGGACCGAGGAAGATCGTCTCTCGGGCACGATCGGCAATCTCGACTGGCTGGTTGGCGGCTATTACACCCATGAAAAGGGCGACCTGAACCAGCATCTCTGGGCGGCCAACCTGCCCGGCGGCGATCGCAACACCTCGGTCGGAGAGCTCGAGCTGATCACGCTCGAGTCGACCTACCAGGAGTACGCTGGCTTCGCGAACTTCACCTACCATTTCAACGACAAGTTCGACGTCGACTTCGGCGGTCGGTACTCGAGCAACAAGCAGACTGTCGTCGAAAGCATCGGCGGCAATCCGATCATCACCGGCGGCTCGACCTCGTTCGGCACCAATTCGAGCGGCGACGATTTCACCTACTCCATCGCGCCGCGTTGGCACATCGACGCCAACACCATGGTCTACGCCCGGATCGCCAGCGGCTATCGCCCTGGCGGCCCGAACGCCTTGCCGCCCCTGGCGCCCGTCTCGGTTCCGCGCGTCTACGGTTCCGACAGCACCGTGAACTACGAAGCCGGCATCCGCTCGACCTTGCTCGACGGCACGCTCAGCGCCGACGTGGCTCTGTTCTATGTGAACTGGAAGAACATCCAGATCCTGGAAGTGGTGGACAATTACGGCGTCAACGCGAACGCGGGATCGGCGGAGAGCCGAGGCGTCGAATGGACGTTCAACTGGAGGCCGACCGCCGGCCTGAACCTGATGTGGACCGGCGCCTACACCGACGCCCACCTGACGTCCGACACGCCGGCCGCCGATCCGGACTTCGCGGCCAGCGGATCGCCGCTGCCCTATGCGCCTAAGTGGGGCACCGCGTTCGACGCCGAGTACGATTGGGATTGGTTCGGCGACTACCGCGGCTTCATCGGCGCCCAGGCGGCCTATACAGGCTCGCGCTACGCCGACTTCGGCAGCGTCGGTTCGTCAGCTACCGTTCAGTTTTCGGGCACGGAGCAGGCGAAGCTTCCAGCCTACGGGACGCTTTCGGCCCGCTTCGGCGTGCAGAATGACCGCTATCGGCTCGAACTCTGGGCGCAGAACCTGACCAACACCCGCGCCTTTACCAGCTACGGCGACGTCACCACGGCCTGGGCGCAGATCGGCGTCATCCAGCCGCGCACGCTCGGCGTGACACTTTCAGCCAAGTGGTGAGGCGGAGCTAAACGAGTGTTACAGACCGGATGAGTGTTCCCTCCGTCGGTCTGCGGGGCCGGGTCGCCGAAAGGCGGCCCGGCCTCAAACTTTTTCGGGGTCGCTTCAATCCGATCCGGTCGGCACGTCCACCACGATGGCCGACGGATAGGCCGTGCTGTGGAACACCGCGTGGGTCTGCGCCTTGAAGGTCGACGGATCGGCCGCGTAGATGCTGGGCGTGAATACCTGCGGATTGCGATCGATCAGCGGGAACCAGCTCGACTGGATCTGCACCTCGATGCGGTGACCTTTCAGGAACCGGTGCGACGCGGTGTGCAGGTCGATGGAATAGTCGAGCGCCTTGTTGGGCGTGAGCGGCTCGGGATGCTCGAAGCTCTTGCGGAAGCGTCCGCGGAACACCTCGTCGGAAATGATCAGCTCGCGCCCGCGCAACGCCGCCGGCGTCGCGTCGTCGTTCGGATACACGTCGATCAGCTTCACGATCCAGTCGGCGTCGGTCCCGGTGGTCGAGGCGAACAGCTTGGCGATCGCTTCGCCGCGGATGGTGACCGCCTGGTCGAGCACGCCGGTGCGGAACGACAGCACGTCGGGCCGCTTGTCGAACTCGGACTGGTCGTCGGCGAGCCAGTGCGGCCAGGTCGAACCCTTGGCGATCACCGGCGTGATCGGTCGCGGACGATAGGGCACGGGACGAGCCGGATCGGAGACGAAACGGTCCGGCGCGGCGTCGGCCGCCGTCGGCGGATCGAAACTCAGCTTGCCGCCCGCGTGCAGGTAGAGATGTTTCTCGACCACGCCGTCCTTGGGCGGCCATGCCGAATAACCGCGCCACTGGTTGCTGCCGGTCTCGAAGACCAGCGCCCGCGGCTCCTTCAGCGCGTCGCCGCCCTTCAGCCAGTAATGGAACCAG
Organism: Caulobacteraceae bacterium; assembly: GCA_035551675.1. GTDB lineage: Bacteria > Pseudomonadota > Alphaproteobacteria > Caulobacterales > Caulobacteraceae > JAFECT01. Next base: position 10,414 of record DASZMV010000018.1, on the reverse strand, counting down.
GGCGCCTCGACCTGGCTGCGGAAATAGGCCGAGGTGTCGCCGCCGAGGTCGTACGGTCCGTACTTCGCGCCCGATGCCCCCGCCCAGCCGCCGTGGTTCCAGGGGCCTATGACGATGAAGTTGCGGTTGTCGCGGTCGCCCTTGGCCTGGCGGTCGTAGATGGTGAGCGGTCCGTAGAAATCTTCCTGGTCCCACCAGCCCGCGACGAAGAGGTCGGGCACGCTGGGGGTCGCGGGCAACTCGTGCGAGGTCACGCCGGCTTTCCAAAAGGCGTCGTAGTTCGGGTGACCCACGAAATTGCGCCAGGTCGGCAGCGGCTTGCCGACGTTCTTCTGGTCGTAGCCGTCGAGCGCGCCCTGCTTCAGGTACCAGTCGTAAGGGTCGTCGCTCCCGAATTCGAACGGCTTCAGGATATGCGGATCGGTTTCCAGTGTGGCGGCGTACTCCCACGCGTAATCGAGGCGGAAGGCGCCGTTGTGGTGGAAGTCGTCGCCCAGAAACATGTCCTCGGGCGAGGCCTGGACCGACACCGCCTTCAGCGCGGGATGCGGATCGATCGTCGCCATGGCGGTGGTCCAGCCGAGGTAGGAGATTCCGAACTCGCCGACCTTGCCGGTGTTCTCGGGCAGGCTCTTCACCAGCCAGTCGATGGTGTCGTAGGTGTCGGTCGATTCGTCGACGCCCTTGGGCGTGGTCTTGCGCGGCCGGAGCATGACGAACTCGCCCTCGGAGCCGAACTTTCCGCGGATGTCCTCGAGCACGAAGATGTAGCCGTCCGCCGCGAGTTCATGGAACTGGGTGGCGAAAGCCCCCTGGGCGGCCTGCAGGCCAAATCCGTAGGGCGAGCGCTGAAGCAGGATCGGCAGCGGGCCGGCCATGGACTTCGGTCGCCAGACCTGCGCGTGCAGCTTCACCCCGTCGCGCATGGGGATCATCACGTCCTGGCCGACATAGTCGCCGGCCTGGGCGCCGTCGGGCAGTTTCACCTGGTCGGGGGTGGCGGCAAGCGCGGGAACGCCGGCGCCCAGCGCCAGGAGGGCGGCGGAGGCGGCGAGGCAGAGGCGCAGGGAAGGGGAGCGGGTCACGGCGGGTCCTCCAGACGGTCGCGATTTCAATCGACCGGCGGGGCATAGTCCCGCCTTTTTCTGATTTGGCAATTCTGTTAGAAGTTCTTGAAAATTTTTCGCGCCGACGCGCGAGGGGGAGAGCATGAGAGCATTGACCATCGCCGCCGTCGCGGTCCTGGGCCTGATGATCGGCGCGCCGGCGTTCACGGCGCAACCCGCTGCGGCGCCCGCCGCGCCGGCGATCACGGCTCCCGCGACCGCTCATCCGCTGACCAAGGACGACGTGGACGCCTGGCTCGACGGCCTCGTTCCCGCCCAGATCAAGAACGGCGATATCCCCGGCGCCATCGTGGTGGTGGTCAAGGATGGTCAGATCCTGACCGAGCGCGGCTATGGCTATTCCGATCTCGCGACCAAGGCGCCGGTCGATCCCAAGACGACGATGTTCCGTCCGGGCTCGATCACCAAGACCTTCACCTGGACCGCGGTGATGCAGCTGGTCGAGGCCGGCAAGCTGAACCTCGACACCGACGTCAACCAGTACCTCGACTTCAAGATCCCCCCGCGCGACGGACAGCCGATCACGCTGCGCAACATCATGACCCACACGCCCGGGTTCGAGGAGAAGTACAAGTACCTGATGGGCTCGTCGCCGAACGTGACGCTCGAGCAGTACATCAAAGGCTGGACGCCCAAGCGCGTCTTCGCGCCCGGCAAGGTCCCCGCCTATTCGAACTATGGCGCCGCGCTCGCGGGCTACATCGTCCAGCGCGTGTCGGGCCAATCGTGGGCCGACTACGTCACCCAACATATCCTTCAGCCGCTCGACATGACGCACTCGTCGGTGCAAATGCCGTTCCCCGACAGCGTAAAGCCGTTCCTGGCCAAGGGATACAAGACCGGTTCGCGCACGCCGTTCTACATCGAATATGTGCCGCCCGCGCCGGCCGGCGAACTCGCCGCGTCGGGCGAAGACATGGGCCACTACATGATCGCCCAGCTGCAGAACGGCGCCTACGGCGGCGTGCAGATCATGAAACCGGAGACGGCGATCGCGCTGCACGCAGCGCAGCCCAAGATCTATCCGGCGCTGAACGCCATGGCGCTGGGTTTCGTCGAGGATCATCGCAACGGCCACCGGGTGATCTGGCACAACGGTGGAACCCAGGTGTTCCTGAGCGACATGCGGCTGTTCATCGACGACAACACCGGCGTCTTCATCTCGCTGAACAGTCCCGGAAAAGCCGGCGCGGTGGGCGGCCTGCAAGGCTCGCTCTACCAGGGCTTCGCCGATCGCTATTTTCCGCGCACGCAACCGGTCTCTGCGCAGACGGTGGACAAGCCGACCGCGCTTGCCCACGCCGGGTTGATGGCCGGCCCCTGGGAGTCCTCACGCCGGTCGTACAGTAGCTTCTTCAGCGTAGGCGAACTCCTCGGAGGCACGGTGCTCAAGGCCAACCCCGACGGGACCGTGTCGCTTGTGAGTCCGGGGGGCGGCGCCGCAGCGAAGTGGCAGGAAATCCAGCCTTTCGTCTGGCGCAACATGGACGACCCCGACGAGGAGATGCAGGCGATCGTGAAGGACGGCCGTCCCGTCATGTTCGGCTTCAGCATGGCGCCGCCCGCCGCGTTCCTGCGGATTCCCGGCTGGCGTTCGCCCGCGTGGATCACGCCTGCGCTCTACGCGTCGCTGGCGATCCTGCTGCTGACCGGCTTGCTGTGGCCAATCCTGGCGATCACGCGGAAAACCTACGGCGCGTCCTTCGCGCTCGCCGGCCGCGACGCCCTGGTCTATCGCGGGACGCGGCTCTTCGCCCTTGCGGCGGTGGCGGTGTTCGCGATTTACCCGATGGTTCTGACCTGGCTCCTGTCGGATATCGCGCACGCGACGAGCGCCAGCGACGGCCTGGTTCTCTTCCTGGGGATCGCCGGGCTCCTGGCCTTCGTGGGCGTTGCCGTCCTCGCCCTGCTCGACCTGTGGCGGGTGTGGCGCGGCGGCGGGGCGTGGCGGGACAAGCTGGGCTCCGTCCTGGTCGCGGCGTCGGCCCTGATGCTGCTCTACGTGGGTCTGGTGTTCCACCTGATGGGCTTCAACACCCAGTACTGACGGGACCGACACTGACGGGCCGGTCCGCGAATGTGCAAAGTGGAAAACGAGTTGCGTAATCAGAAAATCTGATGTCCTGTCCTGGAGTCGCGGCGGCCAATGGCCGTCTCGACTCCGGTTACAGAATTCCGGGCCGAGCGCGGTTCCCTCCGCCGGTGCGGGAAGACCGGGTCGTCCGCCGATGCGGGCGGCCCGGTCGCTCGATTTGGGACGCGGAGACCCGTCATGCCGCTCGTTCGACCCTTAGCGCTGCTCGCGTCCGCCGTGCTGCTGATGGGCGCCGCCCCCGCGCCGAAACACGTTCATCCGTCGGCGCCCTACGACCTCGTCATCCGCAACGGCCGCGTCCTGGACGGCACCGGTAGCCCGTGGGTCATCGCCGACGTGGCGATCAAGAACGGCCGCTTCGTGAAGATCGGCAAGGTCGACGGTCGCGGCCTGCGCGAGATCGACGCCCAGGGCGACTACGTCACGCCCGGCTGGATCGACTCCATGGACCAGTCCGGCGAGGTGCTGCCGATCAACGGCAAGGCCGAGAACAAGGTGTTCGAAGGCGTCACCACCGTCATGGCCGGGGAGGGCGGCAGTCCCGCCAATGCGGATAAGCTCGACGCTTGGTTCACCGCGCTGCAGAAGAAGGGCATCTCGGTGAACTTCGGCACCTACTACGGCGCCTGCCAGGCGCGCATGGAGGTGATGGGCGACAAGGACGGCCGTCCCACCCCCGCGCAGGAGGCTGAACAACGCCGCCGCGTGGCCGTCGCCATGCGCGCCGGCGCCGAGGGTATCGCCACCGCCCTGATCTATCCGCCGTGCAGTTTCCAGAACACCGACGAGCTGGTCGACCTGGCGAAGGTCGCCAAGGCCTACGGCGGCATCTACGCCAGCCATATGCGCGACGAGAGCGGCGATCTGCTCAAGGCGATGGATGAGTCGATCGAGATCGGCGAAAAGTCCGGGATCGAGGTGGAGATCTTCCACTTCAAGGCCGCCTACGCCCCCGAGTGGGGCAAGCTGATGAACCAGGCGGTGGCCAAGGTCGACGACGCGCGGGCGCGAGGCGTCAACATCGCCGCCGACATGTACGTCTACACCGCCGGCGGCACCGGCCTTTCGATCACGGTTCCGAACTGGGTGTTCGCCGACGGCGAGAAGAAGGCGATCGAACGCCTGCGCGATCCGAAGGTTCGTGAAAAGTTGAAGCAGGAAGTCACCGCGGGCTCCGAGCCCGGCTGGTCGAACCTGGTGCAGGCGTCGGGCGGCTGGGACCACATCGTGCTCGCCAACGCCTACAACGCGAAGTGGGACAAGTACCGCTACAAGTCGATCGCCTACATCGCCGAGCAGGTGCACGAGGATCCCGCCGACGTGTGCTGGGACATCGTGCTCGACGCCTTGCCGCACCGCGCCATGGGCCTGTTCTTCATGATCGACGAGCGCGACATCGAAACCGCCCTGAAACAGCCCTGGGTCTCCATCGGCTCCGACGCGGGCGCCAGCGTGCGCTTCGGCGAGATCGACGCCACCGGCCTGCCGCACCCGCGCGCCTATGGCAACTTCCCGCGCGTGATCGCCGAATACGTCAAGCGCCGCCACGTGATCACCCTGCCGGACGCGATCCGCAAGATGACCGGCTGGCCGGCGGCGCGGCTGAAACTGTGGGACCGCGGCGTGATCCGCGAGGGCCTGCGCGCCGACGTGACCATCTTCAACTACGACCGCATCGACGACACGCCGAGCTATGAGCATCCGCTCGCCATGCCCGCGGGCATCGACTGGGTGATCGTGAACGGCACGCTGGTCGCCGACCATGGCAAACACACGGGCGCGCTGCCGGGAATGGTTCTGCGCGGTCCGGGCTACAAGCCGCACTGAGCGCGGCGAGGGGAGTGAAATGCGTTTGAGCAAGATGCGATTGAGCAAGGTTTTGGGCGCCGCATTCGCGGCCGCGAGTCTTCTGATCGTCGGCGGCGCCGGCGCGCTGACCCCGGCGACAACGCCTGTCGCAACGCCGCCCGCGACGACCGCGGCGCACACGCTCGACGCAACCGACGTGAACGCCTTCCTCGACGGCTACATGCCCTACGCTTTGAAAGCGGGCGACATCCCCGGCGCCGTGGTCGTGGTGGTGAAGGACGGCCAGGTCGTGACCGAGCGCGGTTATGGCTATGCCGACGTCGCCAAGCGCACGCCGGTCGATCCGCAGAAGACCCTGTTCCGCCCCGGATCCATTTCCAAGCTGTTCATGTGGACGGCGGTGATGCAGCTGCAGGAGCAAGGCAAGCTCGACCTCGACGCGGACATCAACAAATACCTCGACTTCAAGATCCCGCCGCGCGACGGCAAACCCATCACCATGCGCAACCTCATGACCCATACCCCCGGGTTCGAGGAGTGGGGCAAGCGGCTGTTCGTCGCCAACGCCGGGCGGATGGGAACGCTGCACGACTATGTCATCCACGTGCCGGCGCGCATCTATGCGCCCGGCAAGACCATCGCCTATTCCAACTACGGCGCCGCACTCGCCGGCTATATCGTTCAGCGCGTGTCGGGCGAGCCGTTCGCCCAATACATCGATCATCACATCCTGACGCCGCTAAACATGCACCACTCGACCTTCGTGCAGCCGCTGCCGGCGAACCTCGCGCCCGACATGGCGAAGGGTTACGGCGCGGCCTCGGCGGGGCCCAGGCCGTTCGAGTTCGTCAACGGCGCGCCGGCGGGCAGCCTGTCGGCGACCGGCGACGACATGAGCCACTTCATGATCGCGCACCTGCAAAACGGCCAGTACGACGGCGTGCAGATACTGAAGCCCGAGACCGCGAAGTACATGCACCAGACCGCGTTCACGCCGGTCCCGCCGCTGAACGGCATGGCGCTCGGCTTCTATCGCGAGGATCGCAACGGTCACGCGGTGGTCGCCCACGCCGGCGATACGCAGTTATTCCACAGCGAGCTGCATCTTCTGATCGACGACAATGTCGGGATCTTCATCTCGATCAACGGCGGCAAGGGGATCGCGGCGGAGTTGGGCAACGGCGTGCGCCCCGTGCTCTACCGCGCCTTCATGGACCGCTATTTTCCGGCGCCCGTAACGCCGGAGCCGCCGACCGCCTCCACCGCCAAGCACGACGCCGCCCTGATCGCGGGCCGCTATGTCGCCAGCGGACGCTCGGCGACCAACTTCCTGTCCATCGGGTCGCTGCTTGGCCAGACGACGGTGACCGCGGCGCCGGACGGCACGATCAAGGTCTCGTCGTACAAGGACACCGCGGGCGGGGTAAGATCCTGGCGCGAGATCGGGCCGATGCTTTGGCGGAACGTCAACGGCACGGACCGCATGGCCGCCACCGTCGAGAACGGCCGCGTCACCAGCATGCGCCAGGAAAACGATCCGACCGTGGAAATGCTGATCCCGGTTCCGGCGTCCATCGACGGCCGCTGGATGATGCCTTTGCTCTACGTGTCGCTGTTGATCCTGCTCACCTGTGTCGCAACCTGGCCGATTTCCGCCATCGGGCGCGCCGCCTACGGCAAGAACTTCACCCTCAGCGGCCGGCCGGCGATGCTCTATCGCCTGGTTCGCGTCTCAGCGATCGTAGCGCTCTGTCTGGTCGCCGGCTGGATGATGCTGCTCGGCCACGACTTCGGCAGCTTCGACACGCCGCTCGACAAGTGGCTGCGCCTTATGCAGCTGATCGGGGTTCTCACGATCCTCGGCGCCGTCGTCGGCCTGTGGAACCTGGCCACCGTCTGGGGCGACGCCTCGCGCGGCTGGTGGGCCAAGCTGTCGTCGCTGCTGATTGCGGTCGCGTTGCTGAGCGCGGTCTGGTTCATCTTCGCCCTGCACCTGATCACCCTGTCGCTGGACTACTGAGGGGACAAGCATGACCACGCGCCGCACGCTGCTGAAGGTCGCCTCGGCCGCCGTGGCCGCACCCATGTTGAACCTGGGCGCGCACCGGGTGTTCGCCGCCGACACCCAGACCTGGCCGACCCACGTGGTCGATCTGGTGAAGAGGAATCTGGTTATCGATATGCTGGCGCCGCTGACGCTGGTGTTCACGCCGGAGATGTACGCCCGCACGCTCGGTCCGGCGGACGTCGAAATGTTCAAAACCTCGGGCGTGAACGTGTTTCACCACTCGGTGGGCATCGGGTCCTACGACGACGTGATGGCGTTCGAAGCGGGCTGGAGCGGTTTTCTCGCCCGCAACAGCGACCTGTTCCTGCAGGTGAACACCGCCGCTGACATGCCGCGCGCCAAGGCCGAGGGCAAGATCGCGGTGATCATGGGCCAGCAGGACGCCGATCACTTCCGCACGCCCGACGACGTGAAGATGTTCTACCAGATCGGCCAGCGCGTCTCGCAGCTCACCTACAACGCGCAGAACCTGTTGGGCTCCGGCTCGACCGAGCGCGAGGACGGCGGGGTGTCTGACTACGGCGTCGAGATCATCAAGGCGATGAACGCGTGCGGCATGTTGGTCGACGTCTCGCACTCGGGCGACCGCACCACGCTGGACGCGGTTGAACTCTCACCGGTCCCCATCGCCTTCACCCACGCCAACTGCCGTGCGCTGAACAACCATCCGCGCTGCAAGACCGACGAGGCGATCAAGGCGCTGGCCGCCAAGGGCGGGGTCATGGGTGTGTCGGGCGTGCGGATGTTCATCAAACATGCCGACCCGACCACCATCGAGGATATGGTCGATCACATCGACCACGTGGCCAAGCTGGCGGGTGTCGAGCACGTGGGAATTGGGTCGGACTCGGATCTTCTGGGCTATGACAAAATGCCGCCCGAAATGAACAAAGCCCTTCGCGCCAACTACAAATCCAGCTACGCTTTCCGGGACAAGATCGATATCGACGGCTACGACACGCCCAAGCGGGTGTTCAACCTGACCGAGGTGCTGGTGAAGCGGGGTTACAGCGACCACGACATCGGCCTGATCCTTGGCGGCAACTTCCAGCGCCTGCTCACCCAGACCTGGAAGTGATCGAATCCTCACAATTCCGCCCGGAGCCCTGACATGAGCCTGTTCCGCCGCATGCCGATCCAGATCCTGCTCGATCGCGCCGGCGGCGAGGAGCTTCATCGGCACATGGGCCTGTTCGCGCTGGTGCTGCTGGGCGTCGGCGGCACCATCGGTTCGGGCATCTTCGTGCTGACCGGCACGGCGGCGGCGCAGTACGCCGGACCGGCCATCGCCATCTCCTTCGTGGTCGCCGGTATCGCCTGCCTGTTCGCGGGCCTCTGTTACGCCGAACTCGCCTCGATGATCCCAGTCGCGGGCAGCGCCTATACCTACGCCTATGCGTCCATGGGCGAGTTGATCGCCTGGATCATCGGCTGGAGCCTGGTGCTGGAATATCTGTTCGCCACATCGACCGTCGCGGTCGGCTGGTCAGGCTACTTCGCGCAGTTCCTGAGCTACATCGACGCCAACTACGGCATCCACATCGCCATACCGCACGCCTTGACCTCGCCGCCGATCGTGTCGACCGGGAACGGCCATTTCGCCTTGGGCGGCGGCATCATCAACCTGCCGGCCGCGCTCGCGATCCTGGCCATTGCCGCCATCCTCACGCTCGGCGTCAAGCGCTCGACCATGTTCAACATGCTCGTCGTGCTGCTGAAGGTAGGCGTGATCCTGGCCGTGATCGGCGTCGGCTTCTTCCACGTGAACACCGCCAACTGGCATCCGTTCATTCCGCCCAACAACGGCACCGTCGGAGACTTCGGCTGGTCCGGCGTGATCCGCGGGGCAGGCGTGGTGTTCTTCGCCTACATCGGTTTCGACATGGTCTCCTCGAGCGCGCAGGAGGTGAAAAACCCGGCCAAGACCGTCCCGCTCGGTCTGTTGCTGACGCTGGCGATCGTCTCGGTGCTCTACGTGGCCATGGCGCTGGTTCAGACGGGCCTGGCCCACTACACCCAACTCAATGTCGCCTTCCCGGTGATTGTCGCGGTGCAGCACGGTGGGGCCTTCATGAGCCGCTGGCTGCAGCTTCCGGTGCTGCTGGGCGTGGTGATCGGCCTGTTCGCCGCCATGTTCATCGGCGTCTACGGCCAGAGCCGCATCTTCTACGCCATGGGCAAGGACGGCCTGTTGCCGCCGATCTTCTCCAGACTGAACGGGGTGAAGGTCCCGGCCTTCTCGATCTGGCTGACCGCCTTCTTCGCCGCCCTGGTGGCCGCCATCGTTCCGGTCCAGCTCCTGGGCGAGCTGTCGTCCATCGGCACGCTCCTGGCCTTCGCCATCGTCTGCATCGGGGTTCTGGTGTTGCGCCGCACCCACCCGGACATCCCGCGCGCTTTCAGGACGCCGTTCGTAGTCCCCACCGCCATTCTGGGCGCGCTGTCCTGCCTGATGATGATGGCGCTGTTGCCGCCCGCGACCTGGATTCGGCTGGCGGTCTGGCTGGTGTTGGGCTTCATCGTCTACTTCACCTACAGCGTCCGTAAGTCGGTCCTGGCTCGGAAACCCGTTACGGAACAAGGCTGACCGCCCACTTACCAATCCGTAATGTTCGGGTTGGTGAAAATGGTTGCCGATTCAGAAAATTTGCCGGAAGTTCCCCCGATGCGAGCGGCGCCGAAAGTGCGCCGCCTTTCGGGTTGGGGAGTGCGATGCGTCTTACTGCGATCCTGACGGCGGCGCTGGGCGCCGCGCTTCTGTTGGCGGGCCCCGGCTCGAGCCAGCCGACCGCCGCGACACCAGCCAAGAACGCCCCCGCCGCCCCACCGGTCCCGGGACCTACGACCCACACCCTCGACGCGACCGACGTGAACGCTTGGCTCGACGGCTTCGTGCCCTATGCGCTGAAGCAGGGCGATATCGCGGGAGGCGTGGTGGTGGTGGTCAAGGACGGCCAGGTCCTGACCGAGCGCGGCTACGGCTTCGCCGACGTCGCCGCGGAAAAGCCCGTCGATCCCAAGGTGACCCTATTCCGCCCGGGCTCCATCTCCAAGCTCTTCACCTGGACCGCGGTGATGCAGCAGGTGGAAGCCGGCAAAATCAACCTCGACGCCGACATCAACCAGTATCTCGACTTCAAGATTCCCGCGCGGAACGGTCAGCCGATCACCATGCGGAACCTGATGAGCCACACCCCGGGCTTCGAAGAGGACATCAAGGGCCTCATCATTTCGAACCCGAAGTACTTCATGAAGCTCGGGCCGTATCTGAAGGACTGGACGCCGCACCGGATCTATCCGGCGGGCGAGCAGAGC